>NZ_JBITSA010000021.1:0-106558 GCF_044540385.1 Kitasatospora sp. NPDC086009
ACCCGGAAGCTAAGCCTCACAGCGCCGATGGTACTGCAGGGGGGACCCTGTGGGAGAGTAGGACGCCGCCGAACAATCATTCCAAAGAACCCCCCCCGATCCTTACGGATCGGGGGGGTTCTTTGCGTTTCCGGGAAAGGCACGCCCAAGCGGTCCGGGGCCGACCGAAAGGCCGGCCCCGGCGTCGCCTGGTTACGAGTGGGGTGCGGCGGTGCCCCAGTTCGGGCGGCTCACCCACTGGTCGGCCGTTTCGGTGATCCGGGTGACGCCGGTGCCGTTGGTCTGCATCCGGTACAGGTCGGCGGTTCCGCCGGCGGGGGCCTGGGAGAAGACGATGGACGTGCCGTCGGGGGAGTAGGCGGCGGCCCCGTAGAACACCTCGGACGGACCGGGCGTCAGGGCGTCGATGGCGCTGCCGTCGGGCTGCACGGTGTAGATGCCGCCACCGGGGGTGTAGTCGGGGCCGGCCGGATAGGTGGTGAACAGGATCCGGGTGCCGTCGGGGGACCAGCTGGCGCGCTCACCGGCGCGCAGCTCCCACGGGGTGAGTCGGCGCAGGCCCGTGCCGTCGGCGTTGACGACGTAGAGGGCCCGGCCGCTGGCGGGCTGCCCGGTCGAGCTGGTCCGGTACTCGAAGACCAGTTGCTTGCCGTCGGGCGACCAGCTCGGATTGCGGACCTCGCCGGAGTACGGCGTGTCGTTGGTGAGGAAGGTCAGCCGCTGGGCGTTGGTGCCGTCGGGGCTCATCAGGTACAGGTCGGAGTACTGGATCTGCTGGGTGGACGAGTCGATCGCGCCCCAGGTGCGACTGAAGGCGAGCTGCTTCCCGTCGGGGGAGAAGGCGGGGCCGCTCTCCTGCTCGTTGGCGCAGTCGGCGGCGCCGGTCTCGCAGAGCTGGCCGATCTGGTGGGCGCCCTCGCCGTCGGCGGACACCGTCCAGAGCCGGGCCGCGCCGGTCTCGGTCTCGGTCCGGTCGAAGGCGAGGGTGCTGCCGTCGGGGGACCAGTCGGGGTGGTCGTCGCGGTCCTGGCCGGAGGGCCGGGTGAGCTGCTGCAGGGTGCCGCCGTCGGCCGTCACGGTGAAGACGGCGCTGGTGAGGCGTCCGGGGTCGAGGAAGACCCGGCCGGCGATCAGGCCGTTGTGGGCCGTGACGGGCAGGGCCGGTGCCGCGGCTCCGATCACGCCCGGGGTCGCGTTGGCGATGGCAGGGTCGGGAGTCGGGGTGGCGGACGGGGACTCCGCCCGGATCTCGCTGAGCGGGATCTCGCCGGGCTGGGCACCGCACCCGGCGAGCAGGGCGGTGCCCGCCAGCAGAAGGCCCGCACCTGCGCGGGCGCGGGTGCGGGCCGTGGTGGTGAGTGGCAGCAGCCGTGTGCCGGTCATCGGCGTGTCATCTCCGTCTCTGGTGCAGGACGAGGCCCCCGGGGGAGCTGTCACTGTGTCAGATCGGGAGGGCGGGCAGGCCGCCGACACGCGACGGTCCGTGGCCACTCGGTCGCACGGAGTATGAAGAATGGATTGTTGGGTTGACGGCGCGGAGCGCCCGGCCGGCCGCCGCCGGCCCGGGGGCGTCAGTCGCGGTTGGCCCGGCGCTCGGCCTCTGCCTCGTCCTCGGCCTCGGCGACCTCAAGGGTCGGCGCGGTGCCGCCGAGGTGGGCGGGCTGCCACCAGGTGTCCTCAGGCCCGCTCGGCTTGCCCGGGTACTCGCGCTGGGCCCGGTCGAGCATCTCGCTCATCGCGGCGCGCAGCCGGCGGGTGACCATCACGGGCTTGTCGCCGGGCGCCAGCTCGATCGGCTCGCCGATCATGATGGTCACGGGGACGTGGCGCTTGGTGAGGGTCTTCGGCCGGCCCTTGGTCCAGAGCTGCTGGGTGCCCCACAGGATGACCGGCAGCAGCGGGGCGCCGGAGTCGGCGGCCATCCGGGCGGCGCCGGTCTTGAACTTCTTCAGCATGAACGAGCGGCTGATGGTCGCCTCCGGGAACACCCCGACCATCTCGCCGGCGCGCAGGGCCCGCACGGCGGCCTCGTACGCGGGCTGGCCGTCGGTGCGGTCGACCGGGATGTGCTTCATGCCCCGCATCAGCGGGCCGGAGACGGCGTGCTTGAAGACGTCGTCCTTGGCCATGAAGCGGGTCTTGCGCTTGCCGCCGCGGAAGGCTCCGAGGCCGGCGAAGAGGAAGTCCAGGTAGCTGATGTGATTGCTCACCAGTACCGCTCCGCCCTGGGCGGGGATGTTTTCGGCGCCGACGATCCTGATGCGTACGTCGAGCGCGCGGAAGACGGTCAGTGCGGCGCCGATCACCGGCGGGTACACGAGCTCTGCCACGGTCAGTCCTGACTTCCCACGGGCCCTGGTGGCCCGGTCCGGCGGTACCCGTGTCGTACGTGGGGCCGACCGGAGGCGCGGCACGCCGCGGCGGCCACGGGTGATACACGGAAATGATCCCCCGAACGAGTGCCCGCTGTCACCTGAGGCGGGCGGTCGGGCGGGTGGCGGGTGTGTGACGTCCGTGATGGGCCGGCCGGGAACCTTTCCGGTCCGGTCAGGACGCGGCGTCCAGCCGGCCCTGGGAGCGGCGGAGGAGTAGGTACATCTCGCAGCCGAGGCAGTAGCCGAACACGGCGTTGAGGAAGGCGGCGGCGAGGGCGAACGCGGTGGCCAGCAGGCCGAGCCAGGTCACCCCGGTGAGGAAGCCGAGCGCGCCGACAGCGGCGAAGACCAGGCCGACGCCCTGGGCGAAGCGCGGCGGCCGCTCGTCCTCGGTCGCGGTGGGCGGTGCGAGCCGGGGCAGGAGCAGGGTCCGGTACAGCCAGTTGTACGGCGACCGGTGCAGGCCGCCGATGGCGCCGAGGCCGAAGACGATGCCCTGGAGGGTGAGCAGCAGGCCGCTGCCGCTGAGGAGGACGGCGCCGAGGACGGCCGCGCTGAGCGCGGCGGCGAACCTCGGGCCGCGGGGGTCTATCTGCAACGGGGGCTCCGGATCTGGATCGCAGAAGGGGGGACGGCAGGGCGCGTCAGTGACAGCGCGAGGCCGTGGCCCGGCACAGGTCGACCACCCGGCGGGTGGTCAGCAGCGGTCGTACCGGGCGGTCGGAGTCCACCCGGCGATCGTACGCGGGCTCCGCCCCGGCGGTCGACCACTCTGTCGGACTCCTGGGGGGTCGGGGCAGACTGGGGGGATGACCGGGTTGGTGGTGTGCGTCGTCGTGCTCGCGGTGGCGAGCGCGTTCGGGCTGCTGCGGGCCCAGCGCGACGGGAGGCTGCGGGTGCGGGCGAAGGACGGGGCGGTACGGCTCTCGGCGGCGGACCTGGGGGAGGCGCTGGGCGAGCGGGCCACGCTGGTGCAGTTCTCGACCGCGTTCTGCCAGCCCTGCCGGGCCACCCGACGGGTGCTCGGGGAGGTGGCGGGTCTGGTCGAGGGGGTGGCGCACATCGAGCTGGACGCCGAGGAGCGGCTGGCGCTGGTCCGCCGGCTGGAGATCCTGCGGACGCCCACGGTCCTGGTGCTGGACGCGGATGGCCGGGTGGTGCGCCGGGCGGCCGGGCTGCCGCGCAAGGCGGACGTGATCGCGGCGCTGGGCGAGGCGGTCTGATCCGCTCCGGGGGGTGCGGCGGCCCGGGTGGTGAATCCCACTCCCGATGCGCCGCCCCGTCGGGTGGTGTCGGCGGGACGCTGGGGCAGGATGAGGGCTGACGGCAGTGCGAGCCGTTCCGCGGGCCGTCCGGGCCGGGGGCCCTCAGGCCCTCGCGAGGCGGGCCGAGGGGCGGTCGGACGGGGCTCGGCGGCGTAAGCTACTGGCCAGTAGTGTCATTCGACTACTGGCGAGTATGCTGCCAGGAAGTTCCGGACCGGCACGGGAACACGCTGCCCGGAGCGGGTGCGTGCCGAGTTCGCGCCCGCTTGCACAGCCGCAGCCGCCGGACGAGACCAGTACAGGAGACAGGCCGTGAGCTTGAGGATCGTTGTCTGTGTGAAGTACGTGCCGGACGCGACGGGTGACCGTCGTTTCGCGGACGACCACACCACCGACCGGGAGGGTGTGGACGGCCTTCTGTCGGAGCTGGACGAGTACGGCGTGGAGCAGGCGCTGCGGATCTCCGAGGCGCACGGCGATGCCGAGGTGACGGTGCTGACGGTGGGGCCGGACGACGCCAAGGACGCGCTGCGCAAGGCGCTGTCGATGGGTGCGGACAAGGCCGTGCACGTGAACGACGACGACATCCACGGTACGGATGTGATCGGGACGTCGGCGGTGGTGGCGAAGGCGCTGGAGAAGACCGGGTTCGACCTGGTGATCGGCGGCATGGCGTCGACGGACGGCACGATGGGTGTGCTGCCGGCGCTGCTGGCGGAGCGGCTGGGTGTGCCGCAGCTGACGCTGCTGTCGGAGGTGTCGGTCGAGGGCGGTGTGGTGAAGGGCCGTCGTGACGGTGACGCGGCGACGGAGCTGGTGGAGGCGGCGCTGCCGGCGGTGGTGTCGGTGACGGACCAGTCGGGTGAGGCGCGGTACCCGTCGTTCAAGGGCATCATGGCGGCGAAGAAGAAGCCGGTGCAGTCGTTCGACCTGGACGATCTGGGCATCGAGGCCGGTGAGGTCGGTCTGGCGGGTGCGTGGACGGCGGTGGAGTCGGTGACGGCGCGTCCGGCGCGGACGGCCGGCACGGTCGTCAAGGACGAGGGTGAGGGCGGCAAGCAGCTCGCCGCGTTCCTCGCCGAGCAGAAGTTCATCTAATCCACGCAGTTTGCGTTCCAACGATCGATCAGGAGCAACGAATCATGGCTGAGATCCTGGTTCTCGTGGACCACGCCGACGGTGTGGTCCGCAAGCCGGCCCTCGAACTGCTGACCCTGGCCCGCCGGATCGGCGAGCCGTCGGCGGTCGTGCTGGGCGCCGGTGCGGCCGCGGCCGACCTGGCCGCCAAGGCCGGCGAGTTCGGTGCGGCGAAGGTGTACGTCGCGGACGGCGCGGAGTTCGCCGACCAGCTGGTCGTCCCGAAGGTGGACGCGCTGGCCCAGATCGCCAAGGCGACCGGTGCCGCGGCGGTGCTGGTCACCTCCTCCGGTGAGGGCAAGGAGGTCGCCGCGCGGGTCGCGCTGCGGATCGGCTCCGGCATCATCACCGACGCCGTCGACCTGGAGGCCGGTGCCGACGGCCCGGTCGCCACCCAGGCCGTCTTCGCCGCGTCCTTCCAGGTGAAGTCCAAGGTGTCGCACGGCGCCCCGGTCATCACGGTGAAGCCGAACGCGGTGGCCCCCGAGGCCGCTCCGGCCGCGGGCGCGGTGGAGAACGTCACCGTCGAGTTCACCGGCAACGCCGCCAAGGTCACCTCGCGCACCCCGCGGGTCTCCTCGGGGCGCCCGGAGCTGACCGAGGCCGCGATCGTGGTCTCCGGCGGCCGCGGCGTCGGCGAGGCGGCCGGCTTCGGCGTGGTCGAGGAGCTGGCCGACGCGCTGGGCGCGGCCGTCGGTGCCTCGCGCGCCGCCGTCGACGCCGGCTGGTACCCGCACAGCAACCAGGTCGGCCAGACCGGCAAGCAGGTCTCCCCGCAGCTCTACATCGCGGCGGGCATCTCGGGCGCGATCCAGCACCGGGCCGGCATGCAGACCTCGAAGACCATCGTGGCCGTCAACAAGGACCCGGAGGCCCCGATCTTCGAGCTGGTCGACTACGGCGTGGTCGGCGACCTCTTCGCCGTGCTGCCGCAGCTCACCGGCGAGGTCCAGGCCCGCAAGGGCTGACCGCACGGCGTCGGACCGACACTGCGCGAGGGCGCGCCCGGGAACCTTCCCGGGCGCGCCCTCGCGCTTTCGCGCGGGCGGATCCCCCGCTGCCGCGGTCCGTCCCCGTGGGCTCTGCGGGTGCCCGCCGCCGGGCCCGTAGAGTCGGACGCCGGACCGGCGGCGACAGGGCCGGCGGGGACAGAGCGCCACACCGCGACCAAGGGCGAGGGCAGACGCATGACACTCTTGACGGCACTTCAGGGCGACTTCGGCGACTCCGGCGACGCGCTCCGGATCGACGGGCGGGAGCTCTCCCGCGAGCAGCTGCTGGGAGCGGCGACCGCGGTGGCCGACCGGGTGGCCGGCGCCCCCGCGCTGGCGGTGCTCGCCCGGCCCACCGCCGAGACCGTCGTCGCGGTGGTCGGCGGGCTGCTGGCCGGCGTGCCCGTGGTGCCGCTGCCGCCCGACTCCGGGCCCAAGGAGCGCGCGCACATCCTGCGGGACTCGGGCGCCGTCCTGCTCGCGCACGCCGCCGGGGACACGGTGCCGGAGACCGGGGGAGTGTCGGCGCTGCCCGTCGACCCGGCCGAGCGCTCCGCCACCCGCCACGCCGAGCCCGCGCCGGACGCCACCGCGTTCGTGCTCTACACCTCGGGGACCACCGGCGCCCCGAAGGGGGCGATGATCCGGCGCTCCGCCGTCGCGGCCGACCTGGACGCGCTGGCCGAGGCCTGGCGCTGGACCGCCGACGACACACTGGCCCACGGTCTGCCGCTCTTCCACGTGCACGGCCTGGTCCTCGGCGTGCTCGGCGCCCTGCGCACCGGCAGCCGGCTGGTGCACACCGGGCGGCCCACGCCGGCGGGCTACGCGGCCGCCGGTGCCAGCCTGTACTTCGGCGTGCCCACGGTCTGGTCCCGGCTGGCCGCCGATCCGGAGGCGGCCGGGCAGCTCGCCTCGGCCCGGCTGCTGGTCTCCGGCAGCGCGCCGCTGCCGGTGCCGGTCTTCGGGAAGCTCGCCGCGCTGACCGGGCACGCTCCGATCGAGCGCTACGGCATGACCGAGTCGCTGATCACCCTCTCCACCCGGGCGGACGGCGAGCGCCGCCCCGGCAGTGTCGGGCTGCCCCTGACCGGCGTGCGGACCAGGCTGGTCGGCGAGGAGGGCGAGCCCGTCCCGCACGACGGCGAGAGCGTGGGCGAGCTGCAGGTCGCCGGGCCGACGCTGTTCACCGGGTACCTCAACCGGCCGGACGCCAACGGGGAGGCGTGGACGGCGGACGGCTGGTTCCGCACCGGGGACGTCGCCGTGATCGGCGAGGACGGCTTCCACCGGATCGTCGGCCGTGCCTCGGTGGACCTCATCAAGAGCGGCGGCTACCGGATCGGCGCCGGCGAGGTCGAGGCGGCGCTGCGCGACCACCCGGCGGTCGCGGACGCCGCGGTGGTCGGCGCGCCCGACGAGGACCTCGGCCAGGCGGTGGTCGCCTACGTCATCCCGGACGGCACGGTGACGGGGGACCAGCTGACGGCCTTCGTGGCGGAGCGGCTCTCGGTCCACAAGCGGCCGCGGCGGGTGGTGCTGGTGTCCGAACTGCCCAGGAACGCCATGGGAAAGGTGCTCAAGAAGCAGCTGCTGGCGGAGTCGGCACTCGGGTGACGGGAGGTCACCCGGTGACGGTCGTTCATCTCTTCGACCGTCACCCCGGCGGTCCTCCTCACCTTCCGTGAACCCTTCCTTTGGCGCACTCCACTGCGCGCTGTGAGCGGCCGCGTGCCTAACGTGACACGCAGGCAGAACTGAATCCCAGGGTGACGAGCCGCGGCCTCCGGTCGCAGGACCGGAAGCCGCGGCTCGTCACCGGGAACCCCTCTGCCCTCCCCGTTCAGTGTTCAGCCGGGGTTCAGCAGCGTCAGCGGTGCTGGGCAGTGCTGAGCCGCGTTCAGCAAAGGAAGACAGCAGGATGACGACCGTCAACACCGGCGCACCGGGTGCAGCCGACGACCCGACCGGGCAGACCGCCGCCACCACCGACGGGCCGGCGCGTGCCGCCCGGCCCTCCCGGGCGGCGCGGGTCCGTCGGGGGATAGGCATGGTGGCGGTGATCGCGGCCGGTGCCGGCGTGATCGGCCTCGGTACCGGGGTCAGCAGCGCGGCCGCCGAGCCGGCGCCGGCCCACGCGGGCTGGGACGGGTCGCGGTACTGGTTCAAGAACAGCCAGGGTCAGTGGCGCTGGACCAGCCACTACGACATCTACCAGGCCCGGAACGGGAGCGGTGCCAAGGCCGCGGCCCCGGCGGCCTCCTCGTCCGGGGGGATCACGCAGGGCTGGGACGGTTCGCGGTACTGGTTCAGGAACAGCCAGGGCCAGTGGCGCTGGACCACCCACTACGACGTCTACCTGGACCGGACGGGTGGCGGCTCCGCCGCCGGTTCGTCCTCCTCCTCGGGCTCGGCCGGGTCGTCCGCCGGCTCCGGCTCGGTGGCCGCCGACGGGGACGTCGAGACGGCGGTGCAGTTCGCTCTCGCCCAGCTCGGCAAGCCGTTCCGGACGGCCGGCAACGGGCCGGACGGGTACGACTGCTCGGGCCTGGTGCAGCAGGCGTTCAAGCGCGGCGGCATCGCGCTGCCGCGGGTGGCCAACGACCAGTACGAGGCGACCACGCCGGTCAGCGCCAGCCAGCTGCGCCGCGGTGACCTGCTCTTCTGGTCGGACGACGGCAGTGCCCGGGGCATCCACCACGTGGCGATCTACCTGGGCAACAACCAGTACGTGGAGGCCGCCCGGCCCGGCACCAACATCCGGATCTCGGGGCTCAGTAGCGGCTACTACCCGACGCAGATGGGCCGCCCCTGAGGAGCGTGCCCGCCGGGTGACGCCCGGCCGGTCGAGCGGCTGTCCGTACGCCGCCCGACCGGCCGGGCGTCCGGGTGCCTCGGCGCTTCCGCGCCTCGGCGCTTCAGGGATTCGGCGCTCTGTCGCCGGGTCGGGCCGTCAGGGGCGCCGGGTGGGGTGCCGGGTGGGGCGCGGGGGATGGGGAGCGTGGGGCGGGTGGGGGCGCGAGAGGTGTTCAAGGGGGCGCGCGTAAGGTAGGTGGCCGCCGGTGATCAGGGGCGTGCGGACCGGCGGTCGGGCAGGCGCGCGTACCGTGGTGCGGACCGCCTGGCCTGGGCACATGCCCCTGTCACACGGCGTGGCCGGGTTCGGCCGCCGGGCCCGGTCCGCAGGTATGGGGACCGGCGCGGCGGGGGTACCACCTCGGGTGGCGCTGGTACGGCTGACGGGGGCGCCGCCCGGTGCGAACGGCATCGGGGGAAGTCGAGGGGCAGGGGACGTTGTGATCGTCTGGGTCAATGGCACATTCGGGGCGGGCAAGACGACTGCCTGCCGTGAGTTGGTGGAGCTGCTGCCGGGGAGCACGCTGTTCGATCCCGAGCTCGTCGGGTTCGGGCTGCGCGACCTCCTGCCCGCGGACCGGCTGGCCGCCGTGTCCGACTTCCAGGACCTCCCGGCCTGGCGCCGGCTCGTCCCCGAGACGGCCGCCGCGCTGCTCGGCGAGGTGCCGGGGCCGCTGGTGGTCCCGATGACGCTGCTCCGGGAGGACTACCGCGACGAGATCTTCGGCTCGCTCGCCTCGAACGGCATCACGGTGCACCACCTGGTCCTGGACCCTGAAGAAACGATCCTGCGTGCGCGTATCGCCCAGCGGGACGAGTGCCCCGGCGATCCGGAGCGCAGCGAGCGCGTCCGGCAGTGGTGCCTGGAGCACCTGCCGCGGTACCGGGCCGCCCGCCGCTGGCTCATCGAGGACGCCCGGATGGTCGACAACGGCGAGCTGACCCCGCGCGAGACCGCCGCCCGGCTCGCCCAGCTCGTCCGTGACGGCTCGGCCCGCTGCCCGATCGTCCAGACCCCGGACCCGACCGGGGACACGGTGGCCTCCGCCGTGCTGTTCTTCGACGAGCAGGACCGGGTCCTGCTCGTCGACCCGGTCTACAAGCCGGACTGGGAGTTCCCGGGCGGGGTCGTCGAGCGCGGCGAGGCACCGACCGACGCCGCCCTCCGGGAGACCGCCGAGGAGCTGGGGCTGCGGCTCGACCCGGGCACGCTGCGGCTGCTCGCCGTCGACTGGGAGCCGCGCACCGGCCCGCGCCGCGGCGGCCTGCGACTGGTCTACGACGGCGGCCTGCTGGACGCCGCCGCCCGGCAGAACCTGCTGCTCCAGCAGGAGGAGCTGCGCGGCTGGCGCTTCGTCAGCCTGGACGAGGCCGCCGGTCTGCTGCCCCCGGGCCGGTACCGGCGGCTGGCGGCCGCGCTGGACGCCCGCCGCAGCGGCGAGTTGCGCTACCTGGAGGCCGGCCGCCGGGCCGGTCTCGGCCTGGCCAGGGCGGCGGACGCGGCGTAGCGCCCGTCGTGGTGCCCGCGGCCGCGAGCCGGCGGGGCCGCCCCCGGTGCGGTTCGGGTGTGCCGGGCGGGGCGGGGGCGGGAGGATGGGGCCATGCCGTTCACACTGAGCCATCCGGCCGCCGTCCTGCCCCTGCTGCGCGCGGCGGGGGCGCGCGGCCCGCTGGTGGCCTCGGCGCTGGTCGCCGGGTCGATGGCGCCCGATGTGCCGTTCTTCCTGGAGTCGTTGCTGCCCGGCGTCTACGGGCAGGGCGGGACGACCCACCGCTGGTGGGCGGTGCCCACCGTGGACGTGGCGATCGCGGGCGTCCTGGTGGCCGGGTGGCACGGGCTGCTGCGCGCCCCGCTGCTCGCCCTGCTGCCCGAGCGGTGGGCCGGCGCGGCCGAGGCGCTGACGGTCCGGCGGGGCGGCGGCGCGAGTGCGGCCTGGTTCGCCGGCTCGGCGGCGCTGGGCGCGGCCACCCACGTCGGCTGGGACGCCTTCACCCACGAGGGCCGGCTGGGCGTCCGCCTGCTGCCGGTGCTGGACCGGACGGTCGCCGGGCTGCCGCTGTACACCGTGCTGCAGTACGGCAGTTCGGCGCTGGCACTGGCGGCGCTGGCCGGGCACCTGGCGCGGGCGGCCCGCGCGGTGGAGCCGGTCCGGCCCGCCCCGGCGCTCCCCGCGGGGGCCCGGCGGGCCGCCGTGGCGGTGCTCGGCGCGGCCACGGCGGCCGGGGTGGTGCACCGGCTCGTCCCGCTGCGGCGGAACCCGATCCCGGAGTTCTGCTTCGGGGCCGGCGCCGGCCTCGCGGCCGGAGCGGTCGGGTACGCGCTGGTGCACGCGGTCGCGGGGCGGGTGGCGGGCCGGCGGCGGGCGGCCGGGCGGCTGCCGGTGTGACGGCCGCCCGGCGCACCGGGGCGCCGTTGCACCGGCAGGGCGGGGCCGGGGCTCAGACGGAGCGCAGCTCGGCGTACCGGCGCAGGAAGAGCGCCTCGGTCAGCGCCATCCGCTCCAGCTCCCGCGGGTCGACGCTCTCGTTGACCGCGTGGATCTGGGTGGTCGGCTCCTCGACGCCGATCAGCACGATCTCGGCCTGCGGGTAGAGCGACTGCAGGGTGTTGCAGAGCGGGATCGAGCCGCCCTCGCCGGAGGCGACCATCGGCGTGCCGAAGGCCTCGGCCATCGCCGCGCCCATCGCCTCGTAGGCCGGGCCGGAGGTGTCGGCGGCGAACGGCTCACCGGCGCCCTGCCGTTCGATCCGCAGCCGGGCACCGGCCGGTGCCTGCGCCTCCAGGTGGGCGATCAGCGCGTCCTGCGCGGCGAGGGCGTCGCCGCCCGGCGGCACCCGCAGGCTGACCAGCGCCTTGGCGGCGGCCTGGACGGAGGAGGTGGCGCCGATCACCGGCGGGGCGTCGATGCCGTGGACGGTGACGGCCGGGCGGGCCCAGAGCCGGTCCGCGACGGTGCCGGTGCCGGTCAGCGCCACGCCGTCCAGCACCTTGGCGTCGGCGCGGAACTGCTCCTCGGGGTACTGCACCCCGGGCCAGGTCTGGTCGCTGGCCAGGCCGGCCACCGCGACGTCGCCGTGTTCGTCGTGCAGCGAGGCCAGCATCCGGACCAGGCCCTGCAGGGCGTCCGGGGCGGCGCCGCCGAAGGCCCCCGAGTGCAGGTTTCCGGCCAGGGTGGTGAGCGACACCTCGACCATCGTCATACCGCGCAGGGTGGCCGTGACGGTCGGCAGGCCGGCGGTGAAGTTGCCGGTGTCGCCGATGACGATGGCGTCGGCCGCGAGCAGCTCGGGGTGCGCCTGGGCGTACTGCTCCAGGCCGCCGGTGCCCTGCTCCTCCGAACCCTCGACGATGATCTTCAGCCCGACCGGGTAGCCGCCGTCAACCCGGCGCAGCGCCCGCAGGGCCGTCAGGTGCATCAGGATGTTGCCCTTGCAGTCGGCCGCGCCGCGCCCGTACCAGCGGCCGTCCCGCTCGGTCAGTTCGAAGGCCGGGCTGAGCCAGGCGTCCTCGTCGAGCGGGGGCTGCACGTCGTAGTGGGAGTAGAGCAACACGGTCGGCGCGCCCTCGGGGCCGGGCAGCTCGGCGTAGACGGCCTGGGTGCCGTCGGGGGTGTCCAGCAGCTGCACCTTCGTCAGGCCCTCGGCGGCGAAGGCGTCCGCGACCCAGCGGGCGGCGCCGCGGCACTCCTCGACCGGGAACTGGCGGGGGTCGGCCACCGAGCGGAACGCGACCAGTTCGGCGAGGTCGGTGCGGGCACGGTCCATCAGGGACCGGACGGCGTCGGCCAGGGGCTGCTGCGGCATCGGGGGCTCCGGTGGTGGTGGTCCGGCCCGGAGGGTGTTCCGGGCGGACGGTGCTGACAGGGGGATATGTCGATCATAGGCGGATCGAACGGGCGGTCCGGAGGGCCGTCCGGGCGTTCGGGGCGGCGCGACGGACGGTGGCTCCGGAGGACGCATAGGATTGCTCGACGTGACTGACTCCGGAAGCTCCGATTCCCGTAGCCCGCTCGACGCCGAGGCGCCCGGACAGCCGTCCGAGCCGCAGCCCGCCCCGCCGCGGGACGGGCCCGATCCGCTGGACGGCGTCTGGGACGTCGTCGTGGTCGGCGCCGGACCGGCCGGGGCCTCGGCCGCGCAGGCCGCCGCCGCCCAGGGGCGCCGCGTCCTGCTGCTCGACAAGGCCGAGCACCCCCGGTACAAGACCTGCGGCGGGGGCATCATCGGCCCCTCCCGGGACAGCCTGCCGCCGGGCTTCCGGCTGCCGCTGCAGGACCGGGTGCACGCCGTCACCTTCGCGTACGGCGGCCGGTTCACCCGGACGCGGCGCTCGAAGCGGATGCTGTTCGGGCTGGTCAACCGGGACGAGTTCGACCTGCGCCTGGTCCAGGCGGCCAAGCAGGCGGGGGCGGTGCTGGTCACCGGAGTGACCGTCACCGGCGTCGAGCAGCGCGGCGGCGAGCACCGCACGGCCGTGGTCACCGCCGCCGACGGGCGCACGTTCGAAGCGCGGGCGGTGGTCGGCGCGGACGGCAGTGCCAGCCGGATCGGGCGGCACGTCGGCGTCTCCTTCGACCAGATCGACCTCGGGCTGGAGGCGGAGATCCCCGTCCCGGCGGAGGTCGTGGCGGACTGGGCCGGCCGGATCCACCTCGACTGGGGTCCGCTGCCGGGCAGTTACGGCTGGGTGTTCCCGAAGACCGAGTCGAACAGCCTGACCGTCGGCGTCATCTCGGCGCGCGGCGACGGCGAGCGGACCAAGCAGTACCTGGCCGACTACATCCGCCGGCTCGGGCTGGCCGGGTTCCCGCCGAGCGTGGAGTCCGGGCACCTGACCCGCTGCCGGGCCGAGGACTCGCCGCTCTCGCGCGGCCGGGTGCTGGTCGCCGGGGACGCGGCCGGTCTGCTGGAGCCGTGGACCCGCGAGGGCATCTCGTACGCGCTGCGCTCGGGCCGGCTGGCCGGGGAGTGGGCGGTCAAGGTGGCCGAGGCGGGCACCGCGGCCGAGGTCCGCCGCGAGGCGCTGAACTACGCGTTCGCGATCAAGGCCGGGCTGGGCGTGGAGATGCGGGCCGGCAAGCTGATGCTGGCCGCCTTCGAGCGCCGTCCGTACCTGTTCCACGCGGCGGTCTGCCTGGTCGCCCCGGCCTGGCGGGCGTTCGCCCGGACCACCCAGGGCCACACCACCTTCGCCCAGGTGCTGCGCCAGTACCGGGCGGCCCGCAAGCTGACCTCGCTCGCCTCGCGGTAGCGGGCGGGGCTCCCGCGGGCCGGCGTCGGCCGGTCCGCGGGGGCCTCTTCGTGCGGTTCGTTCCGAGGGCGGCGCCGGCCCGGGGACCGGCGCCGCCCGGGCTCACTTCAGCCCGGTGTCGAGCGCCGTCATGAGGGCGCCGTTCGGGGTGTCGCCGGTCATCTCCCAGATCATCGCGCCGAGCAGGTTCTTCGACTTCAGGTAGGTCGTCTTCTGGCCGATCGACCAGGCGTCGTCGAAGGTCCACCACTGCCCGCCCGCACCCGTGTACCCGTACGTGGCGATCGACTGGGTGTCGTGGTGGACGGTGAGGTTGGGGAAGGTGGTGATCAGGTTGTTGTACCCGCGGGTGCCGGCCTCCTCGGCGAACTGGCCGGGCGCCGCGCCGGTCGCGCTCTGCCACTCGCCCGCCGCGCCGCCGTCCGCCACGCCCTGCCAGCCGCGTCCGTAGAACGGGAAGCCGATGGTGAGCTTGCGCGGGTTGACCCCGGCGGAGAGGTAGGCCTGGACGGCCGCGTCCACGCTGAAGTGGAACGGGTACGGGTCCTGGCCGTCGGCGTACAGGTTGGCCTGGTGCCCGGCCCGGTTCGGCTCCCAGGAGTTGTCGCTGCCGGCGCCGTGGAAGTCGTAGCCCTGGACGTTGGCGATGTCCAGGTAGTTGAAGATCTTCGAGAGGTCCCAGCCCTGGCCGATCTTGACCGGGTCGGCCGGGGTGAAGGCGGTCAGCAGCTTGTGGGAGCCGCCGAGCGCGTCGAGCTGCTTGCGGAACTCGGCCAGCAGCAGGGTCAGGTTGGCCTTGTCGGCCGTGCTGTAGTGGTTGCCGGCGTGGCCGTCGGCGGAGCCGGGCCACTCCCAGTCGAGGTCGATGCCGTCGAAGATCCCGGCCGCCACGCCGTCACCGCCGGCGCCGTTGTAGAGCGGCAGGTTGCCCCTGATCCAGGTGTCGACGCAGGACTTCACGAACTTCTGCCGGGAGGCCTCGGTGGCGGCCGCGTCCGAGAAGTACTTGGAGTACGTCCAGCCGCCGAGCGAGACGACCACCTTGAGGTTGGGGTACTTGGCCTTGAGCTTCTTCAACTGGTTGAAGTTGCCGCGCAGTTTGCCCCAGCCGTCGTCGGCCACGCCGTCCACGGACTGCGCCGCGCTCATCGGGCGGGCGTAGTCGGCGTCGGCGTCGCCCGCGCCGGTGCCCTGGTCCGGGTCCTGCGGATCGGCCGTGGTGCCCTTGGTGACGCCGGCCAGGCAGGTCAGGTTGACCGGATCGATGTTCTCGAAGGCGTAGTTGATGACGTCGAGCTTGGCCGCGCTGCCCGAGGTGTCGAGGTTCTTCACGAAGTACTGGCGGCCGTAGATGCCCCACTGGGTGAAGTAGCCGACCCGGGCGTACTTCCCGGCCCCGACCAGGTCGGAGGTGGTGACGGCGAGCGCCGCGGAGGCGGGGGAGGCGTTGTCGGCGCCGTCGCGGGCCTTCACGGTGAAGGTGTAGGCCGTCGACGGGGAGAGGCCGCTGACGGTGGCGGTCAGGGTGCTGCCGGTCACCGTCCTGACCAGCGCGGGGCCCTGGTAGACGTCGTAGGCGGCCACCCGCTGGTTGTCGGTGGCGGCGTTCCAGGCCAGCGTCACGTCGGTGGAGGTCACCGCGGTGGCACGCAGGCCGGTGGGCGCCGTCGGCGGGACGGGGTCGGTGGCCGGGTCGAAGGTGGCGGCCGTGACGGACGCGCTCGACGGGCCGGTGTTGCCCCGGGTGTCCTTGGCGCGCACCGCCAGGGTGTACGAGGTGGCGGGGGTGAGCCCGCTGACCACGGTGTCGGTGGTCGCGGCGGCGGCCAGTACGGTGCTGCCGCTCAGGACCTCGTAGGAGGCGACCGGGAAGTCACCGCCGGTGGCGGCCGGCCACTTCAGTGCCAGGCTGTGCGCGGTCGACTCGGTGACCACCGGCGTGCCGGGGGCGGACGGCAGGACGTCCGAACTCCCGTCGCACTTGTCGCCGTTGATCCGGCAGCCGGTCGGCGTGCCGATCGGGCCGTTGGCCACGAACCAGAAGCTGTACGGCTCGGTGGTGCCGTGCGCCGGGACGCTCGCGTTGTAGAAGGCGTTGGTGGCGGTGACGTGCCGGCCGGTGGTGGTCGCGGTGCCGTTGTAGCTGTTCTGGACGGTCACGCCGGCCGGGAGGTCGAACTCCAGCGTCCAGCCGGAGACGGCGGCGGCGTTGTCGTTGCGGACGATGTAGGTGCCCTTCCACCAGGAGCCGTTGTCGGCGGTGGTGAAGGTGGCGGTCAGTTTTCCGGCCGCGTGCGCCGGGGCGGCCAGCGCGGTGAGCGCGGCCAGTGGCAGGAGCAGGGCGGAGAGCAGCGCCAGCAGTCTGCTGCGCGCTCGCGGGCGTCGGGCCCGGGGTCGAGCGGACATGGTTCTCCCTGTGACTGTGGGGGGTTGAACAGGGCGACGTAGAACCGTACGGGTGGTGCCGCGGCCGTGGTGCGTGGCCGACCGGTGCCCGCGCCGTGGGGAGACGGGGGCATGGGCACTGTAGGAGGACTGGACCAATGCGTCAACAGGTCTGTACCAATTGGGAGTTGGTGCGGGCGGGCTAGCCCCGGCGCGGATGCCCGGTCAGCTCGTCGCCGAGCGGGCTGCGGCCGTAGAGCACCGAACGGCCGTGCCGGGCCCGGGTGACCAGGCCGGTCCGGTGCAGGACCGCCAGGTGCTGGCTGACGGCGCCCGGTGTGACGCCCAGGCGGTAGGCCAGCTCGGTGGTGGAGGCCGGCTCGGCGAGCAGCGCCAGCAGCCGGGCCTTGGGCGCGCCGAGCAGCAGCTCCAGCGCGCGCGGGGTGACCGGGGCGGTCGGCGCGGCCATCCCCGCCCGGCCGCGGGCCGGGTAACTGATCTGCGGCGGACGGTCATTGCTGATCATCGTGATCGCGCCGCGGGCGAAGAAGGTCGGGACCAGCACCAGCCCGCGGCCGTCCACGGTGATCTCGCCGTCCCAGTCCGTCCAGCGGCGGTTGATCGAGAGCAGGCCGTCCGCCCAGTGCAGCCGGTGGTCCAGGTCGGCGAAGAGCGCCGCGGCGCCCTGCTGGGACAGCACCCGCGCCCGGTAGACGAGGTCCGCCTCCAGAACGGCGCGGGCCCGCGGCCACCAGGCGGGGGCCAGGCAGCGCTCCCAGTACTCCTCCAGCGCGTCGGCGATCCGGGCCAGCAGCCGGACCGGATCGGCGAGCCCGGCCGCCAGCGGGGCGGGCAACGGCCGACCGTGCGGCAGGAAGGTCTGCTCCAGTTCGGCGCGCAGCTGCTCGGGCGGCAGCGCCCGGACCACGGCCAGCTCGGCCCGGAAGTCCGGCGCGGGGACGGACGGGCGGGGCGTCAGGAAGTCGGGAATCCACCGGTTGGCGGCGACCAGGGAGAGCAGCAGCCCGGAGTCCAGCCGTTCGAAGCTCGGGCGCAGCCGCTCGAAGGCGGCCGACTGCAGCGGGTAGACGCCGGGGTGGGTCCACATCCGCAGGCTGAGCGCGGCCTCCTGGATCGGCGAGCAGGCGAACCAGGTGGTGGCGAGATCGGCCAGATCCAGCCTGAACCGGTGCAACTCCGACCCCGTCCCTCCAGCTGCTTTGAGGCAGAGCCTAAATCATTACTGCGGACGCCGGGGACGCGGTGGGATCGGGGCATGAACACCTCACCGGCGTCGTCCGCCGCGCCTTCGCCCGTCGCCGGCCCGGCCGGTCCCCCGGATCCGCCACCGCCCTCGGCCGCGTCGGATTCCTCGGCCGCGGGTGGTACCTCGGCCGCGGGTGGTACCTCGCAGCCGGGCCCGGTCGGCCGGCCCGCCGGGGGCTCGCGGCTGCTGCACCCCGACCCGATGGTGCGCCGGCTCGCCGGGATCACCCTCGTCAACACCGTCGGCAGCGGGCTCTCGCTCGCCGTCGGCGTGCTCTTCTTCACCCGCGTCCTCGGACTGAGCGCCGCCCAGCTCGGGATCGGGCTCACCGCCGCCGGCCTCTGCGGCGTCGCCGCCAGCGTGCCGGCCGGGCGGGCGGCCGACCGCTGGGGAGCGCGGCCGGTGCTGGTGGTCCTGATCACGGTGAACGCGCTGGGCACCGCCGGCTACGCCCTGGTGCACAGCTACCCGGCGTTCCTGGCGCTGGCCTGCGTGGTGAGCGCGGCCGACCGCGGCGCGGCCGCCGTGCGGAACGCGCTCTACGCCGAAGTGCTGCCCGCCGACCGCAGGGTCGCCGGCCGGGCCTATCTGCGGGTGGTCACCAACGTAGGCCTCTGTCTGGGGACGGCGCTCGGCGCCGTCGCACTCCAGGTGGACAGCCGGCCGGCCTATCTGACGGCGATCCTGGCCGACGCCCTCTCGTACCTGGTGGTCGCGGCGCTGTTCCACCGGCTGGCCGTCCCGGCCAGGGTCCGCCCGGCGGCCCGCCCGGTGGCGGGCGACGGACCGGGCGAGCCCGCCGGCCGGCGGCGCAACCCCGCCCTGCGGGACGGGCCGTTCCTGGTGGTGACCGTGCTGAACGCGCTGCTCTGCCTGCAGTTCGCGATGCTGGAGGTGGGTGTGCCGCTCTGGGTGGTCCAGCACACCGAGGCGCCCCGGATCACCGTGGCCGGCACCCTGATCGTCAACACCGTGCTGGTGATAGCCCTGCAGGTGCGGGCCACCCGGGGCACCGAGGACCCGGCGACGGCCGCCCGGCTCTGCGGCCGGGCCGGGCTGATCCTGGCGGCCTCCTGCCTGGTGCTCGCCCTCGCCCACGGGCTGCCCGCGGTGGTCGCCGCCGTGCTGGTGCTCGCCGGGGTGGCGCTCCAGGCGTTCGGCGAGGTGCTGAGCCAGGCCGGCGGCTGGGCGCTCAGCTACGACCTGGCCGGGGAGCGCGACCACGGCGCCTACCAGGGCGTCTACAACGCCGGGTCGGCCGCCTCGCTGATGATCGGCCCCGCCGTCGTCAGCACCGCCGTGGTCGGGTGGGGCCTGTTCGGCTGGGTCGCCCTCGGCGTGCTGCTCGCCGGGGCGGGCCTCGCCATGGGGCCCGCCGTCCGGTGGGCCCGGGGCCGCGAAGGGGCCACCGCGGGGTAGGCCGGGTCGCCCGGCGCTCCGGCCCCCGGGGAGCCGGACGGTCAGCGGGTGGCCGGTCGGTCAGCGGGTGGCCGGTCGGTCAGCGCTGCTCCGGGACCAGGGCGAGCGCCTCCACCTCGATCAGCACCTCGGGCAGGAACAGCGCGGCGACCTGCACCGCCGAGCTCGCCGGGAGCGGGGTCGAGCCGAAGTACGCGTCCCGGGCCTCGCGCACGGCGGGCATGAACGCCATGTCGGTGACGAAGTAGGTCAGCTTGACGACGTCGGCGAAGCCGGCCCCGGCGGCGGCCAGGCAGCGGCCCAGGTTCTCGAACACCTGGCGCGCCTGCGCCTTCGGGTCGCCGGCCCCGACCAGGTGCCGCTGTTCGTCGAACGCGACCTGGCCGGAGACGGCCACCAGGCGGCCGGTGCCGGTGACGACCTGGGTGTAGCCGGTGCCGGGGGCGACCCCGGGCGGCTCGGCGATGTGGGTGAGGTGCGGGCGCTGGGAAGTCATGACCCCATCGTGGCCGACGGGTGATCAGATGCACCAGGGCCTTCGCCCGCCGCCGCTCAGCGGACCACCTCGGGCAGGGCCCGGCCGTACCGCCGGTCCGCCTCCGGGAGGTCGGCGGCCGGTCCGCCGGCCCGCAGCACCACCTCCAGCACCGCCGCCGGGTCGCAGGCGTAACCGCCGCTCGCCCACGCCGGGTTGGCCTCCACCACCGCCCAGCGGCCGGAGTCCAGCGGGCCGACGTCGATCACCACGGCGCTCGGCAGCGCCCCGGCCGAGGCGGCCAGCACGTCCGCGGCGAAGGCCGTCACCTCGGCCCGGTACCGGTCCTCGGGCAGCGGGGCGGTGTCCAGGTCGCCGTCCACCGCGTAGCGCGAGGCGGTGAGCACCTCGCCGTCCAGGACGAACAGCCGGTACTCGCGGCGGAACCGGACCACCTCGCTGGCCAGCACGGGGGTGTCGTCGTCCAGCGCGTCCGGGCCGGGCAGGCCGGAGCCGTCCGGGTAGATCCGGGCGGGGAACAGCTTGTCGCCCGGCGGCTTCAGGAACATCGGGCGGCGCAACAGGCGGGCCGCGGCCAGCGTGGTGAGGGTGACCGACCGGCCGGTCAGCTCCGCCGGCAGGCGGGCCGGCCAGTCGTCCGGCGGCTCCAGCAGCGCCAGGTCGAAGGCGGCGCCGACCGCGTCGCCGAACAGCGGACCGCCGTAGAGGTGCACCGGCGAGCCGATCAGCTCCTCGGGCGCGCGCCAGGCCGTCGCGGTGTGCGCGCGCAGGCCGCGGCGGCCGGCGGCGGTGCGCAGCTGCAGGCCGGTCTCGTTGATCCGGGGTGCGAGCAGGAGGACGGCGTCGGTGGTCATGGCCCGATGCTGCCGTGGCGGACGGCCGCCCGACCACCGGATTTCGGCGCGACGGGGTGACGGGGCTCGCGGCGGGTGGCTCTGGCCGAGCGGCGGGTGGGCGTGTCAGAGTCGACCGGGCGCCGTCCGAGCAGGGCGGCCGCCACGCAATCCGACCCACCCTCAGCCGGAAAGCAGGCCCGCACCGATGACCCGCGAAGTGCCCTTCGTCCGTGTCGCCACCACCGATGCCGTCACCACGCTGACCCTCGACTCGCCGCACAACCGCAACGCGCTCTCCACCCGGCTGATGGCCGAGCTGACCGCCGCCCTGGCCGCCGCCGCGGCCGACCCGGACGTCCGCGCGGTGGTGCTCGGCCACACCGGCAAGGTGTTCTGCGCGGGCGCGGACCTCTCCGAGGCGACCGGTACGGACCCGACGGTGGGCCCGCGCGGCCTGGTGGACCTCCAGCGGGCCATCGTGGACTGCGCGAAGCCGGTGATCGCGGTGATCGACGGACACGTCCGGGCGGGCGGCCTCGGGCTGGTCGGCGCGGCCGACCTCGCCCTGGCCGGCCCGGCCGCCACCTTCGCGTTCACCGAGGTCCGGCTCGGCCTGGCACCCGCCGTCATCTCGCTGCCGCTGCGGCCCAAGCTGGACCCGCGCGCCGCCTCCCGCTACTACCTGACCGGCGAGGTCTTCGACGCCGCCGAGGCCGCCCGGATCGGGCTGATCACCGAGGCGTCGGACTCCGCGGAGTCCACCGGAACCGCGCTGAAGGGCCTGCTGGACGCCCTGCGGCTCGGGTCGCCGCAGGGCCTCGCGCAGTCCAAGCGGCTGGCCAACGCCGAGGTGGTGCGCTCCTTCGAACGGGACGCGGACGAACTGGTCCAGCTCTCGGCGCGGCTGTTCGGCTCGGACGAGGCGCAGCAGGGCATGCGGGCGTTCCTGGAGAAGCGGCCCGCGCCCTGGGCGCGCTGAACCCCGGCCGGGGTCAGCTCCAGCGGACGACCGCCGTCTCCCGCCAGAGGTCCAGCAGCGCCCGGTCCCCGGTCAGCTCGACCCGCTCGGCGGGCAGCCGGTTCCAGAGCAGCAGGTAGAGGTCGCGGGCCGGGCCGCTGACCGTGAGGTCGGCCGGGCCCGCGGCCCCGGCCGCCCGGCGGGTGACGGTGAGCGGCTCCCGGCTGATGGTGAGCAGCCAGGAGTCGGGCCCGTCGGTCGGTATGCCGCCGGGTGCGGGGTCGGTGGGCCCGGCGCTCGGCGTGACGTCGCCGGGTGCGGGGTCGGTGGGCCGGATCAGCACGGTGCGCGGCTGTTCGCTGCGCACCCGGGCGCGGCCGCGGGACATGAAGCCCGCCAGCAACTCGTCGATCCCGTCCAGGGCCAGGCCGGTGGCGACCCGGGGGCCGTCCGCCCCGGCGGCCGCGTCCGCGTCGAAGCGGTGCACCGCGGTCTCGTGCGCCTGACGGCGGGCCCAGAACGCCAGCGGGGTCGGCGCGGGCAGGAAGCTCCAGCACTCCAGGTCGGCCGGGGCCGCCGCGAGCGCCGCCACCAGGGCGGCGTGGCCGGTCCGGAACCAGTCGACCAGCGCCGCGTCCGAGGGCTCCGGTCCCCAGGCGGCGCGCTCGCCCTCGGCGTCCAGCGGCTCCCGGTGGCCGTCCCGCACGAGGGCGGTGGCCCAGCGGTGGACCTGGCCGGTGTGCAGGACGAGGTCGCGCAACTGCCAGTCGGGGCAGGTGGGGACGGGGGCTGCGAGGTCGGTGCGGGCGGCCGCGTCGGCCAGCAGGACGCCCTCGCGGCGCAGCGCGTCGATGTGCTCGATGATCTCCATGGTCGACGAGTGTCGCACCGCTCGCGGATTTCGGACACGGTACGGGCGCCCCTCCGGGACGGGTGTGATGTTGGCCGCCTCCTCGGTGACGGCGCCGGGGCGACCGGTAGCGTGGCGGCATGTCGATCACCAGTTCCCTGTTCTCCGCCGCCCGGGCGGGCAGCCGACGCGTCGCGGGCCGCCTCGTCCACCGGGGCTGGACGTGGGTTCAGCGGGCCGGTGCGGTGTCCAGCGAGAGCCCCGGTCCGTACCGGTTCGGCGAACTGGGCGCGGGGACGAAGCTGACCTTCCCGCTCGGGGCGATCTTCAACGAGCGGTGGATCACGATCGGCCCGTTCTCGATCATCGGCGAGCGCGTCACCATCAGCGCGGGCTTCCTGCCCGGCCTCGACCTCGGGCCGGACCCGATCGTGCGGATCGGCGGCGGCTGCGTGATAGGCCGTGACAGCCACATCGTCGGCCACCAGTCGATCGTGCTCGGCGACGACGTCTGGACCGGCCCGGGCGTCTACATATCCGACCAGGCCCACGAGTACCGCGCGACCGATCTGCCGATCGGCAAGCAGTGGCCGCGCAACGAACCGGTCGAGATCGGCGGCGGCAGCTGGATCGGGACCGGCGCCGTGATCCTCCCCGGCGCCCGGCTCGGCCGCAACGTGGTGGTCGCGGCCGGCTCGGTGGTGCGCGGTGAGATCCCCGACCACAGCGTGGTGGCCGGAGCCCCCGCGAAGATCGTCCGGCGCTGGACCGCCGAGGAGGGCTGGCAGCCGCCGTTCCGAACCGACCCGCCCAACCCCTTGCCGGACGGCATCACCGCCGACCAGCTGCGCGCGCTCGCCGGGTGGGACCTGCGGCTCCCCGGCGAGACGGGGGTGTGAGGCACGGCGGTCGGCGGGGCCGAAGGAGGGCGGCGTCGGCGGGAACGGCGGGCTGGGGGTCGAGGGCTGAGGGCTGCGGCGTCGGCGCCAGGCGGGTCCGGCCGTCAGGCGGGCCCGGCCGGTCAGGCCGGCTCCTGGGCGCGCTCGGCGTCCCGGGCGGCGATGGCGGCGGTGATCCGGAGCAGGTCGGCGGGCCGGGTCGGGTCGAGGCCGGTGAGGACGGCCACCCGGCGCAGCCGGTAGTCGACGGTGTTCGGGTGCAGGTGCAGGGTGCGGGCCGTGTGGCGGCGGTTGAGGCCGCCGGCCAGGTGGGTGCGGAGCGTGGCGAGCAGTTCGCCGCCGTCCTCCAGGGGCGCGAGCAGTGAGGCGAGCCGGGATCTCGCCTGGCTCGGCCGGCTGAGCTGGTACTCCAGCAGGACGTCGTCCAGGCGGTGCAGCCCGGGCGGGCGGGCGAAGGCCCGCGCCACCTCCAGCACTTCGGTGGCGAGCACGGCCGCCGCCGCCACCCCGGCGGGCGCGGCGACGGCCGCCCCGGCCCGGACCGGGACCCCGGCGGCCCGGGCGGTGCCCGCCACGGTGTCCGCGAGGCGCTGCCACATGTCGGCCGGGACGGCGTCCGGCCGGCACTCCAGCGGGATCAGCACCGGACCCCCCGAGGAGGAGAGCGCGGTGAGCGCCGACTGCCGGGTGCGGTGGTCGAGTTCGGTGCGCAGCCGGCGCAGCTTGCGGTGGCCGGCCACGGTCCGGTCGACGCCGGGCGCCCGCTCGTCGGGGTGGTCGGCGACGGCGAGGCAGAGCACGGCGTAGGAGGGCGGCAGCCGGAGCCCGGCCCTGGTGGCGGTCTCCTCGGCGGGGGCGCCGTCGAGCAGCGCGGTGAGCAGGGCGAGGCGGGCGGCCCGCTGCTCGTCGGCGAGGGTGCGGCGTTCCTCGACGTACCCGGCGCCGGCGGCGGAGGTGGCCTGGCGGAGCTGGTCGAGCAGCAGCCGGTTGAGCACCAGCAGGTCGGCGGCGTCGTCGTCGTGGGCGTCCCTGGTCACCAGCTCCCAGCAGACCTCCATCCCGAGGTGGTGGGCGAGCAGGACGGCGTCCAGCGGCAGGCCCTCCTCCGCCCGCCGGGCGGCGGCCTCGCGGACGGAGGTGAACTCCTCGTCGTCGGCGGGGTTCCCGGTGCGGACGGCCTGGGCGAGGGCGCGGATCCGGCGTTCGGTGACCTGGCTGAGTTCGCCCGCCACCTGCTCGTGCGGCAGGCGGCGGTAGGTCGGCACCCGGGCGAGCAGGGTGGCGATGACGGCCTCGACCAACTCGGGTACGGCGCCGAGCAGCCGCTGGTCGGCGGGCACTCCGCCGATCAGCGGGATCCGCCAACCGGGGGCGCAAGCGGGTGAATTGTGACCGGTCACAGAAAACACCGTCCAGGTCTGGGGGACACCCAAGGGCCGGGCCGGAGGGGCGACCGCATGATGGAGGCACTCGGGTTACCTGTTGGTAACAAACTTCCGTTGTGGAGGCAACAGTTGAGAACCCCACTTCTCCGCTCCGCCGCCGGACCGGTACGCCGCAGACTCCTCGGAGCACTCGGCTCGGCCCTGCTGGCCGGTGCGCTGCTCGCCGGCGCCCCCGCCACCGCCGCACACGCCGCACCGGACGCGACCCCCACCGCGTCCGGCGTGGCGGCCCAACTGCCCCCCGACGGCGACTCGGTGGCCTCGCCGCCGGGTGCCAACGACTGGGCCTGCAAGCCGACGGCGGCCCACCCCGATCCGGTGGTCCTGGTGCACGGCACCTTCGCCAACCGCTACGAGAACTGGCTGGTGCTCTCGCCCCTGCTGAAGAGCCAGGGTTACTGCGTCTTCGCCCTGGACTACGGCATGGTCCCCGGCATCACCTCCTCCGGCAGCGGCCTGGTGCTGCCGATCGGCGGGCTCGGTCCGGCCGCCGAATCGGCCGCGCAACTCGGCCGCTTCGTCGACCTGGTGCGCGGCGCGACCGGCGCGGCGAAGGTCGACCTCGTCGGCCACTCGCAGGGCGGCATGCTCCCGAACTACTACGTGAAGTTCCTCGGGGGTGCGTCGAAGGTCGACAAGTTGATCGGCCTGGCGCCGTCCAACCACGGGACGACGCTCGACGGCATCGCCAACCTCGCCCCGTACCTCCCCCGGGTGGCCGAGCTGATCTACACGGCCTGTCCGGCCTGCAAGGACCAGGTGGTGGACTCCGCCTTCAACCGGAAGATGGCGACGGTGGCGGACACCGTGCCCGGCGTCCGCTACACGGTGATCTCGACCGTGTACGACGAGGTCGTCACGCCGTACCGGACGCAGTTCCTCAGCGGCCCGAACGTGAACAACGTCGTTCTGCAGGACCGTTGTCCGCTCTCGCTCGCCGAGCACGTGGCCATCGCCTTCTCGCCGACCGCGTTGCACCTGGTCACCAACGCGCTCGACCCGGCCCACGCGTCCCCGGTGTACTGCGGCTGACGCGCCGTCCGGCCGCCGGGTGTGGCGGGCCGCCCGCACAGGAAGCCGGACCCGCCGACTTCCTGTGCGGTGGTGTGTCCTGGGCGGGTGTGCCGTGCGGTGTCAGGCGGGCGGCGAGCGGAAGGTGACGGCGGCGGTCACGCCGTCGGGCCGGAGCTCGTACGGGCCGGGCCCGGCCGGCAGGGCGGCGTCGTAGCGGTCGAGCACGGTGTCGCCGACGGTGGCGCGGCCGGCCAGGCAGACCAGCAGGACGGTGCCACCGGCCGGGACGTCCACGGTGCGCGGCCCGGTGGTCAGCGCGAGGTCGGCGCTGATGCGCCCGCGACGGGTCATCACGTTGAAGTCCACCACCGGGCCGCCGAGCAGTCGGCAGCCCGTGTCGGCCTCGCCGGAGAACGCGAACGGGCGGAACGGGGTGTCGACGAGGTGCTCGGCACCGTCGACGGTCAGGGCCATACCGGGGCCCTCGACCAGGGTGATCACCCGGTCGACACCGGGGAACGCGGAGAACGGCCCGGCGGAGGCGACGTCGGCGAGGCTGACCCGCCAGTCGAAGGCGTCCAGCCCGGCCCCGGCGGGGAACCCGGCGACCTCCCTGGTCACCCCGCCCCCGTTCAGCCACGCCGTCGCCGGGCGCTCGTCCGCCCGCAGTACCTGGATCCGCCCGCTCGTCGTCATGGCCGCATCCTGTCACGGGGCGGGACGCGGGAGTGCGCCCGGAGCGTCCGGGGGCGCTCGCCGGGGGGGACGGGAGACCGCCGGTCCGCGGACCGGCGTGCGGGGGGGCGAGGAGACCGGCCGGCCGTGGGTCGCCCCGGTGGGACCGTGGGACCGTGGGTGGGTGGCGTGGTCGGTGGCGCCGACCGGGGGGTGCGCTCGCGGGGCTGTGCCGCCGGTCCCGGCGTGGAGCCGGTGGGCACCCGGCCCGCCGGTCGGGAGCCCCGACCGGCGGGAGGTGCCGCGGGCCGTCGTGCGGTGGCCGGCGGCGGGTGCGACGCGTGGTGGGGCGTCCTCACCGCCCGAGACGGGCTCCGTCAGGGGGTGCGGCGGGCGGTGAGGGGGAGCAGGGCGGCGAGGACGGCGGCGAGCGCGACCGAGGTGAGGGCGAGCGGGAGTCCGACGGCGTCGGCGAGGAAGCCGATCACCGGCGGGCCGATCAGCATGCCGCCGTAGCCCAGGGTGGAGGCGAGCGCGACGCCCTGCGGGCCGCCGGTGGCGCCGGCCTGGGCGATGGCGAGCGGGAAGATGTTGGCCAGGCCGAGGCCGACCAGCACGAACCCGGACAGCGCGAGCGGTACCGAGGGCGCGAGTGCGGCCAGCAGCATGCCGGCCGCGGCGGTCAGGCCGCCGAGGACGATCACCCGGTTCTGGCCCAGCCTGATGGAGAGCCAGGTGCCGCCGACCCGGCCGCTGGTCATCGCGAAGGCGTAGGCGGCGTACCCGGCGGCGGCCGTGCCGGCACTGGCGTGGACGTCGTCGGTGAGGTGCAGGGTGGTCCAGTCCGCGATGGCGCCCTCGCCGTAGGCGCAGCAGAGCGCGGTGAGGCCGAGCAGCAGGACGAGCAACCGGGCGTGCGGCACCCGGGCCGGCTCCTCGGGGGCGGCCGGGGCGGCCGGAGCGGTGGGGGAGTCGGGGGAGGCGGGCGGGGCGGGGGAGTCGGCCTCCCGGCCGGGGGCGACGAGCGGCGCGGCCGGGCCGCGAAGCAGGACGACGCCCGCGCCCGCGGTGACGGCCAGGCCCAGCAGGCCGCTCAGGGCGAGCGCCCACGTGGTGGTGAGGGTGCCGGCGAGCAGGCCGCCGACGCCCGCGCCGAGCAGGCCGCCGAGGCTGTACCCGGCGTGGAAGCTCGGCATCACCGGGCGGCGCAGCTGGGCCACCAGGTCGACAGCGGCGCTGTTCATCGCGACGTTGGCGCCGCCGTACCCCGCCCCGAAGAGCAGCAGGACGCCGCCGAGCGCCGCGACCGAGTGGGCGTGGGCGGGCAGCGGGACGGCGAGGCTGAGCAGCGCCAGCGAACCGACGGTGACCGGTCGCGAGCCGTACCGGAGGCAGAGCCGGCCGACCAGGGGCATGGTGGCGACGGCGCCGGCCGAGACGCAGAGCAGGGCGAGCCCGAGCGCGCTGTGGGAGGCGCTGACCTGGCTGCGGATGTCCGGGATGCGGACCACCCAGGCGGCGAAGAGGAAGCCGTCGACGGCGAAGAAAGCGGTGAGTGCGAGCCGTGCCGCGCCCCAGGGGGTGCCGGAAGCGGCCGGAGTGCTGCGAGACTGGAGGGACGGCCGGTCGACCCGGTCATGGACGTGGATTTTGTTTCGGAGCGGCACAAAGTAACAATAGGGCCGTGCAGCTCACTCCATCAAGTCCGAAGCCCGGCTCTGGGGCCGACCACGACGCCCAGCGTGACGCCCACCGCCGCTCGGCCCCCGATCGCGGTCGCACGCTGCTCGGCCCGGCGCTCTCGCTCATCCACACCGGCCAGACCCCCACCCGCTCGGCGCTCACCCGTGCGCTGGACGTCACCCGGGCCACCGCCGGAGCGGTCACCGCGGAGCTGGAGGCGCTCGGCCTGATCACCGTCGACTCCCGGCCGGCCGGCGGCGGTCGCGGCCGCCCGTCGCACCGGCTGGCCATCGACCCGGCCGGTCCGGTGGTGATCGCCGGCCAGATCCACGCCGACGGGCTGAGCGTCACCCTCGCCGGACTCGGCGGACTGCTCGATCCGCCCGTGCACCGGCCGCTGCCCGCCGCCACCGACCCGGTCCGGATGCTGCGCGCCGTGGCCGAGGCCGGCGCCGAACTGGCCCGCCACAGCAGCCGCCGCTGCCTCGGTGCCGCGCTCGCGCTGCCCAACCCGGTCACCGAGCCGGACGGCACCGCGCTCGCCGCCCTGCACTTCGCCTGGCCCAGCGGCACGCCCGTCGCCGACCTGTACGACGTCGAGGTCGGCCGCGCCGACAACGGCCCGCTCGCGCTGGACCCGCTGCCCACCGCGATCGCCAACGACGCCAACCTCGGCGCCCTCGCCGAGTACCGGCACGGCGCCGGCCGGGGCGCCCGCCATCTGCTGCTGGTCACCTCCGGCCACCGGGGCGTCGGTGGCGCGCTGGTGATCGACGGCCGCCTGCACACCGGGAGCGCCGGGCTGGCGCTGGAGGTCGGCCACCTCACCGTCGACCCGCAGGGCCGCCCCTGCCAGTGCGGCAACCGCGGCTGCCTCAACGCCGAGACCGACCCGGACGCGCTGTTCGCCGCCGCCGGGCTCACCCCCGACCCGGACCGCCCGCTGCTCGACCAGGCCGGCGAGCTCTGCCGGGCCGCCGCGACGGACGAGCGGGCCCGGGCGGCCGTCGAGCACGTCATCGACCGGCTCGGCCTCGGACTGGCCGGCGTCGCCAACATCCTCAACCCGGACCGGGTGGTGCTCAGCGGTCTGCACCTCGATCTGCTGGAGGCCGCGCCGGAGCGGCTGCGGGCGGTGGTCGCCGAGCGCAGCCTCTGGGGGCGCAGCGGCCGGGTGCCGATCGTGGGCGCCGAGCTGGCGCACGGCGCACTGGCGGGCGCGGCCGAGCTGGCGTGGCGGCCCTACCTCGCCGACCCGCAGTCGGTGCAGGCGGGGGCGTAGCAGGGCGGGTGGCGGCGGAGCGCGACGAGGCCCGGTGGCCGTGGATAAGCGGAAGCTGGGGCTACGAAAACCGTCACTTATCGTGACTCTCGTACACTCGTAGTGAGCAACCGGGGGGTTCGAGCGAGGAGAGTGACGATGGGTGCGCAGCTGAGTGCCGAACGGACCGAGGACGTGGACCGCTCCGACGCGGCCTACCGCGGCTGGCTCAAGGAGGCGGTGCGCAAGGTCCATGCCGACGCCAACCGCTCGGCCGACACCCACCTGCTCCGGTTCCCGCTCCCCCTCGACTGGGGCATCGACCTCTACCTCAAGGACGAATCCACCCACCCCACCGGCTCGTTGAAGCACCGGCTGGCCCGCTCGCTGTTCCTGTACGGGCTCTGCAACGGCTGGATCCGGCCCGGCAAGCCGGTGATCGAGGCGTCCAGCGGCTCCACGGCCGTCTCCGAGGCCTACTTCGCCCAGCTCATCGGCGTGCCGTTCATCGCGGTGATGGCCAAGTCCACCAGCCAGTCCAAGATCGACCTGATCGAGTTCCACGGCGGCGAGTGCCACCTGGTCGAGCGCTCCGACGAGGTGTACGCGGCCTCCGCCCGGCTCGCCGAGGAGACCGGCGGCCACTACATGGACCAGTTCACCTACGCGGAGCGGGCCACCGACTGGCGGGGCAACAACAACATCGCCGAGTCGATGTTCGCCCAGCTGCGCCTGGAGCCGCACCCGGAGCCGGCCTGGATCGTCGCGACCGCCGGGACGGGCGGGACCTCGGCGACCATCGCCCGGTACGTGCACTACATGCAGTACGACACCCGGATCTGCGTCGCCGATCCGGAGAACTCCTGTTTCTTCGAGGGCTGGGTCGGCCACGATCCGGACGCGGTCTGCGAGAGCGGCTCGCGGATCGAGGGGATCGGCCGGCCGCGGATGGAGCCGAGCTTCGTGCCCGGCGCGATCGACCGGATGATGAAGGTCCCGGACGCCGCCTCGATCGCGGCCGTGCGGGTGCTGGAGCAGGTGCTCGGCAAGAAGGCCGGCGCCTCCACCGGGACGGGGCTGTGGAGCGCGCTGAAGATCGTCGCCGAGATGCGGGCGGCCGGGGTGCGGGGCAGTGTGGTCACCCTGATCTGCGACCCGGGCGACCGCTATCTCGACAAGTACTACTCGGACGACTGGCTGGCCGGGGAGCGGATCGACATCGCGCCCCATCGGGCCCGGCTGGAGTCCTTCCTGGCCGGCGGGGCCTGGACCGGCTGACCCGCGGCGGGCGTCACCCCTGCCCCTGGCATTGCCGCGGGCGGGGGTGGCGCTGCTCTTTTCGTGGCTCTATTGCCTAGCGCTGCTAGAGTCGATGTCATGTCAATCCAGGAGCGCCGCGGGCGCGAACGCGCCGAGCGTCACCAGCTGATCATTCGAACCGCCCGTGAGCTGGCGGAGTCCGAGGGCTGGGAGGCGGTGACGACCCGCCGGCTGGCCGAGCGGATCGAGTACAGCCAGCCCGTGCTCTACAGCCACTTCGCCGGCAAGGACGCGATCGTGGCCGCCGTCGCGCTGGAGGGCTTCGCGGAACTCGCCGCCGAGCTGCGGGCGGTCACCCGCGGGGCGGCCGGGCCGGCCGGGGCCTTCCGCGCCGTCGCGGGCCGCTACCTGGCGTTCGCGGCGGCCAACCCGGCGCTCTACGACGCGATGTTCGTGCTCGCGACGGACCTGCCGTTCGGCCGTCCGGACTCGCCCGCCCCGCTGAAGGAGGCGTTCGCCGCCCTCGCCGGACCGGTCGCCGAGGTGGCCGGGGCCGAGGACCCGGAGCCCTTCACCGAGGTGGTCTGGGCGGCCCTGCACGGCCTGGCCACCCTCGCCCGGAGCGGCCGGCTCCGGCCGGACCACGCGGAGCCCCGCCTCGCGCTGCTGGTGGACCGGATGCTGGGCGACGAGGCGGCCGCGGAACGCGGCTGAGCGCGGGGGCCGCGCGGAGGTCCACCTGCCCGGGCGGACGACGGTCAGGGCAGGCGGGCCGTCGGCAGGTCGGCGGGGACGAGCAGTTGCAGCTCCTCGGTCGACGGATCCGCGAGGTGGGCGACCCGCATGGCGTGCCGCTCCACCATCGTCTCGAAGACCTGCCGCGCGGTGCGCCCGTTGCCGAAGTTGGGGCCGCGCTCCAGCGTCCCGAAGTGCAGGAGCAGCGCGCCCTCGGTCGCCTCGGCCAGCGCGTACTCGTGCTCGGCGCACTGCGCGCGGGCGATCTCCAGCAACTCGTCCGCGGAGTAGTCGGGGAAGGTGATGGTGCGGGAGAACCTGGACGAGACACCGGGGTTGGCGGAGAGGAAGCGTTCCATCTCGGCGGTGTAACCGGCCACGATGACGACCACTTCGTCCCGGTGGTCCTCCATCAGTTTGACCAGGGTGTCGATCGCCTCCCGGCCGAAGTCCCGGGCCCCGTCCTCGGGTGCCAGCGCGTACGCCTCGTCGATGAAGAGCACGCCGCCGCGCGCCCGGTCGAAGGCGGCCGCGGTGCGGATCGCGGTGGAGCCGATGTGCTCGCCGACCAGGTCCACCCGGGCCACCTCGACCAGGTGCCCGCGCTGGAGCACCCCGAGCGAGGCCAGGATCTCGCCGTAGAGCCGGGCCACGGTGGTCTTGCCGGTGCCGGGGGCCCCCGTGAAGACGAGGTGGCGGCGGAGCGAGGGGGCCTTCAACCCGGCCTGGCGGCGCCGGCGCCCGACCGCGATCAGGTCGATCAGGGTCCGGACCTCCTGCTTGACGGTGGCCAGGCCGACCAGCGCGTCGAGTTCGGCCAGCGCCTCGTCGGCCGGGCGGCAGTCCGGGATCGGCCCGATCGCCGAAGGCGCCGGCAACGCCGGTGCGGTGGCCGTCAGTTGGGCGGCCCGTGCGGTCCGTGCGGCGCGGGGGGCCGGCAGCTCGGCGGCCGGAGCGGCCGGGGCGACGTCGTCCGACGTGCAGGCCTCCACCACCGGGCCGGGTTCGGAGAACTCGAAGCCGGCCCGTTCGTTCTGCTCGGCCCGGCAGCGGGTCAGCACGGTGCGGCAGCCGTCGATGATGTGGAAGCCGAAGCCCTTGCCGTGCGAGACCCGGCAGTCCTCGAAGGTGCCCCGGCCCTGGGCGGAGACGTAGACGCCGGCGTCCGAGCTGGCCCGGACGGTGCAGTCGCGCAGGACCGGGTCGGCGCCCTTGGTGACGATCACGCCGGTCGCGACGTCGGAGATCTCGCAGTCGGTGAGCAGCCCGCCGCTGCCGTGGTCGCGGAACCAGAGCCCGGTGCCGGCCTCCTGGACCCGGCAGCCGCTCAGCGTCACCCCGGCGCCGCCGCTGACCGAGACGGCCGAGCTGCGGATCCGGCTGAACGAGCAGCCCTCGGCGGTGGCGGCGGAGTCGCGGTCCAGCACGAAGAGCGCGTCCGGCAGGTCGTGCAGCGAGCAGTCGGTGAGGGTCAGCCGGGCGCCGTCGCTGACCCAGAGGGCCGGGTACTCGCCGGTCGAGCTGTGGATCTCGCAGGATTCGGCGATGGCTTCGGTGCCCTGGTCCCAGACCGAGAGCGCACCGCGCCCGAAGTCCCGCACGGTGGTGCCGGCCAGCGTGAGCCGGGCCCGGCCGCGCAGGTCGGCGCCGTTCTCCGGCAGGTCGTGCACCCGGCAGCCGGTCAGGACGAGTTCGGCCTCGCTGTCCAGGGTGATCCCGTTGCCGGTGACCCGGTGGATGTCGCAGTCGACCAGCCGGCCGCCGGCGTGGGCCTCGGCCTGGACGCCGCTGCCGCGGATCTCGTAGATCTCGCAGCCGGTCAGCTCGGCGGCGCTGCCCGGGTCGGTCAGGAGCACCCCGGCGCCGGTCGCGTGGTGGACCCGGCAGCGTTCCAGCGCGGCCGTGGCTCCGCCGAGCACGGCCAGTCCGGCCTGTCCGGCGGCGGCGACCTCGCAGTCCTCGAAGGCCGCCGCGGTGCCCTCGCCGCGCAGCCGCAGGCCCAGCCCGGCGGGGTTGGCGACCACGCAGCCGCGCAGGGTGGGCCGGGCTCCGCCGGTGACCTCGACGCCGGTGGCCGAGCGGGTCTCCACCCGGCAGCCGCCGAGCGCGGGCGTCGCCTCCGGGCCGGTGATCAGCACGGCCGGGAGGGAGCTGTCGCTGCCCTCGATCACCAGGTCGCGGACGGTCGCGGCAGCCGTGACGGTCAGCGGGACACCGCTCGGGGGGTCGATCCGGACCGTGCCGGGGCCCTGCGCCGGGACGATCGTGACCGGCTTGTCCAGGACGAGGTTCTCCCGGTAGGTGCCGGGTCGGACGGTCACGGTGTCGCCCGGCTCGGCGGCCGCGAGGGCCTCCGTGAGGGTGTCGTACTCGCCGGCGCGGCGACGCCAGCGGGAGGCGCTGTCCTGGGTGACTCGGACCCTGTGCTCAGCCATGACGGTCTGTCGTCCCCACCTTCATCGAGCCGGCGATCCCATCGGGCCGCACGCGCGGGGTGCGCGGGTGGCCCGCCCACCGTAGCGCGCCCGCGACGGTGCTCCGGCCGCCGGCGGTCGGCCCCGGGCGGGGACCGTTCCGGGTTCCACACATGTTTCAACGAGCGCACACAGTCGGGGTTCCGAACGCGGCGCCGGCGCGGCCGTGTCCGGCGACGGCGCATCCGGGGCGCGGAGCGGCGCCCGGGGCGGCGACAGGGCGGTGTACGGAGGGCCGTTCGTGGCCAAGGCCGGGGCGCCCGGGCCCTCGGAGGGGCCGGCCCACCGGGCGACGGCCGCGCGGACCGCGGGTCCGCCGGCGGCGCGGGCGGGAGGGGCGCCCGCCGCTCGCGGGCGCCCCCGGCTCACACCCGTTCGTCCGCCGGCCAGTGCGCGCCGCCCTCCAGCAGCTCGACCTCGTCGCCGAGCCGGAGCGTGCCAAGCACGTCGCCCCCGACGCCGGCCGGGCGCTCGGGGATCAGGTTCTGCCCGAACGAGGCCTTCTTCAGCAGCCGGTGGTGCCGGGCCAGGGTGCGCAGCGGCTCGGGACCGCGCCGCTCGCCGCTCTCCTGGTCGGTGGTGGTGACCACGCAGCGCCCGCACGGCTTGACCACCTTGAAGGTCAACTCGCCGATCCGGATCCGGCGCCAGCCGTCCTCGGCCCACGGCTCGCTGCCGGAGACGACCACGTTGGGGCGGAACCGGGCCATCGGGAGCACCTCGTGGCCCTCCGGGTGCTCCTGTGCGATCAGCGCGTTGAGCCGGTCCAGCGAAGCGGTGGTGGTGAGCAGCAGCGGGAAGCCGTCGGCCATCGAGACGGTGTTGCCGGGCCCGCCGAACTTCGGGTCGACCGGGCGGGCCCGGGGGTCGTCCAGGTGCACCAGCCGGTAGTCGCCGTTCAGCTGCTCGGCGATCCAGAGCTGGGCTTCCTTGGCGGCCTCGGCGGCATGGAACCGGGCGCCCCAGACCTCGACCTCGGCGACCGGGTCGCCGGCGGCGGCGCCGGGCGCCGGAACCTCGATCCGGGAGCCGCCGGGGGCGGTCAGCACCAGCGTGCCGTCGGCGGCCGGTTCGGCGCGGATCAGACCGACGGCGGTGTCGTCGCGCTGGCTGACGAAGCGCCCGGTGGCGTCCACCAGCATCCAGCGCCGGTCGCCGGCCAGCCCCCACGGCTCGACCCGGGCATGCTCGGGGCTCAGGCGGTACATCGACTTGACGGGGTGGATGTGGAGTCCGGTGAGCAGCATCCCCCCATCCTGCCAGTTCCCCCCGGGAGCCCGGCGTCCCGCCCTCCGCGGCCGCCCGGGGCCGGAACGCGCACGGACCGCCCGGACGCCGTGGGGTGGCGGTCCGGGCGGTCCGTGGATGACCCGTTTCTCCGTACGCCCGGCGCGGGATGACGTCGGGATCGTGCTCAGGTGCTGCGGGCGGGGGCCGGGTGGGGCCGGCCGGGGGTGTCGGTCAGTAGCCCTGCCCCTGGGGCTGGTAGCCCTGCTGGAACTGGGCGGGCTCGCCGTACGGGCCCGGACGCTGCGGCTGCATCGGGCGGACCGGGGCGACCGGGGTGACGGCCGGGCGCAGCTGCGCGCCGCCGAACCCCTGCTCGCCGCCCTGGCCCTGGAAGCCGCCACTGTTCTGGCCCGGGGCGCCGAAGGACTGCTGGCCGCCGAAGCTCTGCTGCCCGCCGAAGCTCTGCGGGCCACCGTGCGGCTGACCGCCGCCCTGCGGCTGGCCGCCGAAGGAGCCGGGCGCGCCCATCGGCTGCGCGCCGAAGGTCTGCTGGCCGCCCTGGCCGGCCCCGACGAAGGTGTTCTGGCCGCCGAAGCTCTGGCCGCCGGAGGGCTGGAAGGCGCCGCCGCCGGTGGCCTGCGAGAAGCCGGGGGCGGGGGCCTGCGGCCGCTGTGCGGACAGGTACGGCTGGGGGGCGCCGTAGCCGGGGGCGGGCGGCTGGGGCGCGGAGGCGTACGCCGGTGCGGGCTGCGCCGGGATGTACGCCGTGGCGGGGCCGGCGGAGGGAGCGCTGCTCGGGCCGGGGCCCAGGGCGAGGCGCGCGGGCGGCAGCGCGGGGAGGTTGCTGCCGGGGGTGTCGTACCCGGTCGCGTACCGGTTCTCGTAGGACTGGCCGAGGCTTGATCCGTAACCGGACGACAGTGCCGGCGGCAGGGCGGCCGGCACGTTGATGGGCGCGATCTGCGGGACACCGCGCTCTGCGACGAGGCTGTCGTAGATGGGCGTGCCGGAGGAGAAGGACGGAGGGGGGTAGCCGACTCCGTCGTAGGAGCGGGGCGAGGTCATGGGGCATACGGTAAGCCCACAATGCGCCTGCTGAGGAGAGTGGGAGGGCGAGCAGTTCGAGTGTTTACACAGTCTTCGCTCGCACAAAAGTTTCGAAAGTGCGAAGAACGGACATTCCGGCGACGACTTCCGGCCAGCTTCGGACCGGGGTGCGCGGTCGAACAGAGCCCGGACTGGGCTGGTGAAGCCCCGTGCGGTGACGGGCCGGTGGACGGTTCCGGGCCGGGCGAAGAAACTTTTGCGGTCAGGGCGTGCGCCGGCGCATTCAAGCCCCCGCCGACTGCGCGGCGAGGGCTCGTGAATGTTTCGGGGATAAAGTCACGGTGAGAGCCGCCGGGCGTGGCAGAACCCGAGGTCAGCGCACCTGGAGCGGCTCCGCCGCGGACTGCGCCGGGAAGCCCGGCCGCCCGGCCACCTCGGAGGTGCAGAACGAGCAGCGCACCGCCGCCGCCGGGATCGGGCTCAGGCACTCCGGGCAGTCCGCCTTGGCCACCGGGGCGGGCTTGGCGCCGTCCAGCCGCGCCTGCAGCCGGCCGACCGGGACCACCACGATGAAGTAGATCACCGCGGCCACCAGCACGAAGCTGATCAGCGCGTTCACGAAGACGCCGTACGGGAAGTTCGTCCCGGCCACCGCGAAGGTCTTCTGCGTGAAGTCGCCGACGGCGCCGCTCGCGACCCCGATGAGCGGGGTGAGGAACGCCGTGACGAACCCGGTGACGACAGCGGTGAACGCGGCACCGATGACGATGCCGACCGCGAGGTCCACGACGTTTCCGCGCAGCAGGAAGCTGCGGAATCCCTTGAGCACCGGGTGACTCCAAATCCGTACGGGGGAGGGTGAGATGGGACCGCGGGCCCCGGCCGGACATCCTGCCGACCGGGCGGGGTCGCGGTCCAACCGCGTTCACCCGATCCGCCTAACGGGACGCGGCCCGGTCAGGCGGCGCGCAGACGCTCCGCGTACGGCTGGATCCGGACTACCGCTCCGGCGATCCGGCGTACCGTGGGCGCGTCCATCTGGGTCCAGAGCGGCACCGTCAGCACCGAGTCCGCCAGCCGGTCGGTCAGCGGGAGCGACTCGGCCTGGCCGAGGTGGGCGTAGGCCCGCTGGCGCTGCACCGGCGGGTGGAAGTAGCGGCGTGAGTCGATGCCCTCCGCCCTGAGCGCGTCGGCGAGTTGGCGCGCGCTGAGCCCGAACGCCGCGGCGTCCAGGATGAGCGTGAGGTCCTTGAAGGTGGACACGTCGCCGTCCTCCGGCAGGGCCAGCCGCAGCCCCGGCAGTCCGGCGGTCACGGCGGCGAACTCGGCGACGAGTGTGCCCCGGTGGACCACCCGTTCGGGCAGCCCGGCCAGCCAGTTGAGACCGACGGCGGCGTGCAGCTCGCTCATTCGGGCATTCAGGCCGGGGAACAGCGTGTCGTAGTCGCCCGGGTTGCCGTAGTCGCGGGCGGTGCGCAGCCGTCCGGCGAGCGCTGCGTCCCGGGTGGCGACCAGGCCGCCCTCACCGGCCACCGCGACCTTGGTGGGGCTCATCGAGAACACCTCGGCGTAGCCGAAGTTGCCGATCGGCACACCGCGGCGGCTGCTGCCGAAGCCGTGCGCGGAGTCGTACACCAGCGGCACGCCGGCCGCGTCGGCGACCTCCTGGAGGCGCTCCACCTGGCAGGGCGTGCCGTACACGTGGGTGGCCATCAGCGCGGCCGGGCGGTCGGCGGCGGCGAGCCGGGCGGCGGCGTCCTCGGGGTCCAGGGTGATGTCCCGCTCACGGGCCTCGGCGAACACCGGGGTGCCGCCGGCCCAGTGCGCGGCGTGGGCGGTGGCGGAGAAGGTGAAGCCGGGCATCACCACCGGCCGGCCGTCGGCCACACCGGCCGCCTGGAGCACCAGCATCAGGCCGGCGGTGCAGTTGGAGACGGCCACCACGTGCGGCACGTGCAGCAGTTCGGCGGCGGCCTCCTCCAGCTCGGCGACGGTGCGGCCGTTGGTCAGTTGCCCGCTGTCCAGGACGGCGCCGAGCCGCTCCAGCAGGGTGGCGCGGTCCGGGACCTGGACGCGGGTGAGCGGGAGCCCCTCCGGGAAGGCGGGCGTGCCGCCGAGGGCGGCGGGCAGGGCAAGGGTGTCGGTGGTCATCAGATACCTCCGTGGGTAGTCCGGTGCTCGCCAGTGGCGGGGAGTGCGAACGGGGCGGTGGTGTCCGCGAGGTCGGCGGAGCCCTGGAGCCGGGCGCCGGGACGGGCCGGAGCCGGGGCGGGGGGAGGGGTCAGGGCGCGGTGGATCCCCCTCGGGACGGCGCCGCCTCCCCGGGCTCCCGTCCGCCGAGCCGGACGGGGTGGGGCCCGGGCGGCCGCCGCCGGCCGCCCCACTGCCCCGGCGCCACCCGCCAGACCGGCGGCGGCCGGCGCTCGGCGGCCCCCCGGGCGGCGGTGGAGGCGGCCGGGACGACCAGCAGGACCAGCACCAGGGGCAGTACCTGGACGCGTTCGCGGGACAGGATGCCCATGTTGTTGATGGTCGAGAAGGCCCAGCAGAACAGCAGCGTGTAGACGGTGGTGAAGGCGACGTAGGACCGCCGCACGAAGAGCCGCGGCACTCTGCTGAGCTGCGGCCAGCTCCGGATGAACATCACCAGCAGGGCGAAGCACTCCACCGACTGGATCAGGTTCTGGATGTTCGAGGCCTCGAAGGGGAAGGGCCGGAAGAGCACGCTGACCACGGCGACCGGCAGCCCGGCCGGATTCAGGCTGAATCGTGGCGCGGCGTCCTCCGGGGCGGTCGCGCTGATCATCGAGTTGCCCTGGCTGGTGCGCCGCGAGGTCTCCGAGAGCACCTGGTTGACGGCGTCGCCGCCGGTGCCGTCGGTACCGAAGAAGGTCGAGACCTGTTGCAGCATCAGCACCGCCATCGCGCCGAGCACCACGGCGGTCAGGATGGTCCGCAGCGGTCCGAGCGCGCTGGCCTGCCGCGGCCGCTCGCGCAGCACGTAGGCGACCAGCAGGCCGGCCCCGGCGAGCGCGGTGACGTGCGGGCGGACCATCGCGGTGCCGACCGAGCCGAGCGCGATGCAGGCGAAGGCGCCGAACCGGTGGTCCAGCAGCCGGGCGGTCCCGTAGGTGGTCAGGCCCAGGCAGAACATCATCCAGGCGTCCTTGCCGATGCTGGACGGCCAGAACAGCAGCGAGGGCAGGAAGAAGACCAGCTTGGCGTACTTGCGGGTGTCCGCCTCGGGGAAGGCGATCTGCAGGGCCCGCCAGAACAGCAGCAGTCCCCAGAAGCCCAGCCAGGAGAAGACCAGGAAGCCACCGATCAGCGACGGCCCGGTGATCGCGTAGACCACCCCGGTGACGATGATGACGAACCCGGTGCCGGCGACCTTCATCCCGAGGTCGTAGTGCACGCCGGCCAGCAGGTCGGCCTGCCCCAGGTAGGTGGCGAGCTCGGCGCCCTTCTGGTGGTACATCTTGGCGTCGGCCGCGCCGCCGTACAGCACGAAGGCCATCAGGTAGCGGGGGAAGGCGCAGAGCAGCTTGGCGGTCATGGCCAGCATCAGCAGCCGGAACACGTCCCGCTCGGGGTTGGCGGCGGCGATCCGGGCCAGGACCGGGGTGCCGACGGCCATCAGCACCGGCAGGACCAGCAGCGCGCCCCAGGTGTCGTACGAGGTGTGCACCATGGCGACGACGAAGAGCGTGACGTAGGCCGTCACCAGGGTGGCGGCGACGGCGGACGGCCAGGGCACCCGGGCCCGGACGGCGGCGACGGCGGACGGCCGGGGTGTGCGGCGCGGCACGGCCCGGGCCGGAGCCGGCCGGGGCATCAGAAGACCTCCAGGTCACCGAGGGTGAACCGCCAGTCGGGCAGGGTCAGTGCGGTCCGGCCGGTCGGGGTGCGCGCGGCGAGCGTCATCCCGGTGCGGGGGGCCCGCAGGAAGCCGGAGCGCAGCGCCGCGGCGGCGGCCTCGGTGCCGGGGGAGAGGTGCGTGGCGACGTGGTCGCAGCCGGACTCGCGGGCGGCGGCGCGCAGCAGCCGGGCGGCGCTGTCCCGGTCGCCGGGGCGGACCAGGACGTCGGCGAGGGTGAACTCGGCGAGCGGGCCGCGGCGTCGGGGCCGGCCGACGGCCAGGCCGGTCAGCTCGCCGCCCCGGTGGCAGGTGAGGACGCGGTAGTCCAGGCCGGGGGCCTCGCCGTAGCGCCAGCGCAGGAACTCCGGGGTGCGGAGCACGGCGAGGCGGGGATCGGCGCGGTCGGCGGCGGCCCGCTCGCGCAGCAGCTCGGCCAGCGGGCCGTCGGCGCCGGCCATCGGGTCGCCTCCGGAGCCTCGGGAGGAGCCGGTGGCCGCGTCGGGAGCGGCCCGGCCGGCGGTCCGGTTCTGGCGGTCGGCGGTGGTCGGGCCGTCGGGAGCGGCCCGGTCGGCGGTCCGGGGCGGGTCGGGGAGCGTCACGCGGCCGGCGAACCACGACCGGGCGGTGGGCAGCCCGCAGGCCGGTGGCGCGGCCGCACCGGCCGGGGTGCGGGCCAGCGCCGCCCGCACTCCGCGGGCGAACGCGGCCGGGCGGACCGGGCGCAGGGCCACCGGTACCCGGCCGAGTTCCTGCCAGCCCATCTTCCGGTACCCGGGCAGGCTGTTCCCGTTGGGCGTGTTGAAGACCAACTCGGCCTCACCGGCGACCTGTCCGAGCAGGTCCAGGGTGAGCCGGCGGAAGATCCCGCGGCCCCGGAAGTCCGGGTGGGTCGCGGTGTCCACCGGCCGGACGGCGGTGACAGTACGGCCGGTGGAGCCCTCGTGCCACTGCCAGCGCAGGAACAGCCGCACCCCCGCGAGCCGCCCCTGCGGGGTCTCGGCGACCAGGCCGGGGCTGGCGCCGAAGGGCCCCAGCCGGTGCTTCCAGTCGAAGAAGTCGGCGGTGCGGGTGCCGGTGGGGCCGCCGGCCAGGGAGGCGGTCAGCAGGTCGAGCACCGCGGGGAGGTCGTCCTCCGCGAGCGGGCGGAACGTCAGCTCGGCAGGGGCGGGCAGGGCACTCACGTCCGGACTCGCTCTCCGTTCGGTGGTAGCAGCCTTCGGGGGACCAGGGGGCTCAGCGCCGCAGCACCTTCTCGTACACCGCCTCCACGGCCCGCTGGGCGCCCGCGACGTCGAAGCGGGCGGAGCGCTCCCGCGCCGCCGCCCCGAGGCGTTCCCGCAGCTCCGGGTCGTCGGCCAGCCGGCCGAGCGCGGCGGCGAGGGCGACCGGGTCACCGGGCTCCACCAGGAGGCCCTGCTCGCCGTCGTCGAGCACCTCCGGCATGCCGCCGACCCGGGTGACCACGGCCGGCAGGCCGCTCGTCATCGCCTCCATCAGGGCCACCGGCAGGCCTTCCTGACGGGAGCTCAGGGTGAAGACGTCCAGTCCCGGCAGCAGTGCGGGGACGTCCGGGCGGGAGCCGGTGAACAGCACGCTGTCGGCCACCCCCAGCTCGGCGGCCCGGGCCCGCAGCCGCTCGTCCAGCGGCCCGGCGCCGATCACCACCAGCCGGGCCGGCGGTCGGCCGCGGCACAGCTCGGCATGGGCGGCGAGCAGCGTGGACTGGTCCTTCTTCGGTGTCAGGTTGCCGACCGTGCCGACCACGAACGCGTCCTGCGGCAGGCCGAGTCCGGCCCGCGCGGCGGCCCGGGCGGCCGGTCCCTGCGGGGCGCCGGCCAGGTCCGGGCCGTGGTGCACCACGTGCACCCAGGCACCGGGCCGGCGGCGCGCGGCCGGGATGGTCCGCTCGACGGCGTGCGAGACGGCGATCACCGCGTCGTTGCGCCGGTAGGTCAGCGCGTTGGCCCAGCGGGTGGCCGGGCGGTAGCGGTCCCAGACGTTGTGCTCGGTGTGGACCAGGCGCGGCGCGCCCCCGCCGCCGAGCCCGTACGACAGCAGCCGGGCGGCGGTGGCCGGGACGGGCATGTGGGTGTGCACCAGGCCGTAGCGGCGGTCGGCGAGCAGGCGGCGCAGCCGCAGCGGCCAGCGCGGGTCGGCCCGGCCGGGCGCGCCCGGCACGCCGCCCAGGCAGTGCACCCGCACCCCGGCCTCGGTGAGCGCGGGGGCGAGCGCGTCCTTCCAGGGCAGTACGTAGGCGACCTCGACCTCGTAGCGCGAAGCGTCCACCTGGCGGGCGCAGTTGAGCAGCAGCTGCTCGGCGCCCCCGCGGCCGAGGCCCTTGGCCAGCCAGAGCACCCGGGTGCGTCCGGTCACCGCTCCTCCGCCTCGCGCAGCAGGGCCGGCTCGCCCGGGTCGCCGCCGACCGCACCGGCCTTGGGGCCGTGGCCGTTGACGCCCGGACCGGCGTCGGGGCGGGTCCGGCCCGGTCCGGCGGCGTCACGCCGGGCCCAGCTCGGCGCCGCCCGCTCGGCGCCCCACTCGGCACCCCGCTCGGCGCCCCGGTCCGCACTCCGGTCCGCACCCCGGTCCGCGCCCCACTCGGGCCCCCGGTCCCGGCCCCGGTCCCGGCCCCGCTCCAGGGCCCGGTCGGGGGCCCGGTCCACTGCCGGCGCGGCCGGGCGCGGCAGGGTGGACGGGGCGGCCCGGCCGCCCGGTGCCGCCGGTCCGTTGACCGTCCCGGTGCGCCGGCGCCGTCCGCCCGGGCCGAAGCTGGCGAGCAGCGCCACCCCGGCCACCGGCACCCCGGTCCGGGAGAGCAACTCGGCTACCCGGTCCGCCTGTTCGGGGGTCACATTGCCGCTGCGCACGGTGACCAGCACCGCGTCGGCGTGCTGGACCAGGTCGTAAGCGTCGTTGGCGTGCAGCAGCGGCGAGGTGTCCACCAGGATCACGTCGGCGTGGCGGCGGGCCCGGCGCAGGACTTCGGCGGCGCGCAGCACCAGTGCGGCCGGGTAGGCGGTGGTGTTGCCGCCGGTGATCAGCGAGACGCCCGCCACGTTGGTCGGCCGGATCAGGTCGTCCAGCTCGCCGAGCCGCTCGCCGCTGAGCAGCTCGGCCATCCCCGGACCGCCGCCCACGCCGAGGTGGGCGTGCAGCTGCGGGTGGCGGAAGTCGCAGTCCAGGACGAGCACTTCGCGACCGGTCTCGGCGAGCGCGGCGGCCAGGTTGGCGACGGTGGTGGTCCGTCCGTCCCCGCTGCCGCCGGAGGCCACCAGCACCACGGGTGCCGGGTCGGCGGGCCGGCGCGGGGCGGGCTCGGCGCGCTCCCACTCGGCGGGCCCGGCGGCCGAACGGCCGAGCGCGTCCGGCCCGGTGAGCAGCAGGGTGGAGCGCAGCGAGCGGTACGCCTCGGCGGCCGGGTCCGAGGGGCGGGCCCGGACCAGCGGTTCGCGCAACCGCCTCAGCCGGCGGGAGAGTTGCGGCACCTCGCCGATCACCGGCAGGTTGAAGCCCTCCTCGACGGCGTTGCGGGTGCGCAGCCGGGTGTCCATCCGGCTGAGCATCAGCGCGGCGACCACGCCGAGGCCGAGGCCGAGCGCGACCGCCAGGCCCAGCCGGACGTTCCGGCTGGGGGAGGAGAGCAGGTTGCCGGCGTTCTGCCGGGCGTCGATGCTGCCCCACTGCTGGATGGCGTCGGTCTGGGCGCCGTTCTGCAGCTTGCTGATGGCGGTCAGCGTGGCGGTCAGCGAGGTGGACGCGGCGGTCAGCTTGGGCTGGAGCTTCGGCTGGTCGCCGGCCGAGGAGCGGTTGAACTGCTGCTGGATGTCGTCGAGCTGCTTCTGCTGGGCGTCCGCCTGCGCCTGCAGCTTCCGGACCGTCTCGGCGGCGCTCTTGGCGGACTCGTCGCTGAAGCCCTTGATGATCGCGGCCGAGTAGGCGGCCGCGAGGTCGGAACAGGACTGCTGGGTCGGCCCGGTGGTGGCGATCGAGAGCATCTGGGCGCTGTCGGCCGTCACGGTCCGGCGGGCGATCACGGCGGCGGCGTCGCCGATGCCGAGCTGGTGGGCCGCCGCCGTCGCGACGTCCGAACCCTGCGCGTACGAGAGCACCTGGTCGGCCCGCACGGTGTCGCCGGCCCCCGCGACCGGCGTGATGGCGACCTTGCACTTCCATTTGGCGTTGTCCACCGTGTCACCGGTGGGGGTCAGCAGCCAGCCGACGACGAGTGCGGCGAGCGTGCAGCCGACGAGCAGCCGCCAGTACCGCCGCAGGACGGTGAAGTGGTTTGCCGGTTCCACCGGTGGGATCCCCTCGCGTTCGTGGTGCGGTGGTGCTGGTGAGCTCCCCTCGGGAGCGCGGCGGTCCGGGTGCTGCTGCCTCTGTCTGTCCTGCGCCACGCTCTCGGCCCGGTGGAATCCCTCGCCCGATGTCGCAACTCGCCCCCTGACGAACCGCTGCCCGACCCGCCCCCCTGAAGGCTCGCTCCCCGCCGACCCGCGCCCGGCGGCGCAGCGGTGCCGGGCCCCGGCCGGCCCGGTCGGGGCCGCGCCCCCGCCCACGCCGGGCCACGCCCACGCCGGCCACGCACCGGCCGCCGGTCATCCTGCGATGCTTGCCGAGCCCCGACGTGCGGCGCAACCGCTTTGGCGATACTGGGACCGCCCGATGACCGGGACGGCGCCCGGGACCGACGGGATCCCGTCAGATCGTGCGCAGGCGCAGTGAGCGCTCGTAGAACCCGACCATCTGCGCCGACACCTGGTGCAGGGTGAACGAGGTGAGGAACCGCGCCCGCGCCGACTTCGCCCGCACCCGGGCCGAGGCCCGGTCCTGCACCGTGTCGACCAGCGCCGCCGCCAGCGCGGCCGGCTGCTCCGCCGGCACCAGCCGGGCGTAGTCCTCCGAGCCCACCGTCTCGCGCAGCGCCGGCACGTCCGCGCAGACCAGCGGCACGCCGACGCCCATCGCCTCCATCGCCGCGCTGCCCAGCCCCTCCCAGCGGGACGGCACGGCGAACGCGTCGGACGCGGCCATCAGGTCGAACACGTCGCCGCGCGGCCCGAGGAAGCGCACACCGCCCGCCGCCTCGGCGAGGGCCGTGAGCCGGGCCGTCTCGGTGCCCTCGCTGCCGGCCAGCAGCAGCACCGCGTCCGGCTCCGCCCGCAGGACCGCCGGCCAGGCCTCCAACAGCACGTCCAGGCCCTTCTGGTACTGCTGGCGGGCGGCCGCGAGCACCACCGGCGCGTCCTGCGGCAGGCCCAGCGCGGCCCGGACGGCGGCCCGCCGCTCCGGGGTGACGGTGCCCAGCAGCTCCGGGTCCCGCCCGCGCGGCACCACGTCGATCCGCTCCCGCGGCACCCGCAGCCGCTGCGCCATCGCGCCCGCGACGTGCCTGGTGAGGGCGTGGAACCGGCGGGTGCCCTGGGCGGTCACGGCGTCCACCGTCTGGGCGGCCCGCACCTTCCAGGGGCTGAGGCCGCGCGCGTTGAGGTGCTCCGGCCCGTACGCCGAGTTCACCAGGCTGGAGACCACCGGCGTACGCGCCGACAGCGCGGCGGCCCGGCCGAGGACGTCCGACTCGTACAGCGTGGTGTGGACGAGGTCCGGGCGGCGTTCGCGGACCAGCCCGCGCAGCGCGGCGAGCGTCCGCCCCCGGGTGGCCCGGCCGACGCCGAACACATCGGCCCCCGCTCCGGTCAGCTCCGGCTGGAAGCCCCCGGGCGAGTCCTTGAGGTACGCGACGTCCAGCTTCACCCCGGACCGCACCAGTTGGGGGGCCATCGCCACCAGGCCCTGCTCGGCCCCGCCGACCCGGCTCACGCTGTCGATCACATAGAGCACATGCACAGGCCAACCCCCGCCCTCCGGGGCGCGGCCGGTCTCCCGTGCCGGTCGGCACCCTGACTGCCGATCAGCATCGCAGGTGGCGCCGCCCGCCCGCCAGGTATTCGGCCAGGAGCCTCCCGCCGCCCCGGGCGGTCGGGGGCGGCCGGGGGCGCGCACCGGGGCGCGCGCCCGACGTCGGCGGCCTACGACGGCAGCCGACCGGCGCCCGACAGGGGTAACCGCGCTGGCGCACGGGCCACCGCCGGGTTGTGCGAAGGGGCTGCCCCGGACGCCCCCCTGTGCCAAGGTCGTTCCCATGCCCGACGCGACACCGGCGAAGACGGCCGGAACCCGCCCCCGCATCCTGCACGTGATCACCGACCCGCGCCGCCGCGGCGCCCAGAACCTCGCCCGGGACCTGCACCGGGAACTGCGCCGCCGCGGCCAGGCCTCCGCCCTGCGGGCCCTCGCCCCGCACCCCGACGCGGCCCCCGACGCACCCGACACCCTCGCCACCACCGTGCTCGGCCGCGCCCGGCTGCACCCCGCCACCCTGCTCGCGCTCCGCGCCGCCGCGCGCACCGCCGACGTGGTCGTCGCGCACGGCTCCGCCACCCTCCCCGCCTGCGCCCTCGCCCTGGCCGGCACCCGCACGCCGTTCGTCTACGTCTCCATCGGCGACCCCCGGCACTGGACCGCGAGCCCGCTGCGCCGGCTGCGCACCGGCGCCCTGCTGCACCGGGCGGCCGCCGTCACCGCCCTCGCCGACGAGGCCCGCACCCTGCTGCAGGAGCGCTTCCGACTGCCCGCCGGCAAGGTCCGCACCATCCCCAACGCCCGCGCCGCCGACGGCTACCCGCCCGCCGGGAGCGAGCGCGAGCGGCGCGCGGCCCGGCAGGCGCTCGGCCTGCCCGCCGAGGGGCTGCTGGTCGCCTGGATCGGCGCGATCGCCCCGGAGAAGCGGCTCGACCTCGCCCTCGACGCGCTCGACCGGCTCCCCGACGTCCGCCTCGCGGTGGCCGGCGACGGCCCGCAGCGCGCCGCCCTGGAACGGCACCCGGCCGCCGCCCGGGCCCAGTTCCTCGGCACCCTCGCCGACCCGGCCCCGCTCTACCGGGCCGCCGACGCCCTGCTGCTCACCAGCGACAGCGAGGGCGTCCCCGGCGTCCTGATCGAGTCGGCGCTGGCCGGGCTGCCCGCCGTCGCCACCGACGTCGGCTGGGTCCGCTCGGTGGTCCGCGACGGCGCCACCGGCGCGCTGGTCGCCCCCGGGGACCCGGTCGCGCTCGCCGAGGCGCTGGCCAAGGTGCTGGCCGGCGACCGGACGGCGCTCGGCGCGGCCGCCCGGGAGCACGTGCTGGCGCACTGCGAACTCGGCGTGGTGGCCGACGCCTGGCAGCGACTCTTCACCGACCTCTGCGGCCGCTGACCCGCGCGGACGGCAGGCGCCGGCCCCGGGCCGGTCCGCCGGTACGGACGCCGTCCGCGCCGCCGTTCGCACCGGCCCCCGGGCCGGGCTGCGCCGATCGGGCGAATCGCGGCCCGGCCCCCTCGGGGCGAGTGGCCGTCGACGATCCGTCACCGCCACACTGCCCGGTGTGAAATCGCTGCTGAGGTCCACCGTCCTGCTCGCCGTCGCGACCGGGATCGCCGCGTCCCCCGTCCAGGCCGGCGCGGCCACCACCCACCAACCGTCCCGCGAGGGCTCCCAGTCCGTCCGCGTCGACCAGCTGAAGCCGGTGCGCGAGAGCGCCCGCACCGAGGCCGTCGAGTTCTTCTGGTACGACTGCGGCCACTCCCAGCAGCTGGAGCAGCCGCTCCAGGCCTGGGCCGAGAAGCACCGCTCCGACGTCAACCTGCGCCGGGTGCCCGCGATCTGGCCGGGCAGCCCCGAGGAGCGCACGCAGCGCGGCCACGCGCGGCTCTACTACACCCTGGAGCGCCTCGGCCTGGTCGAGCGCCTCCAGACCAGTGCCTTCCGCGCCGTCCACACCGACGACAAGGACCTCACCACCGAGGACGCCACCACCGACTGGGCGGTGCGCCAGGGCGTCGACGAGCGGACCTTCCGGGACGCCTACCGCTCCGACGACGTGCGGCGGGCCGTCGACGACGCCGCCGCGATGTTCGTCCAGAACAAGATCAACGAGCTGCCCACGGTGATCGTCCAGGGCGAGGAGCGCACCACGCCGACCCGGGCCGGCGGTGTCTCGGCGATGCCAGACGCCCTCGACCGGCTGGTCGAGCAGGACCAGCAGCGCCACCCCCGCGGCTGACCCCTCTCCCGACCGACCGATCACCTTCACCGAACCGACCCCCGGCGACCACACCCTGTGCCAGAGTGGACGCCGGGCCGCGCCGCCGGGATCGAGAACTGCCGTGGTGGCGGGCCCACTTCTCGATACCGGCGGTACCGGAGAGGGCAGGGGTCCGTGGGGGGACAACGCGCGCAGCTCGTCGACGAGCGCGACAGCCAGACATCGGCCGCGTCGTGGCGGCCCGCCGTCGCCGACGGGCCGCCACCCGACCTGGTCTTCAAACGACGGCTGCGCCCCGCACAGGTGGCCCGGGAGCTGTGGGGCGCGCGGGAGCTGGTGCGGGCCCTGGCCGAGCGCGACCTGCGCGCCCGCTACAAGCAGGCGGTGCTCGGCTTCGCCTGGGCGGTGCTGACCCCGCTGGCGCTCTGCGCCATCTTCACCCTGGTGTTCCACCGCGCCGTGAAGATCGACACCGGCGCGGTGTCCTACCCGCTCTTCGCCTACGTCGGCCTGATCGTCTGGCAGTTCTTCAGCAACACGATGAACCAGGGCGCGCTGAGCCTGGCCAACAACCTCAGCCTGCTGAACAAGGTCTACTGCCCGCGCGAGGTCTTCCCGCTGGCCACCATGCTGGTCGCCAGCGTGGACATGGTGATCGGCGTCGGTGTGCTCGGCCTGCTCTTCCTGATCTTCTGGACCGCCCCGGCCGTCACCTTCCTCTGGGTGCTGCCGCTGCTGCTCATCCAGTTCGCCTTCACCTACGGCGTCGCGCTGATCCTCTCGGTCGCCGTGGTCTACCTGCGCGACGTCCGCCACCTGCTGCCGATCATCACGCAGATGGGCGTCTTCGCCACCCCCGTCGCGTACCCGCTGGCGCAGATCCCGCAGCGCCTCCAGGAGATCTACGTCGGCTTCAACCCGCTGGGCGCCGTCATCGAGGGCTACCGCGGTGCCCTGCTGTACGGCGACGCGCCGGACGTCACGCTCACCTCGATCGCCGCGGTCTCCTCGCTGGTGTTCCTGGTCGGCGGCTACCTGCTGTTCAAGAAGCTGGAGACGGGGATCGCCGATGTCGCCTAGCCCGACGCACCCCCTGGGGACCATCCGCACCGACCGGGTGTGGAAGCGCTTCAAGGCCGACCAGCAGCGGATGCTGCTGCGCGACAAGGTCGACTCGATGGCCCGTCGGCTCCGCGGTGAGAAGGGCGAGGAGTGGCGCTGGGCGCTGCGCGACATCAGCCTGCACATCGAGCCGGGCGAGTCGGTCGGTCTGATCGGCTCCAACGGCTCCGGCAAGTCCACGCTGCTGAAGATGCTGACCCGGGTGATGTACCCGTACGGCGGCGTGATCGACGTGCGCGGCCGGATCGGCGCCCTGATCGAGATCAGGGCCGGCATCCACCCCGACCTGACGGGCAGGGAGAACATCTACCTGTTCGGAGCGTTGCTCGGCCTGCGCCGCCGCGAGGTGGCCGGCCGCTTCGACGACATCGTGGAGTTCGCCCGGCTCGGCGGTGCGATCGACCGGCAGGTGAAGTTCTACTCCTCCGGCATGCAGATGCGCCTCGGTTTCGCCGTCGCCGCCTACCTGGAGCCCCATGTGCTGCTGGTGGACGAGGTGTTGGCGGTCGGCGACGCCGTGTTCCAGCAGCGCTGCCTGGACCGGATGCGCGAGGTGGCCGAGCAGGGCACCACCATCGTCTTCGTCTCCCACGACCTGCCCGCCGTCGAGTCCATCTGCCGGCGCGGGATCTGGCTGGAGCAGGGTTCGGTGCGGGTGGACGCGGGCATCAAGGACGCCATGGCGGGCTACCGGGACTCCATCGAGGCGCAGTCGGAGTCCGGCGGTCGCACCGGCGAACCGCTGCGACTGCTCGAGCACGCCGTCCGGGGCGAGGACCGCGACAGCCTGACCACCGACGAGCCGATGACGGTCGAACTGACCCTCGGCGGCGACTACCGGGGGGACGCCACCCTGCACCTGGGCGTCAGCGAGGGCACCTCCAGTCCGATCTTCCAGATCAGCCACGAAGTCCGGCTCACCGGGGAGGACCACCAGGTCGCCTGCGTGATCCCCCGGCTGCCGCTGCCGCGCGGCCGCTACACGCTCTGGGCCGGCGTCTACAGCATCGGCCGGACCGACGGCGGTACCCTGATGAGCTGGCACTCGGTCGGCCAGTTCGACGTGTTCGGACCGATGCTGGACTCGCCGCCGCGCGCGGTGGTGCTGGCCGCGCCGGTGTTCGTCCCGCACCACTGGGAGGAGTGACCCGTGAGCCCGGTCCGGGTGCTGGTCCACCTCAACAACCTCGCCCTGGGCGGCGCCCAGCTCAACGCGGTCGACATCGCCCGCACCCTGCGCGACCGCGGCCACGATCCGGTGCTGTTCGCCCAGGGGGTCGCGGGCCCGGCCCCGCTGCTCGACGTCGCGGCCGGCCACGGCCTGGACGTGGTGGTCGCGGGCGGGCCCGACACCCCGCGCGCGGACGTCCGCCGCCGGCTCGGCCGGCTGGCCGCCGAGCACGGCAGCCAGCTGCTGCACGCCTGGGAGGTCCGGGCGGCGCGCAACTCCTACTTCGGGCCCGGGCGTTACGGCCGTCTGCCGCTGGTCACCACGTTCTACGGGATCCGGATGCTGCGCGGCCTGCCCCGGCACCAGCCGCTGGTGCTCGGCCTCGGCGCCCTGCTGGGGGACGGCCGGGCCTTCGGGCACCAGGACGTCAGCCTGATCGAGCCGCCGGTCAACACCGCCACCGACGCGCCGGGCCGGGGGGACGGCGCCGCGTTCCGTCGTGAACACGGCATCCGGGACGACGAGTTGCTGCTCGCGATCGTCACCCGGCTGGTCCCCGCGCTGGAGAAGGACGCCGGCGCCGAGCTCACCGTCGAAGCCGTCCGGCAGCTCGACGACCCGCGGGTGCGGCTGGTCGTCGTCGGCGCCGGCCCCAGCCTGGAGCGGCTGCGCACCCGCGCCGCCTCGGCCAATGCCGCGCTCGGCCGCCAAGCCGTCCTGGTGCCGGGGCAGTTGGCCGACCCGCGGCCGGCCTACGACGCCGCCGACATCGTGCTCGGCATGGGCGGTTCGGCGCTGCGCGGCCTGGCCTTCGCCAAACCGGTCGTCGTCCACGGCGCGGCCGGCTACACCGCCGTCCACGAGCCGGGCCCGCTGGTCGAACCGCACGCCTCGCGCTGCATGTACGGCTTCGGCGACGGCTCGCGCGTGCCCGATCCGCTGGTGGCCCAGCTCCGCGGGCTGCTCGACGACCCGGACCGCCGGGCGCGGCTGGGCGCCTGGGGCCGGGAGTGGGTGGACGGGCGGTTCTCGCTGGACGGCGTCACCACCGCCTTCGAGGACCTGTACACCCGGGTGCTGGCCCGCCCGGCGCGGGTGACCGGCTGGCTGAAGGACCTGGAGCAGATGACCAGGTACGAGTTCACCAAGCCGGCCGCCCTGCGGTTGCTGGGGCGGTGACCCAGTCGGGCCCGCCCGCCCGCCGCCCTGTCCGGTGCCGGGCGGACCGCCGGCCGGACGGCTAGCGACGCAGCAGCAGGGTGACGAAGCCCAGCGTGCCCCGGTAGCCGTGCAGCCACTCGGCGCGGTGCCGGTCCACGGCTTCGCGGGCGGCCGCCGCGTCCTGGTGGTCCGGGTTGTCCAGCGCCCACTGGGCGAGCGAGCCCGTCCAGGAGAACTCGTAGTCGTCCCACTCCTGGAGGCTGCTGACGTAGCCGTACACCGGGGTCCAGCCCTCCGCGATCACCCGGTCCGTGGTGGTCGCCAGGTCCGCGAACTCGTCCCGGGTCGCGCCCAGGCCGTCCAGCGCGGCCTGGGTGGGCTCGCGCTCCCAGAAGCCGTCGCCGACCATGACCAGGCCGCCCGGCGCCAGGTGCTCGCGGGCCGCCGCGAGCGTCGGCAGCAGCCCGCCGAAGGCGTGTGTCGCCCCGATGTTCAGCACCAGGTCGAACGGCTCCCGCGAGCTGAACTCCTCCGCGCTCTGGTGGTGCAGGCCGAGCCGGCGCTCCACGCCGAGCGCCTCCGCGGTCTGCCGGGCCCGGGTGAGGGCCGCGGCGTCGAGGTCCACCCCGACCGCCTGCCAGTGCGGGCGCGCGGTCAACGCCCGGACCAGCCAGCCGCCCTCCCCGCAGCCGAGGTCCAGGGCCCGGCCGGCGTCGGTGTGTTCGGTGGCCCGGGCCAGCAGCCGGGCCACCGACTCGTCGGTGATCGGCGCGGCGATGGGGTGGTGGACATGGGCGAGGCGGGAGATTGTCTGACGATCCATTTGATCATTGTGGACCACGTCGCGCTCAGTACGTGCGGCCTTTCCAGGCCGCCCCGCGGCCCCGCCAGTGCTGCACCGCCGAGTCGACCGTCATCAGCAGGTACAGCGACGCCGTGAACGGCAGCAGCAACGCGGCCGGCGCCGGCTGCCGGTAGTAGCGCAGCATCGGGAGGAAGGTCCCCGTCATCAGGGCCCAGGCCGCGCCGCCCGCCGCCGCCACCGCGCCGTGCCCGGCGGCCAGCCCGGCGACGGTGGCCACCGGTGGCACCAGGTAGACCAGCGTCAGCCCCAGCACCGTCCCGGCCAGCAGGAGCGGGGAGTGCCGCAGCTGGGCGTAGGCGCTGCGCGAGACCATCCGCCACAGCTGGGCGAGCCGGGGATAGGGGCGGACGCTGTCCACCCGCTCGGCCAGCCCGAGCCAGATCCGGCCGCCGGCCGCCTTCACCGCACGGGCCAGCGACACGTCGTCGATCACCGCGCCCCGGATCGCCGCCACCCCGCCCGCGCGCTCCAGCGCCTCCCGCCGCACCAGCGAGCAGCCGCCCGCCGCGGCGGCCGTCCGGGCCCCGGGCCGGTTGCTGCGGCGGAACGGGTACAGCTGGGCGAAGAAGTAGACGAAGGCCGGCACGATCAGGCGCTCCCAGCCGGTCTCCACCCGCAGCCGGGCCATCTGCGAGACGAGGTCCCGCCGGTCGCTCTCGGCGGCGGCCACCAACTCGGCGAGCGAGTCCGGGCCGTGCGCGATGTCCGCGTCGGTGAGCAGCAGGTACTCGACGTCCGGGCCGGCCAGCTCCACCCCGTGCCGCAGCGCCCACAGCTTGCCGGTCCAGCCGGGCGGCAGCGGGGGAGGGGTGGTGACGGTCAGTTCCAGGCCCCCGGGCCCGGCGAGCGCGGCCGCCAGCGCGCCGGTGCCGTCCGAGCTGTGGTCGTCCACCAGGATCACCCGGGCCCGCCCCGGGTACTTCTGCGCGAGCAGGCCCGGCAGGCTGAGCGGCAGCACCTCCGCCTCGTCCCGGGCCGGCACCACCACCGCGACCTGCGGCCAGCGGACCGGTGGCCGGCGGGGCGGCAGCCGCACGTCGGTGCGCCAGAACAGCCCGTGGCAGCAGGCCAGCCAGAGCCAGACCAGCAGGGACAGGACGGCGATCCACAGCAGGACGGTCACCCGGGCAGTCTGCCGCACCCGGGGCCCGCCACGGGGTATCGACTAGAGTCTTGCCCTGTGAAGATCGCACTGATGGACTCGGGAATCGGCCTGCTGGCCGCCGCCGCCGTGCTTCGGAACCTGCGCCCGGACGTCGATCTGGTGCTCTCCTCCGACCCGGCCTCCATGCCCTGGGGCCCGCGGACACCCGAGCAGATCACGGCCCTCGCGCTGGGCTGCGCGCGGGCGGCGGCGGCCCTCGAACCGGACGCGCTGGTGATCGCCTGCAACACCGCCTCCGTCCACGCGCTCGCCGCGCTCCGCGCCGAGCTGGAGCCCGCGCTGCCGGTCATCGCCACCGTCCCGGCCATCAAGCCGGCCGCGGCCGTCGGCGGACCGGTCGCGATCTGGGCCACCCCGGCCACCACCGGCAGCGCCTACCAGCGCGCTCTGATCCGGGACTTCGCCGGACCGGCGGCAGTCACCGAAGTCGCCTGTCCGGGCCTGGCGGACGCCGTCGAGCACGGTGACGACGCCGCGATCGACGCGGCCGTCGCCGACGCGGCGGCCCGCACGCCGGCCGGCACGGCGGCCCTCGTCCTCGGCTGCACCCACTACGAGCTGGTCGCCGACCGCATCCGCGCGGCCGTCGCGCCCACCGCCGCCGCCCACCTCACCCTGCACGGCTCCGCCGACGCCGTGGTGGCCCAGGCCCTGCGCCGGGTCGCCGACCCCACCCGCCGGGGCACCGGTACCCTCACCGTCCTCCACGCGGGCCGCAGCGCCGCCCTCCCGCCCGCCGTGCTCCTCTACCCGCAGGGCCTCGACCTCACCGCCCCGGCCGCCTGACCCGAACAGCCGCCGCGGCGGCCCGGCTGTCGACCCCTCACGCGCGGACCGCGCAGGGAGCCGCTGCGTGACGGCTCCGCCGGCCCGGCCGTCGACCCTTGGCATGGTAGTGCGCGTACAGAAGGTCGGTGCGGGAGAAGGCCCGCCGGCCGGTCCACCGTCGGCGCTCGGCTCGCCCCCCTCGCCCCCCTCGCCCCCCTCGCCCCCCTCGCCCCCTCGCTGCGGAGCCGGCGATGCACGGGACGTCGGACCGGCCGACGCACCGCGCACCGCCGCCGCCGTTACGCCACGGCCTGGCCGCGCCAGCGCCGGTAGGCCGGTTCGAGTCCGGAGAGGATGGTGTCGAAGCGGCGCGTGTTGGTGGTGGAGTCGACCTGGAGCCGGCTGATCTGCAGCGGGTGGTCGGGAAGGCGCGGGCCCAGGCGGTGGTCGGAGAGGAACCCGAGCCGGTACCCCAGCTCCTGGAGGACGGTTTCGGCGCGCGGGTCGTGCCCTCCGTCGGGATAGGCGAAGGCGGTCGGCGGCTCGCCCAGCCAGCGGGTGAGCGCCTCGTGCGCCCCGGTGATCTCGGCCCGGACGGTGACGTCGTCGCAGCGTCCGAGACAGGGGTGCCCCTGGGTGTGGTTGCCGATGGCGACGCCGCCCGCGCGCAGGGCGACGAGGTCGGCGGGGGTGAGCTGTTCCTGCCGGGGCGGTCGCCGGTCCGCGCTGACCCGCAGTTCCTGGAGGCTGCGCCGCCGGTCGGGGTCGGGCATGGCCTTGAGCCGGCGCAGCACCTGGGAGGGGTGCCCGCAGTCCAGCGAGCGGGCGCGCCCGCCGTGCCGGGCCAGGAAGTCGGCCTCGTGCCACCAGAACGGTTTCTCCGTGCCGATCAGCTCGGAGATGACGAAGGCGGCGGCCGGGATGCCCCGGTCGTTGAGCGCCGGCAGGGCGTGCGTGAGCACGCTGCGGTCGGCGTCGTCGAAGGTGACCAGGACACTGCGGGCGGGCAGCGGCCGCCGCTCGGCGACGGCCTGCTGGACGGCCGCCAGCGAGACGGGGGTGGCGAGTCTTCGGAGCCGGTCGAGCTGGGCGCCGAAGGACCGCGGATCGGTCACGCCGTGGTAGGCGAGCACGGCGAGCCGCTGCGCGGCCCGGGCCCGGAACAGCGGTTGGACGGGGGCGAAGCGCAACCAGTCGCCCCGCTCCTCGGGCCGGTCGGCCGCGGTCGGCGCGGCGTGCCGACGGGCGGCCTGCCGTCCGCGCGGCAGCGGTTGGGGGACCGCCGCGACCGCGGGGGCCGCCGCCGGCCGGCCCGGTGCGGGCGGCGCGGTCACGGACTGCGCGGTCATCGGTGGTGCGGCCGCCGAGTGCCCGGTGGCCCGTCGCCGAGCGGCCGGCTGCCCGGCGGCCGCCTGCGGCAACGAGCGCACGTGGGCGCTCGGCAGGGTGCTGATGACGGACCCGATCCGGGCCATGGAGGTCGACGTCGTGGACTTGGACTGCGGCACGGTTCCCCCTCGGTCGCCGGTGCGGCGTGGCGGTACCGCCGGAGGTTGGAGCCCGGCCTCCGACTCCAGGGCACGGCGGCTCCGCCCCCTGGTGTTTTCCGGTCCTCGGCGGGGACTCCCAACCCGCACCTCGGACGGCTCCTGGATCGCTCAATGTAGTGGAGACAGATGTGCCCGGTGGATGGTTGTACCGGACAGCCGAGGAATTTTCGCGGGCCGAAAACAGGCGCCTCCGGGCGTACGTCGGAGCAGCGGAGGCGCCCGTGACCGGGCGAGACCCCGTTGCGGAGAGTAGTCGAGATATCGCGTCCTGCGGGCTGCCTCCCGGGCCGCTCCGGGGTACCTTGGCCTCATGGCAGATGCGGAACGTGATCATTTGCACCCTCATGGGGCGACCAGGATGGCCCGCGTGTGGAGCGGTGGCGCGCTGGTCACCCACCAGCTCCCGCTGGCCGTGGTCGGTCTGGCCTGTCTGGCGCTCGGCATCGTGGTCGCCGTGGCGGTTCCGGACAGTGACGGCCCCGCGTGGGCGATGGCCGTGGCCGGCTGCCTCGCGGCCGGGGTGCTGCTGCTCGGCCGGATCGCGTTCGCCCTGCTCCGGTACCGGCGCGGCGCCACCCTCTGAGGCACCGGCCCACGGACCCGCGTCGTCCTCGGCGCAGGCCCGGGCCCCGGGAGGCGGCGGGCGGCGCCTCCCGGGCCGCCCGGCCCGTGACCCGGGTCCGTGGCCCGGTCCGTAGCCCCGCCGCGCGGCCGTGACGTCCTGACCGGCCCGTGAGCCGCCCCGGCCGCTACCGGCCGTCACCTGAACGGGCGATCGAGCCCGACCGGTCGGATCGGCCGGTTTCGGCCCATCTGCCTACGCCTTCTCGCTTCTTTCACAATTCCGGGCCATCAGCCCCACAGTTCCCCCTACTGTGATTTCCGTCCGGCAGCCAACTGCGCCGGATGCGAGGCCACTTGACGGCGCCGGGGAGGGCGTCGCAGAGGGGGGGAGCAATGAGCGGCACCGCCGCGCCCGGAGCACCCGAGGCGGCCGGACCGGCCGGAGGCATCCGCACCAGGGTCAAACGCCAGCTGGCCCGCAGGGTCGGGGCCCGGCCCGGCGAGGGCGCCACCGTCCTGATCTACCACCGCGTCGGCGGCGACAGCCCCGACGAGCTCGACGTCAGCACCGCCGACTTCACCGCCCAGGCCGACCTGCTCGCCGAGCTGCCGCCGGGCCGGGTGGTCTCCCTCGACGAGGCCGTGGACCGGATCGAGGCCGGCCGCCGCACCCCCGCCACCGTACTCACCTTCGACGACGGCTTCGCCGACGTGTACGACAACGCCTGGCCGCTGCTGCGCGACCGCGCCCTTCCGTTCACCGTCTACCTCGCCAGCGGCCACGTCGGCGGTGAGATGCGCTGGGAGGGGTCGACCGCCAGGACCACGGGCGCCCCCGCGCTCAGCTGGGAGCAGCTGCGCGAGATGACCGCCTCCGGCCTGTGCACCGTCGCCAACCACACCCGCAGCCACGCCCGCCCCGAGCTGCTCACCACCGCCGAGCTGGACGCCTGCAACGACGACGTCGAGCAGCACCTCGGCGTCCGCCCCCGGCACTACGCCTACACCTGGGGCGTCCCGGTGCCCCACATGGAGCCTGCCCTGCGCGCCAGGTTCCGTACCGCCGCCACCGGCGAGGTCGGCCGCAACGCGCCCGGCGCCGACCCGGTCCGGCTGCGCCGGGTGCCCGTCCGCCGTACCGACCCGATCGACTTCTTCCGCGCCAAGCTCTACGGCCGGCTGATCCCCGAGCGCGCCTACGCCCGGATCGTCGCCACCGCGAAGGCGGTGGGCGCCCGTGCCTGACCCCACCCCGATACCCGCCGCCGCGGCCGCCGGACCCGCCCCGCGGCTGCGCGGCCCCGGCGGCCGGCCGCTGCGCGTCGCCCACCTCACCACCGTCGACATGAGTCTGCACCTCCTGCTCGCCACCGAACTCAAGGTGGATCTGGAGGCCGGCTTCGACACGTACGGCATCAGCGCGCCCGGCCCGTACGTGTCCGAGATCGAGGCGATCGGCGTCCGGCACGAGCCGCTGCACGCCCTGACCCGGTCCTGGCGGCCGCGCGCCGACGCCGCCGCCGCCCGCGAGCTGCTCGCCGTGCTCGACCGGCTGCGACCCGACGTCCTGCACACCCACAATCCCAAGACCGGCGTCCTCGGCCGTGTGCTCGGGCGGCTGGCCCGGGTCCCGGTCGTCGTCAACACCTGCCACGGTCTCTGGGCGCAGGCCCACGACCCGCTCGCCAAGCGGGCGTTCGTCCTCGGCGCGGAGGCCTTCGCCGCCCGCTTCTCGCACGCCGAGCTGTACCAGAACGGCGAGGACCGCCGCACCCTGGCCCGGGCCGTCCCGGGCCGCCGCTCACGGGTCGTGGGCAACGGCGTGGACCTCACCCGTTTCGCGACCGCCCCCGGCGACCGGGCCCGCGCCAGGGCCGGGCTGCGCGCCGAACTCGGCGTCGGCCCGGATGAACTGCTGGTCGGCGGCGTCGGCCGCAGGGTCGCCGAGAAGGGCATCCGCGAGTACGCGGAAGCGGCCCGCGCGCTGGCCGGCAAGGCCCGGTTCATCTGGATCGGTCCCGACGACCCGGACAAGCCCGACGCCCACGGCGCCGAGTCCGGCGTCGAGTTCCCCGGCCCGCGCGGCGACATGCCCGCGGTGTACGCGGCCCTCGACGTCTTCGTCCTCCCCTCCTACCGGGAGGGGTTCTCCCGCTCCGCCATGGAGGCCGCCGCCGGCGGCCTGCCGATGGTGCTCAGCGACATCCGCGGCTGCCGCGAGATCGGCACCCACGACGAGCACCTGCTCCTCGCCCCGCCCGGGGACGCCCGGGCCCTCACCAGCGCGCTGGACCGGCTCCTCACCGAACCCGGCCTGCGCGAACGGCTCGGCGCCGCGGCACGGCGCCGCGCCACGGCCCACTTCGACCAGCGCGCCGTCGCCGGGGTCTCGCTGGAGACCTACGCGGCCGTCGCCCGCGCCAAGGCACTGCCCTGGACGGTCGACTGAACCCACGCACTCCCACCAGACCGCATCAGGGGGAAGGACCGTCATGAAGCGAGGGGGGGACCTCGCGGTCACCGTCCTGGCCGGGATCGTCGCGATTCCGCTGGGCCTGCTGATCGCCCTGCTGATCCGCTGCACGACAGGCGGACCGGCGCTCTTCCGCCAGACCAGGACCGGATGGCACGGGAAGGAGTTCGAGATCCTCAAGTTCCGCACCATGCGGGACAAACGCTTTCCCGAGGAGCCGGACGCGCCCCGGATCACCTGGCTCGGTGACCTGCTCCGCAAGACCAGCCTGGACGAGCTGCCGCAGCTGTGGAACGTGGCCCGCGGCGAGATGGGCGTGATCGGGCCCCGGCCCACCCTGCCCGAACAGGTCGTCCACTACTCCCGCCGCCAGCGCGGCCGGCTCGACGTCCGGCCCGGCCTCACCGGCTGGGCCCAGGTCCGGGGCCGCAACTCCCTCACCTGGCCCGAGCGGATCGAACTCGACCTCTGGTACGTCGAGCACCGCTCCCTCCGGGTGGACCTGCGCATCCTCGCGCTCACCGTCGGCGTGCTGCTGCGCCCCAGCGGGATCACCGCCGCCGGCGGCGTCAACCCCGGCTTCCCGGCGCCCACCGAGCCGCTGACCGCCGGACCGGCGGCCGCCGGCCACGAGAGCACCGGCCACCAGCCCGCCTCCCACCAGCCCGCCTCCCACCAGCCGGTCGGCTCCGCCGCCAGGCCCGCCGATCCCGCCGTCCGGCCGCTCACCACGATCAGCCTGCCCCGGCAGGCCACCGCGCCCCGGCTGGCGCAGCCCGTCCGGACCGCCGTCGAGGAGGTGTCCTGATCCCCGAAGCGGGCAGGATGGCCGCCATGGCCACCGACCACCGAGCACTCTGGATCGCCGGCGCCGGGGGCGTCGGCCGCGAGGCACTGGACACCGCCCTCGCGGCCGGCGTCCCGGTCGCCGGCTTCCTGGACGACCGCGGGCACGGCGGCACCGTCCGCGGCCTACCCGTCCGCCGGCCCGACGACGTCCCGGCCGGCGCCCGCTACCTGGTCGGGATCGCCGCCCCGGCCGTCCGGCAGCGGCTCGGCGCGCTGCTGGAGGCCCGCGGCGCGCTGCCCGCCACCCTCGTCCACCCCCGGGCCCTGATCGCGCCCGACACCGAACTCGGCCCCGGCTGCCTGGTGATGGGGGGTGCGTACGTGTCGAGCAGCGTGCGGCTCGGCGCACACAGCCAGGTCCACTACAACGCGACGGTCGGCCACGACAGCGTGTTCGGCGAGCGGGTGACGGTCTATCCGGGCGGCAACGTCTCGGGCGCGGTGCTGCTCGCCGACGGCGCCACCGTCGGCAGCAACGCCGTGGTGCTGCAGGGGCGCCGGATCGGCGCCGACGCCTTCGTCGGCGCGGGCGCCGTGGTGACCAGGGACGTCCCGGCCGGTGAGGTGGTGGTCGGCTCCCCGGCCCGGCCGCTGCGCGGATAGCGGCCGGGGACGCCGGCCGTCCGGGTTCCCCGCCGGCCCGGCCGGGTGGTGCCCGCCAAGCCGGCGGACGGCGGCCCGCACGGGCGACCGTCCGCCGGCGGCAGGCTCCCCTGCGCGCGGGCAACGCCAGGGTAGGGGCCCGGCGGTGGACTCCCCGGGTGCCTGCCGCGGTGCCGGATAGGGTGCGGGGCATGGCTATCCCCGCGTTCCTCGCCGAACTCCGCGCCGTGGTCGGCACCCGCCCGCTCTGGCTCAGTGCCGCCGTCTCGGTCGTCTTCGACGACGACGACCGGGTGCTGCTGATCCAGCGGGCCGACGACGGCCGCTGGGCCCTGCCCGGCGGCATCCTCGACCCCGGCGAGCAGCCCGCCGACGGCGCGGCGCGCGAGTGCCTGGAGGAGACCGGGGTGGTGGTCGTCCCCGAGGTGCTCGCCGGGGTCGATGTCTCGCCCGAAGTCCGCTACCCCAACGGCGACGTGACCCAGTACCTGGTCCTGGTCTTCCGCTGTCGCCCGGTGGGCGGTGAGGCCCGGGTCAACGACGACGAGTCGCTCGCGGTCGGCTGGTTCGCGCTCCACGCGCTGCCGCCGATGATCGAGGCGGAGCACCGGGCGCTGCGCCAGGCCCGGGAGGGCCGGGGAGCGGCGTCCTTCCTGTGGGAGGGCGGGGAGCGTCCGTGACCGGCCCGATGGCCGATGTCCCCCTGCTGGACGGGCCGGTGGAGGTCCGCGGGGCCCTGCACCTGGAGCGCACCGGGTACGGCCTGCGGCCCTGGCGGCTGCCGGCCTGGACGGTCGCGCAGTTCCCGGACGAGGCGCTGCGCCGGGTGGCCCAGATGCCCTCCGGGGTCCGGCTGGCCTTCCGGACCGCGGCGACGGTGCTCGAACTCGCCCTCCGGACGCCGGCCGATCCCGTGCGCCCCGGCGCGGTCGAGCTGGCGCTGGACGGCGTGCGGACCGACCGCGCCGCCCTGCCGGTGGCCGGCGGGCCCGCCGAACTGCGCTTCACCACCGCGCCGGTGACCTCGGCGCCGGGCGACGGCGCCACCGAACGCGAGGTGGAGCTGTGGCTGCCGCAGTGGACCTCCGTCGAGCTGGTCGCGCTGCGCGCCGACGCGCCCGTGCTGGCGCCCCGCCCGAGCGGCCGCCGCCGCTGGCTGCACCACGGCAGCTCGGTCAGCCAGGCCCCGGAGGCCGATTCGGCCGCCCTTACCTGGCCGTGGATCGCCGCCGGCCGGGCCGGCGCGGACCTGCTGAACCTCTCGCTGGCCGGCAACGCCCACCTGGACCCGTTCACCGCCCGGACGGTGCGGGACCAGCCGGCCGACCTGATCAGCCTCAAGCTCGGCACCAACGTGCTGTCCGCCGCCTCGTTCCGGCGGCGGACCTTCGGACCGGCCGTGCACGGCTTCCTGGACACCGTCCGCGAGGGCCATCCGGACACCCCGCTGCTGCTGGTCTCCCCGCTGTTCAGTCCGCCGTTCGAAGGCACCCCCGGACCGGGCCGGTACGAGGAGACGCCCGACGGGCCCCGGTTCGCCGCGACGGGCGACCCCGCGGACGTCCCGGCCGGGGCGCTCACCCTGGAGACGGTCCGCGCCGACCTGGCCCGGATCGCCGCCGTCCGGTCGGCCGGCGACCCGCACCTGCACTACCTGGACGGGCTCGCGCTGCTCGGACCGCGGGACACCGACGGGCTGGCCGACCTGCTGCACCCGAACCCGGCCGGGCACCGGCTGATCGGCGAGCGGTTCGCCGCGCTCGCCTTCGGCCCGGGCGGCGCCTTCGCCGAGGGCTGAGCACCGGGCTGTGAGCGCCGGGCTGTGAGCGCCGAGCCGCGAGCACCGCACCGCCCCGGCCCCGCCCCGCGCGTCAGAGCGTGCGGAACCACTCCGCCGTACGCTCCAGCCCCTCGCGCAGCGCCACCGGCCGGACGTCCGGGAAGAGCTCGCGCAGCCGCGCGTTGTCGGCCTGCGAGTCCCGGACGTCGCCGGGCCGCGGGTCGGTGTGGGTCACCGCGACCGGCCGCCCCAGCACCGACTCCATCGTGCCGACCAGCTCCAGCAGCGACGTCCGGGTGCCGAAGGCCAGGTTGACCGGATCGGCGTGCACCACCCGGCGCAGCACCGCCTCGGTGATCACCTCGGTGACGGTGCCGACGTAGGTGAAGTCCCGGCTCTGGCCGCCGTCCCCGTGCACCGTCACCGGCCGCCCGGCCAGGGCCGCGTCCAGGAAGGCCGGTACCACGGCCGCGTAGGCGTGCCCGGCGGGCTGGAGCGGGCCGAAGACGTTGAAGAACCGCAGCGGCAGCACTCCCAGCCCGTAGCAGTGGTGGTAGGCGGCCAGGTAGGACTCCGAGGCCAGCTTGCTGACCGCGTAGGGGCTCATCGGCGCGGTGCGCATGGTCTCGCGCTTGGGCAGCTCGCGGTTGGCGCCGTAGACCGAGGACGAGGAGGCGGCGGCCACGTACAGCCCGCCGGCCCGGCGGGCCGCCTCCAGCACCTCCAGGGTGCCGGTCGCGTTGGCGTGGTGGCTGGCCAGCGGGTCCGCGACGGAGCGCGGGACGGACGGCAGGGCGGCCAGGTGCACCACCGCGTCGGCGCCCGCGAAGGCCTCGTCCAGCAGGGCGGGGTCGAGGATGCTGCCCTCGTACAGGGCGGCGTCGACGCCGGCCAGGTTCGCCTTGTGGCCGGTGGACAGGTTGTCCACCACCCGGACCTGCTCCACCTCGGGGCGGGCCAGCAGGGCCCGAACCAGGTTGGCCCCGATGAATCCGGCTCCGCCGGTGACGACCACGCGCATGGCTGGGGCTCCCCCTCCGCACCCGCCCGGCCCGCCCGGCCCGGCCCTGTGCCGATGGTAGCCGGGCGGTCACCCGCGGTGGGGCGGAACGGCGAGAAGGGCCCGGCGGCCCCGGCCCGCTCAGTCCTTGCGCTGGCGGTACGCCTCCTCGGCCGCGTCCAGGACCGCGGCGAGGTCGCCGCCGGCGGTGGCCGTCGCGACCGCGGCCACCGCGCCCTCCACGAACGGTGCGTCGGCGAACCGGACCGGGAACGGCAGCCCGTGCTCGTCCGCGTCGGAGAGCAGGGCCCGGACGGTGGTCACCGCGCTGCCGAGGTCGGCGAGCATCACCACGCCGTGCCCCTGGTCGACCCGGCGGGTGGCGGCGGACACCAGGACGGCGCTGATGCCCGGACCGGAGTCCGGGTCGCCGCCGGTCGCGGCGACCGGGGAGGGGGAGTCGGTACCGGCCAGCGCGAGCGCCAGGGCGCGTACCGCGGCGGCCAGCTCCTGGCTGTGCGAGACCAGGACGACCCCGACCCGTCCGTGCAGGGGCGGCCGGCCGGGGGCCGACCGGGGCAGCGGGGTGCGCGCGGGCGGGGTGCGAGGCGCCGGGGGGTGGGCCGAGGGGGCCTCGGAGATGGGGATGACATCGGCGCTGGTGCCGTCCCGGCGGCTCATCGGCTGCTCCTGGGGGCGTCGGGGTGCGGGCCCTCCTCACTCTGGCAGCTCGGGCGCCGCCCGGCGGGGCGGGACACGCTCCGGACGGGGCGCCCGGCCCGATCGACGGACGCTTTCCGGCCGCGGGTCCTAGGGGTGTGTGTGCGCCGCGGCCTGATCCGACGCGACTTCGCCCCCATCCCCTAGCACAGCGCGGCGGCCCGCGGGGCCCGCCGGCGGAGCGTCGCCCCCGGTCGGGGGAGTCCTCGGCAACCCGCTGACCGGGGCGGCGGCGGTGACTACGCTGGCCTCGAAAGCCGTCGGGAGGAGACCAGTAATGGCAGCCAATATCGGGACTGACGTGGAGTCGGCCGTGGGCACGGGCGTCGAGGTGCCCGCACCGTCGCCGGAGCTCGCGCCGAGCGGGAAGCCGAAGGTGGACTTCACCGGGGCGACCTGGCTGTGCAGCAGCCAGGGGGTCGGGGATGTCCAGATCGCGTTCGTGGACGGTTACATCGGCATGCGGGACGGCCGCCAGGAGGACGGGCCGGTCCTGGTGTTCACGCCGGGCGAGTGGCGGGCCTTCGTGCTCGGCGCCCGGGACGGCGAGTTCGACCTCACCTGAGGCCTGCCCGGCCTGCCCGGCCTGCCCGACCCGCCTGATCGCCCGTCCTGGCCGCCGCGGACCGGCCGGGAAGCAGGGAGGGAAGTGCCGGAACGGGTCCCGTGAGGGGCCCGTTCCCATCTTGTGATCAGCCTTGAGCGTACCCGGTCATAAATTCTGTTGACTGTTAGACAAGCGCAGCTCAGAGTATGAGCACAGGCAGACGCCGTGCCCACCGCCCCCACGCGGCCAGACACGGCGCCTGCTGTGCAGCCCGGCAGTCACGCCGGACCTGCCTCCCAGTCATCCCCTGCGCACCGGGGGTGCGTTGGCCGGTCCCGGCCCACGAGGGGCCGGCAGTCGCCGGGAGGCTGACACCGCTGCCGAGAGCGACTCGACGTCGGTGCCGGGTGCTCGGGACCCGCACGCCCCCACGCGGCGGCGTCCCGAGCAGATCCGCGGGAGCGACGGGCCGGGGCCCCGCGGACCTTGCTTGTGTGGCTTCGAACTGCTGGCTTGTGTGCTGTGCTGTGTGCGACGACGAAGCTGGGTGCTCGGCGGATCGGCACGACGATGTGCACAGTGAGGGATACGCGTGTAGGGCCGCGTTGCGACATGCCGTCCCCCCGAAGGGTGAAACCCAGAACGGCTGTCGTGCTGAACCGAACGTAGCCCGGACGGTTGCTCAGAGTCAACATTGGTCTCTGAGCGTGGATCTCCGTCCAGCGCCCCACCCACCCCGCGAGAGTGGTGTGCCGGGCACGTACGATGTTCCCATGTCTTTTCTCCGCCGTCGCTCCGGACAGCCCACCGGCCCGGACTTCGACGTGCTCGCCATGGACCCGGGCGACTGGCCCGGTGACTTCGGCGCGGCCATGATGACCGGCCCGGACGGCTCCTGTCAGGGGATTTTCCTCCGCTACGACCTGTTCGGAGGCAGAGGCCCGGCGATGTTCATCGGCAACCTCCCCGAGGGCTCGCCGGCCCGCGAGACCGGGGACGAGGTGCCCTTCGAGGTCCGGCAGCTGCTCGCGGCGCTGGAGAACGAGGAACCGGTCGAGTTCGTCTCGGCGGAGGACTTCCCCGTGATGCTCGGGGACGACCTGCTGATCGTGAAGAAGGTCAAGGTCAGCGAGGGCCGGGTGTTCTGCTCGCAGTTCGGCCGCAGCGACGGCGTCCAGGTCACCATCGCCTCCTGGGACCGACCGATTTCGGACGACCTCTACCAGCTGCTCAAGCCGCTCCCGGCGGACATGTTCCAGCAGGGCTGACCGGCACTCCCGCGGCGGCGCGGCCGGGGCCGTTCCGGGCTCCGGGCACTGCTTGACGATTTCGATCATCGCTTCGTACAGTCGCGAACATGTCGTGCCGTCTCCCGCTGCTGACCCGTCGCAGCTACCTGGACCTGCGGCGCACCGCAAGCGCGGCGTGTCCGGGCCACTGAGGGGGATTCGTCCCCGAGGCGGCGGGTGCCCGGCCGAGTGGCCGGCGCCGATCCGGGGGCGGGTGTTGCGCTGACTTCCGGGGCCGTCCACCGGTACCGCGCGCCCGTCCGGCGTGCCGCCCGCACTTGCCGAGCCCACGCTGCCGCCCGGAGGCACCAGCACCATGACCACCACCGCTGCCGATCAGTCGCCCGTCGCCGCCGCCCTCGCCGGGCTGCCCCGGGTCGTGGACCTGCTGGCGGCCCGCGCCGAGGAACACGACCGCGACGCCACCTTCCCCTACCAGGGCATCGAGGCGGTGCACGAGGCCGGTCTGCTCACCCTCACCGTCGGACAGCGGTACGGCGGCCCCGGCGGCACGCTCGCCGACACCGTCCGGGTGCTCGCCCAACTCGGCCGGGGGGACGCCTCGGTGGCCGTGGTCACCGCCTTCACGCTGCTGCAGCACGCCGAGCAGGCCCGGGTGGCCGCCTGGCCGGCGGCCGGCTACCGGCGGCTGCTCACCGAGTCCCGCCGGGGGCCCGCCCTGGTCAACACCCTGCGCGCGGAGCCGGGCGGCCAGGGCGGCGCCCAGCCGGCCACGGTGGCCCGGCGGGACGGTGACGGCTGGCTGCTCAGTGGCCGAAAGACGTACTGCGCCGGTGCCGAGGCGCTGGCCTGGATGGCCGTCACCGCACGGACCGAGGAGCCGGTGCCGCGGATCGGCACCTTCCTGGTGCGCGGGGACAGCGAGGGTATCGAGGTCGACCCGACCTGGGACCAGCTCGGCCTGCGGGCCAGCGCCAGCCACGACGTCGTCCTGGACGCCGTCCGGGTGCCGGGCGAACTCGCGCTCGGACTCACCGCCCCGAGGAGCAACGGCCCGAGGACCGCCGGCCGGGCCGGCGGGCCCGCCCGCGCCGGAACCGCGCCGTCCGGTGCCGAGGCCAAGGGTGTCGAGGTCAGGGGCGTCGAGGCCAGGAGCGTCGAGGCCGGCGGCATCGAGGACGCGGGTGCCGCGGCCGCGGTGCCCGCCGCCGAACTCACCCGCGCCTGGCACGATCTGGCCCTGTCCGCGGTCGCCCTCGGGGTCGCCCGCGCCGCCGAGCAGTGGCTGGTCCGCTTCCTCCACCAGCGCACTCCGGCCAACCTCACCGAGCCGCTCGGCAGCCTGCCCCGGTACCGCTGCGCGCTGGGTGAGATCGAGGCCCAGCTGATCGGCGCCGAGGAACTGGTCAACGGACTGGCACCGCGGGTGGACCGGGCCGAACCGGACGCCGTCGCCCGGACCGGTCCGGCGCAACTGCTCGCCACCCGGGCGGCGATAGCGGCCGTCCAGCAGGCGGTCTCGCTCACCGGCAACCCCGGCCTGAGCCGGCGTCACCCGCTGGAGCGCTATCTGCGGGACGTGCTCAGCAGCCGTGTCCACTTCGCCCCGGACGAGGCCGTCCTGGACGCCGCCGGCCGGGCCGCCCTGGAGCGCGAGCGGCGCCTCTGACCGGCCGGGCCCCGCTGCGGCCCGAACGGCCCGGGCCCCGGCCGCTCGCGCGCGAGCGGCCGGGGCCCGGGCCGTGCGCCCGGCTCAGCGGGTGCCGACGGCGGCGCGGACGGCCCGGCGGGCCAGCGCCGCGTCGTCGTAGAGCCGGCGGATCATGATCCGCTGCTCCTCGCCGGCGCCGGGCACGTCGTACAGCCGGATCTCCCGCATCAGCACGAGCACCAGGTTCACCAGGAACGCGTCCCGGGCCAGTGTGCCGCCGCTCTGCGCGAGTTGGCTGATCTGCCGGCGGGCGGCGGTGTCCCCGGAGAGGACGCTCCAGAGCACGGCCAGGTCGTAGCCCGGGAGGTACCAGCCGGCCTGCTCCCAGTCGACCAGGACCGGCCCGGAGGGCGCCAGCAGCATGTTGCTGAGCAGGGCGTCGCCGTGACAGAGCTGGAGCGGGGCGTGGCTCAGGCCGTGCAGCAGGCCGCGCAGATCGCCGGCGTCCCGGTCGGTGAGCTGTCCCACCGAGTGGTAGCGGGCGATCTCCACCTGGTAGTCCAGCCGTGGCTGGAAGACGTCGGTCGGCGGCCGCCACAGGTTGAGCGTGCGGACCGCGCCGAGCAGCGCCCGCACCTCGCCCGGGGTCGGCGCGTTGGCGGGGTGGCGCTCCCGGGCGGCGGGCCGGCCGGGCACGCGCTCCATGACGAGCACGCAGCGGTCGTGGTCGGCCGCGACCAGCCGGGGCAGCCGCACCGGCGGGCGGTGCCGGACGAAGGCGCGGTAGACCGCGACCTCGTGGTGGAAGTCGGCCACCAGCTGCTCGAAGTACTCGCTCCGCACCGCCTGCGGGGCCAGGCACTTGGCGACCACCGGCGCGCGCCCGATGGTGCCCGCCACCAGGATGTGGCGGCTCCCCTCGCGCAGCACCTGGCGCGGGGTGAAGGCGGGGCATATCCGGGCGACACCCGCCAGCGCGGCCCGTACGGCCGGGGTCTGCAGCGCCGCCGGGTCGATCCGCTCGGGGGCACCGGGCTGACCGGGCCGCATCGGCGGGCGGAGCATCCGGCCGTCGCCGGGCCGGACGGCCGGCATCCGGGCGCCCGGCGGCAGGACGGACTCGGGGGCACGCAGCCCCAGCGCCGTCCGGGCGGCCTGGCCCCGCGCGTCCGTGGTCCGGCCGTCGGCGCCGCGCGGGACCGCGGGGCGGCTCGGCGGCAGCTGCTTCGGACCGGGACGGCCGGCGGCCGCGCCCGGGGGGCGCAGCGCGGTGCGGGTCGCGGTCGGCGTGGGGGAGGTCGCGGAGGAGTACATGGGGTGAGGGTGGTCCCTTTCTGTCCGTCGGCGGGTGCGCCCCGCGGTGCGGGGAGGGCCGGTGCCGCGTGCTTGCTGGCGTGACGGCGGCCCTGTCTCGGTGCGGTGGGTGGAGCGCGGGCGCCGGGCACGGACGCGGGGGCCGGAGCCCCTTGCTTCGGCGGTGACCCGGTCGTTCCGCACCCTGGGGAATGCGGACGACCGGACTGCCGTGGCCGTGCCCGGCGCCCCCGCGCCACCCGGCCGCGCCACCCCCTCGGGTGAGGACCGGGGACGCCCCGTGACACGGTCGGGGGAGCACCCCCCACCTGCCCGGGGCGCCGCCCGACCCGAGGGGCGAGGTGGCGCACCTCTACATCACACCCGGACGGCACTGGTTAGTAATGTGGCGGACCCTGGCGAAGCCTGGCGAATGCTCGCCTGGCACATGACGGAGCATCTAGCCTGAACCAGCCGAGGAACCTGGGGGCTTCACGTGAGCAGGGGACCCAACACCCGACTCGCCGATCTGTTCGTCCTGGCCGGATGGTCGAAGGGCGAGCTCGCACGGCTGGTCAACCGGCGTGGTGCGGCCATGGGAGAGCAGCAGCTGTCCACCGACACCTCGCGGGTCCGGCGCTGGATCGAGCACGGAGAGATCCCGCGCGATCCGGTGCCGAGGGTACTGGCGTCCGTGTTCACGGAGCGGCTCGGCCGTGTCGTCACCATTGAGGACCTCGGTCTGGAACGACACCGGCCCACCAGGACCGGAGCGGCGCAGTCCGCAGCACATCCATGGGAGCCGGATCGTACGGCCGCGGTCCTCACCGAGTTCACGGGAATGGACCTCATGCTCAACCGACGTGGATTGGTGGGTGCGGGCGCCGCGCTCACGGCCGGGGCGGTCATCGCCGACACTCTCAAGGGCTGGCTGGGCGGGGACGCCGTCGCGTACGCGGCCGCCGCGCCGGGCCCCCGGCAGGTGGTCACCCAGGGCGGGGCCCGCCCGGTGGTGGACGTGTACGACGCGGGCCCGGTCGGGCTCGACGAGGTGGAGGCACTGGAGCGCTCGGTCCAGGTGTTCCGCGCCTGGGACGCGGCGCGCGGCGGCGGCCTCCAGCGCAAGGCGGTGGTGGGACAGCTCAACGAGGTGGGCGGGCTGCTGACGCACCGCCACGGCCAGGCCGTGGAGCAGCGGCTCTGGCTGGTCGCGGCCAACCTCGCCGTGCTGGCCGGCTGGATGTCGCACGACGTCGGCCTGGAGTCGACCGCGCAGAAGTACTTCATGATCGCCGCCGAGTCGGCCAAGGAGGCCGGCGACCGCCCCCGGGCCGGTGAGGCGATCTCCCGGGCCGCCCGCCAGATGGTGCACCTGGGCCGCGCCGACGACGCGATCGACCTGATGGCCGCGGCCCGGGCGAGCGGCGGCCGGGTGCTGCCCAGAACCCGGGCGATGCTGAACACCGTGGAGGCCTGGGCGCACGCCTCGGTCGGGCACTCGCAGGACACCCGGCGGCTGCTCGGCGAGGCCGAGGACCTCTTCGCCGAGGACGTGTCCGAGCCGCCGCCCTCCTGGATGCAGCTCTTCGACGAGGCCGAGCTGCGCGGGATGCAGGCGCTGGTGCTGCGCACCCTGGCCGAGCACGACCTGACGGCCGCTCCGGAGGCGCGCCGCCAGGCCGAGCGGGTGATCAAGCTGCGCGAGGGCACCGGTCAGCTGCGTTCGGCGCTGTTCGACCGGATCACGCTCGCCTCGGTGCACTGGCTCAGCGGGGAGCCCGACGCGGCGGAGCTCCAGGCCAAGATGGTGATGAACCTGATCGGCCAGAACTCCTCGCACCGCACCTGGGACCGGTTGCGCGAGATGTACCGGCTGACCGCCCGCTACCGGGGGCTGCCGGTGGTGGACGAGCTGCGGGTGGAGCTCGGGCGGGAGTTGCGGCAGGCGGACGCCAAGAACCGGCCCAGGTTCGCCTGAGCCGGCCGCGGTCCGTCCGAGCCACCCGGTGCTCCGGGCGTTCGGGGCTGTGAGCCGCCCGGGGCCCGGCGTCGGCCGGGGGCGGCCTGCGTCAGTCGGGGTCGGCGGGGCGCAGCAGCATCCGCAGCGCCGTCACGGTGCCGTCGTTCCCGAGGACCGGCTCGCCCGCGCACTCCACCGTGGTGCGCGCACCGTCGGGGTGGCTGACCTGGAGGGTGCCGAAGGCGTGGCGGCCGTGCACCAGGGCGTCGGTCATCATCCGGCGCAGCTGCGGCCGGTCCGCCTCGGCGAGCCGGTCGGGCAGCCGGTCGAGGCTGAGCGGTCCGTGCCCCGGGTCGCAGCCGAGCAGCCGGTACACCTCGGCGGACCACCGGACGTCGTCGGTGAGGAGGTCCCACTCGGCGGAGCCGACCACGGGACCGGAGTGCGCCTGCGTCGTGCCGTCCACTCTGCCGCCCACCGACCCGTCGTCCGCCCCGGTGTCCGTCCGTCGGGCATCGCTGCGGCGGGCGGCCCGGCGGGCGGCAGTGGCAGGCATGCTCATGGCGATTCCATCGGGTCGAGGCCGGCGCCGGGCCGGCGGAGAGGGAGGTGGGGAGGGTGGCCGCGGGGTGGCCGTGAGGTGGGAAGCTGTCAAGCAGTGAGAAGACTGTCGCACAGCGGAGTCACCCTCGTGGGGGATTTGAGCAGATCTCTGGCAAAATTCCCCCGGCATATGCCACTGCGGCAGGAGGGTCGATCGCCCTGTGTGCGGCGAGGTGTCCGAGGCGGTAACCTTCGGTGATTCCGGCGCCCGGGCGCCCACCGCAGTACCGACCACCGACCCCGGCGACGGAAATCCCGTTGCCACTACGACCGCCGCAACGGATGCTGACCTCATGTTCGAGCCAGTGATAGCACCCAGTGCCAGCCTCCTCGGCCTCCTTCAGCGAGGCCGCGGTGACGGGCAGCTCCACGCGCTGGCCGCCGACCGTACCGACGCCATCGCCGCGCTCCAGGAGTGCGTCACCAGGGACCCGAGAGCCGACTGGCAGGTCGAGAACCGCTCCCTCTACTACGCGCGCCTCTACATGGAACTGGAGGCGCCGCTCGACGGCATCGAGGACCACCTCCACGACCCGGAGGACCTCCTCGACGACGACGAGTACCGCACCGGTCTCGCCCTGTCCGTCCTGGGCCACCTCGCCGCGTACGGCCGGCGCGACGCGCTGCTGATGCTGCGCGAGTACGCCGCCACCGGCACCAACTGGGCCTGGGCGCTGGACGAGCTCGCGCTGCGCGACGACGACCGCGGCCTGCTGCTGCTCGGTACCGCGGTGCTGGACCGGTTCCCGCCGGGCCCCGAGGGCGACGCCGAGCTGCGTGAGTTCATCCGCGGCGCGTACGAGCCACGGCCGTGGCGGCTGTGGGCGGCCTACCACCCGCGGGTCGCGGCGGCGAGCGAGCAGTCCCCGTTCGACCTCTGGCAGCGCCAGGTGAACCGCACCGGCGTGACCCCGGGCTGGTCCACCGCCGACGTGCTCGTCTGGGCCGACCAGGGCGAGCTCGGCGGCCTCGGCGCCGCCGCCTTCGCCGGCCGGCCCGAGCGCCCGGAGCCCGCCCGCGACGGCGGTGATCCCGCCGGCCCCGATGCCGTGGACCGCAGGGCCGCCGCCGCCGCCCGCTGCCTGGCCGCCGTGGTCCGCCCCGAGGACCGCCCCGCCGTGCTGGAGGCCGCGCGGAACGGACTGCCCGGTGCCCGCCGGGCCGCCCTGCGCTACCTGGTCGACCAGCGGGACCCGGCCGCCGCCGGCCTGATCGAGGCCGCCGCCGCCGATGTCGACGACCGGACGGTGCGCGCCGCCCTGGAACTGATCGGCCGGATGCGCGGCCCCGAGGCGCTGGCCCACGCCCGCCGCTGGGCCGACCCGGCCACCGGCGGCGCGGACAGCGCCCTCGGCGAGGCCGCTGTCCGACTGCTCGCCGACGCCGGGGAGCCCGGCGACGCGGCGCTCGTGGTGGCCGGGCTGCGCCGCTGGATCTCGGTCCGCGGGGTCGGCGGCCCCGGGCTCGGGTCGCTGGTCGACGGTGCGGGGCGGCTTGCCGCCGCCGAGGCCGTCCCCGTCCTGCGCCACATCTACGGCGAGGCCGCCTCCTCCGAGCTGCGCGGCCGGGCCGCCCGCGCGCTCGCCGCGACCGACGTGGCCTTTCCCGAGGGCCCGGCCGTCGAGTGCCTCTGGGACTGCGAGGAATCCACCCGTGAGCTCGCCGCGAGGCACGTCGCCACCACCGGCGACGCCCGCGTGCTGGAGCGCCTGCGCCGCCTCGCGGCCGACCCGGCCGAGGAGGCCGAGGTCCACGCCGCCGTGCGCGGCCGGCTGACCGCCGCCCGCGAGCGAAGTCGGTAGGACCCCCCCGACACCACACCCGGGGCGACACCCCGATCCCGGGTACGACGAAGCGGGCCGGGCACCGGATCAGGTGCCCGGCCCGCTTCGTCGTACCCGGGAGGTCCTCGGTGGAACCGCGTTCTACTTCACCACGCCGGCGTCGGCCGCCAGGGTGCCGGTGCTGACCAGGACGATGATCAGAATGCCCAGCGCCACCCGGTACACCACGAACGGCATGAAGCTGTTGTTCGAGATGTACTTCAGGAACCACGCGATCGCCGCGTAGCCGACCGCGAAGGCGATCAGGGTGGCCAGGATGGTCGGCCCCCAGGCCGGTGAGGGGCCCTCGCCGATCTTGGTCAGCTCCAGCAGGCCGGAGGCCAGCACGGCCGGGATGGCGAGCAGGAACGAGTACCGGGCGGCCGCCTCGCGGCTGTAGCCGAGCAGCAGCCCGGCGCTGATGGTGCCGCCGGAGCGGGAGACGCCGGGGATCAGCGCGAGTGCCTGCGCCATGCCGTAGGCGGCGGCGTGCGGCAGGGTCAGGTCGGTGATCGGCTTGGCGTGCCGGACGGCCCGGGTCCGGTCGGCCACCGCCAGGATCAGGCCGAAGACGATCAGCGTGGTGCCGATGATCCGCAGGTCGCGGAGGTTGGTCTCGATGGTGTCCTGGAACAGCTTGCCGAGGATGCCGATCGGCAGCGTGCCGATGATCACGAACCAGCCCATTCGGGCGTCCTGGTGCGAGCGCAGCGCCGGACGGAACAGCGAGAGCGTCCAGGTCTTCACGATCGAGGCGATGTCCCGGCGGAAGTAGATCAGCACGGCGGACTCGGTGCCGAGCTGGGTCACGGCGGTGAACGCCGCACCCGGGTCGTCCCAGCCCAGCAGGGCCGAGAAGACCCGCAGGTGGGCACTGGAGGAGATCGGCAGGAACTCGGTGAGCCCCTGGATCAGGCCGAGGACGGCTCCGTGGAACCAGTCGATCACCGGACACCCGCCCGGGGTATCCGTCGCTCGATGAGCATCAGCGGTCCTTGTAGGTCGGTGCGGGAGCATGCCGTCGGCATGCACGGGGCACATGCCGATGGCATGCGAACCGCCGGGTCCGCCCGGCGCTCGGGCTGCGCGGGCCCGGCGCGCGCCTGATGCTACGCGGTGAAGGTGACAGCCTCGCTTCCGCCCCCGTTCCGGCCTGCCCGGTCCGGGGGCGGCCCGGCTCCGCTCAGCGCGGGACGGGGCGGGCCCGGACCCAGGTCCGGTCCTCGGTCAGGTGGGCGTCCACGGCCAGCCCCGCCTCGGCCAGGGCCCGCTCGAACGCGGCGGTGTCGAGCGGGCGGGACAGGAAGGTCTGGGTCCAGCGCGCGTCCGGGAACTCGTACTCGACGTGCACCGAGTTCACGCCGTCCCCGACCGGGGTGACCGACGCCACCCGCACCAGCCCGTCCCGGCCCAGCGGACGCTCGCGCGGCACGTCGCGCATCCAGTCCTCGCCCTCGCGCTGCAGCAGCACCAGGCCGTCGTCCGCGACGTGCCGCCGGCAGGTGTCCAGCAGCCCGCGCCGGACGGCCGGGTCGCCGGCGTGCACCAGGAAGGAGGCGAGCAGGACGACGTCGAACCGCTCGTCGAGGTCCAGCCGCTCGATCGGGCTGCGCACCGTCCGGGCGCCCCGGACCCGGGCCAGCATCTCGGCGGACTCGTCCACGGCCGTCACCGTGAAGCCGAGGTCGAGCAGGGGGTGGGTCATCCGGCCCACCCCGCAGCCCAGCTCCAGGATGCGGGCTCCGGCGGGCACCGCCTTCCTGATCACCTCGGGCTCGCCGTTCAGCGGCAGCCGCTCGTACATCTCCACCGCGCACCCGTCCGGGGTGATCGGGCCCGGTCCGGTTCCCTCGTACCCGTTGCGTCGTTCATCGGCCATGCGTCCCATCGGAGCACGGGCGGGCCGGACGGGGAAGAGGGCGACGCGGTGCCCCAACTGCTTGCTCCATACCCCTGGGGGGTATATGTTCGATGACGACGAACCGAGGGGCACGGCACGGAGCAAGCGGAGGACGACATGGCGCATCCCGCCCAGCACGAGCACGAGCGCGGACACCTGCACCAGCACGCCGAGCACGGCCACGGCCACGAGACGCACGCCGGCCACGCCGGTCACGGCCGCCACGGTGGTCACGGCGACGGTGGGGCGAGCTGGCGGACCGCCGCCCAGGCGACCCTGCACTGCCTCACCGGCTGCGCCATCGGCGAGATCCTGGGCATGGTCCTCGGCACCGCCTTCGGCCTGCACAACGGTGCGACCGTGGTGCTCTCGGTGCTGCTGGCCTTCGTCTTCGGCTACGCGCTGACCATGCGCGGTGTGCTGAAGGCCGGGCTGGACGTCCGCGCCGCCGTCAAGGTCGCGCTGGCCGCCGACACCGTGTCGATCCTGGTCATGGAGCTGATCGACAACACCGTGATGGTCACCGTGCCGGGGGCGATGGACGCGGGCCTCGGCGACGCGCTGTTCTGGGTCGCGCTGGCGGGCTCGCTCGCCCTCGCGTTCACCCTGACCGTGCCGGTCAACAAGTGGATGATCGGCCGGGGCCGCGGCCACGCGGTCGTCCACGCCCACCACCAGCACTGACCACGAGCGGGTTCGCCCCCGTCTCCCGGGTTCGGCCGGGAGACGGGGGCCGCGGTGTCCCGGGTCAGGCCCGGTCGAGGGCGGTCAGGGTCTCGCGCAGCCAGGCCAGCTCGGCCTCGGTGGTGGCGCGGGCGATCAGCAGCATCCCGCGTCGGAACGGGTCACCGAACTCCTCGGCGCCCACCGGGCGGGCGCCGTCGTAGAAGAAGCTGGCCGGCTCGCTGAGGAAGGCGAGCCGGCGGCGCAGCACGGCGGCCTGTGCCCGCGGGTCGCCGTCGAGGTGGCGCAGGAAGGCCAGCACGGTGAACCAGCGGTTCTCGTCGCTGATGTCCAGGTCCTCCGGGGTGCGGAGCCGGTCGAGCAGCGCGGTCCGGCCGGCCTCGGTGAGGTGGAGGGTGTGCCGGGGCGCCGCCGCCGTACCCGGTTCGGTCGTACGGACCAGCAGGTCGTCGGCCTCCAGGCGTTTGATCGCCGGGTAGAGCGTGCCGTCGCTGATCGGCCGGACGTGTCCGGTGAGTGCGGCGAGATGGCGGCGCAGCTCATAGCCGTGCAGTGGCCGGTCGCGGAGGAACCCGAGGATCGCGAGCTTCAGCATGGGGCCACTCTCTCAGATCGGGCTGCGTCGACTCGCTGTCGCTATACCTCGCCGCCGAGGTATGGTCCTTCGGTCGAGGTAATCCGCGGCGCCCCGCGGGCCGGGCGTCCGGCCCCGCGTCAGCCCTGCTCTGCCCTGCTCAGCCCTGCCCCGAGAAGGAGTACGACCATGCGCCAGGCCATCGTCACCCCGAGCGAGGACCGGATCCGCTGGGTGGAGGTGCCCGGTGCCGAGCCGGCCCGGGTCTATCTGCACGGCCTCGGAGCCAGCTCGCCCGTCTACTTCGCCGGTGCGGCGGCCCACCCGCTGCTGGCCGGGCGCCGCTCGCTCCTGCTGGACCTGCTGGGCTTCGGCATCAGCGACCGGCCCACCGACTTCCCGTACACGCTGGAGGCCCACGCCGACGCGGTGGCGGCGGCGCTCGACGAGGCCGGGCTGGCGGAGGTCGAGCTGGTCGGGCACAGCATGGGCGGCGCGGTGGCGATCGTCCTCGCCCACCGGCACCCCCGGCTGGTCGCGAACCTCCTCCTGGTCGACGCCAACCTCGATCCGATCACGCCGGTCCGCCGCCCGGGCAGCAGCGGGATCGCGACCTTCGGCGAGGAGGAGTTCCTGGCCGGCGGCCGGGAGGAGGTGCGGAGGTGGGTCGGGCCGCTCTGGTGGTCCACGATGCGGCTGGCCGGTCCCGAGGCCCTCCACCGCAGCGCCGTCCACACCGCCCGGGGCACCGTGCCGACCATGCGCGAGACCCTGCTGGACCTGGAGATCCCCAGGACGTTCCTCCACCCGCAGGCCGACGGCGAGCTGCCGGGGGCGGAGCGGCTGCGGGCGTCGGGGGTCGAGGTGGTGGCGGTCCCGGACTGCGGCCACAACATCATGTTCGACAACCTGGACGGGTTCGCCGCGATCGCCGCCACCGCGCTGGCCCGTCGAGCCTGAGACCGCTCTGCCCTGGCCCTTCGCCGGGTGGCCGCGCGCCCTGGCCGGCGATCGATCCGAAACCGCTCGCCGAGACCCGGGCTTCGAGTTGCTGCCGGCCCTCCGCGACCGCCGGGACAGCCTCGCCGCCACCGCCGACCTCTCGCGCGTCCTGCACCGCCGACTCGACGCGATGACCGATGCCCGTGCGAGCGCCCGGACCCTCGCCCGCGTCCTCCGGAACGCGCTCCGGGAGGTCGAGGAGGCCGCTGCTGACTTCCACTCAAAGCACTGTCTCCCACGCCGCGTTGACCAGGTGGACCCGAGGTGAAGGACGCTGCCCGGGATCAGTAGGATCCACCCGTCCCAGGGGAGGAGACGGGTGTGGGTGCCGACTGGTGCGAGCGGTGCGAGATGTCGTGGTGCGATTGCCCGGCCGACGGGTCGGTGCCGCGACTCGACCGTGCGATGGCGGTGCTGGGTGCCACCTGGGCGGGCTGGCCGACCGGGGCGACGGCCATCGTCTCGCCCACCGGCTACGCCCATCTGCCGGGGTGCTTCCATCTCACGGAGAGCGTCCTCGCCGCGCCCCGGTACGGCTGGGTGACCGAGCCGGTGTCCGGCCACCACGTCACCCGTGCGCAGCCCCTGCGGGCCACCGCGGGCAACCGCGACCGGATCGCCACCAAGTCCTGCCCGACCTGCTTCGAGTGAGCCGCCCGGGGGTGGGCGCCGGGCCCTGTCGACGGCCCCGCGCTCACCCCCGCAGCAGGACGAACCGCAGTGGCGTCCCCGGGCGGGCCTGGGCGGCCGCGGCGAGGTCCGCGGGCGGCACGACGCCCACGACGGGGTAGCCGCCGGTGGTGGGGTGGTCGGCCAGGAAGACCACCGGCCGTCCGTCCGGCGGGATCTGGACGGCGCCCAGCACCATGCCCTCGCTGGGCAGTTCACCGCTGACGGCCCGGCCGACCGGCGGGCCGTCGGTGCGCAGCGCGATCCGGTTGCTCGCCGCCGCCACCCGGTACCGGTCGCGGGCCAGCCGGGCGACCGCGTCCGGTGCGAACCAGTCGGCACGCGGCCCCGGCCGCAGCCGCAGCACCAGCTCGGTCGGGGGAGCGGGCAGGGGCACCAGGTCGGGCGCGGGCCGGTGGGGCGGGGGAGGCCCGACCGGCAGCACGTCGCCGACGGCCAGTGGCGCCGGGCCCAGCCCCGAGAGCAGGTCGGCCGAGCGGCTGCCGAGCACCGGGGGCACCGCGATCCCGCCCGCCACCGCGAGGTAGCCCCGTACGCCGTGGGTGGCGGCGCCGACCTCCACCAGGGCGCCGTCGGGGACGACGACGGGCGCGCCCCAGGCGGCGGGCCGCCCGTCCACCAGGACGGCGGCGGGCGCGCCGGTGACGGCGACGACGGCCGGCCCGTGCGCACGCAGGGCGACCCCGCCGAGGGTGGTCTCCAGCGCGGCCGCGCCGGGCCCGTTGCCGACCAGGCGGTTGGCGGCGCGCAGCGCGGGCTCGTCGAGCGCGCCGGCCCGGGGCACGCCGAGGTGGGCGACGCCGCGCCGCCCGAGGTCCTGCACGGTGGTCAGCGGCCCGGGCCGGACGACCGCCAGCGACCGGTCGGCCGAGGGCCCGCCGGGCGCCGTCACCCGGCACCGCCGCGCACCGCGGTGAAGCGGACCCGCACGCCCGGGGCCAGCAGGGCGGCCGGCTCCCGGGAGGGGTCCCAGAGCGGGAGGCCGGTGCGACCGAGGAGCTGCCAGCCGCCGGGAGAGGAGCGCGGATAGACGCCGGTGTAGGGGCCGGCCAGGGCGACCGAGCCGGCCGGGACGGAGCTGCGGGGGGAGGCCCGGCGCGGCGTCCCGTACTGCCGCGGCAGGCCGGTGAGGTAGCCGAAGCCGGGGGCGAAGCCGCAGAAGGCGACCACGTACTCGGGCGCGGTGTGGATCCGGACGGCCGCCTCGGGGGAGACCTCCCAGAGCGCCGCGACCTCGGCCAGGTCGGCGCCGTCGTAGACGGTGGGCACCTCCAGCAGGGGGCCGGGGGCGGCGCCGGCCGCCGTGGGGCGGGCGGTGCGCAGCAGGGCGGTGAGCGCCCGGACGTCGGCCACGCCGTCGAGCAGGACGGTCCGCGCGGCCGGGACGATCTCCTCCACCGGGGTCAGCTCACCCGCCGCCTGCCGTTCGCGCAGCCAGCCGTACAGCGCGCCGACCTCGGCCGTTCCGGCGACCTCGACCAGCAGCGCCCGCTCGCCGACCGCCCGGACCAGGAGTGCGTCGCCGACCGGGGCGCCCGGAGGCCCGCCGGCGGGCGCGCCGCCCGCCGGGCCCGCCGTCCCGCCGCCGGTCGTCACGCGAAGGGCTCCACCCGCACGCCCGCCGAGGCGAGCGCGCCGCGGATCCGCCAGGCCAGCTGGGCGGCCCCGGGAGTGTCACCGTGCACGCACAGCGAGCGCGCCTCGACGCCGATCGGCTCGCCCCCGACGGCCTCGACCACGCCGTCCCGGGCCATCGCGACCGCGCGCGTGATGACCGTCTCGGGGTCGTGGATGACGGCGTCCGGTTCGCTGCGCGGCACCAGGGTGCCCGCCCAGGTGTAGGCGCGGTCGGCGAACGCCTCGGCGACCACCGGGAGCCCGACGCCCTCGGCGACCGCCAGCAGCCGCGAGCCGGGCAGGCCGAGCACCGGGAGCGGGCCGTCGCAGACCGCCCCGGCCCGCAGCACGCCCGCGACCACCGCCTCGGCCTGTTCGGCGTCGGTCACCACCCGGTTGTAGAGGGCGCCGTGCGGTTTGACGTAGGAGACCCGGGAGCCCGCCGCGCGGGCGAACACCTGGAGGGCGCCGATCTGGTAGGCGATCTCGTCGGCCAGCTCCTCCGGAGGGACGTCCATCGCCCGGCGGCCGAAGCCGGCCAGGTCCCGGTAGGAGACCTGGGCGCCGATCCGTACGCCGCGCTCGGCGGCCAGCGCGCAGACCCGCCGCATGGTGGACGGATCTCCCGCGTGGAAGCCGCAGGCGACGTTGGCGCTGGTCACCACGGAGAGCAGGGCCTCGTCGTCGGTCAGCGTCCAGCGTCCGAACCCCTCGCCGAGGTCCGCATTGAGATCGATCACCGCATCGGCCACGCCCGTCCGCCTCCCAGCAGCTGTTGAGCCAGATCGTAGGGCCTGCGCGTGACGGCCGTCGCCGCTGCCCGGGTCGTTGCCGGGTGCACGGGTGGGAGCGCCGCCCGGGCGTCCCCCGGACGGCTCAGCCGGCGACGGTGGCGGCGCCGGCGGCCCGGTCCAGCGGCCGGAGCGCGCGCAGCACGACCAGCAGCGGCAGCACGCCGACGATGCCGAACGACATGTCGATGAATCGCCAGTACAGCGGGATGCCCCGGAGCGGTCCGCAGACCAGTGCCAGCGGGATGACGCCCGCGCAGGCGAGGACGGCCCACCGGACGACCCAGATGTTGCGGACCGGGTCCTTGATCGGCCCCCAGAACGCGGCCGCGATGACCAGGTGCGCGAAGGCCAGCCAGTCGGTGCCGTAGGCCAGGAAGGGGTAGCGGGCACCGGTGTCGGCGACGCCGTCGCGGATCCGCTCGATCCACTCCAGGACGCCCGGCAGGTGGTCGGTGACCGGGGCCGCCGGGCCGGTCGCGAGCCCGGCCAGCCAGCGGGTCTCGGTCTCCAGCGGGAAGGCCGTCAGACCGCTCAGGACCAGGCAGACCACGAAGGCCCAGAGCCACCGCCGCACCCGCCGGAGTACGGCCTGTTCGGCTGCGGGCGGGGTTCGGGTCAAGCTTTCGGACGTGCCGTTCATACCGGTCGACCCCCATGCCGGAGAGGAGCTGGGACGGGCTGTCCCACCTGCACGGAAGTGACTCTAGACGGTCGAATTGAACGTGTTCAACTTGCCCTGGGCCTGCCCCCGCGCCCGGGCTCACCCCGGGGAGCCGCGCGGGCCGCCCCGCCGCCGCCGAGCCCCCGGGCACGCGGAAGGGCCCGGCGCCGCTCCCGGCACCGGGCCCCGCCGTACGACCCCGTCAGGCCGTGTACGTGTACCGCCCCGCCGCGACCGGCGCACTGGTCCCGCCGGCGGTGGTCACCGTCACGTCCACCACGCCGGTGCCGGCCGGGGCGGTCGCCGAGCAGAGCGTCGGCCCGCACGAGTGGAGGGTGGCCGGCACCCCGCCGAAGAGCACCGTGCCGGCGGCCAGTCCGCTGCCCCGGACGTAGATCCTGGTGCCCCCGGCGGCCGGCCCGGTGCTCGTGGTCAGACCGGTCACCACCGGCGCGGGGGGCGCCGGGGGAGCCGCGCCGGTGTAGTCGAAGGCGTGCGGCGCGGCCGCGGAGCCGCCGGGGGTCACCACCGTCACCGGCGCGCTGCCGGCGCCCCCGGGCGCGGTCACGGTGCAGGTGGTGCCGGTGCAGCCGCCGGTCGCGAGGGCGTCGCCGAACAGGACGAAGCCGTTGTCCAGGCCGGTGCCCGTCAGGGTGACGGCGGTGCCGCCCGTCCCGGGGCCGGTGGTCGTGCCGATACCCGTCACCGCCGGGACGGGCGGGGCGGCCGGGGTCTGCGGGCCACTGCCGAGCAGGTGGTCGGAGACGTTGTCGGACGGGTCGGTGTCGTTCCGGTTCGCCGCCGTGACCTTGATCGTCCCGGTCGGCCCGGTGCCGTGGGAGGCCACGTAGACCTTCATGAACTCGCTGCGCCCGGGAGCCCGGGTGCCCGTGAAGAAGGCGTCCAGCCGGCGGCCGTCGGGGGAGACCGTCTCGGTGAAGGAGTAGTCGGGGAGCGAGGTGATCGCCGCGCCGCTGGTGGTCAGACCGGCCGGCAGTTCGACGGTGAGGTGGGTGACCCCGGTGAGGTCGGCGGTGCCGGAGGAGGTCCAGGTCACCGAGAAGTTGGTGCTGTCGACCGGGAAGATCGGGTAGTTGCCGGCCTGGGTCACGCTGACGTTCGGGCCGGTGGCCGCCGTGCGGGCGGCGGTCGCGGCCGGGGTCGCGGCGCCGGCCGCCGCGGTGCCGGCGGTGAGCGTGGCCACGGTTAGGGCGGCGGTCAGGCCGCCTCGTACCAGTCGGATGATCATATGAGGCATGATGGCCGTGGGGACCGGATCGTGCGGGTACTTTCCCGAAAGCCGGTTCCACCGCCCGCGGTGCGACCGCCTGTCCGGGCCGTCCGTAAGGTCCGTTTCGGTCGATGTCGGTGCCTACCTCTAATCTTGTCCACCGTGACCGCCATCGCTGACCCGCCCACCGAGTCCGGGCCCCGGCCGCCCGCCGGGCCCGCCGCCGCCGCGCGGCCCGCGCCCGGCCCCGCCGCCGACGAGGGCCTGGCCCGCCGGCTCAAGGCGCTGGCCTGCACGGCCCCGCTGCACGACCTGGACAGCCGCAAGGTGATGCTGGCCGGCGAGTACGGCGGCTACGCGATGGCCGAGGTCGGCCTCGCCGCCATCGACCTGGTCACCCTGCACATGGACTTCGACACCGGGGCCGACCGCGAGATAGTGCTCGCCCGGCTGCTGCCCCGGGTCGCCGCCCAGGCCGCCACCCGCCCGACCGCCGAGCACGAGCGGGTCGCCCGCTGGGTGCTGGAGTCGCTGATCAACGTCGGCAGCGTCGACCGCGGGTTCCGCGCCGTCTACGGCACCTTCGGCCAGGACGGCGCGTACGTCCGGCGCGACTACGACTTCAAGCTGATCGAGGAGGTGCCCGGCCCCGACGGCGGCGTCTACCTGCGCACTACCGACGAGGCGGTCAACGTCCTGGTCGGCGCCCTCGACACCGACGTCACCTCCGCGCAGATCGCCGCCGAGGTCAAGCTGGAGGTGCTGATCCGGCGCGGCCGGCTGGCCGACGCCCAGCTCGCCGCCGAGCAGGCCCGCTACCGCACGGTCCAGTACGCCGAGACGCTGCGCCGGGCCCTGGACGCGACCCGGCGCAACGTGCGCGCCGTCGACTGGATGCAGGCCGTCCCCGACCTCATCGACGAGGCGCTCGACCACATCGCCGACCGCTACCGGCACGAGAACGCGATTCTCACCAACATCCGCAAGGCCCGCGACGAGGCCGAGGAGCCCGAGCACAAGCGCCGCGCCGCCGAGCTGGTCGACATCGTCAAGGACTGCATCCGCCGCCACACCCAGCTGCAGACGCGCCTGCTGGAGGCCGGCCCGCTGTTCCGCGCCGAGCAGGACCGCCAGGCCTTCGCCGCGCCCGGCGCCCGCAGCGGCATCGACCTCTACGGGCAGCTGCTCGCCCCCGTGCTGCGGCTGCCGGTGGAGCAGGCCGTCCGGCCGACCGGCGCGTTCTTCACCCGCGGCACCGGTCTGCGCACGCCGGTCTCCGTCCGGGTCGCCGACCTGGTCGACCTGCTGCTCACCCCGCCGGTCGAGCGCGAGCACCTGGGCGCCGAGCTGCCCGATCCGGACCTCGTCGCCACCCCCGACGACAGCCGGTTCACCGAGGCGCAGCTGGAGGCCGCGCTGGTCCTGCTCGACCTGCCCGCCGACGCCCCCCGCCGGCTCTCCGGGCTGCTCGCCGACGCCCGCCGACAGGATCCCGAACTCCCCTACCTGGTCGCCCTGCTGGCGGTGCACGCGGCCAGCCCGCCGGTCGGCACCGCTTACCGGCAGGGGGAGGAGCGGCTGCTCTTCGCGGTCGACGACGGCACTCCGCTGCGGGACCGCGAGTTCGGCGGCGCCGACCTCATCGTCGGCAGCGCCCTGCTGGACGCGGCCGGCATGGCGGCCGACCGCAAGGACGCCAGTTGACGACCGGACAGCCGACGCACCCCCGGCGCCGCCCCGCGGCAGCCGAGACCGACCGCCCCACCACCCGCACCAGTGGCAACACCCCCGAGGAGCACCGCCCGTGACGACCCACCACGACACGTCCTGGGCACCCGAGGCCGAGCCCGCCGCCCCGGCCCCGATCACCCCGGCCGACGTCGCCGACGCGGCCCGCCTGGTCTCCTTCGGCCTGCAGGCCAAGCTGCTCCCCGCCCGCGACGCCGAGTACGCCGAGCTGGTCCGCCGCCACCGCGAGGACCCGCCCTTCGCCCGCCTCGCCGACGCCGTCGCCACCGGCATGGGCCTGGTCGTCCTGGAGGTCTCGCCGCGCGCCGGCATGGCCGTGGCCGCCGCCGAGGACTCCGTCTTCGCGGTCCGGATGGGCGACTACTCGCGCCGCGCCGCCTCCGAGTCGACCGACCGCTTCCTGCACGGCCTGGCCCACCTCGCCGTCGCCGCGATGGCCTTCCCCCGCCCCGAGGACCTCGCCGACGACGGCTACCTCGGCCGGATCACGGTCAACGGCGTGGACGCCTTCGTCCGCCAGGCCTGCCGCCGGCTGGAGGAGCAGGCCGAGGCCGACGGCGCCAACACCGACCCGCAGAGCGACGCCCCCGGCCTGGAGGCCGCCTGGCGGGTCTGGGCCCGGCGCACCGCCACCGGCGCCACCAAGGACGCCCGCCGGCTGTCCGGCTCCACCATCGGCATCGTCGCCAAGGCCGTGATGTTCCTGGTCGACTCCGGCTTCCTGCAGAAGACCTCGGACGACGCCGGTGGCACCTACCGCACCACCGCCCGCTACCAGCTCCAGGTCCGCGACCTGGCCGGCAGCGCCGCCATGGCCGAACTGCTCGACCTCGGCATCGTCCCGGTCTCCGACGGCACCGCCAGCCTGCTGCCCCCGGACACCGGGGACGAGCTGGTCGCCGACGCGGGCCTGCCGTTCCACGCGCTCTGACCCCGGGCCCCCCACCCGGACCGGCCCGCCGCGCCACCGGGCCGGGCACCCCTGACCACGCACTCCTGACCCACCCGCACTGGAGAACCGCCGCACATGTACGAGCTCAACCGGGTCCGCCTGTACTCGATCGGACCGGCCGGCGCCCGCTACGCCGACACGGTGCTCGACCTGCGCGGTGTCGGCGAGCCCGTCTCCGACCCGGCCCCCCAGCAGATCGGCCTGTTCGGCGAGGAGCCGGACGGGCCGATCCGCCGGCCCGCCCCCGCCGGGGTGCTCTTCCTGGAGAACGGCGGCGGCAAGTCCGTCCTGCTCAAGCTGATCTTCTCGGTGATGCTCCCCGGCCACCGCAACACCCTCGGGGGTGCCAGCTCCGGCGTGCTGCGCAAGTTCCTGCTGGCCGACGACTGCGGCCACGTCGCCCTCGAATGGCAGCACACCGTCACCGGTGAGCCGATCGTGGTCGGCAAGGTCAGCGAGTGGCGGGGCCGGCAGGTCTCCTCCGACCCGCGCAAGTTCGCCGAGACCTGGTACTCCTTCCGCCCCGGGCCGGGCCTGACGCTGGACTCCCTGCCGGTCGCCGAGCGGGTTAGCCTGGCCGGCGACCAGAAGGCCCGCGGCCGCCGCCGCACCATGAAGGGCTTTCGCGACGCCCTCACCGAGGCCGGCAAGGCCCACCCCCACCTCGACCTGGTCTTCGAGGACGGCCACGACCGCTGGACGGAGCACCTCGGCGAACTCGGCCTCGACCCCGAACTCTTCCGCTACCAGCGCGAGATGAACGCCGACGAGGGCGAGGCGGCGGGCCTGTTCGCGGTCAAGCACGACAGCGACTTCACCGACCTGCTGCTGCGCGCCGTCACCGACACCCGGGACACCGACGGCCTGGCCGACCTCGTCCACGGCTTCGCCGCCAAGCTCGGCCGTCGCGCCGAGCTCACCGCCGAACGCGACTTCACCGCCGGCTCGCTGGAGCTGCTGGAGCGCATCGCCGAGTCCACCATCGCGCGGGAGACCGTCCGCGAGGCCCACCGCACCGCCGAGCGCCGCACCCGCCGCCTCGCCCACGCCCTGACCTCGCGCGCCGCCGCCGAACGCGACCGCGCCCAGGACCTCTCCATCGAGGTCGCCGCCGCCGCGAGCGCCGTCACCGCCGCCGAGGCCGACCGCACCCGGCACACCCTGATCACCGCCGAGCTGACCCACCGGCACGCCACCCTCGGCCTGGCCGCCGCCACCACCGAGGCCGCCGCGCTGCGCCGCGAGCTCATCGACGCCCGCACCCTGCACTCCGCCTGGCAGGCCGCCGAGGCCGTGCTGCGCCAGCGCGCCGCCGCCGACCGGGTGGCCAGGGTCGCCGCCGCGATCCGCGAGGCCGAGCTCGACGCCGCCCCGGCGCTCGCCGCCCGCGCCCGCGCCGCCACCGCGCTGGCCCGCGCCCTGGAGAGCGCCGCCGCGGCCGCCGAGGAGCGCGCCGACACCGAGGAGCAGCGCGCCGGCGAGCTCCAGGCGGACGGCGCCAAGGCCCAGTCCGACGCCACCGAGGCCGCCACCGCCGCCCAGAAGGCCCGCAGCGAGTCCGACCACCTGCGCCAGCGCCTCGCCGAGGTCGAGCGGGAGACCGCCGCCGCGGTCGAGGCCGGCTGGATCGACCCCGGAACCGCCGAGCCCGACCCGGCCCGCGCCGCCCTGCACGCCGCCGACGTGGAGAAGACCGCCGCGGCCGCCCTCGCGCAGGCCCGCACGGCCGCCGAGGCCGCGGCGGCCCGGCTGCGCGAGGCCGCCGCGGCCACCGGCCGGGCCGAACTCGCCGAAGCCCGCGCCACCGACGCCCGCAAGGCCGCCGCCCAGGCGCTCGCCACCGAGCAGCGCACCGCGGCCCTGCTCGCCACCGAGCCCCGGCTCGCCGACCTGCTCTCCCTCACCCCGTACCAGGAGGGCGCGGACGAGGCCTCCGGCTTCCTCACCCCCGCGGTCCTCGACCGCTCCGCCGAGACGCTCCGGGAACTGCTCGACGACGCGATCGCCACCGCCGAACGGACCCTGTTCGACCTGCGCACCGCGGCCGCCGACGACTCCCGCATCCTCGCCGCGCTCGGCGACGGCGGCCTGCTGCCGCCCGGCCCGGACGTGCTCGCCACCGTCGAGTACCTCGCCGAGCACGGCATCCCCGCGCTGCCCGGCTGGCGCTACCTGGCCCAGTCGGTCGACCCGGCGGACCACGAGGCGATCCTCGCCGCCAGGCCGGAGCTGGTCGACGGCGTGGTGATCACCGACCCCCACTCGCTGGACCGGGCCCGCGAGACGCTGCACTCCGCCGCGCTGCTGCCGCGCTCCACCGTCGCGGTCGGCGCCGCCGCCGCGCTGATCGCGCCCATCACCGGCGAGCCCGCCTTCTTCCTCGTCCCGCCGAACCCGGCCATGCACGACGAGACCGCCGCCGACGGCGAGCGCCGCGAGCTGCGCTCACGCGCCACCGCCCGCGAGGAGCACATCCGCGAGCTGGCCGCCCGGCTGGGCGGCGACCGCGCCCTCGCCGCCCGCCTCGCCTCCTGGCACGCCAGCTGCCCGCCCGGCACCCTCGCCGACCTGGCCGCCGCCGCCGAGGCCGCCCACGAGCACGCCGAGCAGGCCGCCGCCGCGCTGGCCACCCTGCGCGCCGACCACGACGAGGCCGAGAGCGACCACGCCGCCGCCGCGTTCGCGCACGAGGAGCAGCGCGAGGCCGCCCAGCAGGCCCGGCGCCGCGCCGACGCCCTCTCCGGCCTCGCCTTCCGCCTGCGCGAGCGCGCCGGCTGGACGCGGAGCCTGCGCGAACTCGCCGAGGACGCGACCGAGTGCGACCGCCGCCAGGCCCAGTGCGCCGAGCGCGCCCGCACCTGCGACGAGGACCGCCGCGCCGCCCAGCGCGCCGCCGACGACGCCCGCCGCACCGCCCGCACCCTGCGCGCCGAGCGCGCCGAGATCCCCGCCGCCGAGCAGGCCGACGAGCCCGCCGCCGCCCCCGTCGCCCTGCCCGCCCTGCGCGAGGCCTACCGCGCCGCGTCCCAGCTGTACGAGAAGGTCGGCGTCGGCGCCGACCTCCGCGCCGAACAGGCCCGGGCCGAGGGGGACGAGGCCGCCGCCGCGACCGAACTCGACCGGCTCACCAACAAGGTGCGCACCCGGGCGGAGGAGCTGCTGGGCAGCCCCGACGGCGCCGACGGCCCGGCCCGCCAGGCCGCCGCCGCCCGCGCGGAGGAGCTGGTCGCCACCATCGAGGCCCGCGCCGCCGCCGCCAGCGAGCAGCTCGGCCGGCTGCGCGGCGAGGCCGAGCGCTCCGCGCCCGCCGACGGCGAGGCGCACACCGAGCTGCCCGAGGACCTCGTCCCCACCGACCCCGAGCACGCCCAGGTCCTGCTGCGCACCGCCACCGCCCGGCTGGCCGAGCGCCGCGAGAGCGTCGACGCCGCCCGCACCGCCCACGCCGACCTGCAGCGGACCTTCGACGCCGCCCAGGCCGCCGCCGCCGACTTCGACGAGCACGCCGGGCAGCTGCGCGACGGCCTGCGCGAGCACCAGGACGAGGACGGCCGCCCGGTCGAGCCCTACCTGGGCCCGCTCGCCGACGCCCGGACGGCCGCCGCCGAGGCCCGGCGCGCCCTGCGCACCGCTGCCGGCGAACTCTCCGCCGCCGAACTCGCCGTCCGGGACGCCTCCGACGCCCTCGTCCGGCACGCCAACGCGGCGCGCTACGAGGCCGTCCGCACCCCGGCCCGCCAGCAGATCCGCGAACTGCCCGCCGCCGCCCTGCCCGACCACGCCGCCGCCTGGGCCACCGCCTTCGCGCCCCGGCTGCGGGTGCTGACCGACGAGCTCGCCCAGCTGGAGCGCAACCGCGGCTCGATCGTCGACCGGCTGCGCGGCCTGGTCGAGTCCTCGCTCACCACGCTGCGGGCCGCCCAGCGGCTCTCCCGGCTGCCCGAGGGCCTGGGGGAGTGGTCCGGCCAGGAGTTCCTGCGGATCCGCTTCGAGGACCCGGACCACGCCACCCTGGTGGAGCGGCTGGGCGAGGTGATCGACGAAGCCACCCGCGCCGCCGTCCGGAAGAACAGCGACCTGCGCCGCGACGGGATGTCCCTGCTGCTGCGCGGGGTCGCCGCCGCGATCGGGCCGCGCGGCGTCAGCGTGGAGATCCTCAAGCCGGACGCGGTGCTGCGGGCCGAGCGGGTCGGCGTCGGCCAGATGTCGGACGTCTTCTCCGGCGGCCAGCTGCTCACCGCGGCCATCGCGCTGTACTGCACGATGGCCGCGCTGCGGGCCAACGACCGGGGCCAGTCCCAGCTGCGGCACGCCGGCACGCTCTTCCTGGACAATCCGATCGGCCGCGCCAACGCCACCTACCTGCTGGAGCTCCAGCGGGCGGTCGCCGACGCGCTCGGCGTCCAGCTGATCTACACCACCGGCCTGTTCGACACCACCGCGCTGGCCGAGTTCCCACTGGTCATCCGGCTGCGCAACGACGCCGACCTGCGGGCCGGCCTCAAGTACATCTCGGTGGAGGAGCACCTGCGCCCCGGCCTGCCCGCGCCGCAGGACCCGGACGGCCCGGCCATCCACGGCGAGATCACCGCGACCCGGATGTTCAAGCGCCCGGTGGAGGCCCCGGGCCAGGCCTGACCCCCGCTACCCCGGCGCCACCGACCCGCCTACCGTGGGGGCATGCTGACGATCGCTCACTTCAGTGACATCCACCTCGGCCAGGAGTGGCGCCGGGACAGCGGCGCCCGCGCGTACCGGCGGGCCGAGCGGGTGATGGCGTACCTCAACGCCCTGCCGGGCCCGCTGGACGCCGTCCTGGTCACCGGCGACCTCGCGGACCACGGCCTGCCGGCGGAGTACGAGCAGGCCGCCAAGGTGCTGGTCTCCCGCCACCCGGTGCTCACCTGTCCCGGCAACCACGACCGGCGCGCGCCCTACCGGGAGGGACTGCTGGGGGAGGCGCCCGCCGACGGCCCGGTCAACCGGCGGCACGAACTGCCCGGCGCCGACCTGCTGCTGCTCGACTCGTCGATCCCCGGCCGCGACGACGGCCTGCTCGACGACGGGACGCTGGCCTGGCTGGACGCCGAGCTGGCCGGGGGCCGTCCGGACCGGCCGGCGCTGGTGGCCTTCCACCACCCGCCGGTCGTCCTCCACCTCCCGACCGTCGACCCGATCCGCCAGTTCGGGGAGGAGCGGCTCGCCGAGGTGCTGGCCCGCCACCCCCGGGTGGCCGCCCTGCTCTGCGGCCACTCCCACACCGGCGCGGCCACCGTGTTCGCCGGTCGGCCGGTGCTGGTCGCGCCGGGTGTGGTGTCGACCGTCACGCTGCCCTGCGAGGGCGGCCCCGGGATCAGCTTCGAGCAGCCGCCGATGCTCGCCTTCCACGTCCTGGACGACGACGGCCGGCTCACCACCCACTACCGGGCCGTCGTGCCGGCCTGACCACCCACCCGGGCACCCTGCGCGGTGGGCACCCACGGCTGGGGCGTCGTCCCGGTCGGGGGGCCCGCCGGGCGCGGCACCGGCCGGACCCCGGCGGGCGCCCGGCTGCCGGCCATCGGCGAGGCGGAGTTCGGCCCGCGCATCCGCTGGGCGGCGACCTGGCGCGAGATGAGGATCTCCAGCAGGCACCACATGGTGCCGAACACCCCGAGCCCCATGGCCATCAGCGCCGGCGTCATCAGCCAGCTGTCCGCGTACGAGCCAAGCGCCGCGACGACCAGGCCGACCAGGGTGAAGGACAGGCAGAGCACGGCCCGGACGGCGGCTGCGCGCACCTCGTCGGGCAGGCGACGGCGGCGACGGCGTGCGGATGGCATCGGGCGACCCCCAGGCGCGCTCACGACGGCGGGACGGGCGCGCCGGAACGCGCCCCTGCGCACCACTCTGCCCCGTGGTACCCGAACCATGCGCGGGAATCAGCCGAACTGCCGTCAAATCGTGTGATCTGCACCGGAAACCGCGTCCGCCGGGCGAATCACCCCAGCTGCTGGTCGAGCTCCGCCAGCGCGCCCTCGGCGATCGTGCGCATCGCCCGCTCGGCGTGGGCCGCGTCCCCCGCGCAGATCGCCTCCGCGACCTCGCGGTGCAACCGGATCGCGTACGGCTCGGGCTGATGAGGCATCAGATGGTACTCCGTGCGACCGGTGAGCACCGCACCGACGGTGTCCCCGAGGTGGGCGAACATCTCGTTGCCGGAGGCCTTCAGGACGGTCGCGTGGAAGGCGATGTCGTGCCGGAGGAAGGTGGTCAGGTCGGCGGCCCGCGCCGTCATCGTCAACTCTCCGGCGAGGGAGAGTAGTTCGCGGCGCTCGTCGTCGCTGGCGTGCCGGGCGGCGAGCGCGGCCGCGGCCGGCTCCACCGCGACCCGCAGCGAGCCGAGCGAGCGCAGCTGCGCGGGCCGGTCGGTCCCGGCCAGCCGCCAGCGGATCACCAGCGGGTCGAAGACGTCCCAGGCGGACTTCGGCTGGACGGTGCTGCCGACCCGCCGCCGGGAGGCGACCAGCCCCATCCCCTCCAGGATCCGCACGGCCTCGCGGACCACCGTCCGCGACACCCCGTACCGCTGCTCCAGCTCCTCGGCGCGCAGGACCGCCCCCTCGGGGATCTCACCGGAGGCGATGGCCGGTCCGAGGTCGGCGAGCAGTCGGCCGGGCAGCCCCTGGATCTCCATCCGGCCAGCCTAGAGGGCCCGGTCGGCCCGCTCGCCGGGCGGCCCCCGCAACGCGCAAAAGTATGACGATTTGGTTTCCGACCCTTGAATACGTCATATCTTTGGAGCGATAGTGGCGGCCTGGCAACGAAGGAGCACCACCCATGGCTCTCAGCGTCGAGAACCACGACACCCCCGCGTCGCCCCTCACCCTCGTGGTGATGGGCGTCTCCGGTGTCGGCAAGACCACCGTGGCCCGACTGCTGGCCGACCGCCTCGACCTCCCCTACGCCGAGGCGGACGACTTCCACCCGCCCGCCAACATCGCCAAGATGTCGGCCGGCATCCCGCTGGACGACGCGGACCGCGCGCCCTGGCTGCGCGCCCTCGGCGGCTGGCTGGGGGAGCGGGCCGAGGCCGGCACCGGCGGCGTGGTCACCTGCTCGGCGCTGAAGCACCGCTACCGCGACACCCTGCGCGCGGCCTGCCCGGGCGCCTTCTTCCTGCACCTCAGCGGGGGGCACGAGCTGGTCGGGGACCGGCTCGCCCACCGCACCGGACACTTCATGCCGCCGTCGCTGCTCGACTCGCAGTACGCCGCCCTGGAGCCCCTCGGGGCGGACGAGCGCGGTGCCGTCCTGGACGTCGGCCCGACCCCCGAAGAACTCGTCGAGATGGCCGTGGCACTGCTGCGGCCCGTCAATGGAGACCTCGCGTGACCCCCACCCTGCTCGCGGCGGCCGCCCCACCGGCCCTGCCGCACACCGACAGCGACGCCCAGCTGCTGATCGCGGTCCTGCTCAGCATCGGCGCCATCGTGGTGCTGATCACCCGGCTGAAGCTCCACCCGTTCCTTGCCCTCACACTCGGCTCGGGCCTGCTGGCCGCCGTCGCGGGCGCCCCCTTCGACAAGCTGCTGGGCAGCTTCTCTACGGGGTTCGGCGCGACCGTCGCGGGCGTCGGCCTGCTGATCGGGCTCGGCGCGATGCTCGGCAAACTGCTCGCCGACTCCGGCGGGGCGAACATCATCGCCGACACCGTGCTCGCCCGCTCCGGGCCCAGGGCGCTGCCCTGGGCGATGGCGCTGATCGCGGCCGTCCTCGGCCTGCCGCTGTTCTTCGAGGTCGGGGTCGTCCTGCTGATCCCGATCGTGCTGCTGGTGGCCCGCCGCGGCAACGTCCCGCTGATGCGGATCGGCATCCCCGCGCTGGCCGGGCTCTCGGTGCTGCACGGCCTCGTCCCGCCGCACCCCGGTCCGCTGGTGGCCGTCGACGCGCTCAAGGCCGACCTCGGCATCACCCTGGCGCTCGGCCTGCTGATCGCCGTGCCGACGCTGATCGTCGCCGGCCCGCTGTTCGCCCGGCTCGCCGAGCGCTGGGTCGGCCCGCTGGAGATCCCGCAGGCCACCGCGCCCGAGGAGACGGAGAAGCCCGCGCACACCCCGGGCTTCGGCGCGGTCCTCGCCACCATCCTGCTGCCGGTCGCCCTGATGCTCGGCAAGGCCCTGGTCGACGTCGTCGTCGACGACCCGAAGGCGATGCCGCAGCGGATCTTCGACTTCATCGGCTCGCCGCTGATCGCCCTGCTCGCCGCGACCCTGCTCGGCATGGTGACGCTCGGCCGGGCGGCCGGCTTCACCAAGGACCGGATCTCCGACACCGTCGGGAAGTCGCTCGGCCCGATCGCGGGCATCGTCTTCATCGTCGGCGCGGGCGGCGGCTTCAAGCAGACCCTGATCGACGTCGGTGTGGGCAACGCGGTCAGCGAGTGGTCCGCCAAGTGGCACATCTCGGCGCTGCTGCTCGGCTGGCTGATCGCCGTGCTGATCCGCCTGGCCACCGGCTCCGCCACGGTCGCCACGATCACCGCCGCGGGCATCCTCGCCCCGCTCGCCGCCGACATGTCCGCGACCCACGCGGCGCTGCTGGTGCTGGCCATCGGCGCCGGTTCGCTGTTCTTCTCGCACGTCAACGACGCCGGCTTCTGGCTGGTGAAGGAGTACTTCGGGATGAGCGTCGGCCAGACCCTCAAGTCCTGGTCGGTGATGGAGACCGTGATCTCGGTCGTCGCCATCGCCCTGATCATGCCGCTCAGCCTGATCATCTGACCGCGCCCCCGCGCCCCGGAGGGCGGTACCCGTCTCCACGGGTACCGCCCTCCGGCGTTGCCCGACGGCGGGCCGCACGGCCCGACCGCGGCCCGGCGGGCAGCCGAGCGGGTCCTGGGGACCGCCCCGGCAGCCGACCCGCAGGAGCCCGTGAGCCCGGCCGTACGGACATGCCGAAGGGCGGGCACCCCCAGCCCGGGGTGCCCGCCCTTCGAGTCCTGTGCGCCGGCCCTACGGGGCCGAGCGCTTCACGGGACCGTCCTCACTCGGCCACGCGGTCACTTGGCGCGCTTCGCCAGGAAGGCGTCGACCTCGGAGCGGATCTCCGGCGTGTCCAGGCCGCGGACGGTCATCGTGGTGCGGCGGCGCAGCACGTCGTCCGTGGTGTACGCCCACTCGCTGTCGGCGGCGTAGGCGACCTGGGCCCAGACGTCCGGGCCGTCCTCGTGGATCGGCCGGCCGAGCTCCGGGTTCTCGTCGATCATGCGGGCGATCTCGAAGGAGAGCGTGCCGTAGTGGCTGGCCAGGTGCTTGGCGACCAGCGGCTCCATCCGGGAGCCGGGCTCACGGTCGATCAGCAGGCGGTGCGCGACGGCGTTCGGCGCGCCGACGCCGGGCAGCGGGACGGTCCGGGCGATGGTCGACATGTCCTCGCCGAGCGTGGTGCCGGGCACGTGGGCCAGCTTCTCCAGCACGGTCCGGCCGATGTGCCGGTAGGTGGTCCACTTGCCGCCGGCGACCGACAGCATGCCGCCCCGGCCCTCGGTGACGACCGTCTCGCGCTTGGCGGCGGCGGTGTCGCCGGGGCCGCCGGGCAGCACCCGCAGGCCGGCGAAGGCGTAGGTGATCAGGTCGCGGTCGATGTGCTCGTCACGGATGGCGTGCGCGGCCTCGCCCATGATCTGGTCGATGTCCGCCTCGGTGGCCCGGACGTCCTGCGGGTCGCCGGTGTACTCCTCGTCGGTGGTGCCGAGCAGGACGTGGTCCTCCCACGGGATGGCGAAGGAGACGCGGTACTTGTCGATCGGGATGGTCAGCGCGGCGCGCCACGGCGCACGGCGCTTGACCACGACGTGGGCACCCTTGGAGAGGCGGATCGACGGCGCGGCGCCGGCGTCCTCCATGGTGCGCAGGTGGTCGACCCACGGGCCGGTGGCGTTGAGCACCAGGCGGGCGTTCACGCCGAACTCGGTGCCGTCCAGGCGGTCCTTGAGGTCGGCGCCGGTGACCCGGCCGCCGGTGAAGCGCAGGCCGGTGACCTCGGCGTGGTTGAGCACCACGGCGCCGGCGTCGACGGCGGCGCGCACCGTCATCACGGCGACGCGCGAGTCGTTCATCTGGTGGTCGCCGTAGACGGCCACCGAGCGCAGGCCCTCGGTGCGCAGCGCGGGCACCTGCTGGGCGGCGTGCGCGGCGGTGGAGACCCGGCCCATGCCGTCGCGGAAGGCGGAGAGCGCCGAGTAGAGGAACACACCGGCGCCGAGCTTGGGCGCGCTGTGCGGGCCGCCCTTGTAGACCGGCACGAAGAAGGTCAGCGGGTTGACCAGGTGCGGGGCCACGTCGGTGGCGAGCGCGCGGCGCTCCTTGTGGTTCTCGGCGACCAGCTTGACCGCCCCGGTCTGCAGGTAGCGCAGACCGCCGTGCACGAGCTTCGAGGAGGCACTGGAGGTGGCCCCGGCGAAGTCGCCGGCATCGACCATGGCGACCTTCAGGCCCGCCTGGGACGCGGTCCAGGCGACGGCCGTGCCGAGGATGCCGCCCCCGATCACCAGCAGGTCGTAGGTGGCCTTGCCCAGCAGCTCGCGGGTCTCGGCGCGGGAGGCGGTGCGGCCGGCGAAGCGCTCGGCGCCCAGGGTCGGGATGGTAGCCATGGTGTGTGTACGGCGGCGCGGGTCGGGCGGCGCCGTTACTCCTCTCGGTGTGCGGTGCGGCCCCTGCTGAGAGGCCGGTTCGGCCCGGTGCGGCGGGCCGGTGAAACGGGAGCGGGCCGGCCGGGGCCCGGGGGCCCCGACCGGCGTCCGCGGTCAGATCTGCTCGTCCTCCTCCACCCAGCCCATGGTGCGCTCCACGGCCTTGAGCCACTTCTTGTACTCGCGCTCCCGGGTGGCCTCGTCCATGCGCGGGGTCCACTCGGCGGCGCGGTGCCAGTTGGCCCGCAGGGTGTCCAGGTCGCTCCAGAAGCCGACCGCCAGGCCGGCCGCGTAGGCGGCGCCCAGCGCGGTGGTCTCGGCCACGTACGGGCGCTCGACCGGAGCGTCCAGCACGTCGGCGATGTTCTGCATGAGCAGGTTGTTGCTGGTCATGCCGCCGTCGACCTTGAGGGCGGTGAGCTCGACGCCGGAGTCCTTCTGCATGGCGTCGACGACCTCGCGGGTCTGCCAGGCGGTGGCCTCCAGCACGGCCCGGGCCAGGTGGCCCTTGGTGACGTACCGGGTCAGACCGGCGATCACACCGCGGGCGTCGGAGCGCCAGTACGGGGCGAACAGGCCGGAGAAGGCCGGGACGAAGTAGGCGCCGCCGTTGTCCTCGACGGTGTTGGCGAGGGTCTCGATCTCGGCGGCGGTGGAGATGATGCCGAGCTGGTCGCGCAGCCACTGGACGAGCGAGCCGGTGACGGCGATCGAGCCCTCCAGCGCGTACACCGGCTTCTGGTCGCCGATCCGGTAGCCGACGGTGGTCAGCAGCCCGTGGTACGAGTTGACGACCTCCTCGCCGGTGTTCAGCAGCAGGAAGGTCCCGGTGCCGTAGGTCGACTTGGCCTCGCCCTTGTCGAAGCAGGTCTGGCCGAACAGCGCGGCCTGCTGGTCGCCGAGGGCGGAGGCGACCGGCACGCCGGCCAGGTCGCCGACGGCCTCGCCGTAGACCTCGGCGGAGGAGCGGATCTCCGGCAGGACGGCCATCGGCACGCCCATCGACTCGGCGATCTTGTCGTCCCACTCCAGCGAGCGCAGGTTCATCAGCATGGTGCGGCTGGCGTTGGTGACGTCGGTGACGTGCTTGCCGCCGTTGACACCACCGGTGAGGTTCCAGATCACCCAGGTGTCCATGGTGCCGAACAGGATGTCGCCGGCCTCGGCGCGCTCGCGCAGGCCCTCGACGTTGTCCAGCAGCCAGCGGATCTTCGGGCCGGCGAAGTAGCTGGCCAGCGGGAGGCCGGTCTCGCGGCGGAAGCGGTCCTGGCCGACGTTGCGGCCTAGCTCGCGGCAGAGGCCCTCGGTGCGGGTGTCCTGCCACACCAGCGCGTTGTGCACCGGCTCGCCGGTGTTCTTGTCCCACAGGACGGTGGTCTCGCGCTGGTTGGTGATGCCGATGGCGCGGATGTCGTCCTTGGTCAGACCGGCCTTCTCCAGCGCGCCGCGGACCACCGACTGCACCCGGGTCCAGATCTCGGCGGCGTCGTGCTCGACGTAGCCGGGCTGGGGGAAGATCTGCCGGTGCTCCTGCTGGTCGACGGCGACGATCCGGCCGTCCTCGCCGAAGATGATGCAGCGGCTGGAGGTGGTGCCCTGGTCGATCGCGGCGATGTAGTTACCGGTGCCAATGGAGGTCATGAGGGTCCTCGGCTCAAGAAGGGGGTTGCGGGGTGGGTGGGTCCGACTCTCGGGTCAGTCCCCGTGCTCGGGTGGGGTGGAAACCCGAGGAGCGTCAGAAGGCGACGTGGTACAGGCCGCCGGCCAGCAGGCCGCCGATGACCGGGCCGGCCACCGGGATCCAGGCGTAGGACCAGTCGGAGCCGCCCTTGTTCGGGATCGGCAGGAGCGAGTGCACGATGCGCGGGCCCAGGTCGCGGACCGGGTTGATCGCGTAGCCGGTCGGGCCGCCGAGCGAGAGGCCGATGCCGACGACGGTGAGGGCGACGATCAGGATGCCGGTGCCGGAGAGGCCGAGGCCCTTGTTCAGGCCCTGGGTGAGGATGCCCAGGCAGAGGACCATGGTGCCGATGATCTCGGTGAGCAGGTTCTGGACCGGGTTCCGGATCTCGGGACCGGTCGAGAAGATGCCCAGGGTCGCCTCCTTGTTGGCCTGGAACTGGCCGAGGTAGGTGACCCAGACGAGGACGGCGCCGATCATCGCGCCGAGCAGCTGGGAGCCGAGGTAGACCGGCACCTTGCTCCAGTCGCCGCTGTCGACGGCGAGGGCCAGGGTGACGGCCGGGTTCAGGTGCGCGCCCGACTTGGGGGCCGACATGTAGGCGGCGATCATCACCGCGAAGCCCCAGCCGAAGGTGATCGCCAGCCAGCCGGCGTTGAGGGCCTTCGACTTCTTGAGCGTCACGGCGGCACAGACGCCGCCGCCGAGAAGTATCAGCGCGGCGGTGCCGAGGGTTTCGCCGACGAAGATGTCGCCGTTGGAGAACGCGGACACAAAGACTCCCTTGTCCATATGGCCCGGAGGTGCGGGTGGGGGCAGGTGGCTGAGCGATCGCTGTGCGGGTGAGCGCATTGTGGGAGTGATCTGCTCGGCCATCGTTCGACAATGTCGACCGTCATGCGGAAGCTTCCTCCCCAGGCCGCCTTCACGTCAAGGCCGGGTTACGCAGCTGTGACCCTTCACTCGAAGTTACCAATCGACTCACGTCAAATATGGACAAAACGCTAAGGCGCGGACAGGCATCCCGCCTGTCCGCGCCTCAGCGTGAACGTCAGATGTCCGCGGCCGCGGCCGCCGGCGCCGGGGTCAGAACCGTCCGGCGCCCAGGTCCCGGGAGATCGCCCGGGCCGCGCTGCGCACCGAGGCGACCAGCGAGGGCCGCACGAAGCCGTCCTCGCAGACCCGCTCCACCGGGCCGCTGACGCAGACCGCGCCGACCGGGTTGCGCCGCCGGTCCTGGATCAGCGCGCCGATCGAGGCCACGCCCTCCCAGGTCTCCTCGATCGAGTCGGTCCAGCCGCGCTCCCGGGTCAGCGCCGCCTCGGCGTCCACGTCCGCCAGGTCGGTCAGGGTCCGCGCGGTGTACGCCTCCAGCGGGCCCTCGCCCAGCTCCCCGCGGGCCACCGGGTCGTACGCCAGCAGCACCTTGCCGAGGGCGGTGCTGTGCAGCGGCTGCATCGAGCCGACCTCCAGCACCTGCCGGGTGTCGTCCGGACGGAAGACGTGATGCACGATCAGCACGCCCTGCTGGTGGAGCACCCCGAGGTAGACGGTCTCGCCGGCCGCCCTGGCCAGGTCGTCCGCCCAGACCAGGGCCCGGGCGCGCAGCTCGTGCACGTCCAGGTAGCTCTGGCCCAGCCGCAGCAGCTCCGCGCCCAGCTGGTACTTGCCGCTCTCCGGGTCCTGCTCGACGAACCCCTCCTGCTGGAGGGTGCGCAGGATCCCGTGGGCGGTGCCCTTGGCGAGGCCCAGGGCCGTCGCGACCTCGGACAGCCCCAGGCGGCGCTCGCCGCCGGCCAGCAGGCGCATGATCGCGGCGGCCCGGGAGAGCGACTGGATCGGGCCGGGCATTCGGTACCTCCGCGCTGACAGGCGGTCGACAATGTCGACCGCAGTGGTAACGGGACGAGTCTGCCAGGCCGCGCCCCGTCCGTGCACCTTCCCCCTCGGTAATCTCCGTCCGGCGCGGTCAGTCCCGCCCGCGCGCCACCTCGGCGGCCAGCGCCGCGATCTCCCGCGGGCCCACCCGGCAGCAGCCGCCCACCAGCCGGGCGCCGTCGGCCAGCCACCCCGCCACCCCCGCCCGGCCGCCGCCGGGAGCGGCCCCGGGCACGCCGAACGTCGCCGCACCGCGCCAGGCACGGGCCCCGGCGTCCCAGCGCTCGCCGCTGTTCGGATAGACCACCACCGGCTTGCCGGTCACCCGGGCCGCCGTTGCCACCGCCCGGTCGGCGTCCTGCGGCGTGCAGCAGTTCACCCCCACCGCGACCACCTCGTCGGTGTCCGCGGCCAGCGCGAAGGCCTCCGCCAGCGGCTGCCCGGCCCTGGTCCGGTCGCCCGCCACGCTGAACGACAGCCAGGCCGGCACGCCCAGCCCGCGCACCGCCCGCAGCAGCGCCCGCGCCTCGTCCGCGTCGGGCACCGTCTCCAGCGCCAGCACGTCCGGCCCGGCGGCCGCCAGCACCTCCAGCCGCGGCCGGTGGAACGCCTCCAGCTCGGCGGTCGTCAGCCCGTACCGGCCCCGGTACTCCGAGCCGTCGGCCAGCGCGGCGCCGTACGGCCCCACCGACGCGGCGACCCACAGCGGCCGGTCCGCCCGGACCGGCGCCGCGGCGCGGCGCGCCAGCTCCACCCCGAGCGCCAGCAGCCGCTCCGCGTCCGCGCGGCCCAGCCCGCGCCGGGCGAACCCCTCGAAGCTCGCCTGGTAGGTCGCGGTGATCGCGACCTGCGCCCCGGCCTCGAAGTACGCCCGGTGGGCGGCGACCACCGCCTCCGGGGCGTCCGCCAGCAGCCGGGCCGACCACAGCGCGTCCGACAGGTCGTACCCGGCCGCCGCCAGCTGGTTGGACAGCCCGCCGTCCAGGACCAGCGGACCGGCGGCCAGCGCGGCGGCGAAGCCCGGCGGGGCAGGGGCGGGCATGACGGCCTCCTCGGGGGCAAAGCTCCTGGTCACAGAGTAGAAGACCGGACGCCCCCGGCCGGCCCGAAAATCATTTGCCGCCCGGCCCCCGGATCGCTACGTTGTGCTCACCCCGAGAACGACGGCAGGACGGCGCCCCGCCGGTCCTCCCGACCGCACGACATGCCCGCCACACCCGACGCGCCCGGCAGCGACCGCCGGCGACCGACCGGCCCGACGAAGCGCCAGCGGAGAGGAGCCCGCCATGACCGTGGAACGACCGCCCGCCCACGAGAACGACTGGCTCGCCGCCTACGACCCGCGCGCCTACACGCCCGTCGCCGTCACCGTCGACGTCGTCGCCCTGACGCTGCGCCACGGCAGCCTGCACGTCCTGCTGGTCGAGCGCGCCGCGCCGCCCTACCAGGGGTACTGGGCACTGCCCGGCGGCTTCCTGCGGGCCGGCGAGGAAGGGCTCGACGAGGCCGCCGCCCGCGAGCTCGCCGAGGAGACCGGCCTGGTCGGCACCGCCGACGCCGAGGCCGCCCTCAGCCGGATCCACCTCGAACAGCTCGGGACGTACGGCGCCCCCACCCGGGACCCGCGCATGCACGTGGTCTCCGTCGCCTACCTCGCCTTCGCCCCCGACCTGCCCGACCCGCAGGCCGGCTCGGACGCGGCCACCGCCGCCTGGCACGCCGTCACCGACCTCGACCTCCGGCCGTCCACCGGCCGGTCCCCAGCCGCCGGTGTGCCCGCCGACACCCACGGGGGTGGCGTCGGCGGGCACACCGGCCACCAACCCGCGGCCGACGGCCCCGCCGGCACCACGACGCTCGCCTTCGATCACGCCCGGATCGTCGCCGACGGCCTCGACCGCGCCCGCGCGAAGATCGAGTACAGCCCGCTGGCCACCGCCTTCCTCCAGTACGACTTCACCATCCCCGAGCTGCGCGCCGTCTACGAGGCGGTCTGGGACGAGAAGCTCCACCCCGGCAACTTCCACCGCAAGGTGCTCTCGGTGCCCGGCTTCGTCGAGAGCACCGGGACGACCACCGAGCGCGGCGGCGCCCGCGGCGGCCCACGGGCCCGCACCTACCACGCCGGCGACGCCCACCTCCTGCACCCCGCGCTGCTCCGGCCCACCCGGGAGGACGAGATCCGCTGACCGGCGCCACCGGTCGCGCCCGCGCACTACCATCCGGCCATGACGACTCAAGAGGTGAGCAGGACGAGCAACCGGCCGAACTCCCACTGCCACTGGTGCGGCACGCCCTACCCGCCCGGCACCACGGCCTGGCCCCGCACCTGCCCCGGCTGCTCCGAGATCAGCTACCGCAACCCGTTGCCCGTCGTCGTCACCCTCCTCCCGGTCACCCAGGAGAGCGGTGCGCCCGGCCTCGTGGTCATCCGCCGCACCATCGAGCCCGGCTACGGCCAACTCGCCCTGCCCGGCGGCTACGTCGACTACGGGGAGAGCTGGCAGCAGGCCTGCGTCCGCGAACTGCGCGAGGAGACCGGCATCCTGGCCGAGGCCGGGGACGTCACCCTGGTCGCCACCGACTCCGACACGCACGGCGGCTTCCTCTGCCTCTTCGGCCTGCTCCCCGCCCGCCCGCTCGCCGAGCTCCCGCCCTCGGTCCCCACCGAGGAGACGGAGGGCTGGCAGCTCGCCGACCCCACGACCGCCCTCGTCTTCGCCTTCCACACCCGGGTCTCCCAGGCCTGGTTCAACGGCGAGTACGCCCACCACTGACCGTGCCCGGGGACGGGGCTGACCAGGCTCGCACGGCCGCGGCAGACCCTGGCGTACCGCGCGATCACATGGCAGGGTCTGCTCCGACAGCCCCAACCGGACGGGCCCTGCCACAAGCACCCCCGTCCCATCCAACGGCCGGGAGACCACCACCGTGAGCACCCCATCCCAGGACCAGCCGCTCTGGCGCCCCAACCCCGCTCGCGCCGCAGCCACCGGCCTCGTGGCCTTCCAGGCCTGGGCCGCCGAACACCACGGCGCACCGGCCGCCCCGCTGGCCCCCGTCGACAGCGACGAGCAGGCCGCCCGGCGCTACGCCGACCTGCACAGCTGGTCCACCGAGGACCTCGACCGCTTCTGGACGGCCGTCACCCAGTGGTTCGGCGTCCGCTTCACCGAGGCCCCCGAAGCCGTCCTCGCCGAAGCCGCCATGCCCGGCGCCCGCTGGTTCCCCGGCGCCCGCCTCAACTACGCCGAGCACGCCCTGCGCGCCGCCGACGACGAGGCCAACGCCGACAAGCCGGCGATCCTCCACCTGGACGAGACCACCGAGCAGCCGACCGTCCTCACCTGGTCCGAGCTCCGCCGCCAGGTCGGCTCGCTCGCCGCCGCCCTCCGGGCCCGCGGCATCGGCCCCGGCGACCGCGTCAGCGCCTACCTGCCCAACATCCCGCAGGCCGCCGTCGCCCTCCTCGCCAGCGCCGCCGTCGGCGCGGTATGGACCAGCTGCGCCCCCGACTTCGGCGCCCGCAGCGTCCTCGACCGCCTGCAGCAGATCGAGCCCGCCGTCCTCTTCGCCGTCGACGGCTACCACTACGGCGGCAAGGACCACGACCGCGCCGAGGTCGTCGCCGAACTCCGCCGCGAGCTCCCCAGCCTGCGCACCGTCGTCCACGTCCCGCTGCTCGGCGCGCCCGCCCCCGACGGCGCCCTGCACTGGGACGACCTGGTCGCCGACGACGTCGAGCCGGTCTTCGAGGCCGTCCCCTTCGACCACCCGCTCTGGGTCCTCTACTCCTCCGGGACGACCGGCCTGCCCAAGGCCATCGTCCAGAGCCAGGGCGGCATCCTGCTGGAGCACCTCAAGCAGGCCGGGCTCCACCTGGACCTCGGCCCCGAGGACCGCTTCCTCTGGTACACCTCCACCGGCTGGATGATGTGGAACTTCCTCCTCGCCGGCCTGCTCACCGGGTCCACGATCGTCACCTACGACGGCAGCCCCGGGCACCCGGACACCGGTGCCCTCTGGTCCGTCGCCGCCCGGACCGGCGCCACCGTCCTCGGCACCTCCGCGGCCTACGTCATCGCCAGCCGCAAGGCCGAGCTGCACCCCGGCCGCGACCTCGACCTCTCCGCCGTCCGCTGCATCGGCACCACCGGCTCCCCGCTCCCGCCCGACGGCTTCCGCTGGATCTACGACGAGGTCAAGCAGGACGTCTGGCTCGCCTCCGTCAGCGGCGGCACCGACGTCTGCTCCTGCTTCGTCGGCGGCGTCCCGACCCTGCCGGTGTACCTCGGTGAGATCCAGGCCCCCTGCCTCGGCGCCGCCGTCGAGTCCTGGGACGTCCACGGCCGCCCGCTCACCGACGCGGTCGGCGAACTCGTCGTCACCAAGCCGATCCCGTCCATGCCCACCGGCTTCTGGAACGACCCCGACGGCGCCCGGTACCACGACAGCTACTTCGAGATGTACCCCGGCATCTGGCGCCACGGCGACTGGATCACCGTCACCTCCCGCGGCACCGTGGTCATCCACGGCCGCTCCGACTCGACGCTCAACCGCCAGGGCGTCCGGATGGGCTCCTCCGACATCTACGAGGTCGTCGAGCGCCTCCCCGAGATCGCCGAGTCCCTGGTCATCGGCCTGGAGGAGCCCGACGGCGGCTACTGGATGCCGCTCTTCGTCGTGCTCGCCCCCGGCGCGGTCCTCGACGACGGCCTGGTCGGCCGGATCCGCACCTCGCTGCGCACCGAGCTCTCCCCGCGCCACGTCCCCGACGAGGTCATCGCCGTCCGCGGCCTGCCGCACACCCTCACCGGCAAGCGGATCGAGGTCCCGGTGAAGCGCCTGCTCTCCGGCACCCCGCTGGAGCAGGCCGTGAACCCGGGTTCGGTCGACGACATCGAGCACCTGCGCTACTTCGAGCAGCTCCGCCGCGACCGCCGGGCCTGACCCCGGACAGCACCAACCCGGACAGCACGAACCCGGACAGCACGAAGGGGTGCCCCCATGACGGTGGGGGCACCCCTTCGCAGTCCTTGCTCCGGCCGCGCGCCGGGTGTCACTCGCCGGACAGCACCTGCTGGGCCGCGGCCCGCGCGTCCTCGGCGCTGTCCGCGGCCCGGGCGGCCTCGGCCGCCCGGCGGCACTGCGCCAGCGTGTACTTGGCCAGCGTGGCCCGCACATAGGGGATCGACGCCGCGCCCATGGAGAGGCTGGTGACGCCGAGCCCGGTCAGGACCACGGCGAGCAGCGGGTCGGAGGCGGCCTCGCCGCAGACGCCACAGCTCTTGCCGGTGGCCCGGGCGGCCTCGGCCGAGAAGGCGACCAGGTCCAGCAGCGCCGGCTGCCACGGGTCCTGCAGCCGCGCCAGCGCGCCCACCTGGCGGTCGGCGGCGAAGGTGTACTGCGCGAGGTCGTTGGTCCCCAGCGAGAGGAACTCCACCTCCTGGAGGATCGACCGCGCCCGCAGCGCCGCCGACGGGATCTCCACCATCGCCCCGTACTTGGCGCTCAGCCCGGCCTGGCGACACGCGTCCGCGAAGTCCTTGGCATCCTTGCGGTCGGCCACCATCGGGGCCATCACCTCAAGGTGCACCGGTAGCCCCTCGGCCGCCTTCGCCAGCGCGCGCAGCTGGGTCTGCATGACCTCGGGGTGCTCCAGCAGGGTCCGCAGACCGCGCACACCCAGCGCCGGGTTGGGCTCGTCGGCGGGGGTCAGGAAGTCCAGCGGCTTGTCCGCGCCCGCGTCCAGCGCCCGGACCACGACCCGGCCCTCCGGGAACGCCTCCAGCACCTTGCGGTACGCCTCGACCTGCTTCTCCTCGCTGGGAGCCTTGGCCGAGTCGTCCAGGAAGAGGAACTCCGTGCGGAACAGGCCGACGCCCTCCGCCCCGGCCTCCAGCGCGGCCGGCAGGTCCGCGGGACCGCCGACGTTGGCGAGCAGCGGCACCCGGTGCCCGTCCGAGGTCTGCCCCGGGCCGGACGAGGCGGCCAGCGCGGCCTTGCGCTCGGCGGCCGCGCGGCGCAGTTCGTCCTGCTTCTCCTGCGACGGCTCCAGCAGCACGTCGCCGGAGCTGCCGTCCACCGCGACCACGGTGCCCTCGGCGACATCGGTCGCCCCCGGCAGCGCGACGACGGCCGGCACGCCCAGGGCGCGGGCGAGGATGGCGCTGTGGCTGGTCGGCCCGCCCTCCTCGGTCACGAAGCCGAGCACCAGGGTCGGGTCCAGCAGCGCGGTGTCGGCCGGCGCCAGGTCACGGGCGAACAGTACGTACGGCTCGTCGCTGTCCGGAACGCCCGGCATCGGCACGCCCAGCAGCCGCGCCACGATGCGGTTGCGCACGTCGTCCAGGTCCGCGACCCGGCCGGCCAGGTACTCCCCGGCGGAGGCGAGCAGCGCGCGGTAGGCGGCGAAGGCGTCGTAGACGCCGCGCTCGGCGCTGCTGCCGACGGTGATCCGGCGGGCCACGTCGGCCATCAGCTCCGGGTCCTGGGCCATCAGCGCCTGGGCCTCCAGCACGGCCTGCGCCTCGCCGCCGGCCAGGTTGCCGCGGGCGATCAGGTCCGCGGCCACCGCCTCGACGGCAGCCTGGGCGCGGGCCTGCTCACGGGGGGCGTCCTCGGTCGGGATCTGGGTGGCCGACGGCTCCAGCACCGCCGTCCCCATGTGCCGCACCTGGCCGATCGCGACCCCGTGGCTCACACCCACGCCGCGCAGCGTCTTCTCCATGTCACCTGTCTCCGCTGAGAGAAGCGGCCCCGCCGGGTACCGCTGTGTGCCGGGCCGCCCCACCGAGTCCGGAGGGGCGGGTCTGCAGTAAAGAAAGAGGTCAGCTCCAGCTGAAGAGGGCGTCGCCCACGGCGACGTCCCCGTCCTCGCGAAGGTCGCCGAGCGAGTCGGGGGCGGCCTCCAGAGCGACGATCGGCGAGATCGGCGACTTGCCCGCGGCCTCGACGGCGGCCGGGTCCCACTTGATGACGGCCTGGCCGCAGGTCACCGTGTCGCCCTTGTTGACGAGGAGCTCGAAGCCCTCGCCGTTGAGCTGCACGGTGTCGATGCCGAGGTGCGTCAGCACGCCGTGTCCGTCCGCGTCCACGACGACGAACGCGTGGGGGTGCATGGAGACGACGACACCGTCCACCGGGGCCACGGCCTCGGTCGGCCGGCGCACCGGGTCGATCGCGGTGCCGGGGCCGACCATCGCGCCGGAGAAGACCGGGTCGGGCACGCCGGCGAGCCCGACGACACGGCCGGTCAGCGGCGACGTCACAGTGGTCATGGTTGAGCCTCCCAAGTGCGCAGTACAGAGAGCGGCCGCGAACTGCGGCAAGGACATCGACTGAAGCCTAAATCATGTCAACTTCGGACATCTGCTGACATTCCCGGGCGAACACTCACGCCCTGCCCGCCCTCACCGGCCGGCCATCTCACCGACCGCTAGTGGTCTAGTCCTCTTGGCCGATGCGCCGCACTCTACAGGCATCTTGGCGAATCGGGACCATTGCTGTATATGCTCGCGAGAGCAACAAATCATGCCTCCGAGCGGGTGAAGCTCGGCGTGCCCCGATTCGCGCTCCGGCCGACGACCCGCTATGGTTGGTCGAGTCGCCGCAAGTCGACGGTTAACAGCAGATTTCAGAAGCGAAAAGCACCGGTAAACGGAGCGGAAAGCGTCTGGTAAGCTGGAAACACGAAAGAACGAAGCACCCGGAGGGCCCGCTGGAAGGCGGTCCGAAGGAAGTGTCCGTTCCTTGAGAACTCAACAGCGTGCCAAAAGTCAACGCCAGATATGTTGACATCC
>NZ_JBITSA010000022.1:0-101838 GCF_044540385.1 Kitasatospora sp. NPDC086009
CCCGGTGGAGCGGATGATGCGGGACGCGAAGATCACGCAGATCTACGAGGGCACCAACCAGGTCCAGCGGATCGTGATGGCCCGCAACCTGCCGTAACGGTCGCGGGCGGGGTGCCGCGGGCACCCCGCCGCACACCTGGCCCGGCTGTTCGAAGCCGGTGCTATGTTCCGGGAATGAGCGAGAAGGAAGAGCAGGACCAGCCCATGAACGACGGTCCGCCGAAGCCGGCGATGCGTGAAGCGCTCGTCGCCGCCGCCTTCGAACTCTTCCTGGAGCGGGGCTTCGAACAGACCACGATCGACGACATCGTCTCGCTCGCCGGAGTCGGCCGGCGCTCCTTCTTCCGCTACTTCCCGGCCAAGGAGGACGTGGTCTTCCCCGACCACGAACGCAGCCTCGCCGAGATGACGGAGTTCCTGGAGTCGGGCACCGGCGAGGAGGACCCGGTCCGGCACGCCTGCGACGCCGCCCGCCTCGTCCTGCGGATGTACGCCGAGCAGCCGTCCTTCTCCGTCCAGCGCTACCGGCTCACCCGCAAGGTGCCCGGCCTGCGGGCGTACGAGCTGTCGGTGGTCTGGCGCTACGAGCACATGCTCGCGCACTACCTGCGCGGGCGTTTCGCCGCGCGGGCCGACGGGGCCCTGCGCGCCGACGTGATCGCGGCCGCGGTGGTCTCCGCGCACAACCACGCGCTGCGCACCTGGCTGCGCTCCGGCGGCGAGAGCGACTGGACCACCGAGGTGGACGCGGCGATGGCCTTCGTCACCGGCACCTGGAGCGACCGGCCGGCCGAGGCGGTGCCGGACGGCGAGGCGGACGACGTCGTGGTGCTGGTCGCCAGTCGGCGGGCGCCGCTCTGGCGGATGGTGCAGGGCATCGAGAGCGCGCTGGAGGAGTCCCGGCAGGTCCCGCAGGCCTGACGGGCCGCGGCCGCGGCCCCGGCGCGCGGCGCCGACCGCGGACCGACCCGGGCGCCCGCTCGTCCGTACGGCGCCGACCCCGGGCGCCCGCTCGTCCGTACGGCGCAACCCGCTCGGGGCGCGCCGCGCCGGAACGCGGACCACCGCGCGGGCGCCGGTACCGCGGGCGAGACTCGGTCCCAGGACGGGACCGGGCAGCGGCCGGCTCCGGTGAGCGCGAAGGAGCGGGCATGCCCGAGCAGACCGGTCGGCCCGTCGGCGGACCCGAGGCCGTGCGCGCGGTACTGCTGAAGAAGGGCTACCTGGTCCTCCTGCTGATCTCGGCCGTCGTCGGCATCCCCGTCTCGCTCGCCGCGTTCGGCTTCGTCAGCCTGGAGCACGAACTCCAGCACTGGGTCTGGGAGAGCCTTCCGGACAGCCTCGGCCTGGACCGGGCGCCCTGGTGGTGGCCGCTGCCCGCGCTGCTGCTCGCCGGCCTGCTGCTCGCCCCGATCGTCACCCGGCTGCCCGGCCGCGGCGGCCACGTCCCGGTGGACGGACTCGGCGGTCCGCCCACCCTCCCGGTCGCCGTACCCGGCGTGGTGCTGGCGGCCCTGGCCTGTCTGCCGCTCGGCGTCGTGCTCGGTCCCGAGGCGCCGCTGATGGCCCTGGGCAGCGGCCTCGCCCTGCTCGCCGTCCGGCCCGCCTGGCTGACCGCCAAGCCCCAACTGGGGCCCGTGCTCGGCGCGGCCGGCTCGGCGGCGGCGATCTCCACCATCTTCGGCAGTCCGCTGGTCGCCGCCGTGATGATCATCGAGGGCGCCGGCCTCGGCGGGCCGCAGCTGACGGCGCTGATCCTGCCGTGCCTGCTGGCGAGCGGCATCGGCGCGCTGGTGTTCACCGGCTTCGGCCACTGGACGGGGCTGTCGATCGGGGCCCTCTCGCTGCCCTCGGAGCCGCCGTCCGGCGTCCCGGACCCGGGTGACTTCCTCTGGGGGGTCCCGCTCGCGGTCGGGGTGGCGGCGATCTGCGTGACCGGCCGGCTCCTCGGCACCCGGGTCAAGGGGTACGTCACCGGCCTCCCGGACCGGCCCGCGCCGACCCGGCGGGCGACGGCCGTCCGGACGGTGCTCTGCGCCGTCGCCGTCGGCGCCTGCATCACCGCGTACGCGCTGCTCACCGGGCGCTCGCCGGAGGAGGCCGCGCTCTCCGGACAGGCCACCCTCGGCGAGCTGGCCGCCGATCCGGCGTCCTGGCCGGTCGGCGCGCTGTTGGCGCTGCTGGTCTGCAAGGCGCTCGGCTGGGGCATCGCGCTGGGCAGCCTGCGCGGTGGTCCGATCTTCCCGGCGCTCCTGATCGGCGCGACCCTCGGGATCGCCTGCGGGCCGCTGCCCGGTTTCGGCTTCGCCCCGGGGCTGGCGGCCGGCCTCGCCGCCTCCGCTGCCGCGGTCACCCGACTGCCGGTCACCAGCACCGTGCTCGCGTCGGCACTGCTCGGGGCCGACTCGGCGAACTCGATGCCGCTGCTGATCGTCGCCGCGGTGACGGCCTTCGTGGTCGCCGAGACGATCCACCGGCTCGGCCGCCGCCGGGCCGGGGCCGCGCCCGCCGGCGGGGCCCCGCCGGAGCGGCCGGCCGAAGGCTGACGGGCGCCCGCCCGCGCCCCGGCGCCCGTCGTCCATCCGGGTGAGCCCCGGATTCACCGGCCGAGACCTGGGCAGTCTCGCTCCGTGACCACTTCTGCTCCCCGCCGCCGACGCCGCCGCTCGGCCGCCCCGCACCGGACGCCGGCTCCGGCGCACACCTTCGCCCCGAAGCACACCTCCGCCCCGGCCACCGTGCCGGGCCCGAGCGCGCCGGCCTCCTCGCGCGGGCCCGCGACCGCCACCGCGGCACCGCGCTGCTGCGCGGTCTCCACCACCGAGCACCGCTCCCTCGGCGGGACCATCATCCGCACCCACCGCCACCACCCGGCCTGCCCGGTCTGGGCGGCCCGTTGAGGCGACCGAATCCGGTCGGCCGGCCGGTGCCGTTTGCTTGAATGACAGGGTGACGAGCAGCGCCGGATTCACCGAGGACGACCTGAGCGGCCTGGCCGGGCCGCGCTCCTTCGAACGGGGCCGGGGCTACCGGGACGCGGTCGCCGAACTCGACGTCGGGGCGGAGCGGTTCACCGCGGTCGTGAGCGGCACCGAGGCCTACGAGGTGGTGCTCGAACTCGACGCGGAGTACGGGCTGTCGGGCGAGTGCGACTGCCCCTACGGACTCGACGGCAACTTCTGCAAGCACTGCGTCGCGGTGGGCCTGGTGGTGCTGGAGAAGTGGCACGAGCTGCCCCGGCTCAAGGCCGAGGCGACGGCGCGGGCCGGCAGCCTGGAGTCCTGGCTGGGCTCGCGCTCACGCGAGGACCTGCTGCTCCTGGTACGCGAGTTGATGGACGGCGACCGGACCCTGAGGCGTCGTCTGGAGCTCCGGGCCGCGACCGCGCAGGCCGATCCCGCCCAACTGCGCTCCCGGATCACCGATCTGCTCGCGGTGGGCCGCTTCAGCCGCTACGGGTACGTCGAGTACGCGGACGCGCAGGCGTACGCCCTCCAGGCCGGCGAGGCGGTGACCGCCGTCCGCGCGCTGACGGCGGAGGGGCAGGCCGGGCAGGCGATCGCCCTGGCGCGGGAGGCGATCCGGCTGCTCGGCCGGGCGTACGACCGGATCGACGACTCCGCCGGGTGCGTCGGCGGGGTCGCCGCCGATCTCGACGAGGCCCACTTGGAGGCCTGCCGGTCGGCGCCGCCGGACCGCGCCGAGCTGGCCGACTGGCTGGTCGACCGGCTGCTGGGCGGCCACGACCACCTGGTGGAGGCGGAGCTGGCGGACTACCGCGACCTGCTGGGCGGGCCCGGTCTGCGCCGGGTCCGGGAGCGGGCGGAGGAGGCAGCCCGGCGCAGTCCCGCCGGCCGGGCCGAGAAGGACCTGATGAAGCAGCTGGCCAAGGCCGAGCGTGCCCTCGCACGGGCGGCCGGCAAGGGCGTCCCGGGCCCGAGGCCGCCGGCCGGACCGGGCCCCGGCGACCCCGGCCGGCCCGGGGACGCCCTGGAGGGGTACCGCCGCGCGATCGAGCGGCTCGGTCCGCTCACCGGCGACGCCCGCTACCGCGAGCTGGCCCGGCTGCTGCTGGAGGTCCGCTCCTGCCACCGGGCCCTGGGGACGGAGCCGGCGTTCGCGGCCGAACTCGCGGCCCTGCGGGCCGACCACCGGCGCAAGCGCAACCTCCTGCGGATCCTGGACGAACACGGCCTCTGACCAGCCATGGCGGCCGCTCCGGTCCGGCGGCGCGGGCGAGGCCCGGCGGCGGACGCGGAAATCTCACGCGGTGACCGCCCCGCCGGGCCGGGGGGCCCACCGCGCTCGGGAAACGCAGAAGACCCCTGATCAACAGGGGTCTTCGTTGGTGTCCGAGGGGGGACTTGAACCCCCACGCCCGATAAAGGGCACTAGCACCTCAAGCTAGCGCGTCTGCCATTCCGCCACCCGGACCGGGTGTTGTCTCCGCGGCCTCGTCGGCCGCGCTGACAGATGTAACTGTAGCAAAGATCGGCTTGCGCTCCCAAAACGGCCCCGGATCGTTGGGCAGGGGCGGTGACCTGGGCAAGGGGTGCTCTGTGGCGGGGGTGTGACCAGCGGATTTCGCCTCGGTTCCCGGGGGCCCGCGGGGTGGATACGGCTGGGGGCCTGGGGGAGGATGGGCGGACGTGCTCGTACGCCCGGGTGCAGGTCCCGGGGGTAAGGCGCCGGTGCGTCGGTGCGGGCCAGAGACGAGGAGTGACCGTGAGCGAGCGGAGCGAGTCGACGGCGGGGCGGGCGGCGGCGCCGAAGGTGACGGCCGAGTCGGAGGTCGCCGGGATCTGTCGCGACCTGATCCGGATCGACACCAGCAACTACGGCGACGGCTCGGGCCCGGGGGAGCGCAAGGCCGCCGAGTACGTCGCGGAGCAGCTCGCGGAGTTCGGCATCGAGCCGCAGATCTTCGAGTCCGCCAAGGGGCGGGCCTCGACGGTCGTCCGGATCGAGGGCGAGGACCGTTCGCGTCCGGGCCTGCTGATCCACGGGCACACCGACGTCGTGCCCGCCAACGCGGCGGACTGGACGTACGACCCGTTCTCCGGCGAGATCGCGGACGGCTGCGTCTGGGGGCGCGGCGCGGTCGACATGAAGGACATGGACGCGATGACGCTGGCCGTCGTGCGCGACCGGCTGCGGACCGGGCGCAAGCCCCCGCGGGACCTGGTGCTGGCCTTCGTGGCGGACGAGGAGGCGGGCGGCACCTACGGCGCCCGGTACCTGGTCGACAAGCACCCGGACCTCTTCGAAGGGGTGACCGAGGGCATCGGCGAGGTCGGCGGCTTCTCGTTCACCGTCAACGACCAGGTCCGGCTCTACCTGGTGGAGACGGCGGAGAAGGGCATGCACTGGATGCGGCTCACGGTCGAGGGCCGGGCCGGGCACGGGTCGATGGAGAACGACGACAACGCCATCACCGAGCTGTGCGAGGCGGTGGCCCGGCTCGGGCGGCACACCTTCCCGCTGCGGATCACCAAGACCGTCCGCGCCTTCCTGGACGAGCTGTCCGACGCGCTCGGCGTGCGGCTCGACCCGGAGAACATGGACGAGACGCTGCGGGTGCTGGGCGGCATCGCCAAGATGATCGGCACCACGCTGCGCAACACCGCCCAGCCGACGATGCTCGGCGCCGGCTACAAGGTCAACGTGATCCCCGGGCAGGCCACCGCCCACGTGGACGGGCGCTTCCTGCCCGGCTACGAGGAGGAGTTCCTGGCCGAGCTGGACAGTGTGCTCGGCCCGCGCGTGAAGCGCGAGAGCCTGCACTCGGACAAGGCGATCGAGACCAGCTTCGACGGTGCGCTGGTCGAGGCGATGCAGAGCGCCCTGCAGGCGGAGGACCCGATCGCGCGGGCCGTGCCGTACTGCCTGTCCGGCGGGACGGACGCCAAGTCGTTCCAGGACCTCGGCATCCGCTGCTTCGGCTTCGCTCCGCTGCAGCTGCCGCCGGAGCTGGACTTCGCCGGGATGTTCCACGGCGTGGACGAGCGGGTGCCGGTGGACGGGCTCAAGTTCGGCGTGCGGGTGCTGGACCGCTTCATCGACGCCTGCTGAACGACCCTCCCGCCCGCGGGACGACGGCCCGCTCCCGGGGTTCCGGGGGCGGGCCGTCCGCATTGTCCGAGCTAATGATTTGGGACCGGGAAATGGAGATCGAGAGAAACGATTCTGCCGGTATCCACGGATCGATCATCCGTGCGGGTCATCACCGTTGCGGGTGAATGGGGAAAAGGTTCCGTACCCCGTTTGCCACACCGTCGTTCATTCCTATGCAGCCCGCCGAACGGGTTGCGCTGCTCATACAGGAGGAATGATGAAGGTCAAGAAGATCGCTGCCGTTGCCGCCGCCACCGGTGGCCTGGTGCTGGCCGCCGCCGGTGTCGCGTCCGCCCACGGCGGCGCCGCCGCCAACGGTGTGGCCGCTGGCTCCCCGGGCGTGGTCGCGGGCAACCAGGTTCAGATTCCCGTGCACATCCCGGTGAACCTCTGCGGCAACACCGTCAGCGTGATCGGCGTGCTGAACCCGGCGTTCGGCAACCACTGCGCCAACTTCTAAGGCGCCCGCGCGCTGAGCGCGCGATGACCGGATGACCGGATGACCGGTCGACGGGTCGACCGGCCGGTGGGGCACCGGCCGACAGGTCGACGGGCCGATCACCGGAACGACTCACTCGGCCCCCGGGTGGCGGACGCGCCACCCGGGGGCGCTTGTGCGTCCGGACACGGCCGGGAATCGGCGGGCCGTCAGCCTGTTGTCGCGCCTCACTCGATCGGGTGAATAGGGTTCTTTCGGCTCAACCTCGCCGCTTGCGCCTCGTTGTCTCCTGTGCACTCGAAGACCTTTCCCGTTCGTCGGAAATTCCGACTTTCGGATAGGTCATCACGTCGTCTCGATACGTCAGGGGAAAATATGAGGAATGTAGCCAAGAAGGGGCTCCTCACGGCCGTGGCCACCGGCAGTGTCCTGGCCTCGACCGCCGGCTACGCCTACGCGGGCGCCGAGGCGCAGGGGGGCGCCGCCGGTTCGCCGGGCGTGGCCTCCGGCAACTCGGTGCAGGTACCGGTCGAGGTGCCGATCAACGCCTGCGGCAACACCGTCGATGTGATCGGCGTGCTGAACCCGGCGTACGGCAACCACTGCGCCAACGTCAGCGGGCACCCCGGCGGCGGCCACAGCGCCTCGGGGTCGTCCGCCTCCGGTGCGGCGGCGGGCTCGCCCGGCGTGGTCTCCGGCAACAGCGTCCAGGCGCCTGTGCACGTCCCGGTCAACGCCTGCGGCAACTCGGTCGACGTGGTCGGCGTCGGCAACCCGGCCTTCGGGAACGCCTGTGGGAACGAGGGCTCGTCGGTGGCCACCACCCCGCCCGTCAAGCCGGACGAGGACTGCCCCGAGGAGCACGGCTCGCACAACCCGCCGCCGCCCACCGTTCAGCCGTCCACACCGCCGTCGCACCCGGGCGGCGGTGAGACCACGCCCGGCAACCCCCGGACGGGCAGCCCGTCCGCCACCACCCCGGCGGCGCCCGGTGCGACCACTCCCGCGATGACCACCGCGGCCGGCGGCGGCCAGAGCGGTCAGGCCGTGCCGGCATCGGCGCGCACCGCCGCTCCCGAGGCGGCCGGCAGCCAGCTGGCCTCGACCGGTGCGGGCGGCACCGAGCTGCTCGGCGCGGCCGGCCTCGCCCTGCTGCTCGGCGGCGGCGTGCTCTACCGCCGCGCCCGCGCCGGCGCGCGCTGAGCGTCGACCACGTGCCCGGCGTCGACCACGTGCCCGGCGGGTCGCTCCTGCCCGGGGCGGCGGGGCGGACGCCGGAGCGGGCTCCGGCCTGAGTGAGCGGCCGTGCCGCCGCGGCACCCCGGGTCGAACCCCGGGTGCGGCGGCGGTGGGCGCCGTGCGAGCCCGGGTGTGGACGCGTGGTGCCCGCGGCCGTCCGTGGTTCGGACGGCCGCGGGCACCACAGACGGACGGCTCCGGACCGGCGGGAGCGCACACGCCGACGACCCGCTCGGCCACGCAGCGTGAACGGCGGCACCAGGCCGGGTCGTGCGCGACGCCCCGGCCCGAGGAGGCGTGCGGAGGCGGCAGCCCGTACCGGTCAGCGGGAGGGGCCCGTCACCAGCTCCGCACCTGCCGGATGATTCGCCGCCGCAGCAGCACCGTCCGGCTACCGTCCGGGAACAGCCGCAGCCTGTCCAGCTCCCAATGCCCGTATTCGGCATGGTCGGTGAGCAGCTGGCGCGCCGCGTTGCGGGAGGTACCGCGCGGCATGCGCAACGACTGGTACTCGTACTCCGGCTGCCGGACCGGCTTCGGTGAAGTCAAAACGCTCCTCCTGAGGGTCACCTGCGAGCAAGCCTACGGCCTGCCTCCGACAACGGGCCCGGGTATTTTCGGCCGCCCTCCCGGCGGGGCCCCGCCCGTACGCCTGACAGCTCATCAGTTCCGTTTCCGCTGTGGACGGGATACCCCGATCAGGGCCCGTGGAAGCGGCACGCGGGCGGCCCCGCCGTGCCGGATCCGCGCGCTCCGCGCGGGCGTGCGCGGGTACAGAACCACGCGGATCGGACATCAGGGGGGAAGTTGCGGTGAAATCGCGGGTGTAGGTGACAACCGCTGTGCGTACCGACACCGAGGGGAGATAGCGTCTGCACCATGTCTGATGCCGCGCAGCCCACCATTGCCGAGGTACGCGCCGCCGCCGAGGCGGTCAAGGCCGCCATCGACCGTCATCTGGAAGCGGTGTCAAGCCCCAGCGCAGCGGACGATCCCGCTGTGTTCACCGCCTACGAGCAGCTCGCGACGGCGGCCATCGCCTACGACCAACTCCTCTACGAGGTCTACGACGAGGTCACCCCGTTCGAGGTCCCCGGCGACGAGGGACCGGGCGGGTACAACGGCCCCGAGCAGCCCGAGGCGATCAGCGTCCTGATCCGCCGCGACTACCACGTGGTCGATCCGAAGCGGCTGCGCGCCCAGGCCGAGCGGCTGGACGACTCGCTGACCCCGGGCGGGGGCGGGTCGGGCGAGGTGAACGCCGCGATCGGTGTGCTGTTCGGCGAGTACGAGCCGGACGAGATCGCCGCCCGGAGCGAGGAGTTCGGCCTGGAGGAGGGCGACTCCACGCTCTGGGTCGCCGCCGCCGAGCCGACCGAGCCGGGGGAGTGGCTGCCGGAGCCCTTCGAGCACGCGGACCCGCAGCTGCTGATCTGCCGGTTCGACGTCAGCGAGGTCTACGACGACGAGGACCCGGACGAGTGACCTGAGCTCCGCCACCGCCCGCTCCGCCGCCCCGCCTGCCCGGGGCGGCGGAGCGGGACGCCGGGGTGGGGAGGACGGCCCGGGCCCCGCAGCTCCCGGCCGGCTGCTCGAACGCTTCTGCGAGCGCATGGTTTCGGACATTCCCGTCGGCCCCCGGGGTCGGCACTCCGGGGGCTCTCCCGCCGCGTGGCGCGGCCCTCAGGACGTGGCGCCGAAATCGACGTCCTCGGTGCCCACCGTGCCGCCCGTCCGGCCGGGTGCCGTCTGGTACGTCCAGTACAGGTTGGTGTGGGCGATGACCTGGGCCGGCGGCGGCGCGCCCCAGGCGGTCTGGTCCTCGGTGGTGTGGGCATCCGCGACCAGGACCGCGTCGTAGCCCCGGACGAGGGCGCCGTGCAGCGTCGAGCGGATGCACTGGTCGGTCTGCGCGCCGGCGACGACGAGCCGGCCGACGCCGAGGCCCGCCAGGACGGTCTCCAGCTCGGTGTCCTCGAAGGAGTCGCCGTAGGTCTTCCCGACCAGCGGCTCGGTGTCGCCCGGCGTCAGCTCGGGGACGATCCGCCAGCCGTCGCTCCCCGGCTCCAGGTCCGGGTCGGAGTGCTGGACCCAGACGACGGGGACCTTCTCGTGGCGGGCCTTCGCGACCAGGCGGCCGATGTTGGCGACGACGGCGTCGCGCTCGTGCGCTTCCTCGACGACGCCGTTCTGCACGTCGACGACGAGCAGCGCGGTCCGCGGACGGCCTTCGAGTGTGGTCATGCTCTCCCCTTGCTCGTACCCGGCCACGGTGGTGGCCCCGGAGCACGCTAGACCCACCCTCCGACAGCGGACCGGCCCCGGCACCGAGGGGGGACCGGCCCGGTCCCCCCTCCGCGTCCGCGCGCTAGGGGGTGTTCGCCAAGTCCCGCCGGGTCCGCGCGCGACTTGGCGAACACCCCTCAGTACGCCTGGGCGGCGTTCTCCGCGAGGATCGCCCGCAGCCGGGTGGTGCGCGGCGCGGCCGGGCGTTCGGCGACGGCCTGGGGCAGGGCCGGGCCGGCCGCGTGGACCACGGAGAGGTGGCGCTCGCCGCGGCCGAACGCGGTGTAGACCCACTGGCGGGTGAGGGCCGCGCCCGCGTCCTCGGGGAGGACGACGACCGCGCCCGGCCAGCGGCGGCCGACCGCCTGGTGGACGGTCAGTGCCCAGCCGTGCCGCAGCCGGCCGGCCTCGGCCGGCGGGACGCTGCGGCGCGAGCCGTCCGGGTACTCCAGGTGCAGGCCGGTGGCGTCGCCGTCGAGCACGCGGGCGGGGCGGACGACGCCGGGGGCGGGGGAGTCCACCACGCGGTCGCCCGGGTCGAAGCCGCCGAAGCGGCCCGGGCCGGGGTTGAGGGCGGCCTTGGCGGCGGCGTTCAACGCCCGGGTGCCGGCCGAGCCGCCGTGGCCGGGGGTCAGCAGCACCACCTGCTCGGCGGGGATGCCGAGCGCGCGCGGGATGGAGTCGGTGAGCAGCTGGATGGCGCGGTGGACGGCCTCGCCGCCGTCCTTGGCGGTCAGGATGACCACCTCCTTGTCCGGCGCCTCGACCGGCTGCAGCTCGCCGATGCCGATGCCGGAGACCAGTTCGCCGATCGGACCGAAGTCCGGGGTGCGGGAGGCCACGGAGGGGCAGACCTTGGCGGTCAGCAGGTCGGCGAAGAACCGGCCCGGCCCGGCCGACCAGAGCTGGCCCGGGTCGCCGCTCAGGACCAGCCGGGTGCCGTCGGCGAGCGACTCCAGCAGGGTCGCGGCCAGCTCGACGTCCAGCAGCGGGGCGTCCAGCACGACGAGGACGTCGAGGGCGAGCGTGCCGTCCGAGGACCGGCCGGGGCCGGCCGTGCCGGACAGCAGCTCGGCCAGGGTGGCGGCGGGCAGCGGCTCGTCGGCCGGCCCGGCGAGGGCGTCCCGGCCCTGCTCGGTCCAGGTGGCGGCCCAGGCGCGCAGACCGAGGCCGGCGGCGGCGCGGACCAGCGCGACCGGCTCGGCGCGGGCGGCCTCGCCACCGGTGTGGGTGACCAGGGCGCTCTCCGCGGCGGCCCGGATCAGGGCGGTCGCCGAGGAGGACGGCGCCGCGGCGGCGGCCGCCTCCCAGGCGGCCGGGCCGGGGGCGGCGGGTGTACCGGGAGCGTCGGCGCCGTCGGCCGGGCCCTCGACGGCCGGGCTCTCGTCGACGCCCTCGGCGGAGGGGTCTTCGGTGGCGTCCTCGGCGCAGGGGTCCCCGGCCGGGTCTTCGGAGGCGTCCTCGGTGGCGTCCTCGGCGGCCGGCGCGTCCGCCGCCGGAGCGGGCTCGGCCTCCTCGCCGCTCCCGCCCTCGCCGCCGTCCGCCTCGGCCGCCTCGTTCACCTCGCCAGACCCGTCCACGCCGGGGACGAAGGTCGACATCAGCCGGACCAGGCCGTCGGCCAGGCTCTCCTCCGCCAGGGCCAGCCGCTCCAGCGCGAGCACGGTGCGGGTCGGCGGCTCGTCGTCCTCGTCGCCGCCGGCGGAGTGCGCCTCGGCGCCGGTCAGCTCCTCCTGGAAGGGCATCGCCCGGCCGTCGACCACGGCCGACTGCAGCGCGGCGGCGGCGTCCGGCAGGCCGAGGCGGTCCAGCCCGGCCGTCACCTCGCCGATCTCCACGGCGGAGTGGCCGCGCAGGGCGGCCTGCTCCAGCAGCCAGGGCACCAGCGCCTGGGCCCGGCGGGGGTCGCCCGGGCCGGCGGCGGGGCCGAGCAGCCCGCGGGCGAAGCCGTCGGCGTGCTCGGGGCGGACGCCGGGCAGGGTCAGCACGGCCCACGGGTCGGCGCGCAGCTCCTCGGCGGCGCCGTCACCGAAGGCGGCCACGGCGGCGGGCGCGAGGTCGGTGGGCGCACCGCCGGCGGCCAGCACCTCGGCGGTGGCCCGCAGGGCCTCCGCGCGCTGCTCGTCGGTCTCGGCCTGGTACCGGGAGGGGCGGGCGGCGGCCGGTGCCGCGGCCGGGGCGGCTTCACCCGCCGGGGCGTCTCCACCCGCCGGGGCGTCCGAACCGCCGGAGGCGCCCGGGACGCGCGGGGTGTTCCCGGAGGCCGGCGCGCCCGGGCGGGCCGACTGCTGCCCGACCACCCGGATCGCCTCCGCCAGCGCCGCGACGGCGGCCGCCTTGTCGGCGCCGTCCGTCCCCGCGGCCGCCGGGGACTCCTGCGGAGCGCCGTTCTCCGTGTCACTCATCGTTCGCTCCAAAAGATCACTCCACTGCTGGGGCGGCGGCCGCTCCGCGCCCGGAGCGGCCGCCGCTCGCGGCCGCCACCGGCGGCGCGCGGGGTCGGGCCCGACCGTGCCGGGGCCGAGCCGGCCCGCGTCGGGGCATCACGTCCGTCGTCGGCCGTCAACCCTCAGTGTGTCGGTCGTCGGTCGTCGAGATCCGGCCCGCCCGGCGGCGGCGCGAGCCCTAGAGCTCGGTCCACCCCTGGTCCGGATAGCGGTGGACCGGCGACGAGATGTCGTCGAGCGCACCACGGATCTCACCCGGAAGCGTAAGCGCCTCCACTGACAGCGCCGACTGCAGCTGTGCCACCGTGCGTGCCCCGACCAGCGCGCTCGCCACCCCCGGCCGGTCCCGCACCCAGGCGAGCGCCACCGCGAGCGGGCTGCTGGCCAGCCCGTCGGCGGCGGTGGCGACGGCGTCCACGATCCGCCGCGAGCGCTCTCCGAGGTAGGGCTGGACGAAGCCGGACAGGTAGGGCGAGGCGCCGCGCGAGTCCTGCGGGACGCCGTGCCGGTACTTGCCGGTGAGCACGCCGCGGCCGAGCGGCGAGGAGGCGAGCAGCCCGACGCCCGACTCCCGGGCGGCGGGCAGCGCCTCCCGTTCGAGGCCGCGCTGGAGCAGCGAGTACTCCAGCTGCGCACCGGCCAGCGGCACCCGGCCGTGGTGGGCGCGCTGCCAGGTGGCGGCGCGGGCGAGCTGCCAGCCGCTGTAGTCGCAGACGCCGACGTACCGGGCACGCCCGGAGGTGACGGCGATGTCCAGGGCGCTGAGCGTCTCCTCGACCGGGGTCGCCGGGTCGAAGGCGTGCACCTGCCAGAGGTCGACGTAGTCGGTGCCCAGCCGGCGCAGCGAGGCGTCGAGGGCGGCGAGCAGGTGGCCGCGCGAGCCGTCGAAGCGGCGGGCGGAGTCGGGGACGCTGCCCGCCTTGGTGGCGATGACCAGGTCGGAGCGGGGGATCAGGTTGTCGGTCAGCCGGGAGAGCAGGTACTCGGCGCCGCCGTCGCCGTAGACGTCGGCGGTGTCGACCAGGTTGCCGCCCGCGTCGACGAACTCCTTGAGCTGCTCGGCGGCCTCGTGCTCGTCGGTGTCGCGGCCCCAGGTCATGGTTCCGAGGCCGAGCCGGGAGACCTGCAGCCCGGTACGGCCGAGGTGACGCTTTTCCATCGGACGGGCCCTCCACTGGCCGACAACACCGCTGATACCGCTGATACCGCTGAAACCACTCGTCCTGCTGAACCCGCCGGAACCGCGCGCGCCCCCGGCGCCGCCGGTGCCGCCCGCGCCCGGGCCGCTCGCCCCGTCCGCGCGGGCCCGGCAAACGCGCAGGTGGGGAGAGGCGTCCCCACGTCGGCTGAGCGTAGCGGCCGGTGCCCGGGCAGATGCGCAGACCCGCAGAACGATCAGCACCCGGGTGGCGGGTCCGAATGTGGCCCAGCCCACAGCTACCGGCCAGTAGCATGTCCGCCGGACGTGCGGTTACCCTCACGGACAACCCGACTGGAAGGCATGGCAGATGCGACTCGGTATCAACCTCGGCTACTGGGGCCTCGGCATGGACGCCGACAACATCGCCGTCGCCCAGGAGGCGGACCGGCTCGGCTACTCGGTCTGCTGGGCCGCCGAGGCCTACGGCTCGGACGCGGCCACCGTGCTGTCGTACGTCGCCGCCAAGACCGAGCGGATCGACGTCGGCTCGGCCATCTTCCAGATCCCGGCCCGCACGCCGGCGATGACCGCGATGACGGCGGCCACCCTGGACACCCTCTCCGGCGGGCGGTTCCGGCTCGGGCTCGGGGTCTCCGGCCCGCAGGTCTCCGAGGGCTGGTACGGCGTGAAGTTCGACAAGCCGCTGGCCCGCACCCGCGAGTACGTGGAGATCATCCGAAAGGCGATGTCCCGCGAGCGGCTGGTCCACGAAGGAGCGAACTGGACGCTGCCGCTGCCCGGCGGGCCCGGCAAGCCGATCAAGCTCACCGTGCACCCGGTGCGCGAGCACATCCCGCTGTACATCGCCGCGATCGGGCCGAAGAACCTGGAGCAGACCGGCGAGATCGCCGACGGCTGGCTCGGCATCTTCTTCGCGCCCGAGCAGGCCGCGCTCTCCCTCGACCCGCTGCGGGCCGGCCGGGCCAAGGCCGGGAAGACCCTGGACGAGGGCTTCGACCTCTGCCCGACCGTCACCATCGCGGTCGGCGAGGACATCGAGGCCGGGGTCGACGCCCAGCGTTCCTACGCCGCGCTCTACATCGGCGGCATGGGCAGCAAGGAGAAGAACTTCTACAACCAGCTCGCCCGGCGGATGGGCTACGAGCAGGCGGCCGACGAGATCCAGGAGAAGTACCTGGCCAGGGACTACGAGGGTGCCGCGGCGGCCGTGCCGCACGACCTGATCGACGCCACCTCGCTGGTCGGCGACACCGCCCGGATCGCGGACCGGATGCAGGCGTACGCCGACGCGGGCGTCACCACGCTGACCCTGGCGCCGGCCGGCTTCAGCCTGGAGGAGCGGGTCCGGGCGCTGCGCACCGGCGTCGAGGCGATGGAGCGCGCCGGTCTGGCCTGATCCGGCGACGGGGCACGGGCCGGCCGCTCCGTGCCCCCCGCGCCCCGCGTACGGACGGACGGGCGGACGGGGTCTACAGCCAGTCGTGCCGCTTGAACACCCGGTGCAGCACCAGGCAGACCAGCACCATCAGCGCCACCGCCGCCGGGTACCCCCAGACCTGGTGGAGTTCGGGCATGTGGTCGAAGTTCATCCCGTACACGCCCGCGATCATGGTCGGCACGGCGGCCAGCGCGGCCCACGCCGAGATCTTCCGCATGTCGTTGTTCTGCTGCACGCTGACCTGCGCGAGGTTGGCGCTCAGGATGTCGGAGAGCAGCCGGTCCATGCCCTCGACCTGGTCGTTGGCCTTGGCGAGGTGGTCGGCGACGTCCCGCAGGTACGGCAGCGCCTCGGGGCGGACGAACGGCACGCCGCCGCGCTCCAGCCGCAGCATCGGGTCCAGCAGCGGGCCGGTGGCCCGGCGGACGGTCACCAGCTGGCGCTTGTAGCCGTAGATCCGGCCGGCGGTGTCACGGCCGACCCTGTTGGGGGCGAACACGTCGGCCTCCAGCTCGTCCAGGTCGGCCTGGAGCCCGACGGCGACGTCGACGTACCCGTCCACCACGGTGTCGCAGACCGAGTGCAGGACGGCGCTCGGCCCGTACCTCAGCACCTCCGGCCGGGCCTCCAGCTCCGCCCGGAGCTCGCCGAGCGGGCTGTCGGCGCCGTGCCGGACCGTCATCACGAAGTCCTCGCCGACGAACATCATCACCTCGCCGCTGGTCACCGCGTGCCCGCCCGGGTGGTAGCCCAGCGTCTTGAGCGAGACGAACAGCGAGCCCTGGTAGGCCTCCACCTTCGGGCGCTGACGGGCGCTGACGGCGTCCTCCACGGCCAGCGGGTGCAGCGAGAACTCCTCGCTGACCCGGTCGAGTTCCTCGACGCTGGGTTCGAAGAGGCCTATCCAGACGAAACTGCCCTTGCCGGCCGCCCGCGCGGCGGCGAGGGCGCCGGTGTGGTCCTCGGGCGCCTCGATCCGGCGGCCGTCGCGGTAGATGGCACAGTGGACGATCATCGGGCCATTGTGGCCCCTCGGCGGGAGCGGTGGCGGCACAACGCCTCGCTCTGCACGGGCGCTCCACACGACCCGGCCCCCTCCGCCGCGCCACCGGTCCGCCGCTCGCCCGCCACCCGCCGCCGCGACCCCCACCCCTCGCCCGCGACCCGGCCGGGAGGCCGTACGCTGGGCTCCATGCCCACGCTGCTGCTCGTCCGTCACGGCCGGTCCACCGCGAACACCGCCGGAATCCTGGCCGGTTGGACACCCGGCGTGGATCTCGACGACACCGGGCGCGAGCAGGCCGCCGCGCTGGCCGGCCGGCTCGCCGCGATCCCGGTGGCGCAGGTCGTCAGCAGCCCGCTGGAGCGCTGCCGGCAGACCGTGGAGCCGCTGCTCGCGGTCCGCCCCGAGCTCGGGGCGGCGGCCGAGGACGAGCGCCTCGGCGAGTGCCACTACGGCGACTGGACCGGCCGCCCGCTGTCCGAGCTGGCCAAGGAGCCGCTCTGGCGCACCGTCCAGGACCACGCGGCCGCCGCCGCCTTCCCCGGGGGCGAGTCGCTGCGCGAGCTGAGCCACCGCACGGTCGACGCGGTCCGCGAGTGGAACGCCAAGGTCGCCGCCGAGCACGGCGAGGACGCGGTCTGGGTCGCGTGCTCGCACGGTGACGTGATCAAGGCGGTGGTGGCCGACGCGCTCGGCCTGCACCTCGACCACTTCCAGCGGATCTCCGTCGAGCCCTGCTCGGTCACCGCGATCCGCTACACCCCGCAGCGCCCCTTCGTGCTGAGAATGGGCGACACCGGCGACCTCTCCTCGCTCGCGCCGAAGCCGGGCGCCGGCGGCCACGGCGACCGGGGCGGCGACGCGACCCCGGCCGGGGACGCGGTGGTCGGCGGCACCGCCTGACCGACCCGCCCCGGCGCCGGCACCCGCGCCGGCACCCGCGCCGGCCGCCGTCGCCGCGGACCGGCCCTGACCGGCGCGGACCCCGGCGGACCCGCCCCGGGTCACCGGCTCGGCTCCCCGGGCCGGGCCCGGAGGTCGTAGGGTGACTAGCGAGCCTGCCGGGACCGGCCCACCGGTGTCCGGGCGGGCGGTGGCGCCCGGACGGTCCGGCTGTCCGAGCGCCCCGCACCACAGGCAGACGACACACACCCGTCAGACGTACGACTACGCGACACCCACGCAACACCCGACATACGACGATCGAAACGATCCGGAGCGAGAGCGTGCCCCGTCAGGTCTTCTTCTACGACCAGCCCGAACGGTTCGTCGCCGGCACCGTCGGCCAGCCCGGCGCCCGGGCCTTCTACCTGCAGGCCAGCGCCCGGGGGCGGATCACCAGCGTGCTGCTGGAGAAGACCCAGGTCGCCGCGCTCGCCGAGCGGATCGAGGAGGTCCTCGACGAGGCCCTGCGGCGCAGCGGCGGCGACTCCGCGATCCCCGCCGCCGCCCCGGTGGACCTGCTCGACACCGCCCCGCTGGACCTGCCGCTGGAGCAGGAGTTCCGGGTCGGCACGATGGCCCTGGCCTGGGACAGCATCGACAGCTGCCTGGTGGTCGAGGCACAGGCGGTGATCGAGGAGGACGAGGGCGAGGACGCCGCCGAGGCGGTCTTCGAGGACGACGAGAACGGCCCGGACATGCTGCGGGTGCGGCTCTCCGGCGCGATGGCCCGGGTGTTCGCCAAGCGCGCGCTGGACCTCGTCTCGGCCGGTCGCAAGCCCTGCCCGTTCTGCAACCTGCCGCTCGACCCGGAGGGCCACCTGTGCCCGCGCGCGAACGGGTACCGGCGCTGAACACCGAGACCCCACCGCAGGCGGACCCGGTGGCCGGCGCCGCCCTGGCCGCCGACGTGCCGACCGCGCTGCGCCTGCTGCGCGAGGGCGGCCTGACCGTCCACGGCCGGCTGACCGACGCCTCCAACGCCGCGCTCTACTGCAGCGTCACGCTGGACGGCCCGCAGGGGCTGACCGCCCAGGCCGTCTACAAGCCGGTGGCCGGCGAGCGCCCGCTCTGGGACTTCCCGGACGGCACGCTGGCCGGCCGCGAGGTCGCCGCGTACGAGCTCGCCGCCGCCACCGGCTGGGCGCCGATCCCGCCCACCGTGCTGCGCGACGGTCCGCACGGGCCCGGCATGGTGCAGCTCTGGGTGGAGCCCGACCCGGAGGCGGACCCGCTGCTCGCCCTCCAGGACCCGCGCGGACCGGAGGACGGCTGGCTGCCGATCGTGCGCGCCGACGTCGGTGACGGGCGCACCGCGCTGCTGGTCCACCCGGACGACGAGCGGCTGCGCCGGCTCGCCGTGCTGGACGCGGTGCTCAACAACGCCGACCGCAAGGGCGGCCACCTGATCGCCGCCGCCGACGGCCGGATCTACGGCATCGACCACGGCGTCACCTTCAACACCGAGGGCAAGCTGCGCACGCTGCTCTGGGGCTGGGCCGGTCAGCCGCTGCCGCAGGACGCCCTGGCGGTGCTGGGCGGCCTCGCCGAGCAGCTGGACGGCGCGCTCGGCGAGCGGCTCGCCCCGCATCTGACCGCAGCCGAACTGGGTGCCACCCGCGCCCGGGTGGCCGAGCTGCTCGGCACCGGCCGCCACCCGCTGCCCTCGCAGGACTGGCCGTCCATCCCCTGGCCGCCGATCTGACCCGCACCGCCCCGCGCGGGGCCGGACCGGCGCCCGCCCGGGGCGCCGACCTGCCGACCCTGTAGCAATGGTCTGGACCGGTGCGGCGGTTCGGCCGCAGACTGCTCCGATGGACGAGCGACGGACCACCCCCCACCTGGACCTGCCGCTGCATCGCTTACAGGTCCCGCTGCCGCACCTGCTCCCGTTCGCGATCGGCAGCTTCGACGCCATCGGCCCGCTCTCCCGGGCCGCCTTCCCCCACCGGCACTCCTTCTACGAGATCGTCTACGTCACCGGCGGCCGCGGCGCCCACGTCCTGGACCTGGTCCACCGGACGCTGCAGCCGCCGCAGTTGTGCGTGATCGTGCCCGGACAGGTGCACTACTGGGCCGACGCCGACGATCTGACCGGGCAGGTGGTGCTCTTCAACGAGGACTTCCTGCTCTCCCGCCCCGACGACCTCGCCGCGCTCCGCGGCCTCTCCTCCCGGCCGGCCCTGTCCCTGGGCGAACACGCCGGGCCGATCGCCGCCTTGCTGGCCGACATGGAGCAGGAGTACCGGGCGCTGCCGTCCGGCTACCTGGGCGTGCTGCGGGCCAGCCTGCACATCCTGATCGTCCGGGCGCTGCGTGCCTGCGCCCCCGGCCCGGGTCCGGCGGTGCCCGGGCGGGGGAGCGAACTGGCCACCGCCTTCACCCGGTTGATCGCCGACCCGGGCGGGCTGCACCGCTCGGTGGCCTCCTGCGCCCAGGAGCTGGGCCTGTCGCCCGGCCATCTGCAGACGCTGGTGAAGCAGGCCACCGGGTGCACACCCGGCCGGCTGATCCGCCAGCAGCAGACGCTGGAGGCGAAACGGCTGCTGGCCTCCACTGACCTGACGATCCGTCAGGTCGCCCGGGAGGCCGGGTTCGCCGATCCGGCGTACTTCTGCCGCTTCTTCCGGCGGGAGACCGGGATGACGCCGGGGGAGTTCCGGGCCGGAGTCGGAGGAAATCACCACGATCCCCGGATCACGTCCATCGCGGCCGTCCCGGGCGCCCCGTAGGTTGGCTGCTGGCCGCCGGTGACCGGCCCGTACGGAACGGGTGGGCCGCCGGCCCGGTCCTTGTCATGCCCCCACCATGACAAGGGCCGCCCCCACTTCCCCCCACACCCCCCACTGAAGGAGTCGGCGCATGCCAGCGTCCCAAGAGCCCACCGGGCCGGAGGGCCTGATCGACCGCCGGATCAGCCGCAAGACCGTCCTCAAGGCGGCCGCCGTCCTCAGTGCCACCCCGCTGCTGATCGGCGGCGGTGTCGCACTGGCCCGCGACCGGGTCGGCACCGGCGAGGCACCCGGCCTCACCCCCGCCTGCCACGACGGCGACGAGCCGACGATCGAGCAGACCGAGGGCCCCTACTTCAAGCCGAACTCCCCGCTGCGGACGTCGCTGATCACCGACAGCACCCCCGGCACCCGGCTCACCGTGAGCGGCTACGTCTTCGGCCGGGCCTGCCTCCCGATCGCGAACGTCCTGCTCGACTTCTGGCAGGCCGACGTCAACGGCGCCTACGACAACACCGGCTTCGCCTTCCGCGGCCACCAGTTCACCAACGCCCAGGGCGCGTTCACCCTCACCACCATCGTGCCGGGCCTGTACCCGGGCCGCACCCGGCACATCCACGTCAAGCTCCAGGCGCCCGGCCGCCCGGTGCTCACCACTCAGCTCTACTTCCCCGGCGAGCCGCGCAACAGCACCGACACCATCTACGACGCGCGGCTGCTGATGAACGTCCGCCAGGTCGGCTCGGCGAAGGAGGGCACCTACGACTTCGTCCTGAACGTGCCGCAGACCCCCACCACGCCGCCGACCAGTCCGAACCCCACCACGCCCACCACCGCACCCCCGACCTCCCCGCCCGGCGGCTCCTGGACCGCCGGGACCCTCTACAACGCGGGCGACCGCGTCACCTACGCCGGCGCCTCCTACCGTTGCCTCCAGGGGCACACCGCCATCACCGGCTGGGAGCCGCCGAACGTGCCGGCCCTCTGGCAGCGGTCGTAGCGGCTCCGACCGCGTCCCCCAGGGGCCGGGCGCCCGGTCGGCGGCAGGGCCGACCGGGCGCTCATCCGCGCGCCCGGAAACCGCCCCCGTACCGGGCGGACCACGTCGGGAGCCGGTCCCTATCAGTCCGGAACCGCTCAGGCAACGTCGGAAACCGAATCCAGTCGATCTTGTGTACTGGTTAGGCTTTCAAATGTTCGCGCGGTTAAAGTGATTCCCATGCATGCCTGGCCCGCCTCCGAGGTTCCCGCCCTGCCTGGTCAGGGGCTCCCCCTTCGTATTCACGACACCGCCGCGGGCGGTATCCGCGAGGTCGTCCCGCAGGACGGCACCGCCCGGATCTACGTCTGCGGCATCACCCCCTACGACGCGACCCACATGGGCCACGCCGCCACGTACAACGCGTTCGACCTGGTGCAGCGCGTCTGGAAGGACGCCGGTCACGACGTCCTGTACGTCCAGAACGTCACCGACGTCGACGACCCGCTGCTGGCGCGGGCGATCGAGACCGGCCAGGACTGGGTGGCCCTCGCCGAGCGTGAGACCGCGCTCTTCCGCGAGGACATGACCGCCCTGCGGCTGCTCCCGCCGGCCCACTACATCGGCGCCGTCGAGTCGATCCCGTGGATCGTCCCGCTGGTCCAGAAGCTGCTGGCGAGCGGCGCCGCCTACAAGGTGGACGAGGACATCTACTTCTCGGTCGAGTCGGAGCCGCACTTCGGCGAGGTCTCCGGCCTGACCCGGGAGGCCATGCGCCCGCTCTTCGCCGAGCGCGGCGGCGACCCGGACCGCCCCGGCAAGCGCCACCCGCTGGACGCCCTGCTCTGGCTCGCGGCCCGCCCGGGCGAGCCCGCCTGGGACACCGAGCTCGGCCACGGCCGCCCCGGCTGGCACATCGAGTGCGTCGCGATCGCCCTGCGGTTCCTGGGCATGTCCTTCGACATCCAGGGCGGCGGCAGCGACCTCTCCTTCCCGCACCACGAGATGGGCGCCGCGCACGCCCAGGTCGCCACCGGCGGCCACCCGTACGCCCGGGCCTACGTGCACGCGGGCATGGTGGGGCTGGACGGGCACAAGATGTCCAAGTCCCGCGGCAACCTGGTCTTCGTCTCGGCGCTGCGCCGCGAGGGCGTCGACCCGGCGGCGATCCGCCTCGCGCTGCTCTCGCACCACTACCGCGAGGACTGGGAGTGGACCAAGGCCACCCTGGACGAGGCCGTCGAGCGCCTCGCCCGCTGGCGTGCCGCGGTCTCCCGCCCGGACGGCCCGCCGGCCGAGGCGCTGCTGGCCGAGGTCCGGGAGGCGCTCGCGCGCGACCTGGACGCGCCCGCGGCGCTCGCCGCGGTGGACCGCTGGGCGGCCGGCCAGGAGGCCGACGGCGGCACCGACATCGGTGCGCCCGGCCTGGTCTCCCGCACGGTGGACGCGCTGCTCGGCATCGCACTGTAGGACGGCGAACGCCGGAGGGCGCCGGGACCAGCTGGTCCCGGCGCCCTCCGGCGTTCCCGCTGCCGCGGGGTCAGTCCTCCTCGTTGCCGTCCTGGCTCTCCCGCGCGGCCGGCGGCTCGGGCTCGCTCGGCCGCTCCGCCGTGGCGTGCCCGGCGACCGGCTTCTCACCGGCCGGGCCGACGTTCTCCCGCCGCCGCAGGTAACGCTCGAACTCCCGGGCGATCGCGTCGCCCGAGGCCTCCGGCAGCTCGGCGGTGTCCTGCGCCTCCTCCAGCTGCTGGACGTACTCGGCCACCTCGGTGTCCTCGGCGGCCAGCTGGTCCACGCCGAGCTGCCAGGCCCGGGAGTCCTCACCGAGCTCGCCCGGCGGGATCCGCAGGTCCAGCAAGTCCTCCAGCTTGTTGATCAGCGCCAGCGTGGCCTTCGGGTTCGGCGGCTGCGCGACGTAGTGCGGCACCGCCGCCCAGAGCGTCACGGCGGGCACCCCGGCGTGCGTGCAGGCCTCCTGGAGCACCCCGACGATCCCGGTCGGGCCCTCGTAGCGGCTCTCCTCCAGGTCCAGCCGCTGGGCCAGCTCCGGGTCGGAGGTGACCCCGCTGACCGGGACGGGACGGCTGTGCGGGGTGTCCCCGAGCAGCGCGCCCAGGATCACCACCAGCTCGATGCCCAGCTCGTGCGCGAAGCCGAGCAGCTCGTTGCAGAACGAGCGCCAGCGCATGCTGGGCTCGATGCCGCGCACCAGGACGATGTCCCGGGTCGCGGGCTCCGTCACCCGGACCACCGAGAGCCGGGTCGTCGGCCAGGTGATCCGGCGGATGCCGCCGTCCAGCCAGACCGTGGGGCGGTTGACCTGGAAGTCGTAGTAGTCCTCGGCGTCCAGGGCGGCGAACACCTTGCCGCCCCAGGTGTCGTCCAGATGCGCCAGGGCCGCGGAGGCCGCGTCCCCGGCGTCGTTCCAGCCCTCGAAGGCGCAGACCATGACCGGGTCGATCAACTCGGGAACATCTTCCAGCTCGATCACCCAGCGTCTCCCTCCGGTCGGCGGTCGGACGTGCCCGCCCCGGCCGGCCTGCCGAGGCGCCGGCGGTCCGGCTGCCGACTGTCGAACCTCTCGTCACCCATGGAACGCCTCGCTCCATGGTTCCCTACCTGCCCAGCCTACGGGCTTTGATGCGCCTCCCGGCGGGGCACCGGGACAGTCTGGGGGAGCGGGGCGCCGGGATCCAGCGGTTATCGCCGCGCCGGGCCCTGGGCGCCCCGGAAAGGACCGCGGGGCGGCCGCCGGGCGCCGGGGGGTCAGCGCGGTCCGGTCGCGGCGGTGACGGCCGGCAGGTAGCCGAGGGACTGCCCCTCGGGCATGGGGTGGAAGGACTCCCAGAGCCGGGGGAGCACGATGCCGGTGATCCACTCCCGCCCCGCGCCCGCACAGACCCCGGCGGCGTAGGAGTCGCCCAGCGCGGCGTAGCGGGGCGGGGCGTCGGCGGGCGCGGCGGCGGCCGGCGCGGCGCAGAGCAGGAGCGGGACGGCGGCCAGGGCGGCGCGGAGCGGGTGGCGCTGCACGGCGGTTCTCGGGGGTCCGGTGGCCGGGCGCGGTCCGCCTCGGCCCATCGGGCACGGATCGTATCGGAGCGGGGACGCAGAGTCATGGCGCGCCCGCGCGGCGGGGCGGCGCGATGATGGGGGAAGGGGCCGGACAGGGCGTGAGGAGCCGGGCGGATGGACGGACGGTGGTGGATCGGCATCGGCGTGGTGGCGGCCGCCGGGGCCGGCGCGGTGGTGCTGGCGGCCCTGGCGGCGGGCCGGCGCCTGCCGGTGGAGCACGTGACCGAGGGCGGCCTGGAGCTCGACCAGCCGCCGGGTGCGGTGTGGGACGTCGTGACCGACGTCGACCTCTATCCGGCGTGGCGCCCGGGCCTGTCCCACGTCGAGCGGCTGCCGGAGGGCGCGGGCGGCCGGCCGCGCTGGCGCGAGTACGGCCCGCACGGCCACGCCACCTACGAGGTGCTGGAGAGCGAGGCCCCGCACCGGCTGGTGACCGGCGTGGCCGACCCGGACCTGCCCTACGGCGGCACCTGGACGCTCGTGCTGACGCCGGCCGGGCAGGGCTGCAGCCTGACGGTCACCGAGCGCGGCGAGGTCCACCGGCCGCTCCACCGCGCCGTCTCGCACTACGTGCTGGGCGAGGACGCCACCGTCCGGCGCTACCTGGGCGCCCTCGCGCACCGGATGGCGTGACGGCGGCGCCTCAGCGGACCCAGCCGCGCCGGTAGTCGGCCCAGTTCTGCTCGGTGGCGGCGAAGTCCACGTACAGCCCGACGCCGAAGTTCTCCCGCCGCAGGTCGTACCGGCCGAGGCCGAGCCGGATGCCCCGGATGCCGGCGTCCACCGTCTCGGCGTGCCCCCAGTGGCCCCACTTGTCCTCCCAGTAGAACGGCAGGCCCATCAGGAGGTCCACGTCCTCGGGGGTGGCCTCCAGGGCCAGCTCGGTCTGGTAGGCGTTGTAGCCCCCGTAGAGCGACGCGGTCGGCATGCTGGAGTCGTAGGTCATCACCGCGATCTGGTCGACCCGGCGGGCGGTCTCGGCGAAGTACGCCTGGTCCCACCACTTGCCGTGGTCGGTGAGCGCGATGGCGATGTCGTGCTGGAAGGGCAGCGGGTCGATCTGCGGCGCGGCCACCGAGAGCCGGGCGCCGCGGCCGGCGGTCACCGGGCGGACCTGGTCCAGCAGCGCGAGCCAGCCGGCCGAGCCGGGGCGGATCGGCTCCATGTCGAAGTGCACCCCGTCGAAGCCGAGGTCCAGCACCTGGCGGGCGGCGGCGGTGAGCCGGTCCCGGGTGGGCGCGTCCTCCAGGTCCAGGGCGTCCTTCTCGGGCTTGACCTCGTCGCCCAGCCAGCCCTGCACCCGGATGCCGGGCAGCGCGCGGTGCGCGGCCTCGGCGAACCACTGGGCCCGGGGGTGGACGGCGGGCGGCAGCGAGCCGTCGTGCTCCAGCGGGCCGGTGTGGACGTAGAGGTCGCGCACGCCCGTCCCGGCGAGCCGCCGGGCGAGGTCGGCGACGTCGGCGTCACCCTTTCGGCCGTCCACCCAGGCATGGCCCAGCCAGACCGCGTCCTTGCCGCGGGTCCGGGCCTCGGGGGAGGGCTCACCGGCGTACTGGAGCCGCAGGGCGAGCGCCGCGGAGCCGATCGGCAGCAGGGCGACGGCGAGGACGACCAGCGTCACGGCAAGGGTTCTGCGCCAACGGGACCACCCCCGCCAGCGCGTCCGCAGCGCCCGTGGCGCCGTCCCCAGGGCCCGTCCGAGCCGTCGTACCCGTGCGCTTCGACCCGCCATGCAGTCGCTCCCCCGTCGCGGCGAGTGCTCAGGATACGAAATGGTCACCCGATCCATGCCACCGGCCGGATACCCTGGCGACGTGCGTGCCCGATTCAGCGGGCGTGCAAAGCCGACAGCCGTCGCACCCAGGGAGAAGCCCCATGGCCACTGCAGCCGACCCGTCCGTCACCCAGCAGAGCCGCGCGAACGCGCTGCGTGAGTCGCTCGCCACCAGGGTGGTGGTGGCCGACGGGGCGATGGGAACCATGCTCCAGGCCCAGGACCCGAGCCTGGAGGACTTCCAGAACCTGGAAGGCTGCAACGAGGTCCTCAACATCACCCGGCCCGACATCGTCCGCTCGGTCCACGACGCGTACTTCGCGGTCGGCGTGGACTGCGTGGAGACCAACACCTTCGGCGCCAACTTCTCGGCGCTCGGCGAGTACGACATCCCCGAGCGGATCTTCGAGCTGTCCGAGGCGGGCGCCCGGATCGCCCGGGAAGCCGCCGACTCCTTCACGGACGGCCGCACCCGCTGGGTGCTCGGCTCGATCGGCCCCGGCACCAAGCTGCCCACCCTCGGCCACGCCCCGTACGAGGTGCTGCGCGACGGCTTCCAGCTGAACGCGGCCGGCCTGATCGCCGGCGGCGCCGACGCGCTGCTGGTGGAGACCAGCCAGGACCTGCTGCAGACCAAGGCCGCGATCCTCGGCTCCAAGCGCGCGCTCGCCGAGGCGGGGCTGGACCTGCCGGTCCTGGTCCAGGTGACGGTCGAGACCACCGGGACCATGCTGCTCGGCTCGGAGATCGGCGCGGCGCTGGCCGCGCTGGAGCCGCTGGGCGTCGACTACATCGGCCTGAACTGCGCCACCGGCCCGGCCGAGATGAGCGAGCACCTGCGCTACCTGGCCAAGAACGCGAAGATCGGCCTCTCCTGCATGCCGAACGCGGGCCTGCCGGTGCTGGGCAAGGACGGCGCCCACTACCCGCTGTCCCCGGCCGAGCTGGCCGAGGCGCACGACGTCTTCACCCGGGAGTACGGCCTCTCGCTGGTCGGCGGCTGCTGCGGCACCACGCCCGAGCACCTGCGCCAGGTGGTCGAGCGCGTCCAGGGCCGCCCGGTGGTCGCCCGCACCCCGCGCCCGGAGCCCTCGGCCGCCTCGCTGTACCAGGCGGTGCCGTTCCGCCAGGACACCTCCTACCTGGCGATCGGCGAGCGCACCAACGCCAACGGCTCGAAGAAGTTCCGCGACTCGATGCTGGCCGGTGACTGGCAGGCCTGCGTGGAGATCGCCCGCGAGCAGATCCGGGACGGCTCCCACCTGCTGGACCTCTGCGTGGACTACGTCGGCCGCGACGGCGTCGCCGACATGAAGGAGGTGGCCGGCCGGCTGGCCACCGCCTCGACCCTGCCGATCGTGCTCGACTCCACCGAGCCGGAGGTCCTGCGGGCCGGTCTGGAGGCGCTCGGCGGCCGAGCGGTGCTCAACTCGGTCAACTACGAGGACGGCGACGGCCCGGACACCCGGTTCGGCCGGATCGCCTCGCTGGCCCGCGAGCACGGCGCCGGCCTGATCGCCCTCACCATCGACGAGGACGGCCAGGCCCGCACCGCCGAGACCAAGGTCGCCATCGCCGAGCGGCTGATCACCCAGCTCACCACCGAGTACGGCATCGACGAGGGCTCGATCCTGGTCGACTGCCTGGCCTTCACCCTGGGCACCGGCCAGGAGGAGTCCCGCCGGGACGGCATCGAGACCATCGAGGCGATCCGCGAGCTCAAGCGCCGCCACCCGGACGTGCAGACCACCCTGGGCCTGTCCAACATCTCCTTCGGGCTGAGCCCGGCGGCCCGGATGGTGATCAACTCGGTCTTCCTGAACGAGTGCGTCGAGGCGGGCCTGGACTCCGCGATCGTGCACGCCTCGAAGATCCTGCCGATGGCCCGGATCCCGGAGGACCAGCGCGACGTCGCCCTGGACCTGGTCTACGACCGCCGCAGCGAGGGCTACGACCCGCTGCAGAAGCTGCTCCAGCTGTTCGAGGGCGTCTCCTCGACCTCGATGAGGGCGTCCAAGGCGGAGGAGCTGGCGGCGCTGCCGCTGGAGGAGCGCCTGCAGCGCCGGATCATCGACGGCGAGCGCAACGGCCTGGAGGCCGACCTGGACGAGGCGCTGGCGCAGCGCCCGGCGCTGGAGATCGTCAACAGCACGCTGCTGGCCGGCATGAAGGTGGTCGGCGAGCTGTTCGGCTCCGGCCAGATGCAGCTGCCGTTCGTGCTCCAGTCCGCCGAGGTGATGAAGACCGCGGTGGCCCACCTGGAGCCGCACATGGAGAAGTCCGACGACGAGGGCAAGGGCACCATCGTGCTGGCCACCGTCAAGGGCGACGTCCACGACATCGGCAAGAACCTGGTCGACATCATCCTGTCCAACAACGGCTACACCGTGGTCAACCTGGGCATCAAGCAGCCGGTCTCGGCGATCCTGGACGCCGCCCAGGAGCACCGGGCGGACGTCATCGGGATGTCCGGCCTGCTGGTGAAGTCCACCGTGATCATGAAGGAGAACCTGCAGGAGCTGAACCAGCGCAAGCTGGCGGCCGACTACCCGGTGATCCTCGGCGGCGCCGCGCTCACCCGGGCCTACGTCGAGCAGGACCTGCACGAGATCTACGAGGGCGAGGTCCGCTACGCCCGGGACGCCTTCGAGGGCCTGCGGCTGATGGACGCGCTGATCGCGGTCAAGCGCGGCGTGCCCGGGGCGGCCCTGCCGGAACTCAAGCAGCGCCGGCACGCCCGGGTCGAGGTCGAGGAGCCGGAGGAGGTCAACCTCGGCCAGGTCCGCTCGGACGTCTCGGTCGACAACACCGTGCCGGAGCCGCCGTTCTGGGGCGACCGGATCGTCAAGGGCGTGCCGTTCGCCGACTACGCCTCCTGGCTGGACGAGGACGCGCTGTTCAAGGGCCAGTGGGGCCTGAAGGCCGCGCGCACCGGGGAGGGCCCCTCGTACGAGGAGCTGGTGGAGACCGAGGGCCGGCCGCGGCTGCGGATGTGGCTGGACCGGCTGCAGACCGAGGGCTGGCTGGAGCCGGCCGTGGTCTACGGCTACTACCCGGCCAACTCCAAGGGCGACGACCTGATCGTCCACAACGAGGACGGCACCGAGCGGACCCGCTTTACCTTCCCGCGCCAGCGGCGCGGGCGCCGGCTCTGCCTGGCGGACTTCTTCCGCCCGGAGGAGTCGGGTGAGCGGGACGTGCTGGGCCTCCAGGTCGTCACCATGGGCAACCGGATCTCCGAGGCGGCGAACGAGCTGTTCGCCAACAACTCCTACCGCGACTACCTGGAGCTGCACGGCCTCTCGGTGCAGCTGGCCGAGGCGCTGGCCGAGTTCTGGCACGCCCGGGTCCGCTTCGAGCTGGGCTTCTCCGGCGAGGACCCGCAGGACGTCAAGGACATGTTCGCGCTGAAGTACCGGGGCGCCCGGTTCTCGCTCGGCTACGGGGCCTGCCCGGAGCTGGAGGACCGCGCGAAGATCACCGAGCTGCTGCGGCCCGAGCGGATCGGCGTGGTGCTCTCGGAGGAGTTCCAGCTGCACCCCGAGCAGTCCACGGACGCGATCGTGATCCACCACCCGGAGGCCAAGTACTTCAACGCGCGGTAACCCCCGCGTCGCGCACCGTTCGTTCCTTTCGGCGGAGCGGGGCGTATCCTGGATCATCCTGAACGGGCCGGTCCGCTCACCAGCGGGCCGGCCTGTGCCATCCCCAGGGGCAGCGCCCCGGGGCACGGACGGAAGGACCCGCGCCATGACCACCATCTCCACCGCCACCCGGACCCTCGACCACGGCGACGGCCGGGGCCTCCAGGCGGTGCTGCTGGACATGGACGGGACGCTGGTCGACACCGAGAACCTCTGGTGGCAGGCCGAGGCCTCGCTCTTCGCCGAGCTGGGCTACACGCTCGACGAGAACGACCGCGCCCACGTGGTCGGCGGCCCGATGAGCCGGGTGATCGACTACCTGGTGGCCGCCACCGGCGTGGACCTCGCGCCGGCCGATCTGACCGTCCTGATCAACCAGCGCTTCGTGGACCTGCTGGGCGGCGGCGTGCCACTCATGCCGGGCGCCGAGCGACTGCTCAACACCCTTGCCGCGCACGGCGTTCCGACCGCCCTGGTGTCCGCCTCGCACCGGCACGTGATCGACATCGTGCTGCGGTCGCTGGGCGCCCACCACTTCGCCTTCACGGTCGCCGGGGACGAGGTGCCGCGCACCAAGCCGCACCCGGACCCGTACCTGGAGGCGGCGCGGCGACTGGGGGCGGAGCCGGGCCGCTGCGTGGTGGTGGAGGACGCGCCGACCGGTGTCCGCGCGGCGGAGGCGGCCGGCTGCCCGGTGATCGCGGTGCCGTCGGTGGCGCCGATCGAGCCGGCCCCCGGGCGGCTGGTGCTGCCCTCGCTGGAGGGCGTCGATCTTGAACTGCTCCGCTCGCTCGTCGCCTCGCGAGTGTGATTGTCGTCTCATTGCGGAGACCGCTTACCGCCCGGTACGTGGTCGGCCCCGTCCGCTCACGGCGAGACCCCAGGGAGAAAACGGGCATTGCCTGACAACTCGTCGAATGGTCGCGCCCACACCGTCCCCTCGTGTCCCAACTGTCACCTGTACGGGTATCGGTGGGGTCTGTTCGATATGGCACGCTACTCCAGTTCGTTCCCCACCCCCGAGCCCTGCCATCGCCGCTGACGGGCAACCCCGTCCTGCCCGCGGTCGCACGGCGCCCGGTCCGTGCACGACCTCCACGACCCCGGAGGATCAACCGAGCGCGGGCCGCCGGCCCCCGGCCGGACCGCACCCGAAGGACGCGACCCGTGAAGACTTCAGCTGAACGACTGGCAGTGCTCGGCTGCGCCGGCCTGGTGGCCGTCTCGGTGGCCGGCTGCGGCTCGGTCACCGACGCCGTCAAGGGGGACGGCGACAAGGCGATCACGATGGGGACCACCTCGGTCACCAACACGCTGGACCCGGCCGGCGCGTACGATGCCGGCTCCTGGCTGCTGCTGCGCAACACCTTCCAGTCGCTGCTGTCCTACCCGGCCGCCTCCAGCACCCCCGGCCCGGACGCCGCGCAGTCCTGCGAGTTCACCGCGGGCGACGTCACCCAGTACCACTGCACGCTCAAGGGCGGCCTGAAGTTCTCCAACGGCCACGCGCTGACCGCCGCCGACGTCGCCTTCTCCATCGACCGGACGAAGAAGATCGCCGACCAGAGCGGCCCGGCGGGCCTGCTGGAGTCGATCAAGTCGGTCGAGGCCAAGGGCGACACCGAGGTGGTCTTCCACCTCTCGGCGCCGGACGCGACGCTCCCCGCGAAGCTCGCGGGCCCGGCGGGCGCCATCGTCGACCAGGAGGTCTTCCCGGCCGACAAGCTGCTCGGCAACGACAAGCTGGTCGGCTCCGGCCCGTACAAGATCGACTCGATCGAGACCACGACCATCGAGGGCGGCGCCAAGGTCCCCGGCAAGGTCGCGCTGTCCCCGAACGACAAGTACACCGGTGACGCCAAGCTCCGGAACAAGAAGTTCACCCTCCGGTACTTCGACAAGCCTGCCGAGCTGAAGGCCGCGCTCGACAAGGGCGACATCGACCTCGCCGACAACAGCCTGGAGCCCAACACCGCGGCCCAGGTCCTGTCCGACCAGCAGGGCGGCAAGAGCGACCTGCAGGTCGTCGAGGGCGACAGCAACGACACCCGCTACCTGGTCTTCAACACCAAGGACGCGACCGGCGGCAACGTCGCCGTCCGGCAGGCCGCCGCCCAGCTGATCGACCGCAAGTCGCTCGCCCGCGACGTCTTCGCGCGCACCGTCCAGCCGCTGTACTCGATGGTCCCGGCCGGTGTCGCCGGCCACAACACCGCCTTCTTCGACAAGTACGGCGACCAGGACGTCACCAAGGCCAAGGCGATCCTCACCGCGGCCAAGGTCCCGATGCCGGTCAAGCTGAACCTCACCTGGTCGCGCTCGCGCGCCGAGGGCGCCGAGGCCGACGCGCTGAAGAAGCAGCTGGAGGCCGGCGGCGTCTTCCAGGTGACCGTCCAGCACGAGGCGGACTGGGACGTCTACAAGAAGGGCTGGGTCGAGGGCAAGTACCAGGCCTACACCATCGGTTGGTTCGCCGACTACCCGGACGCCGACAACTACGTCGCGCCGCTGATCGTCGAGGGCGGGGCCTACCACCACGGCTGGGACGACCCGCGGATCAGCCAGAAGCTGGTGCCCGAGAGCCTCAAGCAGGCCGACCGCGCCGCCGCCGCCGCCACCTACGCGCAGATCCAGGGCATCGTCGCCGACAACGCGCCGCTGATCCCGCTGTTCCAGAACAAGGCCTTCTTCGCCTCGCGTTCGAACATCACCGGCGTGGAGTCGACCGTGGACACCACCGGCTTCTTCCGCTTCTGGGAGATCGGCCGGCTCGGCAAGTGACCCGTTCCACCGGGTGACCCTCAGCACGGTGGCCCGTCCCTCCCCCAGGGTGCAAGGGGAGCGGACGGGCCACCGTCATGTCCGGACCGGTCCGGGCTCAGAGCGCGCCGGGGCGCACCAGCCCGCTCTCGTACGCGTAGACCGCGGCCTGGACCCGGTCCCGCAGCTGAAGCTTGGTCAGCACATGGCCGACGTGCGTCTTCACCGTGGTCTCGCTGACGAACAGCTCCGCCGCGATCTCCGCGTTCGACAGGCCGCGCGCCACCAGCTTCAGCACCTCCAGCTCACGCTCGGTCAGCGCGTTTAGCGCCTGCGGCGGCGCCTCCTCGCCCGAGGGCAGCTTGGTGGCGTACATGTCCAGCAGCCGCCGGGTGATGCTCGGCGCGAGCATCGCCGCGCCGTCCGCGACCACCCGGATCGCCTGCACCAGCTCCTCGGCCGGCACGTCCTTCAGCAGGAAGCCGCTGGCGCCCGCGCGCAGCGCCTCGACCACGTACTCGTCGAGGTCGAAGGTGGTCAGCACCAGGACCTTCGCCGGGCCGTCGCGGCCCGGGCCGGCGATCCGGCGGGTCGCCTCCACGCCGTCCATCCGGGGCATCCGGATGTCCATCAGCACCACGTCGGGCTGCAGTGCCCGGACCTGGTCCAGCGCCTGCTGACCGTCGCCGGCCTCGCCGACCACCACCAGGTCGGCCTCGGCCTCCAGGATCATCCGGAAACCGGTGCGAAGCAGCGGCTGGTCGTCGACCAGCAGCACTCGGATCGTCACCTAGGACTCCTTGCTCATCGGATCCCCCGTGGGATCGTCCTCGTCAGACGTTCGTGCCGTCGGCAGCGCCAGCGGCAGCGGGTACGGCGGGGGAGTGCCGCCGAACTCCGGGCAACTGGCCTGGTGGTCGCACCAGTCGCAGAGCCGGTTGCGGGTCGCGGGGAAGTCGCCGGTGGCCACCGCCTCGCCGATCCGCTCCCAGAGCGCCTGCAGCTTGCGCTCCACCGCGAGCAGGTCGGCCTCGTCCGGGTCGTAGCTGACCACGTCCCCGCCCCCGCCGAGGTAGACCAGCTGCAGCCGCTTGGGGATCACGCCCTTCCACCGCCACACCACCAGCGCGTAGAACTTCATCTGGAACATCGCCTTGCCCTCGAAGTCCCGCGAGGGCGCCCGGCCGGTCTTGTAGTCCACCAGCCGCACCTCACCGGTGGGCGCGACGTCGACCCGGTCGATGTAGCCGCGCAGCAGCAGCCCCGACTCCAGGGCCGTCTCCACGTAGAGCTCCCGCTCCACCGGATGCAGCCGGGTCGGGTCCTCCAGCCGGAACCAGCGCTCGACGAGCTTCTCGGCGTCCGCCAGCCAGCGGGTCAGCGCCGCGCCGTCCGGGTCCTCCGGGAACAGCGAGACCAGCTCCGGGCGCTCGCCCAGCAGCCGCTCCCACTGCGGCCGCAGCAGCCCCAGGGCCCGCTCCGGCGTCCGGTCGGCCGCCGGGCTGTCGAACAGCCGCTCCAGCACCGCGTGCACCAGGGTGCCCCGGGTCGCCGCCGCGCTCGGGGGCTCCGGCAGCTTGTCGATCACCCGGAGCCGGTACAGCAGCGGGCAGGTCAGGAAGTCCCCCGCGCGGGACGGGGACAGGCCGGTCGGCGGCGCCGGTGGACGCGCCGGGGCCACGACGGCGCTGCTGGTGTCGGTCTGCTGCATACCCCGACCCTATTGCCCTGAGCTGTCATCCCGCTGCCACGGTGCTGCCACACCGGCCTCCCAGTGGGTATGAACCCTGCGAGAGGGGCGCGCGACGGTACCCGGCCCTGATCACGTAGCGTGGGCGCACCGGCGCACGGCGCACGACAGTGAACCGACCGAAGGGATCACGGTGAGCGACAGCAGGGGGCGTCAGACCTCCGACCGGCCCCCGCAGGACGGCGACTCACGGCCCGGTCCCCGACCGCCCGAGGAGCCGGAGGGCCGCAACGGCATCCTGATGGGCCGGCCCTTCGGCGTACCCGTCTACGTCACCCCCTCCTGGTTCGTCATCGCCGCGCTGATCACCTGGGTCTTCGGCGGCCAGCTGGAGAACGTCCTGCCCGGGCTCGGCGCCAACCGCTACCTGGTCGCGTTCTTCTTCGCGGTGGCGTTCTACGGCTCCGTCCTGATCCACGAGCTCGCCCACACCGTGGTCGCGCTCCGCTACCGGCTCGGGGTCCGCCGCATCCGGCTGCAGTTCCTCGGCGGCGTCTCCGAGATCGAGAAGGAGGCCGAGAGCCCCTGGCGGGAGTTCTGGCTGGCCTTCGTCGGTCCGCTGCTCTCGCTGCTCCTCGGCGGCGTCTTCTACCTCGCCGTCCAGGCCGTCGAGCTCTCCAGCGTCCCCGGGGTGCTGCTCACCGGCCTGATGGTCTCCAACCTCGTCGTCGCCGCCTTCAACCTGCTGCCCGGCCTCCCGCTGGACGGCGGACGGATGCTGCGCGCCGTCGTCTGGGCCGTCACCGGCCGGCCGATGACCGGCACCGTCGCCGCCGCCTGGGCCGGCCGCGTGCTGGCCGTCGCCGTCCTGATCGGCCTGCCGCTGCTCGGCGCCGCCCGCGGCGCCGACCGGACCACCACCGACACCCTGATCGACGCCGTGCTGGCCGCCGTCCTGGCCGTGATCATCTGGAACGGCGCCGGCGCCGGCGTGCAGCAGGCCCGGCTCAAGGAGGTGCTGCCCGACCTGCGGCTGCGCGACCTCGTCCGCCGGGGCGTCGAGGTCAGCGCGGACACCCCGCTGGGCGAGGCGCTGCGCCGGGTCCGCGAGCAGCAGGCCGGCGCCGTCGTCGTGGTCGACGGCCGCGGCGACCCGATCGGCCTGGTCCGCGAGTCCCAGGTCCGCGAGGTCCCCGAGCACCGCCGCCCCTGGATCGCCGTCGGCGCACTGGCCCGCGACCTCGAACCGGGCCTGCGGCTGCCCGTCGAACTCGCCGGCGAGGACCTGCTGCGCGCCCTGCGGGCCCACCCGGCCACCGAGTACCTGGTGGTGGAGGCCGACGGCCGGGTCTACGGCGTCGCCACGCTCAGCGACATCGAGCGGCGGCTGACCGCCGCGATCGCCGGCCGGTGATCATCGTGGTCGGCCGGAGCGCCTGCTTCCCTTAGGATTGTCCGCATGTCCGAACCGACCGGTGCCACCCGCCGACGCGGGCCCTTCCAGGTCGGGGACCAGGTCCAGCTGACCGACCCGAAGGGCCGCCACTACACGTTCACGCTCCAGGCCGGGAACCAGTTCCACACCCACAAGGGTGCGTTCCCGCACGACGAGCTGATCGGCGCCCCCGAGGGCACGGTCGTGCGCACCACGGGGAACGTCCCGTACCTCGCGCTGCGCCCCCTGCTCCCCGACTACGTCCTGTCCATGCCGCGCGGCGCCGCCGTGATCTACCCGAAGGACGCCGGGCAGATCCTCGCCATGGCCGACATCTTCGCCGGCGCCCGCGTGGTCGAGGCCGGCGTCGGCTCCGGCGCGCTCTCCACCTACCTGCTGCGCGCCGTCGGCGACACCGGCATGCTGGCCTCCTACGAGCGCCGGCAGGACTTCGCCGACATCGCCCAGAGCAACGTCGAGCGCTACTTCGGCGGGCCCCACCCGGCGTGGAAGCTCACCGTCGGCGACCTCCAGGACAACCTGGTGGAGTCCGACGTCGACCGCGTCATCCTCGACATGCTGGCCCCCTGGGAGTGCCTGGACGTCGCCTCCAAGGCGCTCGTCCCCGGCGGCCTCATCTGCTGCTACGTGGCCACCACCACGCAGATGTCGAAGACCGTCGAGGCGCTGCGCGAGCACGGCACCTTCACCGAGCCGCAGGCCTGGGAGACCATGGTCCGCACCTGGCACCTGGAGGGCCTGGCCGTCCGCCCGGACCACCGGATGATCGGCCACACCGGCTTCCTGCTCACCTCCCGCCGCCTCGCCGACGGCGTCGAGCCGCCGCTGCGCCGCCGCCGCCCGGCCAAGGGCGCGTACGGCGAGGACTACGACAACGGCTCGGCCGAGCCGAGCCTGCAGGAGCGCGCCGCCGCCCGGGCCGCCGCCCGCACCGGCGACGTCGAGCAGCCCGAGCAGCTCGGCTGACGGTACGTCCACCAGGGGTGGTACAGCGGGTTTCGCGCCCGCGTACCACCCCTTCGTGCTACCCCCGCACCCGCGCCACCCCCCGTCCACGCCGGTGTGGGACGATGCTCGCTCACACCGACCCACTGGAGGGGACGCCTGGTGGAGACCGCGGTCACGGCGAGGGTTGAGCAGCAGACACCGCAGGCCCGCAGCGGGCCCGGACACGCCCGATCGGCCCCCTGGCACTGGGCCCTCGCGATCGGCGGCTGCGCCGCCGTGGTGGCCACCGTGCTCGCCGCGGATCCGGCCACCGGGACGCCGAAACCGGCCCGCCCCACCGTTAAGGCCCTCCCGGCCGCCGCCGCGCCCGATCCGGCCAAGGCCGAACTCCCGCTGGACTGCGGCCCGTTCCCGGTCAAGATATCCGTCAGTTTCGCCGCCGACCTCGGCGACGGCCGGCCCGGTACCGTCGCCGCCGCGCACTGCGCGGCCGAGAACGGCACCCCGCCGGACGCCGTCTACCTGCTCGGCACCGGCCCCGACGGCCGGCCCGTCGTGGTGGCCACCCTGCTCTCCGAGCGCGAGAACCTCACCGTCGGAAGGCTCGGCCTGCGCAGCGACGGCACCATCACCGGCCACGCGCAGGGGTACTCCGGCGACGACGTGCCGCGGTTCAGCCCGGACATCTCACTCGACCTCACCTGGACGCGCAAGGACGCCGGCTGGGACCGCTCCCAGACCACCGCTCCACTGGCGCAGGCCTGACTGCTATTCGCCCGCTCGCCTCGGAGGCGCTTCGGCCCGGCGCCGACGGTCGGCGCTCCAACGCCCCTCGTTCCTCGGGGCGTCCTCGCTTCTCCCTTTCGGCACCGGCGCGCCCCTTCGGCTCGGGGCGGGATCGCGGTCGCCTCGGGGCGGGTGGCCGCCGGGCTCAGGGGCCCGCCGGCTGGGGCTACTCGGCGTCCGGGCCGTAGACCTCGGCCCGGTCGGAGACCCGGCGCACGTGGATGCAGTCGCCCGGGCAGTCCTTCACCGAGTCCACCACGTCCTGAAGCAGCGTCAGCGGCACCGGCACGGTCTCGCCGGGCTGCTGGCGCAACTCGTCGTCCGAGCCCTTCACGTAGGCGAGGCCGTCGATGTCCAGCTCGAAGACCTCGGGCGCGTACTGCGCGCAGATGCCGTCGCCGGTGCACAGATCCTGGTCGATCCACACCTCCAGCGCTTCGCCGGCCGTCGCCTCTTCGGTCACCGACATGGTTCCCCTGCCGTTTCTGTCCCGGGTCGCCCCCAATTGGGAGGCAATCCCGCCATTCGTACAACGATCTGACCGCGACCCTCGGTCGCGATCGGATATCGACTCGTTCGACGATACATCTGGTCGGCTTTGGGTGGTGCGCGCTGGGTATCCCCTAAGCAGAGGGGAAGCACGCGAGGGCGAAGATCGGACACGCCCGTTCCATCTTTCTTGATCTAGGGGTTTACGGACCCCTGGTCCCAGGTAGGGTCTGGAAGCGTCCAGCTCCCCGGAGGAGGTGAGGACCGTGGCAGCCCACGATGACGACTACAACCGCAGCACCGGCCGGCCCGCTCGTGGTTCCGACGAGGCCGCTCAGGTCTCGTACCTTGAGCAGGAAATCGCCGTGCTGCGCCGCAAGCTCGCCGACTCGCCGCGCAATTCGAGAATCCTCGAAGAGCGGATCGTCGAGCTCCAGACCAACCTGGCCGGCGTGTCCGCCCAGAACGAACGGCTCGCCTCCACCCTGCGAGAGGCCCGCGACCAGATCGTGGCCCTCAAGGAGGAAGTGGACCGGCTGGCACAGCCCCCGGCCGGATTCGGCACCTTCCTCAGCCAGAACGAGGACGGCACCGCCGACATCTTCACCGGGGGGCGCAAGCTCCGCGTGAACGTCAGCCCCAACGTCGACCTCGACGAGCTGCGGCGCGGCCAGGAGGTGATGCTCAACGAGGCCCTCAACATCGTGGACGCGATGGCCTTCGAGCGCATCGGCGACATCGTCACCCTCAAGGAGGTCCTGGAGGACGGCGAACGCGCCCTGGTCATCGGCCACACCGACGAGGAGCGGGTGGTGCGCCTCGCCGAACCGCTGCGCGAGCTCACCATCCGGGCGGGGGACGCCCTGCTGCTCGAACCCCGCTCGGGCTACGTCTACGAGGTCGTGCCCAAGTCCGAGGTCGAGGAGCTCGTCCTCGAAGAGGTCCCCGACATCGACTACCGCCAGATCGGCGGCCTCAGCAACCAGATCGAGCAGATCCGCGACGCGGTCGAGCTGCCCTACCTGCACGCCGAGCTCTTCAAGGAGTACGAGCTGCGCCCGCCCAAGGGCGTCCTGCTCTACGGCCCGCCCGGCTGCGGCAAGACGCTGATCGCCAAGGCGGTGGCCAACTCGCTCGCCAAGAAGGTCGCCGAGGTCACCGGCCGGCCCCAGGGCAAGAGCTACTTCCTCAACATCAAGGGTCCCGAGCTCCTCAACAAGTACGTCGGCGAGACCGAGCGGCAGATCCGCCTGGTCTTCCAGCGGGCCCGGGAGAAGGCGAGCGAGGGCACCCCCGTCATCGTCTTCTTCGACGAGATGGAGTCGCTCTTCCGCACCCGCGGTTCGGGCGTCAGCTCGGACGTGGAGAACACCATCGTCCCCCAGCTCCTCGCCGAGATCGACGGCGTGGAGGGCCTGGAGAACGTCATCGTCATCGGCGCCTCGAACCGCGAGGACATGATCGACCCGGCGATCCTGCGGCCCGGCCGCCTGGACGTCAAGATCAAGATCGAGCGCCCGGACGCCGAGGCCGCGAAGGACATCTTCTCCAAGTACCTCAAGGGCTCGCTGCCGTTCCACCCGGACGACCTCAAGGAGCACGACGGCTCCGTCGAGGCCACCGTGGTGGCGATGATCCAGGCGGTCGTCGAGCGGATGTACACCGAGACCGAGGAGAACCGCTTCCTGGAGGTCACCTACGCCAACGGTGACAAGGAGGTCCTGTACTTCAAGGACTTCAACTCCGGCGCGATGATCCAGAACATCGTCGACCGTGCGAAGAAGATGGCCATCAAGGACTTCCTCGACCACGGCCAGCGCGGTCTGCGCGTCTCCCACCTGCTCGCCGCCTGCGTGGACGAGTTCAAGGAGAACGAGGACCTGCCCAACACCACCAACCCGGACGACTGGGCCCGGATCTCCGGCAAGAAGGGCGAGCGGATCGTCTTCATCCGCACGCTCGTCACCGGCAAGCAGGGCGCCGAGTCCGGCCGCTCCATCGACACCGTCGCCAACACCGGGCAGTACCTGTAACCGCACCACTCCGGGCCGCCGGCAGCGGACCCCGGACCAGCACGCACCCCGTCCGGCTGTGGCGCCTCGCGGCCCCGCAGCCGGACGGCGCGTCTCGGGGCCCGCCTGTCGGTGCCGCGTTCTAGGCTCGACCCACCGTTCGCGGGCACACGGCCCGCGTCGGTGTTGTTCAGCGGTACGTCAGCGTGTTCCGCCCGTGGGGGGCGGTACACCGGGCAAGGAGGGCCGCATGACCGTACGGCGCGTGATGGGCATCGAGACCGAGTACGGGATCTCCGTACCCGGGCACCCCAACGCCAACGCCATGCTCACCTCGTCCCAGATCGTCAACGCGTACGCGGCGGCGATGCACCGGGCACGGCGGGCCCGTTGGGACTTCGAGGAGGAGAATCCGCTGCGCGACGCCCGGGGCTTCGACCTCGCGCGCGACGTGGCGGACGCCAGCCAGCTGACCGACGAGGACATCGGCCTCGCGAACATCATCCTCACCAACGGCGCGCGGTTCTACGTGGACCACGCGCACCCCGAGTACAGCTCGCCCGAGGTGACCAACCCGCGCGACGCCGTGCTCTGGGACAAGGCCGGCGAGCGGGTCATGGCGGCCGCCGCCCAGCGCGCCCTGGAACTGCCCAACGGGCAGACGATCCACCTGTACAAGAACAACACCGACAACAAGGGCGCCTCCTACGGCACCCACGAGAACTACCTGATGAAGCGGGCGACGCCGTTCGCCGACATCGTCCGCCACCTCACCCCGTTCTTCGTCTCCCGCCAGGTGGTCACCGGCGCCGGCCGCGTCGGCATCGGCCAGGACGGCTCGGCGAACGGCTTCCAGATCAGCCAGCGCGCCGACTACTTCGAGGTCGAGGTCGGCCTGGAGACGACGCTCAAGCGGCCGATCATCAACACCCGCGACGAACCGCACGCCGACGCCGAGAAGTACCGCCGGCTGCACGTGATCATCGGGGACGCCAACCTCTCCGAGATCTCCACCTACCTCAAGCTCGGGACCACCTCCCTGGTACTGGCGATGATCGAGGACTCCTTCATCGCCGCCGACCTCGCCGTCGACCAGCCGGTGCGCACCCTCCACCGGATCTCCCACGACCCGTCGCTGAAGCACCTCATCACGCTGCGCAACGGGCGCCGGCTCACCGCCGTCCAGCTCCAGCTGGAGTACTTCGAGCTGGCCCGCAAGTACGTCGAGGACCGCTTCGGCACCGACGCCGACGAGCAGACGGTGGACGTCCTCGCGCGCTGGGAGGATGTGCTGGGGCGGCTGGAGCGCGATCCGATGTCGCTCTCCCGGCAGCTGGACTGGATCGCCAAGCGGGAGATCCTGGAGGGCTACCGCAGCCGCGACGCGCTGGAGTGGGACAACTCCCGGCTGCACCTGGTCGACCTGCAGTACAGCGACGTACGGCCCGAGAAGGGCCTCTACAACCGTCTGGTGGCCCGTGGGCGGTTCGAGCGGCTGCTGACCGACGAGGAGGTCGAGCGGGCCGTCTCCAAGCCTCCGGAGGACACCAGGGCCTACTTCCGCGGGCGCTGTCTGGAGCAGTACGCGGACCACGTGGCAGCCGCCTCGTGGGACTCGGTGATCTTCGACCTACCCGGCCGCGACTCGCTCCAGCGGGTCCCGACGCTGGAGCCGCTGCGCGGCACCCGCAACCACGTCAAGGAGCTGCTGGACCGCTGCCGCACGGCCGAGGACCTGCTCCGGGTGCTGGCCGGCGGGTAACTTTTCGATCACCACGGGTGAACGTCCGCCGAATGGGAATCATCCGGGGTGACAGCGGGTGTTGGACAGGAAGCGCCACGGCAAACCGGAAGCGGTAGCCGCGCCCTGTGTATAGGGTCGGTGCAGCAAGCAGCGACCAAACCGTGCCAGACAGATCGAGCGGGGTGAGGGAAATGGCGAGCAAGGACACCGACGGCGGCCAGCAGCGGGCGAACCGCTCCTCCGAGGAGGTCGAGGAGCAGGCCGCGGAAGCGCAGAATTCCGACGACCTCAAGGAGCGCCAGGAAAAGCTCGGCGACGACGTCGACGCGGTTCTCGACGAAATCGACGAGGTCCTCGAGTCGAATGCCGAGGATTTTGTACGCCAATTCGTGCAAAAGGGCGGCGAGTAGCCCCGTTCGGGCATTCAGGGAATTCACGGTCGCGACCGCCGAGGGCGGACGGGCGGCAACGGCCGCCCGTCCGCCCCGGTCCGGCCCACCACGCATGGACGGTGATCGTCGGCGGGTAGGGTGCGGGCAGCGTGCGCTTCAAGCTACCTGGAAGGAATCGTGTGGAAGCCAACACTCGTGGCACCGGGCGTCTACCGGCTGCCTTCCTGACCCCGGGGTCCTCGTCGTTCCTCGACTTCCTGGCCGACCACCAGCCGGAGCTGATTCCCGGGCGCCGCGAGCTGCCCATGGGAGCGGTCGTCGAGGCCCCGCACGGGACGACGATCGTCGCGGCGGTGTTCGACGGCGGTGTGGTCATCGCCGGTGACCGCCGGGCGACCATGGGCAACGTGATCGCCCAGCGTGACATCGAGAAGGTCTTCCCGGCCGACGAGTACAGCGCGGTGGGCATCGCCGGCACCGCCGGCCTCGCCGTCGAGATGGTCCGGCTGTTCCAGCTGGAGCTGGAGCACTACGAGAAGATCGAGGGCACCGTGCTCTCGCTGGAGGGCAAGGCCAACCGCCTCACCACCATGATCCGGGGCAACCTCGGCATGGCGATGCAGGGCCTCGCGGTCGTCCCGCTCTTCGCCGGTTACGACCTCGACCTCGGTCGCGGCCGGATCTTCACCTACGACGTCACCGGCGGCCGCTCCGAGGAGCGCGGGTTCGCCGCCACCGGCTCCGGTTCGGTGTTCGCCCGCGGCTCGATGAAGAAGCTCTACCGCGCGGACCTGACCGCCGAGCAGGCCGCCACCCTGGTCGTCCAGGCGCTCTACGACGCGGCCGACGACGACTCCGCCACCGGCGGTCCGGACCTCGCCCGGAAGATCTTCCCGATCGTCTCGCTGATCACCGAGGACGGCTTCCGCCGGCTCACCGAGGCCGAGGTCTCCGCGATCGCGGTCTCGATCACCGACGAGCGCCTGATCCGTCCCAACGGCCCGCAGGCCCCGCTGCTCTAGCCACACCTACCAAGGAAGGGACGACCGCCGGTGTCGACACCGTTCTACGTCTCGCCCCAGCAGGCCATGGCGGACCGCGCGGAGTACGCCCGCAAGGGCATCGCGCGTGGTCGCAGCGTGGTCGTGCTCACCTACGCCGACGGCATCGTCTTCGTCGCGGAGAACACCTCGCGGGCGCTCCACAAGGTCTCCGAGATCTACGACAAGATCGCCTTCGCGGCGGTCGGCCGCTACAACGAGTTCGAGAACCTGCGGATCGGCGGCGTCCGCTACGCCGACCTGCGCGGCTACTCCTACGACCGGGCGGACGTCACCGCCCGGGGCCTGGCCAACGTCTACGCCCAGACGCTCGGCACCATCTTCTCCTCGGTCGGCGAGAAGCCGTACGAGGTCGAGCTGATCGTGGCCGAGGTCGGCCGCACCCCGGACGAGGACCAGATCTACCGGCTCACCCCGGACGGCTCGGTCGTCGACGAGAAGAACTACGTGGTGGTCGGCGGCAACGCCGACTCGATCGGCAACTACCTGGGCCAGCGGCACCGCAGCGGGCTGTCCCTGACCGACGCGATCAAGGTCGCGGTGGACTCGCTCGCCCGGGACCCCAACGGCGGCTCCCCGCGGACCATGACCCCCGAGCAGCTGGAGGTGGCGGTCCTGGACCGCCAGCGCTTCCAGCAGCGCAAGTTCAAGCGCATCCTGGGCGGGCAGCTCGCCCGGCTGCTCGACGGCGACGAGTCCGCCGAGGCGGACGAGGACGAGAAGCCGGCGGCCAAGCCGCCGGCCGACCGGGCGGACGCGTCGGACGTGTCGGACGTGTCGGACCAGTCCGACTAGCAGTGCGGAGGAGTCCCGTACGGCGGCCGTCACCCGCCGCCGTACGGGCCCCTCCGGTGGCCCACGCAGAGAACGGACGCCTCGTGACTCCTCCCCAGCGGTCGAGACCGTGGGGCTCCACGCCGACCTGACGGCCGGCGCCCCCGGACGAGCCCTGCCCGTTGCCGAAGCAGGGGATCGGCCTACAAGGCCAGCTGCGGCCCGGTGCCGCAGAGTTCAGGATCCCGATCCGCGCACCGGCCGAAACCGGTGATTCCTTCGAGAGAAGGTGCCATGGACCGTCGAATTTTCGGGCTGGAGAACGAGTACGGCGTCACCTGCACGTTCCGGGGTCAGCGACGGCTGTCACCGGACGAGGTGGCGCGCTACCTCTTCCGCCGCGTTGTCTCCTGGGGCCGCAGCAGCAACGTGTTCCTGCGCAACGGCGCCCGCCTCTACCTCGACGTGGGCTCCCACCCCGAGTACGCCACTCCCGAGTGCGACGACGTCGTCGAGCTGGTGACGCACGACAAGGCGGGCGAGCGCATCCTCGAAGGGCTGCTGGTGGACGCCGAGCGGCGGCTGCACGAGGAGGGCATCGCGGGGGACGTCTACCTGTTCAAGAACAACACCGACTCGGCCGGAAACTCCTACGGCTGCCACGAGAACTACCTGGTGGCCCGGCACGGCGAGTTCTCCCGGCTGGCCGACGTACTGATCCCGTTCCTGGTGACCCGCCAGCTGATCTGCGGCGCCGGCAAGGTGCTGCAGACCCCGCGCGGCGCGGTGTTCTGCGTCAGCCAGCGCGCCGAGCACATCTGGGAGGGCGTCAGCTCCGCGACCACCCGCTCCCGCCCGATCATCAACACCCGCGACGAGCCGCACGCCGACGCCGAGCGCTACCGCCGGCTGCACGTCATCGTCGGCGACTCCAACATGTCCGAGACCACCACGCTGCTCAAGGTCGGCGCCACCGACCTGGTGCTCCGGCTGATCGAGGCCGGCGTGGTGATGCGCGACCTCACCCTGGAGAACCCGATCCGGGCGATCCGCGAGGTCAGCCACGACCTCACCGGCACCCACCAGGTCCGGCTCGCCAACGGCCGGGAGGCCAGCGCGCTGGACATCCAGGAGGAGTACTACAGCAAGGCGCTGGAGTTCGCCGACCGCAAGGGCATCAACACCGGCACCATCGCCCTGGTGCTGGACCTCTGGGGCCGCACCCTGGAGGCGATCCGCACCGACCGGCTGGACGGGGTGGCCACCGAGATCGACTGGATCATGAAGTACAAGCTCATCGAGCGCTACCGCGAGAAGCACCAGATGAGCATGTCCAACCCGCGGGTGGCCCAGATCGACCTCGCGTACCACGACATCCACCGCCGGCGCGGCCTGTTCTACCTGCTCCAGGGCAAGGGCCAGGCGAAGCGGATGACCACCGACCTCAAGACCTTCGAGGCCAAGTCCGTGCCGCCGCAGACCACCCGGGCCCGGCTGCGCGGCGACTTCATCCGCCGGGCGCAGGAGCAGCGCCGGGACTTCACGGTCGACTGGGTGCACCTGAAGCTGAACGACCAGGCCCAGCGGACGGTGCTCTGCAAGGACCCGTTCCGTTCGGTGGACGAGCGAGTGGAGAAGCTGATCGCGGGCATGTGAGGGCCCGTCCCGATGTGATCTTTGCGGTGTCCGGCCCCGGTGGTGTCTACCGGGGCCGGACGACGTCGGGGAATACGCTGTCCGTCGAGTCCGGAGAACCGACTTTGACCGACAGTTAGGAACGCCGTGCGCCGCACCGCCGGTTTGCTTCTCACCCTGCCCCTGCTGTTGGCGGTCGCCTGCAGCAGCTCCACCAAGGCGACCAGCCCGGCGACGCCCACGGCGTCCAGCGCGGCCCCCACGGTGCCCGCGCCGGTGAACGAGGCCTCGCCGATGCCGACCCTGTCGGGCGGCGGGTTCGGGAGCAAGGCCACCATCACCATCCCGGACGGCGCGCCGAGCGGTCAGTTCGTGGTGAACACCGTCAGTGAGGGCGACCGCTCCACGGTCAACAAGGGCGACTGGGTGACGGTGAACTACTCGGCGAAGGACTGGACGACGGGCAAGGACCTGCCCAGCTCCTACGACGAGGGCGGCAAGCCGCAGCTGTACCAGGCGGGCAGCGGGCAGCTGGTGCCCGCCTTCGACCAGAGCGTGATCGGCAAGAAGGTCGGCAGCCGGCTGCTGGTGGTGGCCCCGCCGGCCGCGGCGTTCGGCACCCAGGGCAACAACCAGCTCGGGGTGGCGCCGGGCGACACCGTGGTGTTCGTACTGGACATCATGGAGAGCCTGCCGCAGGACTCCACGCTCTCCGGCACGATGACCCAGCCGCCGGCGAACCTCCCGCAGGTGAAGGACAACGGCAAGGCCGCTGTGACGATCACCATCCCGCCCGGCCAGGCCGCGCCCACCGACCTCCAGCAGGCCGTGCTGATCAAGGGCGAGGGCAAGCCGGTGAAGTCCGGCCAGACCCTGGTCGTGCAGTACACCGGGGTGCTCTGGAGCAACGGCCAGCAGTTCGACTCGTCCTGGAGCCACGGCGGCGCGCAGGCGCTGCAGATCGGCACCGGCAGCGTGATCGAGGGCTGGGACAAGGGGCTGGTCGGCCAGACCGTCGGCAGCCGGGTGGAGCTGGTGGTGCCGCCGGCCCTCGGGTACAAGGACCAGGCGCAGGGCTCCGTCCCGCCGAACTCGACGCTGGTCTTCGTGATCGACATCCTTGAGGCGGTCTGACCGGGCGCCCCGGCCGGCGCTGGGTGCCGGCAGACCCTAGGAAGTGACGGGTGGGGTCCGTACGCTTGGGCGGGCGCTCGCACACGGAAGCGTCCGCCCTCATCCTGACCTGTCATACTGCCCTCGCACTGTGGTAGGCGCCGTCGGCGTCCGGGTTCCGGGCGGCAGTGCGACAGCACTCCGGCGCTCACCACGCCGGCCGAAGACCTCGAAGACCTCGTGGCGAGATGGATGGGGAGTCATGTCTGAGAAAGCGTCGAGCCCGGGCGGGGCCGGCACCGCGAACGGAAACTCCGCCGGTGACCCGGCTGACTCGCGGCCCGGTGGCCCGTTGCCCGGCGACGGTGAGTCGATCGTCGTCCCGCCGTCGATCCTGAAGCACTCGCCCGGCTGGGTGCGGCCGGACGAGGCCCAGGCGAAGCGGGCCGCGGGCGGGACGAAGACCGACGAGGCCCCGCAGATCTTCGCCTCGAACGTGCGCCGCCAGGACACCTCGGAGGCCGGGTACGACGAGAACCCGCCCGGGGTCGGCAGGCTGGGCGTGGTGCTCGGCACCGTGCTGGCCCTGCTGCTGGTCGGCAGCGGCATCACGCTGTACGTGGTGAACCGCGACGGCGGGTCCAAGTCGGACACCACCACGCAGGCCGACGCGGCCAAGTCCGCGCCGCCGACGCCGTCCGCCGAGCCGGTGCCGCCGATCAAGGACACCGCCAAGGTGCTGCCGACCATCACCGGCGAGTTCGGCAAGAAGGCCGGCATCGAGGTGCCCGGCGACCAGGCCGACGGCAGCTTCGTGGTCAAGGTCCTCTCCGAGGGCACCGGCCCCAAGGTCGAGAAGAACTCCTGGACCTCGGTCGACTACACCGCCAAGGACTGGACGACGGGCAAGGACATCCCGAGCTCGTACGACGACGCGGGCAAGCCGCAGATCTTCCAGGCCGGCACCGACGCGCTGATCCCGGCGCTCGACCAGGCCGTGGTCGGCAAGAAGGCCGGCAGCCGGGTGCTCGTGGTGGCCCCGCCGGCCGCCGCGTTCGGCGCGCAGGGCAACCCGAACATGTCGATCGGGGCCAAGGACAACCTGGTCTTCGTCATCGACATCCGCAACAGCAACGCGCCCGACGCGGTGCTCAGCGGCACCGTGACCCCGCCGCCCGCGGACTTCCCGCAGGTGAAGGACAACGGCAAGAAGCCGGCCGACATCACCCCGGTCCCCGGCGCCGCCGACCCGACCGAGCTGAAGTCGCACGTCCTGATCAAGGGCACCGGCCCGAAGGTGGAGAAGGGCGAGAAGGTCGTCGTCCAGTACACCGGCGCGCTGTTCAAGGACGGCAAGGTCTTCGACTCCTCGCTGAGCAAGGGCCAGGCGTTCTCGTTCCCGGTCGGTGGCGGCCAGGTCATCGCGGGCTGGGACCAGGGTCTGGAGGGCCAGACCGTGGGCAGCCGCGTCGAGCTGGTCATCCCCGCCTCGCTGGGTTACAAGGACCAGGCGCAGGGCGACATCCCGGCCAACTCCACCCTGGTGTTCGTCGTCGACATTCTCGATGCGGGTCAGGGCTGATCCACTTTCGGGTGACAATGGTGGGTGTATGACCTTCGGGACCGGCCGCGTGGCCGAGCCCGCACGGGCGGCGGGCGCCCGTACCGTGGTCCGGGTAACGGACCGGGTACGGGTGCCCGCCGCCTGGTCATGAACCGAACCAACCGCGAGAAGAGGCAGATGTGAGCAACAAGACGAAGCCGGAGATCGACTTCCCGGGCGGCGACGCGCCCACCGAGCTGCAGATCCGCGACATCGAGGTCGGCACCGGCGAGGAGGCCAAGCCGGGCCAGGTCGTCGAGGTGCACTACGTCGGTGTCACGTTCGAGTCCGGTGAGGAGTTCGACGCCAGCTGGAACCGCGGCAGCAGCTTCAAGTTCCCGCTCGGCGCCGGCCGCGTCATCAAGGGCTGGGACCAGGGCGTCGTCGGCATGAAGGTCGGCGGCCGCCGCGAGCTGGTCATCCCGGCGCACCTGGCGTACGGCAACCAGTCGCCGTCCCCGCTCATCCCGGCGGGCTCGACCCTGATCTTCGTCGTCGACCTGCTGGGCGTCTGAGCCGGTCGTGACCGAGGGCCGCACCCCCACCCCGGGGGTGCGGCCCTCGCGCGTTCGCGGACTCGGCTTTTGCAGTGCGTACCGCTACCGGTACGGTCGGTCCCGCCGGGTCGACCACTGCCCGGCGGGCGCACCCCGCGCGCGGCGCGGCACACCGGAAGGGTCAGCGATGGCGATCGCCAAGGCAGAGCGGCTGATGAATCTCGCCCTGTGCCTGATGAACACCAGACGTCCGCTCTCCAAGAAGGAGCTGCGGGAATCCATCGAGGCGTACCGCGAGGCCTGGCAGAACAGCAGCGAGGACGCCTTCAACCGGATGTTCGAGCGGGACAAGGACGACCTGCGCGAACTCGGTCTGGTCATCGACGTCGACGAGAACGCCCTGGACGGCGAGCTCGGCTACCTCGCCCGCGCCGACCGCAACCGGCTGCCGGAGATCGCCCTCGACGCCGAGGAGGCCGCCGCGCTCACCCTCGCCGCCCGGGTCTGGCAGCAGGCCAAGATGTCCGGCGCGGCCAGCGGCGCCCTGCAGAAGCTGCGCGCCGCCGGCGTCCCGTTCACCGAGACCGAGAGCCGCAGCGCCCTCGAACCGCGCATCCCCGCCCGGGAGGCCGCGTTCGAACCGCTGCTCACCGCCGCCCGCGACCGCCGCCCGGTCACCTTCGAGTACCGCAAGGCCGGCGCCGCCGCCGCCGAGCAGCGCACCGTGGAGCCCTGGGCGCTGGAGTGCTGGCGCGGCCACTGGTACCTGGCGGGCTGGGACCGCGACCGCTCCGACGCCCGGGTCTTCCGGCTCAGCCGGATCACCGGCAAGGTCCGCACCCGCTCCGGGGCGTTCCTCGGCACCGTCCCCGAGCACGTCGACGTCCGCGCCACGGTCGCCAAGTTCGCCGGTGAGGGCGCCACCGCGACGGCGGTCGTCAGGGTCCGCCGCGGTGCCGGCTTCCCGCTGCGCACCAAGGCGCTGAGCACCCGGCCGCAGTCCGCGGCCGACGAGGGCTGGGACGAGCTGGAGATCCCGTACGGCAACGGGCTCGGCGCCGACCTCGCCGAGTTCGGGCCGGACGTGCTGGTGATCGGTCCCGAGGAGCTGCGCGCCGACGTGATCGAGCGGCTGCGCGCGGTGGCCGGGGCGGGTGGCGCCGAGGGCGCCGCGGTGGAGAGTGCTGAAGGAGTGCGGGCATGAGCAACGCGATCGACCAGACCCGGCGGATGCTCTCGCTGGTCACCTACCTGCGCGAGCGGCCCGGCGCCGAGGTCGCCGAGGTGGCCCGGGCCTTCGGGATCACCGAGCGCGAGCTGATCGGCGACCTCAACGTGCTGCCGATGTGCGGCACCAGCTTCCGCGGCGGTGACCTGCTCGACATCGACACCGACGGCGAGCGGATCTGGTGGCACAACGTCGACGACGTCGCCCAGCCGCTGCGGCTGGCCGCGGACGAGGCGACCGCGCTGCTGGTCGCCGCCCGCGCGGTGGCGGGCCTGCCCGGTCTGCGGGCCGGTGACCGGGAGGCGCTCACCCGGGCCGTCGCCAAGATCGAGAACGCCGCCGGGGACAGCGCCGAGGGCAGCGCCCGGGTCGGTGTCACCTTCGAGGCGGAGAGCCACGTCTTCGCGGACATCGACCGTGCGCTGAGCGAGGGCCGGCGGCTCTGGCTGCGGTACTACTCGCACGGGCGCGGCGGCATGACCGAGCGCGAGGTCGACCCGATCCGGCTGCTCACCGAGGGCCACACCTACCTGGAGGCCTGGTGCCGGACCTCCGAGGACCACCGGATGTTCCGGCTCGACCGGGTCGCCGAGATCAAGGTGCTGGACATCCCCTCCGACCCGCCCAAGCGGGAGCCGCGCGACCTCTCGGGCGGGCTGGTCAACCCGTCCGCGACCGACCCCGAGGTGGTGGTCGAGGTGTCCTCCGGCGGGCGCTGGGTGGCCGAGTACTACACCCACGACCGGGCCGAGGAACTGCCCGACGGCGGGCTGCGGATCACCCTGCGCAGCGCCGACCCGTCCCAGCTGCGCCCGCTGGCGCTGCGGCTCGGCCGGGACGGGCGGATCGTCTCGCCGCCGGCGCTCGCCGAGCAGGCGCGGTCGGCGGCGCTCGAGGCGCTGGCCGGCTACGGGGAGGGGCAGGTCTGAGCCGTGGAGCCGGGTACCAGATTCAAGGTCTACTGCTCGGAGTGCCGGGAGAAGGTGGAGCTGCCCGCCGAGGAGTTCCGCCTCACGCTGGGCCGGACGCCGGCCCAGGCGCACTACAGCTTTGGCTGCCCGCTCTGCGGCGCCTCGGTCCGTAAGCAGGCGGGGGAGAAGATCGTGTCGGCGCTGACCGGCGCCGGGGTGCGGACGATGCGTCTCGTCCCGGCCGGGGGGCCGGGTGCGGCGGGGGCCGTCCTGCCGTCGGGCGGGACGGGTCGGGCCGAAGCCGGCGGATAGGGTGGGGGCCATGTCCTGGATGCTCGTCGCCGCCGTCCTGCTCGCCACCGCCGGTCTGCTGGTCCTCGGTGTCCTCGCGATCCGGCTCTGGCTGGACGTGCGGACGCTGGCCAAGGGAGTGGACACCGCCTCCCGGGCGCTGGCCGAGGCGGCCGGCGACCTCGCCGCGGCGGTTCCGGGCCGCTGAGCGGCCGGCCGGCCCGGGCGGGCGGCCGGTAACGGTTGACCGTCGCGAGGACTTCGGGGGTACGGGGGCTGCTGCCCGGAGGTTCGGGCGGGTTACGCTCTCAGCAGGCTCCTGAAGTGCGACGGGGGCCGCTGTCCTGTTCGGGCGGCCGTCGTCAGGGCGTCACTCGCAGCGGTTACCATCCCCGCAGCGGTGGCCTGCCGGTGTGCCGCCATGACTGAAGGTGGTCGAACATGCGGATCTCGCCGACCGCGATCCTGGTGATCGTGGTTCTTGCCATTCTGCTCTTCGGCGCCAAGCGGCTGCCCGACCTGGCGCGCTCGCTCGGCCAGTCCATGCGGATCCTGAAGAGCGAGACCAAGGCGATGCGTTCGGACGGTGCGGCGGACGAGAGCGCGCCGGCCCAGCCCGCGCCCGCCGTCGCGGCCGACCCCGCGAAGACGATCCAGGCCGCGCCGGGGGCGTCCGGGACGGCCCGGCCGGTGGCCGACCAGCCCACCGGGACGGGAACGGACGGTGGCGGCCCGCGTTGAGCGGTCCGCGGCGCACGTGGTGCACGTGACGCAAGCGACTACGGAGGCCCGTCGACCGGCGGGGCTCGACGCACGAGTTGAGGACCGGGGTTGAGCAAGCTCTCGAAGGCGTCGAAGACGTCCAAGGATCCTGAGGGGCGGATGGCCCTCGCCGACCACCTGCGGGAACTGCGGAACCGGGTGGTCAAGTCGGTCCTGGCGATCGTGGTCATCACGATCGTCGCTGCGATCTACCACAAGCAGCTCGAGGACTTCCTGCTGAAGCCGCTGCCGCACTGCACCGTGGAGACCGCCGACCAGTACCACGGCAAGTGCGCCCAGGTCTCCAACATCGGTCTGACCGCCGGTTTCACCTGGATGCTCAAGGTGTCGCTGACGGCCGGTGTGGTCGCGGCCGTGCCGGTCTGGCTCTACCAGGTCTGGGCCTTCGTCGCGCCGGGTCTGCACCGGCACGAGAAGAAGTACACGATCATCTTCATGGCCTGCGGGGCGCCGCTGTTCCTGGCCGGCGTGACCTGCGCCATCCTGGTGCTGCCGACCACGGTCGACGTACTGATCTCGTTCACCCCGAACAACACCACGCCGATCCTGCCGCCCGAGGACTACCTCGACATCGCGACCCGGATGGTGCTGGTCTTCGGCCTCGCCTTCGAGTTCCCGCTGCTGCTGGTGATGCTGAACATGGTCGGCATGGTCACCGGCAAGCGGCTGCTCGGCTGGTGGCGCGGCATGGTGCTGGCGATCACCGTCTTCGCCGCCTTCGCGACGCCGAGCGCCGAGCCCGTCAGCATGCTGGTGCTGGCCGCGCCGATCTGGGCGCTGTACTTCGTCGCGGTCGGGATCGCCATCGTGAACGACCGGCGCAAGGCCCGTCGCAACCCGGACCTCGGGCTGGACGACGAGGAGGCCTCGCACCTGGACCTCTCGGTGCAGCCGGTGGAGGGCACGGAGGCCGTCGAGGCCTCCAACGCGCCGGTGATCCCGGCGCCGGTGCCGGCCGCCCGGCACGAGCAGATGGACGACATCACGTGATGGGGTGACCCGCCTCGAAAGACCCCGGCCCCGCCGTTCCCCGGTGGGGCCGGGGTCTTTCGCATGGGCCCCGTCGTCGGGGAAGCCGCCGGTGGGGCGCCGTGCACGGGGGTTCCGGGGCCGGCCTCTCGGCCCGGAGCCGACCGGTCGGCGGGGCGCTCTTGGCAGGCACGATGGCATGTGACATATTACTGCGGTGTCCACGCCTCAGAGACCTCCCCTGGATGTCGTCGTGGTCGGCGCCGGCGTGGTCGGTGCCGCCTGCGCCTACTACGCCGCCCGCGCCGGGCTCGCCGTCGCCGTCATCGACCGGGGCCCCGTCGCCGGTGGCACCACCGGCGCGGGCGAGGGCAATCTGCTGGTCTCCGACAAGGAGCCCGGGCCGGAACTCGACCTCGCGCTGCTGTCCACCCGGCTCTGGCGCGAGCTCGCCGAGGAGCTCGGCGCCGCCGTCGAGTACGAGCCCAAGGGCGGCCTGGTGGTCGCCGACACCCCGGCCCGCCAGGACGCCCTGCGCGCCTTCGCCGCCGAGCAGGGGACGGTCGGCGTCACCGCCGAGGAGATCCCCGGCGAGCGGCTGCGCGAACTCGAACCGCACCTCGCCCCCGGGCTGGCCGGCGGGTTCCTCTACCCCCAGGACGCCCAGGTCCAGCCCGCCCTGGCCGCCGCGCACCTGCTGCGCGCCGCCCGCCGCGCGGGCGCGGTCCTGCACACCGGCGAGACCGTCCGGGCGGTGACCACCGGGCCGGACGGCGCCGTACGCGGCGTCGTCACCGGCCGGCGCCGGCTGGCGGCGCCGGCCGTGATCAACGCCGCCGGCACCTGGGGCGGCGAGCTGGCCGCGCTGGCCGGCGTGCACCTGCCGGTGCTGCCCCGCCGGGGCTTCGTCCTGGTGACCGAGCCGCTGCCGCGGATCGTCCGGCGCAAGGTCTACGCGGCCGACTACGTCGCGGACGTGGCCAGCGGTTCGGCCGCGTTGCAGACCTCGGCGGTGGTCGAGGGCACCCCCGGCGGTCCGGTGCTGATCGGCGCGAGCCGGGAGCGGGTCGGCTTCGACCGGACCCTCTCGGTGGAGGTGCTGCACCGGCTCGCCGCGCAGGCCGCCGCGCTCTTCCCGGTGCTCGCCGACGTCAGCGTGGTCCGCGCTTACCGGGGTTTCCGCCCGTACCTGCCGGACCACCTGCCCGCGATCGGCGCCGACCCGAGGGTGCCGGGGCTCCATCACGCCTGCGGCCACGAAGGGGCGGGCATCGGGCTCGCCCCGGCGACCGGGCTGCTGATCAGCGAGCAGCTCACCGGCAAGCGGCCGGAGCTGGACCTCGCGCCGTTCCGGGCGGACCGCTTCCCGGCCGGGGCGTGAACCCGTCCGCGGGCGGGCGGGCTCAGGGACGGACGGGCCGGGTGGGGCGGCCGCGCGGCGCAGGACCGCGCGGGCGGATCAGAGGAACTTCGGAATGGAGAACGTGCGGATGAACCCGCCGATGCGACGCCGGACCCCGGCCGCGCTGGTCGGGGCGGAGCCGGGGCCCGCCCACACCATCGACTTCGACGGCCGGCCGGTGCCGGCCCTGCCCGGCCAGTCGATCGCCGCCGCGCTCTGGGCGGACGGCGTGCTGGCCTGGCGCACCACCCGGGTCGGCGGCAGGCCGCGCGGGGCGTTCTGCGGGATCGGCGCCTGCTTCGACTGCCTGGCCGTCGTGGACGGCCGCCCCAACCAGCGCACCTGTCTGGTGCCGGCCGAGCCCGGTACCGTCGTCACCACCCAGGAGGGCAACGGCCGTGCCGACCTCGCCGTCTGAACCGTCCGAAGCGTCCGAGCCGTCCGAGCCGTCCGGGCTGTCCGCGGCGTCCGGGCCGGCCGAGCGGGGCGGTTACGACCTCGCCGTGATCGGTGCGGGCCCGGCGGGCCTCGCCGCGGCCGTGGCCGCCGCCGACCTCGGCCTGCGCTGCGCCCTGCTCGACGCCGGCCCGCGCACCGGCGGCCAGTACTACCGCCACCCCGCGCCCGGGCTGGGCGCCACCCGGCCCGACCGGCTGCACCACGGCTGGTCCGTCTACACCGGGCTGGCCGACCGGCTCGCGGCGCACCGCCGCACCGGCCGGGTGGACCTCCTGGGCGGTCACCAGGTCTGGGCCCTGGAGCGCCCGGCCGACACCGGCTGGGCGGTGCACGCCACCCTCGGGCCGGCCGCCGGCGAGCGGGCCACCGTCCGGGCCGCCGCCGTCCTGCTGGCCACCGGCGCGTACGAGCGGCAGCTGCCGTTCCCCGGCTGGACGCTGCCCGGGGTGGTCACCGCCGGTGGGGCGCAGGCCATGCTCAAGGCGGGCCTGGTGCTGCCGGGCCGGAGGATCGTGGTGGCCGGCAGCGGGCCGCTGCTGCTCGCGGCGGCGTCCTCGCTGGTCACCGCCGGGGCCGAGGTGCCCGAGGTGGTCGAGGCCACCGGCTACCTCGGTTATGCGCGGCGCCCCGACGTGCTGGCCGCCGTCCCGGCCAAGCTCGTCGAGGGCGCCGGTCACGGCGCCGCGCTGCTGCGCCACGGCGTCCGGCTGCGCCGGCGCAGCGCCGTCGTCGAGGCGCACGGCACCGACCGGGTCACGGCCGTCACCGTCGCCCGGCTGGACGCCGACTGGCGGCCGGTGCCCGGCACCGAGCGCCGGATCGCCTGCGACGCACTCGCCGTCGGCCACGGGCTGCTGCCGCAGATCGAGCTGGCCACCGAGCTGGGCGCCGCGACCAGGACGACACCCGACGGGGCCGTCGCCCTCGCGGTGGACGCCCGGTTGCGGACCACCCTCCCCGGCCTCTGGGCGGCCGGCGAGACCTGCGGGGTCGGCGGCGCCGACCTGGCGATCGCCGAGGGGGAGCTGGCGGCCCACGCGGTCGCCGGGGCCCCGGCCCCGACGGCGCTGCTGCGCCGCCGTGCCCGGCTGCGCGCCTTCGCCGAGCTGATGGCGGCGGCGCACCGGCCCGGCCCCGGCTGGACGGGGTGGCTGCGTCCGGACACCGACGTCTGCCGCTGCGAGGAGGTGCCGGTGGCCCGGATCACCGAGGCGGTGGAGGAGCTCGGCGCGGGCGACGCGCGGACCGTCAAGCTGCTCACCCGGGCCGGGATGGGCTGGTGCCAGGGTCGGATGTGCGGTCCGGCGGTGGCCTGCCTCTCCGGCGCCGGCGAGTCGCGGGCGGACAGCCGCCCGCTGTCCTGCCCCGTCCCGCTCTCGCAGCTCGCGGCCGGTCCGCCGGCCTCCTGAACACGTGGCGCGGGGCTCTTGTCTCCGCCTGCGACGTCTAATAAAATGTCACACCTCACCAAGGAGTCAGCTGTGTCCCACACCCCGCACGACACCACCCGTCCCTGGCGCGGCATCATGGTCGCCACCACGATCCCGCTGCGCCCGGACCACTCCGTCGACTACGACGCCTACGCCGAGCACGTCCGCTGGCTGATCGACTCGGGCTGCGACGGCGTCGTCCCCAACGGCTCCCTGGGGGAGTACCAGACGCTCACCGCCGAGGAGCGGGCCAAGGTCGTCGAGGTCGCCGTCGAGGCGGCCGGCGACGGCTCCCGGGTGATGCCCGGGGTGGCCGCGTACGGCAGTGCCGAGTCCCGCCGCTGGACCGAGCAGGCCGCCGAGGCGGGCGCCGGCTCCGTCCTGCTGCTGCCGCCGAACGCCTACCGCGCCGACCACGACGCCGTCCGGGCCCACTACGCCGAGGTGGCCAAGGCCGGCCTGCCGGTCGTCGCCTACAACAACCCGTACGACACCAAGGTCGACCTCGTCCCCGCGCTGCTGGCGCGGCTGCACGGCGAGGGCTCGATCGTCGCCGTCAAGGAGTTCAGCGGCGACGTCCGCCGGGCGTACGAGATCGCCGAGCTGGCCCCCGGGCTCGACCTGCTGATCGGCGCCGACGACGTGCTGCTGGAGCTGGCCCTGGCCGGCGCGGTCGGCTGGATCGCCGGGTACCCGAACGCCCTGCCGGCCGCGAGCGTCGCCCTGTACCAGGCCGCCGTCGCCCACGACCTGGACGTCGCGCTGCCGCTCTACAAGGCCCTGCACCCGCTGCTGCGCTGGGACTCCAAGACCGAGTTCGTCCAGGCGATCAAGCTCTCGATGGACATCGTCGGCCGCCCCGGCGGTCCCACCCGCGAGCCGCGGCTGCCGCTCGGCCCGGAGATCGAGGCGGCCGTCCGCGCGGCCACCGAGAAGGCACTGGCCGAGGGGCTCGGGTAGTCGACCCCCGCTGCCACCGGGTGCGGCCGGCTGCTGGGGCAGCCGGCCCGGCCCACCACCCCACCCACCCCCGACGGGAGTCGCCACCAGATGCGCAGCCGCCACGTGTTCCACGCCGTCGACTCGCACACCGAGGGCATGCCGACCCGGGTCGTCACCGGCGGCTTCGGTGTCATCCCCGGTGCCACCATGGCCGAGCGCCGGGTGCACTTCCAGCAGCACCTCGACCACTTCCGGACGCTGCTGATGTACGAGCCGCGCGGCCACGCCGCGATGAGCGGCGCCGTCCTCCAGCCGCCGACCCGCCCGGACGCCGACTTCGGGGTGCTCTACATCGAGGTCTCCGGCCTGCTGCCGATGTGCGGCCACGGCACCATCGGCGTGGCCACCGTCCTGGTCGAGACCGGCATGGTGCCGGTGGTCGAGCCGGTCACCACCGTGCGGCTGGACACCCCGGCCGGGCTGGTGACCGCCGACGTGCGGGTCGAGGACGGCGCCGCCACCGCGGTGACGATCCGCAACGTGCCCTCGTACGCGGTCGCCCTGGACCGCAAGATCGAGGTGCCCGGGTACGGCACGGTCGGCTACGACCTCGCGTACGGCGGCAACTTCTACGCGATCCTGCCGCTCGCCGAGTTCGGGCTGCCGTTCGAGCGCGAGCGCAAGCAGGACATCCTGGACGCCGGACTCGCCCTGATGGAGGCCGTCAACGGCGGCCCGGACCGGCCGGTGCACCCCGAGGACCCGTCGATCCACAGCTGCCACCACGTCCAACTGCTCGCGCCCGGCTCCACCGCCGAGCACTCCCGGCACGCGATGGCCATCCACCCCGGCTGGTTCGACCGCTCGCCGTGCGGCACCGGCACCTCCGCGCGGATGGCCCAGCTGCACGCCCGGGGCGAACTCCCGCTCGGGCGGGACTTCCGCAACGACTCCTTCATCGGGACGACCTTCACCGGCCGCCTGGTCGAGGAGACCGAGGTGGCCGGACGGCCCGCCGTGGTGCCGACCGTCACCGGCCGGGCCTGGATCACCGGCACCGCCCAGTACTTCCTCGACCCGAGCGACCCGTTCCCGGCCGGGTTCCTGCTCTGAACCGCCTGAACACCCCGAAGGGCTGCCTGCTGTGACGATCCTTTCGTACAACCCCGCCGATCCCGAGGACCTCGTGGCCGAGGTCGACGCGCCCGGTGCCGAGGCCGTCCGGGCCGCCGTCGGGCGGGCCCGGGCCGCGCAGCCCGGCTGGCTCGCCGCCGGGGCCGCCGCGCGCTCGGCCGCGCTCACCCGGTTCGCCGGGGCGGTCGAGGAGCACGCCGAGGAGCTGACGGCGCTGATCGTCCGCGAGGTCGGCAAGCCGGTGGCCGAGGCGCGCGGCGAGGTCGGCCGCACCGCGGCGATCCTGCGCTACTACGCGCAGGCGCCGTACGCGCCCGCCGGCGCCGTCCACGAGACCGCCGCCGGCGAGGGCCTGCTGCTCACCCGCCGCCGCCCGTACGGGGTGGCCGGGCTGATCACGCCGTGGAACTTCCCGCTGGCGATCCCGGCCTGGAAGGCCGCGCCGGCGCTGGCGGTCGGCAACACCGTGGCGCTCAAGCCCGCGCCGGAGGCCACCGCCTGCGCGCTGCGGCTGGCGGAGCTGGCCTCGGCGGCGGGTCTGCCGGAGGGCGTGTTCACCGTGCTGCCGGGCGGGGCGGAGGAGGGCGCGGCGCTGGTCGACACGGCGGACGTGGTGTCGTTCACCGGCTCGACGGGCGTCGGGCGGGCCGTGGTGCGGGCCGCCACCGAGCGCGGCGTCCCGGTCCAGGCCGAGCTGGGCGGCCTCAACGCGGCCCTGGTGCTGCCGGACGCCGACCCCGAGCAGGCCGCCGCCCATCTGGCGGCCGCCATCGCCGGGTACGCCGGGCAGAAGTGCACCGCCACCAGCCGGGTGATCGCCGTCGGCGCGGCCCACGAGCCGCTGCGCGCCGCCCTGGTGAAGGCGCTCGGCCTGGTCGACGACGCGGCCTGCGGGCCGGTCATCTCGGCCGCCGCCCGGGACCGGCTCACCGGCGCCGTCGAGTCCGCCCGCGCCGCCGGGGCCACCGTGCTCACCGGCGGGGGCGTCCCGGAGCGGCCCGGCTGGTACGTCGAGCCGACCCTGCTCGCCGACGTTCCGGCCGAACACCCGCTGCGGCGCGAGGAGTTCTTCGGACCGGTGGCCGTCCTGCTGGCGGCCGCGGACCTGGACGAGGCGATCGCGCTCGCCAACGACACCCCGCACTCGCTGGCCACCTCGGTGCACAGCCGCAGCCTGGACGTGGCGCTGGCCGCCGCGGACCGGCTGGACGCGGGCATGATCCGGATCAACGCGCCCTCCAGCGGCGTCGACTTCCACCTGCCGTTCGGCGGCGCCAAGGGCGCGAGCCACGGGGAGCGCGAACAGGGCGCGGCCGCGCTCGACTTCTACACCGCGAGCCGTACCGTCAGCGTCCTCCCGGCCGGTGGCGCGTGATGCGGGTCAGCGCCGTGGACTACCACTGCGCCGGCGAGCCGTTCCGGATCGTCGTCGGCGGCGCCCCCGGCGTGCCCGGGGACAGCGTCGCCGAGCGGCGGGCCGTCGCGATCGGCGCGGGCGGCACGGCCACCGCGCCCCGGCCGGGCCCGCTCGACGAGGTGCGGCGACTGCTCGTCCGGGAGCCGCGCGGGCACGCCGGGATGTACGGCGGGTTCCTGGTGCCGCCGGACGACGACGAGGCGCACCTCGGCGTGCTCTTCTGGCACAAGGACGGCTACTCCACCGCCTGCGGCCACGGCACCATCGCGCTCGGCGCCTGGGCGGTGGACTCGGGGCTGGTCCGGGCCCCGGACGACGGGGTGGCCCGGGTGCGGATCGACGTGCCGTCCGGGCGGGTCACCGCCGCCGTGCACCGCGCCGGCGGGCGGACCACCGGGGTGACCTTCCGCAACGTACCGGCCGTCGTCAGCGCGCCGAAGCTGGCGGTGCGGACCTCGCGCGGCACCGTGGAGGTGGCCGTCGCGCACGCGGGCGCCTGCTACGCCAGCGTGCCGGCGGCCGCGCTGGGGCTCGCCGTCGAGCCCGGGCTGCTGCCCGAACTCACCGCCGTCGGGCGGGAGATCCGGGCCGCCCTGGCCGACTCGCCGGCCGTCCGGCACCCGACCGACCCGCGGCTCTCGGGGGTCTACGGGGTGATCCTCCACGACGAGCTGCCCGAGGGCCCGGCCGGGCCCGTCCAGCGCAACGTCACCGTCTTCGCGGACGGCCAGATCGACCGCTCGCCGTGCGGCTCCGGGACGTCGGCACGCCTCGCCGTGCTCGCCGCCGAGGGGCGGCTGGCCCCGGGCGGGGAACTGCGCCACGAGTCGCTGATCGGGACGGTGTTCACCGGCCGGGTGCTGCCCGGCGGCGACCCGCTCGGCGCCGGTGTGGTCACCGAGGTCACCGGCACCGCCCACCGCACCGGCGAGCACACCTTCCTGCTCGACCCGGACGACACGCTGGGGACGGGGTTCCTGCTGTGACCGCCCGCCGTCCCGAACCCCTCCTGCTGCCCGGCGCGGCGGCTGAGCCGCTCCAGCGCGTCGCGCCGGGCTCCGACCGGCCGGGCGCGGCCGGGCCCGTTTCCGAGGCCGGGCCGGTCCACGTCGTCGGGCCGGGCGCGGTCGGCTCGTTGGGCCCGGTCCGGGCCGCCGAGGCGATCGAGCGGGTGCTGCTGGCCGGCCTCGACCCGGAGGCCGGGCCCGCCCGGTCGGCGGTACCGGTGCCGGCGGGTGAACTGCTGCTGATGCCGGCGGCCACGGCCGAGTACGCCGGGGTGAAGATCGCCGGGGTGGCCCCCGGGAACGCCGCCCTCGGCCTGCCCCGGATCACCGGCAGCTACCTGCTGCTGGACGGCCCGACCCTGCGGCCCGTCGCCCTGCTCGACGGCGCGGCGCTCACCGCGCTGCGCACGCCCGCCGTCACCGCCGTCGCGCTGCGGCGCCTCGCCGCGCCGGACGCCGCGCACCTGGTCCTGTTCGGGGCCGGCCCGCAGGCGTACGGGCACCTGGACGCGCTGCTCGCCGTCCGGCCGCTGACCAGGGTCACCGTGGTGGCCCGCAGCGAGGCGCCCGCCGAGGCGCTGGCCGGGTACGCGCGCCGGCTCGGGCTCGCGGCCGCGGTGGGCACGGCCGCCGCGGTGGCCGAGGCGGACCTGGTGGTCTGCTGCACCACCGCGCGTACGCCGCTGTTCGACGGCGCGCTGGTGCCCGACCACGCGGCGGTCGCCGCGGTCGGCTCGCACGAGCCGGACGCGCGGGAGGTGGACGCGGTGCTGGTCGGCCGGGCCGAGCTCTACGTGGAGGCGCGGGCGGCCGCGCTGCGGGAGGCGGGGGACCTGCTGATGGCGGGGGTCACCGGCGCCGGTCCGCTCTGGAACCTGGCCGAACTGGTGCGCGGCGAGGTGCCGGTGCCGAGCGACCGGCCGCGGTTCTTCAAGAGCGTCGGGATGGCCTGGCAGGACCTCGCCGTCGCGGCGGAGGTCCACCGGCGGGGCTGAGCCGGGCGGGGGCGGGGGTCCTCCGGCGGGGTGGCCGCCGACCGTTGCGACGGGCGGCGGCCCACTGCCACGATGGGCCCGCCGGGACGCGGCCGCCGCCGGCTGTCCGAATCACGAAATGTTGCACACTCAACGTAACGTGACATTGTACGCTGGTGTTCTGCGACCCATCCGGAGGAACACCATGGCCGACCTCAAAGCCCGCACCCTGATCTCCGTGCAGGAGCGGCTGCGCGACCAGGTCGCCCACGCCCTCCGCGCCGCACTGATCTCCGGCGAGCTGCGCCCCGGCGTGGTGTACTCCGCGCCCGCGCTCGCCGCCGACTTCGGCGTCTCCGCCACCCCCGTCCGCGAGGCGATGCTCGACCTCGCCCGGGAGGGCCTGGTCGAGGCCGTCCGCAACAAGGGCTTCCGGGTCACCGAGCTGACCGAACGCGACCTCGACGACTTCACCGAGATCCGCGCCCTGATCGAGGTCCCGACCGTCGGCCGGGTCACCCGCACCGCCACCGCCGAGCAGCTGGAGGCGCTGCGTCCGCAGGCGGAGGCGATCGTGGCCGCCGCCGGCAAGCACGACCTGATCGGCTACCTGGAGGCGGACCGCCAGTTCCACCTCGACCTGCTCGGCCTGGCCGGCAACGCCCGCCTGGTGGAGGTCGTCGGGGACCTGCGCAAGCGCTCCCGGCTCTACGGGCTGAACCGCCTCGACCAGCGCGGCGAGCTGGTCTCCTCCGCCGAGGAGCACCTGGAGCTGCTCGACCTGATGCTCTCCGGCGACGCGGAGGCCGCCGAGGCCTGCATGTCCCGCCACCTCGGCCATGTCCGCTCGCTCTGGGCGGCCGGCCAGGAGGAGGCGGAGGAGGAGGCCCGCCCGGCCCTGCGGCTGCGGGCCCGGTAAGGGCCCCGGGTCGCTCGTTCGGGTGAACACCGACGATCGGGCGGCGGGCGGGGCAGGCGCTCCACGAAGATGCTCTCGACATCGGCAGTCGGGAGGACCTCCATGTCCGCCGCAGTGGAAGAGTCCGGTGAGCAGCTGATGCTGCTCGAAGCCGCCGAGCTGATCTCGGCCCGGCTCGCCGGCTACCGGGTCGAGATCATCGGGAGCGGGATCACCGTGACGCCGCCGTCGGACCTGCAGCACGGGCGATCGCTGACCAGGCTCATGCGCAGGCTCGTCGCGGCCGGGCTGGACGACGGGGAGGCGGAGGTCTTCCAAAGCGTCGCCGTCCGGCTGCCGGACGAGCCGTCAGGTTTCGCCGTACCCGACCTGGCGGTCCTCGACGCGGACAGCGACGACCGACTGGTCGGGTTCAACTGCTACGACCCCGCGGCCTTCCGCCTCGTGCTGGAGGTCACTTCCTCGAACCTCGGCGACGACCTGACGAAGAAGCCCGCCGCCTACGCCTCCGCCGGGGTGCCGGTCTACGTCATCGTGGACCGGACCGACCAGCGGGTGAGGGTGCTGACCGAGCCGTCGGACGGCGAGTACCGCGTGCACGCCGTCCACCACCCCGGGCAGTCGTTCACGTTGCCGGAGTCGATCGGGGCCTCGGTGACGCTCTCGGTGGACGACGTCCTCACCACGAAGAAGCGGCTCACACCGCCGCCGGCACCGTGAGCCGGCCGTCGTGGACCTCGGCGACGCGGTCGACGGCCGTGAGGTGGGCCCGGTCGTGGGTGACCAGCACGGTGGCGGTGGCGCGGCGGTGGGTGAGTTCGGTGATCAGGTCGATCACGGCGGCGCCGCGCTCGTGGTCCAGCGCGCTGGTGGGCTCGTCGATCAGCAGCACCGTCGGGTCGTTCATCAGGGCGCGGGCGATGTTGACGCGCTGGCGCTGACCGCCGGAGAGCTGGTGCGGTCGGCGCGCCGCCTGGTCGCGCAGTCCGACGGCGGCCAGGAGCTCCAGCGCGCGGGGGAGGGCGCCGCGCGGGGAGCGGCCGTCGAGGTGGGCCATCACCTGGAGCTGTTCGGCGGCGGTGAGCGAGGGCAGCAGGTTGGCCTGCTGGAAGACGACGCCGATCCGGCCGCGACGCAGCGCCGTCAGCTCGGCGCGGTTCAGTCCGGTGGTCTCGACGCCGTCCACCACCACCCGGCCGGTGTCCGGGGCGGTCAGCGTGGCGGCGACCGCCAGCAGGCTGGACTTGCCGGAGCCGGACGGGCCGACCACCGCGGTGATCGAGCCCTTCGGCACGGTCAGCGAGACGTCGTCCAGCGCGGTCAGCCGGCCCTCGCCGTCCGGGTAGGTGAGGGTCACGCGGTCGAGGTGCAGGCTCATCGGGCACTCCCCAGGGCGGTCAGCGGGTCGACGGAGGTGATCCGGCGGATGGACAGGGCCGCGCCGACCGCGCCGAGCGCGATCATCACGACGGCCGGGACGAGGACGGTCGGGGCGTCCAGGACGAACGGCACCGCCGAGCCGAGCAGGGTGCCGGCGCCGACCGCGATCGCGGTGCCGGCTGCCGTGCCCAGCACCAGCAGCAGGACCGCCTGGCCGAGCGCGTCCGTGAGCAGGTAGCGGGTGGAGGCGCCGAGTGCCTTCAGCACCGCGACGTCGCCGCTGCGCTGGATCGTCCAGACGGTGAAGAAGGCGCCGATCACCAGCGCCGAGATGGCGAACAGGAAGCCGCGCATCAGTTGCAGCGAGCCGTTCTCCGAGGTGTAGGAGCCGATCGCGGCGAGCGCGTCCGCCCGGCTCCGGGTCTCGGTGCCATACCGGGCGTCCGCCGTGCCGAGGTCCGCGCCGGGGGCCGTGGTCAGGGCGATCACCGTGGCGTGCCCGGCGCCGCCCGGGGCGACCGCCTGCCAGTCGGTGAGGCTGGTCCAGACGACCGGGGTGTGGCTGAAGGAGGCGTCGCCGGCCACCGCCGCGACCTGGAGCGGGCGGCCCGCCAGGGTGAAGGCCGCGCCGGGACGCAGACCGCCGAGCTCCTCGGCGGCGGCCTGCGACAGCACGGCCCGGCCGGGGCCGACCGCATCGCCCCGGGGGGCCAGCGGCGAGCCGTCCGGTACGCCGAAGGCGGAGAGCGCGGTGGTGCGCTGCCCGGCGGCGGCCTTGGTGGTGGTGATCCCGAGCGGTTGCGCGGCCGTGACCCCGGGGGCCCGCGCCCAGCCCTGCCACTGCTCGGGGGTGACCTGGGAGTCGGTGAAGGAGAGCCGCTGCCCGTCGGCGGGGACGGCGAAGGCGAGGTGGTCGGCGGGCAGGCCGGTGATCGCCGAGACGTTCTGCCGGCCGAGCCCGGCCGTCAGGCCGGACAGCAGGCCGACCAGTACGGTGATCAGCACGACGACGGTTCCCATCAGGGCGAACCGCCCCTTCGCGAACCGCAGGTCCCTCCAGGCGACGAACACGTCCGGGCTCTCCTCTTCCTCGGGTCCGCCGCGGCTTGCGCAGCGGCGGCGACGCTCACCACCGTCCCGCGGAAGGGGGCCGTGGGGCATCGCGCGCGGGATTGGAACCTCGGCATCGAAGGGGAGAGGCGGAGTTCAACCTTTTGATTGATCCGTCCGGGCGGCACGGACCCTAGGCTGGACGGATGGCGACCGAACGACCTCGAACCACCCCCGTCGCCCGCGTGCTCCAGGTCTGCCTGCACCTGCTGGTGGCGGGCCTGCTCGCACTCGCCGTGGCCCGTGCCGTGGTCGGCCGCGGCGCCGAGCCGGCGGCCGTCGTCGCCGCCGGTACCGCGATGGCCGCGGTGTACGCGGCCGGGCCGCTGGTCGGGGCCGTCCGGCGGTCGCGGTGGTCCACCGTCCTCTGGCTGGCCGTGCTCGGTGTGACCTGGGTGGGAGTGCTGACCACCACCCAGGACGGCGTCTGGCTCGCCTTCCCGCTGTACTTCCTGGAGCTGCACCTGCTCGGCCGCCGGGGCGGACTGGTGGCCGTCGCCGTCACCGCCGTCACCGCGGTCGTCGCGTGGTCCTGGCACCAGCACACCGTCGGCTTCGCCGCGGCGATCGGGCCCACGCTCGGTGCGGCCGTCGCCGTCGTCACCGTCTTCGGCTACCAGGCGCTCTACCGGGAGAGCGAGGAGCGCCGCCGGCTGATCGACGAGCTCACCGCCGCCCGGGCCGGCCTCGACGCCGCCCACCACACCGCCGGTGTGCTGGCCGAGCGCGAACGGTTGGCCCGGGAGATCCACGACACCCTCGCCCAGAGCCTGTCCAGCATCCAGCTGCTGCTGCGGGCCGCCCAGCGGGCCCTGCCCGACCGGACCGAGGCCGCCGCCGACTACGTCGAACAGGCCCGTCGGGCGGCCCAGGACAACCTCGCCGAGGCCCGCCGCTTCGTCCGCGCGCTGACCCCGCCCGATCTGGAGAGCGGCTCGCTGGCCGGCGCCCTCGAACGGCTCTGCGCCACCACGACCGCGCACGCCGGCCTGCCCGTCCGGCTGCACGTCTCGGGCGACCCGGTGCGGCTGCCGGTGCCGCACGAGGTCGCGCTGCTGCGGATCGCGCAGTCCGCCCTGGGCAACACGGTGCGGCACGCGAAGGCCTCGCACGCCGAGGTGACGCTCAGCTACATGGAGGGCGAGGTCGCGCTGGACGTGTTCGACGACGGGGCGGGTTTCGACCCGGCGCGGGCAGCCGCCGACGCCGGCGGGGACGGCGGCTTCGGCCTGCCGTCCATGCGGGCCAGGGCGCGGGCGCTGGGCGGTACCTTCGCCGTGGAGTCCGCCCCGGGAGAGGGGACGGCGCTCGCCGTACTGCTGCCCGTCGCCCCCGCCACCGAGGACTCCCCGTGACCGACGCCGTGATCCGCCTGCTGCTCGCCGACGACCACCCGGTGGTCCGGGCCGGGCTGCGGGCCGTCCTGGAGAGCGAGCGGGACTTCGTCGTCGTCGCCGAGGCCGCCACCGCCGAACGGGCCGTGCAGCTGGCGGCGGAGGTCGAGGTGGACGTCGTGCTGATGGACCTGCAGTTCGGGCCGGGCTCGGCGATGAACGGCGCCCAGGCCACCGCCGCGATCACGGCCCGGGCGGCGGCGCCCCGGGTGCTGATCGTCACCACCTACGACAGCGACGCGGACACCCTGCCCGCGCTGGAGGCCGGGGCCACCGGGTACCTGCTGAAGGACGCGCCGCCGGAGGAGCTGGCCCGGGCCGTCCGCTCGGCCGCGCAGGGGCGGACGGCGCTGGCGGCGGCGGTGGCGGACCGGCTCCTGGAGCGGATGCGGACGCCGTCGGCGGCGCTGAGCGCGCGGGAGACGGAGGTGCTGGGACTGGTCGCGGACGGGCTGACCAACCAGGGGATCAGCCGGCGGCTGCATCTGAGCCAGGCCACGGTGAAGTCCCACCTGGTGCACGTCTACGCCAAGTTGGGGGTGGACTCGCGGACGGCGGCGGTCCGCGAGGCACGGGCGCGGGGGCTGATCCGCCGGGGGGCCTGAGGGCCGCGGGCGTAGGGTTGGGCGGAGCCCGAAGCCGTCACGCGCAGTGGAGGAACCCGGAATGGCCGTCCGCCTCGACGAACTCGCCTTGCCCGTCATCGCCGCGCCCATGGCGGGCGGGGCGACCACCCCGGAGCTGGTCGCCGCGGTGAACGCGGCCGGGGGGCTGGGGTTCCTCGCCGCCGGGTACCGGAGCGCCACCGCGATGGTCGAACAGATCGACCGGGTCCGCGAGTTGACCGACCGGCCGTTCGGCGTGAACCTCTTCGTGCCCGCCGCGCCCGGCGATCCGCGGGCCGTCGCCGCCTACCGCGCGCGGCTGCTGCCGGAGGCGCGGCGCCTGGATGTCCGCCTGCCGGAGGAGATCGCGCCGGACCGCGACGACTGGGACGCCAAGATCGCCGCACTGCTGGCCGGGGCGCCGGCCGTCCCCGTGGTGTCGTACACCTTCGGGCTGCCCTCGCCCGAGGAGGCGCGGGCGCTGCGGGCGGCCGGGATCCACCAGGTCGCCACCGTGACCACGCCGCAGGAGGCGCGGCGCGCCGAGGCGGTCGGGGTGGACGCCCTCTGCGTGCAGGGTCCGGAGGCGGGCGGCCACCGGGCCACGCACGGCGTGGCGGACCGGCCGGGGGACGTCCCGCTGCTCCGACTGCTGCCCGCCGTGGGCGCGGTGACGGCGCTGCCACTGATCGGGGCGGGCGGGCTCGCCGACGGCCCGGCGGTCGCGGCCGCGCTGCGGGCCGGGGCGGTGGCCGTCCAGGTGGGGACGGCGCTGCTGCGCGCGGACGAGTCCGGGGCGAACGCGGCGCACCGGGCCGCGCTGACCGAACTCCCGGAGACGGTGGTGACGCGCGCGTTCACCGGCCGCCCGGCGCGCGGGCTGCGCAACGCGTTCATCGACCGGTACGAGCCGTACGCCCCGGCCGCCTACCCGGAGGTGCACCACCTCACCCAGCCGCTGCGGGCGGCGGCTGCCGCCCGGGCGGACACCGCGGCGATGCACCTGTGGGCCGGCACCGGCCACCGCGCGGCCCGCGGCGGCCCGGCCGCGGAGATCGTCGGCGAGCTGTGGCGGGCGGCCCGGAGCTGAGGCGGACGGCCACTCGCCCCACCGGGCGCACACCGGGGGTGCGAGGGATCGGCGGTGTCATCCCCCGCGAGGTGGCGGGACGGCGGAGCCGCGCTACGGCCGGGCCGGTGTGGGGGAATGGGCCGGTGAGGGAGCGCGCATGAAGGGTCGTAGCTGGACCGAGGTGAGGGCAGAGGTCCTGGAGCGGTTCCCCGCGCCGGCGACGCCGGAGGCGGATGCGGAGCGGGCGCGGATGCGGCAGGAGTCGTCGGCGCGGATCCGTGGTCACGAGCTGGCGGAGCTTCTGGCGGAGCTGCGGCGGAAGGTGGGGCTGACGCAGAAGGAGGTGGCGGGGCTGCTCGGGGTGAGCCAGGCGCGGGTGTCGCGGATCGAGCACGGGCAGGTGGACAGCCTGGACAACCTGCGGGCCTACGCGGCGGCGATCCGCGGCGAGGTGGAGGTCACCGTGCGGCAGGGGGACCGGACGATCAAGGCGGCCTGAGCCGGCCCCCTGCCCGTGGCGCGGTGGTGGTCAGGCGAGCAGTTCGGCCATCCAGGCTTCGACGGCGGTGGCGGTGCGGGGGAGTGCGTCGGACATCAGCCGGGCGCCGTCGGCGGTGATGACGAGGTCGTCCTCCAGGCGGATGCCGAGCCCGCGCAGTTCCAGCGGGAGGGTCTCGTCGTCGGGCTGGAGGTAGAGGCCGGGCTCCACGGTGAGGACGTGGCCCTCCTCCAGGACTCCGTCGAGGTAGGTGTCGGCGCGGGCTTTGGCGCAGTCGTGCACGTCCAGGCCGAGCATGTGGCCGCTGCTGCAGAGGGTGTAGCGGCGGTAGAGGCCGCTGTCCTCGGCGAGGGCCTGCTCGGCGGGGATCCGCAGTACGCCCCAGTCGGCGAGGCCCTCGGCGAAGACCCGCATCGCGGCGAGGTGGAAGTCGCGGAACCGCGCGCCGGGGCGCAGCGCGGCGATGCCGGCGTCCTGGGCGGCCAGTACCAGGTTGTAGGCCTGGCGCTGGGCGGGGCTGAAGGTGCCGCTCAGCGGAAGGGTGCGGGTGATGTCGGCGGTGTACAGGGTGTCGGTCTCGACGCCGGCGTCGAGCAGCAGCAGGGCGTTCGGGTCGAGCGCGCCGTCGTTGCGGATCCAGTGCAGGACGCAGGCGTGGGCGCCCGAGGCGGCGATGGTGTCGTAGCCGGTGCCGTTGCCCTCGGCGCGGGCGCGCAGGTTGAAGATCCCCTCGATCCAGCGCTCGCCGCGCGGGTGGCGCAGGGCGGCGGGGAGGGCGCGGACGACGTCCTGGAAGCCGAGCACGGTGTGGTCGACGGAGAGCTGGAGCTGTTCGACCTCCCAGGCGTCCTTGACCAGGCGCAGCTCGGACAGCACCGAGGCGAGGGCGGCGTCGTCCGCGCGCCGGGCGGGTGAGCCGGGCCGGTCGGTGGCGGCGTCCAGGGCGGTGTCGACGCCGGCCAGCACGCGGGTGGCGGGCTGCGGTCCGGTGAGCAGCTTGTCGAGGTCGTCGAGGTGCTCGGTGCGCAGGCCGGTGAGGCGGGTGGCCTCGGCGAGGTCGGGGCGGCGGCCGACCCAGAACTCGCCGTAGCGGCGGTCGCGGTAGAACTCGCCGCCGCGGGCGGAGTCGCCGCCGCGCGGTGAGCGGGGGCGCAGGTAGAGGACGGGCTCGTGGCCCTCGGGGCCGGCGGGCTCCAGGACGAGGATGTGGCCGGGCTGGTCCTCGCCGGTGAGGCCGGTGAGCCAGGCGTAGGCGCTGTGCGGGCGGAACCGGTAGTCGTCGTCGTTGCTGCGCACCTTGAGCTCGCCGGCCGGGACGATCAGGCGTTCGCCGGGAAAGGCGGCGGAGAGCCGGGCGCGGCGGCCGGGCATGGCGGCGTACCCGGGGACGCGCCGGTCGTCGGTGAGCGGGGTGGGGGCCCAGGCGGTGGCCATGTAGGCCTCCAGGGCGGGGGAGGTCGGCAGGTCGTGGCTGCTGGTGTTGAGACCGGTCTGACGGAGGGTCACCGGGGGGTCTCCTCTACGGGGCGGCGGGGTGGCACGGACACAGCTCGATAACGGGACGCGTCATCTCTTGTGCAGTGCAATTTCACATTACTATGTTACGGGTCACACCGCGGAGCGGCCAGACCTGTCGAGGCGCCCTCCCGGTCGATCCCCGGATCACCTCCGGGGTCGGACGACGGGCCATCAACGGCGGCCCCCCACTGCGGAGTTGCACATGAACAGGCGCACCCACGCCGCCCTCGCGGCGGCCCTCGCGGCGACACTCACCCTCGGCCTCGGGGCCTGCAAGAACGACAAGAGCGACACCGCCGGTGACACCACGGCCGCCGGAACCAAGGGCCCGGGCGCGGCGGCCGGCTCCATCGTCGGCGGCTCCCCGGTCAAGGGCGGCACGCTCACCGTGCTGACCAACCAGGACTTCGCGCACCTCGACCCGGCCCGCAACTGGGTGCTGCCGCACATGGACTTCGGCACCCGGCTGATCTACCGCACGCTGGTCACGTTCAAGTCCGAGCCGGGCAGCGCCGGCAGCGAGATCGTCCCGGACCTCGCCACCGACCTCGGCAAGTCCTCCGACGGGGGCAAGACCTGGACCTTCACCCTGCGTGACGGCCTCAAGTACGAGGACGGCAGCCCGATCAAGTCCGCCGACGTCAAGTACAACGTCGAGCGGTCCTTCGCCCCGGACCTCACCGGTGGCCCCGACTACGCCATCCAGTACCTGGCCGGCGGCGAGAACTACAAGGGCCCGCTGAACGGGGAGCACCTGCCCAGCATCGAGACGCCGGACGACAAGACCATCGTCTTCCACCTGAAGCGCCCGGTCGCCGAGTTCTCGTACACCGCCACCTTGCCGACCTTCTCGCCCGTGCCGCAGTCGCAGGAGAAGGGCACCCTGTACGACGCGCGGCCGTTCTCCTCCGGCCCGTACAAGATCGCCTCCTACGACCGCGGGAAGCAGCTCGTGCTGGTCCGCAACACCAACTGGGACCAGGCCTCCGACACGGTCCGCAAGGCGTACCCGGACAAGATCGTGGTCACCCAGGGCCTCAAGGGCGGTCAGGCCGACGACCGGGTCATCGCGAGTGACGGCGCCGACGCCTCCACCATCGAGATGCCGTGGATGCAGCACGAGTCCGTCTCGAAGGTGCTGCCCAAGGCGGACGTCAAGGCCCGCATGGTGGCCGAGCAGACCGGCTGCACCGACATGCTGTACCTGAACACCGCCAAGGCGCCCTTCGACGACCCGAAGGTGCGCGAGGCGATGATGTACGCGGTCGACCGCGAGGCCCAGGTCACCGCCTTCGGCGGCCCGGCGATGGCGGACGTCGCGACCTCCTTCCTGCCGCCCTCGCTGACCGCCGGGGCCAAGGCCGATCCGCTGAAGATCCCGGCCGCCGGTGACCCGGAGAAGGCCAAGGACCTGCTCAAGGCGGCGGGCAAGACCGACCTCAAGGTCTCGCTCCTCGTGTCCATCGGTGACAAGAGCCGCGGCGAGGCGCTCCAGCAGTCGCTGGCCAAGGCCGGCGTCCAGGTCGCCGTCAACACCGTGGACGCGTCGGCCTTCTCCGACACCGTCGGCGACACCAGGAACGCCCCCGAGCTGACCATCAACGGCTGGTGCCCGGACTACCCGTCCGCCGCGACCTTCCTGCCCTTCCTCTTCGACGGCCGCACCATCAAGGAGAAGGGCAACCAGGGCAACTACAGCCAGTTCCGGGACCAGGCCACGATGGACCGGATGGACCAGATCGCGGCCATGACCGACCTGGCCGAGGCCAACGCCGCCTGGAAGCAGCTGGACGAGGACCTGGTGAAGAAGGCCCCCGCCGTGCCGCTGATGTGGCAGCGCCGCCCGCTGCTGGTCGGCACCAACGTGGCCGGCGCGTTCGGCAACTCCGGCTACGCCGGCATGATCGACATGGCTGTGGTCGGCCTCAAGGACCCTGCGAAGAGCCAGGGCTGAGGGAACGTCAGCGATGAGTACTACCACTGACCCCGCCGCCGTGGAGGACACGGCGGCGGGCCCCGCGAAGGCCGCCGGGCGCGGGCCCTGGCGGCTCGTCGGGGAGCGGCTGTGGGCCCAGAGCTCGGCCCGGTTCGGCCTGATCACCGTCGCCGTGCTGGTCCTGGCGGCGGCCCTGGCCGGCCCGTTGAGCTCGCTCGGCGGCTGGACCCCCGAGGAGTTCGACAAGCGCGCCATCGACCCCTACATGGGCGGCACGCCGATCGGCGCCTTCGGCGGGATCGGCACCCGGCACTGGCTCGGCGTCGAACCCGGCTCGGGCCGCGACCTGTTCGCCCGCGTGCTGCACGGCGGCCAGGTCTCCCTGCTGATCGCGTTCACCGCCACCGCGCTGGTCGTGATCGCCGGCACCCTGGCCGGGATCGTGGCCGGCTACTTCGGCGGCCGCGTCGACGCGGCGCTCTCCCGGCTGATGGACCTCACGATGTCCTTCCCCTCGCTGATCTTCATGATCGCCATGATGTCGGTGGCCAAGGACGTCAACCGGATCCTGCTGATGACCCTGGTGATCGGCCTGTTCGGCTGGCCCGGCATCGCCCGGGTGGTCCGCGGCCAGACCCTCTCGCTCAAGCACCGCGAGTACGTCGAGGCGGCCAAGGTCGGCGGCGCGCGCTCCTGGCGCATCCTCACCCGGGAGATCCTGCCGAACGTCTCCGGCCCGATCATCGCCTACACCACGCTGCTGATCCCCGGCATGATCGCCACCGAGGCCGCCCTCAGCTACCTCGGCGTCGGCGTCCGCCCGCCCACCGCGTCCTGGGGCCAGATGATCGCCGAGAGCATCCTCCACTACGAGACCGATCCGACCTACTTCCTCATCCCGACGGTCTTCCTCTTCATCGCGGTGCTCGCCTTCACCCTGCTCGGTGACGCGCTGCGCGACATCCTCGACCCCCGGGGAGGCCGGTCGTGATCATCTACCTCGGCCGCCGGCTGATCGGCGTCGCGGGCATCATGCTCGCCATCTGCGCCATCACCTTCACCATCTTCTACCTGCTGCCCAACGACCCGGCCGCGGCCGCCTGCGGCAAGACCTGCAGCCCCGAGCGGCTCGCCGCCGTCAAGGCGGCGATGGGCCTGGACGCGCCGGTCTGGGACCAGTTCGGCAGCTACCTGGGCGGCATCTTCGCCGGCCGCGACTACGGCAGCGGCCCCAGCGCCGTGCACTGCGGCTTCCCCTGCCTGGGCTACTCCTACGAGTACGGGCTGCCGGTCTGGGACCTGCTCACCGACCGCCTGCCGGTCTCCGTCTCGCTCGCCTTCGGCGCGGCGGCGCTCTGGCTGGTCCTCGGCCTCGGCGCCGGCATCACCTCGGCCCTGCGCAAGGGCGGCCTCACCGATCGCACCCTGATGGTGCTGTCGGTCGGAACCGCCTCGCTGCCGGTCTACTTCACCTCGATCATGCTGATCTGGGGCGTCGTGCGGACCGCCGGCCTGCTGCCCTACCCGTCCTACCACGCGCTCACCGAGGACCCGTTCGGCTGGGCCTCCAACCTGCTGCTCCCCTGGATCGCGCTGGCCCTGCTCTACGCGGCCATGTACGCCCGGCAGAGCCGCAACTCGATGATCGAGACGATGGCCGAGCCGTACATCCGCACCGCCCGCGCCAAGGGCCTGCCCGCGCTCACCGTGACGGTCAAGCACGGGCTGCGCTCCGGGATGACGCCCATCCTCACCATCTTCGGGATGGACCTCGGTGGACTGCTCGCGGGCGCCGTCATCACGGAGTCGATCTTCGGTCTGCCCGGGGTCGGCCGGCTCTTCTACGACGGGCTGATCCGCTCCGACCAGCCCGTCATCCTCGGCGTCACCCTGCTCGCGGCCTTCTTCATCGTCGCGGCGAACCTGCTGGTCGACCTGCTCTACGCCTACGTCGACCCGAGAGTGAGGTACTGATGGCACTGTTGGAGGTCGAGGATCTCGCCGTCTCCTTCGACACCCCGCGCGGCACCGTCCGGGCCGTCGACGGCATCTCCTTCACCGTCGCGTCCGGGCAGACCCTCGGCCTGGTCGGGGAGTCCGGCAGCGGCAAGTCCGTCACCTCGCTGGCCGTGATGGGCCTGCACCGCGGCGCCGCCGTCACCGGCTCGATCCGGCTGGCCGGACAGGAGCTGAACGGGCTGGGGGAGCGGCAGCTGGGCACCGTCCGGGGGCGGCGGATCGCCATGATCTTCCAGGACCCGCTGTCCAGCCTGCACCCCTTCTACACCGTCGGCGAGCAGATCGCCGAGCACTACCGGGTGCACTTCAGGGCGGACCGCAGGGCCGGCCGCGCCCGGGCCGTGGAGATGCTGGGCGAGGTCGGCATCCCCGAGCCGGCCCGCCGGGTCGACGAGTACCCGCACCAGTTCTCCGGCGGCATGCGCCAGCGCGTGATGATCGCCATGGCGCTCGCCTGCGAACCCGACCTGCTGATCGCCGACGAGCCCACCACCGCCCTGGACGTCACCGTCCAGGCCCAGATCCTCGACCTGATCGCCCGCATCCAACAGGACCGCGGCCTCGGCGTCGTCATGATCACCCACGACCTCGGCGTGGTCGCCCGGGTCGCCCACGAGGTGCTGGTGATGTACGGCGGCCGGGCCGCCGAACAGGCCCCGGTCGACCGACTGTTCGGCGCCCCCGCGCACCCGTACACCCGCGGGCTGCTCGACTCGCTGCCCCGCCTCGACGACACCGACGACGCCCCGCTGCGGGCCATCCCCGGCAGCCCGCCGTCGCTGATCGCCCCCGCCCCCGGCTGCACCTTCGCCCCGCGCTGCGCCCGCACCAGCGCCGCCACCGCCGAGGAGCACGCCCGCTGCCTGGCCGAGCGCCCCGCGTTCGGCCCGCTCGCCCCCGGCCACCAGGCCGCCTGCCACCTGCCGCTGGTGCCGCTGGGAGCCCGCTCATGAACGACCGACCGCTGACGGCCGACCGGCCGCGCTCCGCCGAGCCGCTGCTGTCCGTCCGGGACCTGGTGAAGACCTTCCCCGGCCGGCGCAGCCGCACCGGCCGGGCCGGCGCCCCGATCCGGGCCGTCGACGGCGTGAGCTTCGACGTCGCCCAGGGCGAGACGCTCGGCCTGGTCGGGGAGTCGGGCTGCGGCAAGTCGACCACCGGGCGGATGATCGTCCGGCTGCTCGACCCCACCGCGGGCACCGTCACCTTCGACGGCACCGAGATCGGTGGCCTGTCGCAGGCCGCGCTGCGCCCGCACCGGCGGCACCTCCAGATGGTGTTCCAGGACCCGTACTCCTCGCTCAACCCCCGCCAGACGGTGGCCCGGATCATCTCCGAGCCGCTGCTGGTCCAGGGCGCCGGCGCGGCCGGGGCGCGCAAGCGGGCCGCCGAGCTGATGGAGCTGGTCGGGCTGATCCCCGAACACCTGGACCGCTACCCGCACGAGTTCTCCGGCGGCCAGGCCCAGCGGATCGGCATCGCCCGCTCGCTGGCCACCTCGCCCCGGCTGGTCATCGCCGACGAGCCGGTCTCCGCGCTGGACGTCTCCATCCAGGCCCAGGTGGTCAATCTGATGGAGCGGCTCCAGGACGAGCTCGGCCTGGCGTACGTCTTCATCGCGCACGACCTCTCGGTGGTCAAGCGGGTCTGCGACCGGGTCGCGGTGATGTACCTCGGCCGGATCGTCGAGATCGGCGACAAGGCGGAGGTCTACGGCAACGCCGCGCACCCCTACACCCGGGCGCTGCTCTCCGCGGTGCCGCTGCCGGACCCGGCCGCCGAGCGGGCGCGCGAGCGGATCGTGCTGCTCGGCGACCCGCCGAGCCCGGCCAACCCGCCGTCCGGGTGCAGCTTCCACCCGCGGTGCCCGAAGGCCCAGGAGCTCTGCCGGACGGAGCGTCCGCTGCTGCGGATCGCCGGACCGGGCACCCGGCAGGCGGCCTGCCACTTCCCGGAGGCCTGACGCCCCGGCCGCCGGACCACCCTGCCCGCCTGTGGGCCGGGACGTCCGGCGGCACCCCGGGGGCCCGTCCGCGGGCCCTCCTCCCGACCCCCGGTCGGGCGCGGCGGGGAACCTCTTGAGGGCCGCGTCCGACCGGGTTCCAACATCTCGAAGGCCCGTACCCGCTGGTGGGTACGGGCCTTCTGCGGTCGGGGGCCGGGGGTCTCGCGGGCCGGCGGGGAGCGTCGGGGGCCGGCCGGTGGGGGCGGGGGCGGACGCTGTGCCCGGTGCGGACGCGGTGCCCGGTGCGGACGCGGTGCCCGGCGTGGCCGGCGTGGTCGGTGCGGACCGGGCCGGGCGGCCGGCGGGTCGCGGAGCCCGGCCGCCCCCGCGGTCGCGCCCGGCCCCGGACGACGCGAGGCCGTGGCCCCCGGACGGATCCGGGGGCCACGGCCGGTGTGCGGTGCGTGCGGGGGGCGGGTCTCAGGAGGCCGGGCCCACCCGGACGGTGGTGATCCGGCCGTCCTGGGCTTCCCTGACGACCTCGATCTTGGTGTTGGTGTCCGGCACCTTCACGCCGAGCTGCGGCGTGGCGGGGTCGGAGTAGACCCCGGTGCGGTCGTTGAAGGCGGCGACGGCCGGCTCGGCGCCGATCCGCACCGGGACGCCGGCCTTGTGCAGGGTGAAGCCGGTGGTCCGCTTCAGGGAGAAGGTCGCGTCGAAGGTCTGCGCGCGGGCGTTGACCAGCGTGCCGTCGGCGAACCGGATCGGCGCCGGGTGGGCGTCGACCGGCAGGATCAGCCCGCCGCCGGGGTGGTCCTTGGTGTTGTTGTCGCCGTACCCGGTGTCCCAGAGCCAGACCAGTACGCCCTCCTGGTACGGGTAGGTGTCGACGATGTCCTTCTTGCCGTCGACGCCCGTGTACCCGAAGTTGTACGGGCCGGTCTTCAGGAAGGCGCCGTAACCCGCGTACCGGCGGTTCTCCACCAGGTAGGCGCGCGGGTGCGAGGTGACCGCGGTGCGGCCGGTGACCACCGAGAACCCGGTCGCGGTCCAGCCGTCGGCCCCGTTCTCGGCGCCGTCGGCGAAGAGCTCGGTGGCGCCGGCGGCGACCCGGACGGTGTCGACCAGGACGCCGCGGCCGTGGGTGTTGTTGTCCGAGGTGACGTGGAAGCGCAGCCGGACCTGCTGCCCCGCGTAGCCGTCCAGCGGGACGGACAGCTGCCGGTAGGCGCCGGACGTGCCGGTCAGACCGGGGGTGTTGGCGGTGGTGTTGCCGATCGGCGTGCCGTCGACGGTGCCGCCGAGCGCCTTCCAGGTCTTCCCCTCGTCGGTGGAGGCCTCGACCGCGAGGAAGTCGTAGTCCTGCTCGATGTCGTACCAGGTGGCGGCGGTCAGCGTGACCGGTCCGCTCACCGGGCGCAGGTCGACCGTCCGGGCCAGCGAGTTGTCCAGGTTGTCGCCCGTCCCGCTCCACCAGTGCTTGGCGCCCTGGTTCGGGTCGGCCAGGTCGGTGCTGGTGGTGCCGTCGGGCAGGTGCACCAGCACCGCCTGGGCCTGGTCGGTGTTGTAGCCGCTGACGCCGAGCGCGTGGCTGGAGCGGGTGGCGGCCTGCGCCTCGTCGTAGTCGAGCCAGCCGAACTGCAGCTTGCTCCAGGCGTCGAGGTCACCGGGGTAGCCGCCGGTGGTGTTCTTGCCCTTGCCGAGGTACGAGCCGGAGGACATCAGCGACCAGAAGTTGACGCTGTTGTCGCCGCCGGTGGTGCTGTACAGGTCGGGCAGGCCGAGGTTGTGGCCGAACTCGTGGGCGAACAGGCCGACGCCGCTGTTCTCGCCGCCCTGCACGTAGTCGTAGACGTACAGGCCGGTGTCGCCGACCGGGGCGCCGCCGATCCGGTTGCCCACCGGGCCGGTCTGGCCGGCCGGGTCCGGGAAGGCCCAACTGCGGTGCGCCCAGAGGGCGTCGGCGCCCTGCGCCCCGCCGCCCCAGGTCTCGTCGACGCCCGCGTGCACCACGATGACGTTGTCCAGGTAGCCGTCCGGCTGGCTGAACTCGCCGTCCTTGTCGTGGTCGTAGCGGTCGTAGACGTCGTACTGGGCCAGCTCGGCCTTGACGTCCGCGGCGGAGCGGCCCTTGCGGACCTCGCCGTCGTACCAGGCCTTGACCGCGTCCCGGACGAACTCCTGCCCCTGCGTCCAGGCGCCGGACCCCTGGGGGCCCTTGTTGCTGCCGTACCGGGCCTCGTTGTACGGCACGGTGACCCAGTCGCTGACCGTGCCCTCGACGTCGTAGCGGCCGGAGGACTGGGTGCGGTAGTAGTTGCGCATCGAGACCGCGCCGGGCGCGTCGTCGAAGAACAGCTGCTGGTAGTAGTCGCGGTCGAAGTCCTTGGACCAGAGCGTGTGGTTGTCGCTCCTGCCCGGCTTGGGGATCGCGTTGTGCTGCGGGCCGGGCGTGCCGCCGTAGCGGGGCTGCCCGTTGTACTCGGTGGTGTTGTCCACCTGGTCGCCGAACTGGGCGAGGATCACGAAGACCTTGTCCGTGCGCTGCTGCGCGAGCTGGACGTAGTCGTTGCCGATCTTCACCCTGGCGGGCGCCCGCTTCTGCGAAGTCTTGGCCACGGAGCCCTTGTTGACCTGTTCCAGGGCCTTGGTGCGAAGCGACTGGCGCTCGCGTTCCTGGGGGGCGAGCGGGCCGGGCGGGGCCTCGGCGCCACCCTCCTCGGCGCCTTGGGCGGCGGCCGCCGCGGTGAGGGCGGGGGAGGGGGGAGCGGCCTGGGCGGGGGTGCCGAGGAGGGAGGCCGCTATCGCGCTCGTGGTGAGCGCGGCCGCGAGTGCCGCGGACAGTCTGCGCAACTGACCGGTCCTTTCCGGACGGTGGGTGGTCTGGGGAGTCGGTGGAGTCGGGAAGCAGTCGGTGGAGCGCAGGTAATATTTCACATGTCATGGGTCACACGGAAGGGATGGGACGGGGCGACGGGCCGGACGCGCGACCGGCCGCCCCCGTGGGAGCGGCCGGTCGCGGTCCTGTGGTGGCGGGCGCCGGGGCGTCGACGCCCCGGCGTGCCGCCGCCGCCGCTACCCCAGGGCGCCCCGCAGGAAGGCGAGTTCGGCCGCCGTGACCTGCTCGCCCACCCCGTCCGGGGTCATGTGGGTGACGCCCGGCAGCGGCAGCACGCTGTGCGGGCGGCCCGCCCGGGTGAGCGCCCGGGAGAGCAGCAGGGTGTGCGAGGGGTGCACGTTGTCGTCGGCCAGGCCGTGGATCAGCAGCAGTGGCCGGGTGAGCGACGGCGCGTCGTCGATCAGGCAGTCCGCCGCGTAGCCCTCGGGGTTGTGCTGCGGCAGGTCGAGGTAGCGCTCGGTGTACGCGGTGTCGTACCGGCGGAAGTCGGTGGGCGGCGCGCCCGCGCAGGCGGCGTGGAAGACGTCCGGGCGGCGCAGCACGGCGAGAGCGGCGAAGTACCCGCCGTAGGACCAGCCGCGCACGCCCACCCGGCCCAGGTCGAGGTCGGGGTGGTCCGCGGCGAGCGCGTGCAGCGCGGCGACCTGGTCCTCCAGCGCGGCCGCGGAGAAGCGGCGGAAGATCGCCCGGGTGAAGGCGGGGGAGACGAACGGGGTGCCCCGGTTGTCGGTGGTGACCACCGCGAAGCCCTGGTCGGCCCACCACTGGCGGAGCTGCCAGCGGCGCGGTTCGTTGGCCACCGCCTGGTAGCCCGGGCCGCCGTAGACGTCGAGCAGGACGGGCAGCCGCCGGCCGGGCAGATGGCCGCGCGGGTACACCACGGCGGTGGGCAGGCCGTGTTCGGTGACCCGGGCGAGCCGCGGTTCGACCCGGTACGGCAGGGCGGCGGACAGGTCGGTGGGCGCCGCCTCGCCCCAGGGGCCGGTCAGCCGGCGGCGGACCCCGTCGGGGCCGGCCGAGACGAGCAGCAGGGTGTCGGCGGCGGCCAGCGCGGAGTGCACGCCGGGGCCGGAGCTGACCGGCTCGGGGGCGCCGCCGTCCGGGTCGACCAGGTGGACGTACTGGTCGGCGGGGTCGCCCTGGCCGGTCTCGCAGAGCAGCCTGCCGCGCAGCCGCCCGACCACCCGGCGGATCTGCAGGCCGGTGGTGTCCAGCGGCTTGCCGTCCACGGCCAGGCCGCGGGCGGCGGGGGTGTCGTGGGCGGTGAGCTGCCGGCCGCCGTCCAGCCGGGCGGGGGTGCCGGGCAGGTCGTCCACCCAGAACTCGTCGGTGGTGCGGGAGAGTTCACGGGTGGTGCCGGTGGCCGGGTCGGCGGTGAGCAGCAGCACGTTCTGCTGGAGGCGGTCGGCGACGGTGAGCAGGACCTCCCCGGTACCGGCCCACTCGGCCGCGCAGAGGTAGGGGAACGCCTCGGCGTCCCAGCGCAGCCGGGTCCGGGCGCCGTCCAGGTCGAGGACCCAGAGCTGGACGTCCGCGTTGGGCCCGCCGGCCTGCGGGTAGGCGAAGTCCTCGGGCCGCTCGTCCGGGTGGGCCGGGTCGGCGAAGTAGCGCCGGGGCAGGGCGGCCTCGTCCACCCGGGTGGCCAGCAGCGCGCCGCCGTCCGGGCGCCACCAGTGGCCCCGGGCGCGGCCCAGCTCCTCGGCGGCGGCGAACTCGGCGACGCCCCAGCGGGCGCCGTCGGCGGGGCTCAGCGGCGCGGGCGCCGGGGTGACGTGGAGGGCGTCGTCGGCGACGTAGGCGACGCGGTGGCCGGCCGGGTCGGGGCGCGGGTCGAAGGCCGGTCCGGTCACCGGGAGTTCGGCGCAGGTGCCGGCGGTGGTGTCGGCGCGGAACAGCCGCCCGTCCAGGGTGAACACGGCGACCGCGAGGTCGGCGGTGGCGGCGAAGGTGCCGATGCCGGCGGCGGTCAGCCTGGTCCGTTCGCGCAGCCGCCGCTCGACGGCGGGCAGGTCGTCGCGGTCGCCGCCGCGGCCCGGGGCGAGCACGGCGGGGTCGGCGACCAGGCGTTCCTCGCCGGTGGCGAGGTCGAGGAGGTGGAGCCGGTCGACCCGGTCCTGCGGGCCGGCCGAGCGGAGCAGCAGCAGTCGGGTGCCGTCCTCGCTGAGGGTGATGGCGCGCGGGGCGCCGTGGCCGAAGCGGCCGGTGCGGGCGCTGAGGTCGAGGAAGGGATCGGTGAGGGTCACGGCCCGATGGTCGCCGGGAGGTACCTTCCCGGACCAGTAGGGCGTCATGTGAAATGTCACACATCACCCGTCGATGTGAGGTGACGTGGCGTCCAGGGGCCGTCAGGCCGGGCGTCAGTCGGCGCCGGCGCGGAGTTCGGCGAGCAGGACGCTCTGCTCGGCGATCAGCCCGGTGAGGATCCGCCGGGCGGTGAGCAGCAGGTCGGCGACCTCGGTCCCGGACAGCGCGTACACCACCGTGCTGCCCTCCCGGGTGGCGGTGACGATGCCGGACCGGCGCAGCACGGCGAGTTGCTGGGAGAGGCTGGACGGTTCGATCGCCAGCTCGGCCAGCAGGTCGCGGACGGGCGTCGGTCCGGCCTGCAGTAACTCCAGCACCCGGATCCGGACGGGGTGGCCGAGCATCCGGAAGAACTCGGCCTTGGCCTGGTACAGCGCGACCGCCACAGCGCTCCTTTCCTGGTGCCCGGCCCGGTCAGATCTCCAGTCCGACCTCGATCCGCTTGAGGTGGTGGCGGGCCATCGCCAGGTTGGCGCGGCTGCGGTTGAGCGCCAGGAACAGGAAGAGCCCCCGGCCGTTCGGCATGGTGAGCGGCCGGAGCAGGTGGTACTGGCTGGTGAGGCTGACCAGGATGTCCTCGATCTCGTTGTCATGGAGGTTGAGCAGCTCCATGGCCCGCATCTTGGCCCGGACCACGTCGGTGTTGCCGGCGGCGGCGACGTTGAGGTCCAGCTCGCCGCCCTCGCCGAGGGTGCCGAGAGCCATGCCGCTGCCGTAGTCGACCAGGGCCACGCCGATCGCGCCCTCGATCGCCATGGCCTCCTTGAGCGAGGTCTCCAGGTTCGCCATCGTCTTCTCCTCCTGTGAGCGGGGGACTCCCCTGCGTGGTGGCTGTGGGACCGAATGTAGGGAGAGGGGACGGCGTGGCACCGGGAATGACCGGAGACGTTCGAAGTTGGCCGCTTCGTCGCTGCTTGAAGACATTTGCAACTATGGATGTGAGAGAGAATCGATCCGGTAGCGCGAAAAATCGGTGCTATCGATGTCAGTCCTCCCGGGTAACCTCTCGCTGAGATGCGAGATCACACCAATCACACCCGGACGGCGATGAACACCCCTGAGCCCGAGCAGCCCGAAGACCGGGAGCTCAGCCCCGCCGAGGCGTACGCGGCCTTCCGCCGCCGGGCCAAGGAGCAGGCCAGCGCCCTGTACGGCTTCCAGCAGCTCTACGACTTCCCGCTGGACGACTTCCAGCTGGAGGCCTGCCGGGCGCTGGAGGGCGGCGACGGCGTCCTGGTCGCCGCGCCCACCGGCTCCGGCAAGACGATCGTCGGCGAGTTCGCCGTGCACCTCGCCCTCCAGTCCGGGCGCAAGTGCTTCTACACCACGCCCATCAAGGCGCTCTCGAACCAGAAGTACGGGGACCTGGTCAAGCGCTACGGCGCGGCCAAGGTCGGCCTGCTGACCGGTGACAACAGCGTCAACGGGGACGCCCCCGTGGTGGTCATGACCACCGAAGTGCTGCGCAACATGCTCTACGCCGGCTCCTCCTCGCTCAACGGCCTCGGCTACGTGGTGATGGACGAGGTGCACTACCTCGCCGACCGCTTCCGCGGCGCCGTCTGGGAGGAGGTCATCATCCACCTCCCCGAGTCGGTGGTGCTGGCCTCGCTCTCCGCGACCGTCTCCAACGCCGAGGAGTTCGGCGACTGGCTGGACACCGTGCGCGGCGGCACCAAGGTGATCGTCTCCGAACACCGCCCGGTACCGCTGTGGCAGCACGTCATGGCCGGCAACCGGATGTACGACCTGTTCGCCAACCCGGACCGCGACGGCCGCCCCAAGGACGCCCCGCGCAACCCGGCCAAGGCCGTCAACCCCGAGCTGGTCCGGCTCGCCCGCTCCGAGTTGGACCGCAACCCGCGGGACCGGTTCGGCCGCGGCCGGGGCCGCTCGATGCCCAACGGCCGCCCGGGCAAGGTCTGGACGCCGGGCCGGGTCGACGTCATCGACCGGCTCGACGCCGAGGGCCTGCTCCCCGCGATCACCTTCATCTTCAGCCGGGCCGGCTGCGAGGCCGCCGTCCAGCAGTGCCTCAGCTCCGGGCTGCGCCTCAACAAGGAGGAGGACCGGGGCCGGGTGCGGGCCATCGTCGAGGAGCGCTGCGCCGACATCCCCGACGAGGACCTGCACGTCCTCGGCTACTTCGAGTGGCTCGACGGGCTGGAGCGCGGCATCGCCGCCCACCACGCGGGGATGCTGCCGCGGTTCAAGGAGGTGGTCGAGGAGCTCTTCGTGAAGGGTCTGGTCAAGGCCGTCTTCGCGACCGAGACACTGGCCCTCGGCATCAACATGCCCGCCCGCTCGGTGGTCATGGAGAAGCTGGTCAAGTGGAACGGCGAGACGCACGCCGACATCACCCCCGGCGAGTACACCCAGCTCACCGGCCGGGCCGGCCGCCGCGGGATCGACATCGAGGGCCACGCCGTGGTGCTCTGGCAGCGCGGGCTCGACCCGGAGGCGCTGGCCGGCCTGGCCGGCACCCGCACCTACCCGCTGAAGTCGTCCTTCCGGCCCTCGTACAACATGGCCGTCAACCTGGTCTCGCAGTTCGGCCGGCACCGCTCCCGCGAGCTGCTGGAGACGTCCTTCGCGCAGTTCCAGGCGGACCGCTCGGTGGTCGGCATCGCCCGCCAGGTCCAGCGCAACGAGGAGGGCCTGGACGGCTACCGCGCGTCCATGACCTGCCACCTGGGCGACTTCGACGAGTACATGGGCCTGCGCCACCAGCTCAAGGACCGCGAGAACGAGCTGGCCCGCGAGGGCAGCAGCCAGCGCCGCGCGGCCGCCGTCGAGTCCATCGAGCAGCTCAAGCCGGGCGACGTCATCCACGTCCCCACCGGCAAGTTCGCCGGTCTCGCGCTCGTCCTCGACCCGGGCCTGCCGCCGGTCAGCCGCAACGGCCGGGTCGGCTCGCGCCACCCCGACTTCCAGGACGGCCCGCGCCCGGTGGTGCTCACCGCCGAGCGGCAGGTCAAGCGGCTCGCCATGATCGACTTCCCGCACCCGGTCGCCGCCCTGGAGCGGGTGCGCATCCCCAAGTCCTTCAACCCGCGCAGCCCGCAGTCCCGGCGCGACCTCGCCTCCGCGCTGCGCACCAAGGCCGGCCACCTGGAGCCCGAGCGGTTCCGCAAGGGCCGCGCGGCCGCCGCCGACGACGCGGAGATCAGCCGGCTGCGCGCCGCCCTGCGCCAGCACCCGTGCCACGGCTGCGACGAGCGCGAGGACCACGCGCGCTGGGCCGAGCGCTACCACCGGCTGCACCGCGACACCGAGCAGCTGGAGCGCCGGATGCGCTCCCGCACCCACACCATCGCCCGCACCTTCGACCGGGTCTGCGGCCTGCTCACCGACCTCGGCTACCTCCGGGGCGACACCGTCACCGACGACGGCAAGCGGCTCGGCCGGCTCTACGGCGAGCTGGACCTGCTCGCCTCCGAGTGCATCCGCGAGGGCGTCTGGAGCGGTCTGGCCGCCGCCGAGCTGGCGGCCTGCGCCTCGGCGCTGGTCTACGAGTCCCGGCAGTCCGACGACGCCGCCGCCCCCCGGGTGCCCGAGGGCGGCACCAAGGAGGCACTCGGCCAGATGATCCGGATCTGGGGCCACCTGGACGCCCTGGAGGAGCAGCACCGGATCAACACCGCCGAGGGCGTCGGGCAGCGCGAGCCGGACGTCGGCTTCGCCTGGGCCGCGTACCGCTGGGCCCTCGGCCACAACCTGGACTCGGTGCTGCGCGACGCCGACATGCCGGCCGGTGACTTCGTCCGCTGGACCAAGCAGCTGATCGACGTGCTCGGCCAGATCCAGGACGCCGCCGGCGAGGACGCCGAGCTCCGCCGGACGGCCCGCAAGGCCGTCGACGGCCTCCGCCGCGGCATCATCGCCTACTCCTCGGTGGGCTGACCGTCGCACGCCGAAGGGGGCCCGTGGTCATCGACGACGGGCCCCCTTCGTGCTGTGCTGCCGGGGTGTCAGCGCGCCGCGAGGACGGCCAGGACGCGCTCCAGGGAGGTGCCGAGGCCCCAGCGGGCGGAGAGCTCCTCCAGGGTCATCGGGTCCAGCGGCTCGCGCGGGAGGGCCGGGTCGAAGGGCGGCAGCGGCGCGTCGGCGGCGACCCGGACCACGGTCGGGGCGACGTCCAGGTAGGCCGCGCCCTCGACGATGTTGCGCCGGCGGGCCGGGGTGAGCTTCGAGCGGATGTCGAGGGCGGCGGCCCGGATCGCCGGGAGGTCGCCGTACTCGTTGATCAGCTGGGCGGCCGTCTTCTCGCCGATCCCCTTGACGCCGGGCAGGCCGTCGCTGGGGTCGCCGCGCAGGGCGGCCATGTCGGCGTACCGGGCACCGCGCACGCCGTACTTCTCCAGCAGCAGCGCGTCGTCGGTGACCTGGAGGTTCCCCATCCCCTTGACCGGGTAGAGCACCGTGATCCCGCGGGCGTCGTCGACCAGCTGGAAGAGGTCGCGGTCCCCGGTGACGATCTGCACCGGGCCCTCGGCCCGGGCGGTGAGGGTGCCGATCACGTCGTCCGCCTCGTAGCCGGGGGAGCCGACCCGGGCGATGCCGAGCGCGTCCAGCACCTGCTCGATCACCGGTACCTGCGGGGCGAGGGTGTCCGGCACCTCCTCCTCGCCGTCCACGGCCGCCTCGGCGACCCGGTGCGTCTTGTAGGAGGGCACGAGGTCGACCCGCCACTGGGGGCGCCAGTCGGCGTCCATGCAGGCGACCAGCTGGTCGGGCCGGTGGTCCTGGACCAGTCGGGCGATGAAGTCCAGCAGGCCCCGGACGGCGTTGACCGGTTCGCCCTGCGGGGAGCGCAGGGAGTCCGGCACGCCGTAGTAGGCCCGGAAGTACAGGCTGGCGGAGTCGAGCAGCATCAGTCGCGGTGCGGTCACGTCTCAGATCATGCCGTACCCGGCCGACAGCCCGCCGGTTCCGGCGCTCCCGGGGTCCGCTGTCCCGGCTTCGGCGCCCCGGGATCAGTGCTCGTGCGGTCCGGCGCGGTGGACCGGGCCGTGCGAGTCGGCGCAGTGCTCGGGGAGGTCGCCGGCGGGGGTGGTGATCTGCAGCAGCGCGCCCGCCTCGTCCTCGCCGACGTGGTCGACCTGGAGGGTGCTGTGGGTGATCCCGTACTCGCCCGCCAGCCGGCGCTGCAGCTCCCGGCGGACGGCGTGGCAGTCACCGCCCGGGGTGACCAGGATGTGCGCCGACAGGGCCGGCTGGCCGGAGGTGATCTCCCAGATGTGCAGGTCGTGGATCTCCTCCACCAGCGGCTGGGCGACCAGCCGGTCCGCCACCGCGTCCGGGTCGACGCCGGCCGGGGCGGCCTCCAGGAAGATCCGCCCGGAGGCGCGGACCAGGCCGATGCCGGCCTTCAGCATCAGCGCCACCACGATCAGCGAGGCGATCGCGTCCGCCCGGGCGAACCCGGTGGTCAGCATCACCGCGCCGGCGACGGCGGTGGCGATGAACGCGTAGAGGTCGGTGACCACGTGCTGGAAGGCACCCTCGACGTTGAGCGAGCTGCGGTTGGCCTTGGACATGCACCAGGCGGCGGCCAGGTTGACCACGATCCCGATCAGCGCGGTGACCAGCACCAGCGAGCCGGTCACGTCCGGCGGGTCGATCAGCCGGGTGACGGCCTCGTAGCCCAGCCAGGCCGAGAGGACCAGCAGGGTGACGCCGTTCGCCTGGGCGGAGAGGATCTCGGCGCGCTTGAGCCCGTAGGTGTAGCCGCCGCGGGCCGGGCGGGCGGACAGTCGCATCGCCACCAGGGCCAGCACGATCGAGGCGGCGTCGGTGAGCATGTGCGCCGCGTCGGAGATCAGCGCCAGCGACCCGGCGGCGAAGCCGACCACCACCTCGCCGGCCATGAACACCACGATCAGCGCGAGGGCGCTCACCAGCCAGCGGCGGTCGGCGTCGGCGGCCACGCCGTGCGAGTGCCCGCCGTGACCGTGCGCGCCGTGACCGTGCCCGCCGTGCCCGCTCCGCGCGGGCCCGTCGCCGTGCCGGTGGTCATGCGCATGATCATCGTGGGAGTGGTCGTGCCCGGCCATCGAAGTCCTCTCCTGGACGCGCGGGGGTGGAGGCAGGGAGGCGAACGCCCCGCAGTCGAAGTGAACCGCAGATCGAAGGAAGATCCAAAGACTGCACTGGAGACCGTTGTCATTGCCGCGGCGCGACCCCCGCCCGGTGCCGCCGCGCCACCGCTGAGCAGGGAAGACGGGAATCGGGCAGGTCGGACGGCTCGGTCCCGCCCCGACCGCCGTGGCGGCCGACGCGGTGACCGCGGGGCCCGCCGGACCGGTGGCCGTGACCGCCCGGCGGGCCGGGTGGGTCTAACCGAGCGCGCCGACCGGCTCCAGCGGGACCGTCCGGGCCGCCGTCGCCGCCCGGACCAGGGCCTGCATCACCCGCAGGTCGTCCCCCTGCTCGGGGTGCCACTGCACCCCGAGGGTGAACCCCGGTCCCTCCACCGCCTCCACGGTGCCGTCCGGCGCGTGCGCGCTCACCCGCAGCCCCGCGCCGAGCCGGTCCACCGCCTGGTGGTGGAAGGTCGGCACGGTCAGTTCGCTCTCCGGCAGCAGTCCGCCGAGGAGCGTCCCGGGCACCGGCCGCACCGTGTGCTCCCCGTACGTGCCGGGCGTCCCGGCGTGCACGTCGGGGTGCACCACGTCCGGGAGGTGCTGGACGAGCGAGCCGCCGCAGACCACGTTCAGCACCTGCATGCCCCGGCAGATGCCCAGCAGCGGCATGCCCGCCGCCAGGGCCGCCCGCAGCAGCGCGGACTCCCACTGGTCCCGCTCCGGCGAGTCCGCCTCGGTCAGCGGGTGCGGCGGCTGCCCGTAGTACGCCGGGTCGATGTCCGGTCCGCCCGTGATGACCAGGGCGTCCAGCCGGGCGAGCACCTCCGGCGCGCGCTCCGGGGAGTCCGGCGGCAGCAGGAGCGCGATCCCGCCCGAATCCCGCACGTACGCGGTGTACCGCTCGGGCACCAGTGCCACCGGGCGGTTCCGCCAGTCGCTCCAACTCACGTCCACCTGGTAGGTGCTGACGCCGATGAAAGGCCTGCGATCCATGGCGCGCATTCTCCTCCAGCCCCGCCTGATACCCCGTCAACCACGCGTATCGGCGCGCCACACCCGTCCGCCCTCTTCCGCGCTGTCCGTGGCAGGCCGTACGGTTCGCTGTGACCGTGTGATCTCGCTGAGTGAGCGAAGGGGAGGGTCCCGTCATGCCCGACAACACCGCCGCGACCGCGCGGCCGCGCGCGCCGCTCACCCTCGGCGAGCTGCGCACGCTGGTCGACGCCGGCGAGATCCACACCGTCGCGCTCGCCTTCACCGACATGCAGGGCCGGCTCCAGGGCAAGCGCTTCGCCGCCCGGTTCTTCCTCGACGAGGTCGCCGAGCACGGCGCCGAGGCCTGCGACTACCTGCTCGCCGTCGACATCGACCTCAACACCGTCGACGGCTACGCCCAGTCCTCCTGGGAGACGGGCTACGGCGACTTCGCCATGCGTCCCGACCTCGGCACGCTCCGGCTCACCCCCTGGCAGCCCGGCACCGCCCAGGTCACCGCCGACCTCGCCCGGCACGGCGGCCACCCCGTCGACACCGCGCCCCGGCAGGTGCTGCGGCGTCAGATCGAGCGCCTCGCCGAGTACGGCCTGGCGGCCGACATCGGCACCGAGCTGGAGTTCCTGGTCTTCCGCGACACCTACGAACAGGCCTGGCTCGGCGGCTACCGCGGCCTCACCCCGGCCAACCAGTACAACGTCGACTACTCGCTGCTCGGCACCGCCCGGGTCGAGCCGCTGCTCGCCCGGATCCGCAACGAGATGGCCGGCGCCGGCCTCGTCGTCGAGTCGGCCAAGGGCGAGTGCAACCTCGGCCAGCACGAGATCGCCTTCCGCTACGCCGACGCCCTCACCACCTGCGACCAGCACAGCGTCTACAAGACCGGCGCCAAGGAGATCGCCGCCCAGCAGGGCTGCGCAATCACCTTCATGGCCAAGTACGACGAGCGCGAGGGCAACAGCTGCCACATCCACCTCTCGCTGCGGGACCTCCGCGTCCCGGGCGGCGCCCCGGCCTTCGCCGACCGCGACGGCCGGATGACCGACACCATGCGGCACTTCCTGGCCGGCCAGCTCGTCGCCCTGCGCGAGTTCAGCGTGCTCTACGCGCCCAACATCAACTCCTACAAGCGCTACCGGCCCGGCTCCTTCGCCCCGACCGCCGTCGCCTGGGGCCGCGACAACCGCACGTGCGCCTACCGGGTGGTCGGCCGCGGTCCGAGCCTGCGGATGGAGAACCGCGTCCCCGGGGGCGACGTCAACCCGTACCTCGCCGTGGCGGGCATGATCGCCGCCGGTCTGCACGGCCTCCAGCAGAAGCTCGAACTGCCCACGCCCTGCCTGGGCAACGCCTACGCCGCCGACGAGTACACCCGGGTGCCCGGCTCGCTGCGCGAGGCCGCCGACCGCTGGTCGCAGAGCGAGCTCGCCCGCGCCGCCTTCGGCAACGACGTCGTGGAGCACTACCTGCACATGGCCCGGGTCGAGCAGTCCGCGTACGACAGCGCCGTCACCGACTGGGAGCGCTACCGATCCTTCGAGCGGATGTGAGCCGCGTGGGGAGTCCCGCCGTCAGCACCGTCCTCAACCCGGCCACCGGGGAGGTGCTCGGCACCGTCCCGGACACCACCCCGGCGCGGCTGGACTCCGCCGTCCAGCTCGCCCTCAAGGCCCAGCAGGGCTGGGCCGCGCTCGCCCCCGGCGAACGCGCCCGGCTGCTGCGCCGCTTCGCCGACCAGGTCGAGGTGCACATCCCCGAGCTGGCCGCCCTGGAGGTGAGCGAGGCCGGGCACACCGTGGGCAACGCCCGCTGGGAGGCCGGCAACGTCCGCGACCTGCTGGAGTACGCCGCCGGCGGGGTGGAGCGGCTGACCGGCCGCCAGATCCCGGTGGCCGGCGGCCTGGACGTCACCTTCCACGAGCCGATCGGCGTGGTCGGGGTGATCGCCCCGTGGAACTTCCCGATGCCGATCGCCGCCTGGGGCTTCGCCCCGGCTCTGGCCGCGGGCAACGCCGTCCTCCTCAAACCCGCCGAGGCCACCCCGCTCACCGCGCTGCGGCTGGCCGAACTCGCCCTCGCCGCCGGGCTCCCGGAGGGCCTGTTCCAGGTCGTCCCCGGGGCCGGCGCCACCACCGGCCGGGCGCTGGTCGACCACCCTGCCGTCCGCAAGATCGTCTTCACCGGCTCGACCCTGGTCGGCAAGGAGGTCGCCGCCCGGTGCGCCGCCCAGGCCAAGCGGGTCACCCTCGAACTCGGCGGCAAGAGCCCCAACATCGTCTTCGCGGACGCCGACCTCGCCCGCGCCGCCGACCCGATGTCCTTCCTCGACAACAGCGGCCAGGACTGCTGCGCGCGCAGCCGCATCCTGGTCCAACGCGAGGCCCTCGACGACTTCCTCGCCCTGCTGCTGCCCGCCGTCGAGGCCGTCCGCACCGGGGACCCGGCCGACCCGGCCACCGAGCTCGGCCCGCTGATCTCCGCCGCCCAGGTCCGCCGGGTCGCCTCCTACGTCACCCCCGAGCTGCCGGTGCTGGCCCGTGGCGCGGTCCCCGACGGCCCCGGCTTCTGGTACCCGCCGACCGTGCTCGCGCCCACCGACCCGACCGTGCCCGCGGCGACGGAGGAGATCTTCGGCCCGGTCGCGGTGGTGCTCCCCTTCGACGGCGAGGCGGACGCCCTGCGGCTGGCCAACGGGACTCGCTACGGACTCTCCGGGTCCATCTGGACGCGGGACGTCGGCCGCGCGCTGCGCCTGGCCCGGGGCGTCGCGGCGGGCAGCCTCTCGGTCAACTCGCACTCCTCGGTGCGGTACTGGACGCCCTTCGGCGGGTTCGGCGAGTCCGGCATCGGCCGGGAGCTCGGGCCGGACGCGCTGGTCCCCTTCACCGAGACCAAGAACGTGTTCATCCAGAGCGAGGAGTAGGAGCCAGCCATGAGCGAGAAGCCTGCCGCGGCCGGGAAGGACGGCCCGGTCTGCCGGCGCCTGGTCGGCCGTACCGCCGTGATCACCGGCGCGGGCAGCGGCATCGGCCTGGCCGCCGCCCGCCGGCTCGCCTCCGAGGGGGCGAAGGTCGTGTGCGCCGACGTCGACGAGCCGACCGGCGAGGCGGCCGCCCAGGAGGTCGGCGGCCTCTTCGTGCACACCGACGTGACCGACCCGTACATGGTCGAGGCGCTCTTCGACCAGGCCTACGAGACGTACGGCAGCGTGGACGTCGCCTTCAACAACGCGGGCATCTCGCCGCCCGAGGACGGCTCCATCCTGACCACGGAGCCGGCCGCCTGGCGCAGGGTCCAGGAGGTCAACCTGACCTCGGTCTACCTCTGCTGCAAGGCGGCGCTGCCGTACATGCGGCGGCACGGGCGCGGTTCGATCATCAACACCGCCAGCTTCGTGGCCCGGATGGGCGCGGCCACCTCGCAGATCTCCTACACCGCCTCCAAGGGCGGGGTGCTGGCGATGTCCCGCGAGCTGGGCGTGCAGTTCGCCCGCGAGGGCATCCGGGTCAACGCGCTCTCGCCGGGGCCGGTGGACACCCCGCTGCTGCGCGAGCTGTTCGCCGCGGACCCGGAGCGGGCGGCCCGCCGGCTGGTGCACATTCCGCTCGGCCGCTTCGCCCGGCCCGAGGAGATCGCGGCCGCGGTCGCCTTCCTCGCCAGCGACGATTCGTCCTTCATCACGGCGAGCGAGTTCCTGGTCGACGGAGGCATCGCCGGTGCCTATGTGACCCCGGTCTAGGGTCGATCCGGGGCCGACCGGGGGCTGATCCGGGGCCGATCGGGGCCTTCGTTCGGCCTTCTCACCGTAATCTCATGGAGAATGCCGGAAATCGGCGGTCGCGCTGATATCGCGTTTATCCGGCTGCCTTTAGATTCTCTGACGTGAGCGAGCAGATTCCCGCCGGGTGGTACCCGGACCCGAAGGACACCACCAGCGATCCGCGACCGCAGCGCTGGTGGGACGGTAAGGGCTGGACGGCCGACACCCGGCCCGCACCCTCGGACGCCCCGCCGGAGCCGGTGGCTCCGGCGGCCCCGGGGCCGGACGAGACCGCCGAGACCCGGGTGCTGGAGGGGGAGGTGCTGGGGAGCGGGCCGACGGTCCGCTACCCGGAGCCGCCCCCCTTCGGCGCCGCCTACGGCGCCATCGCACCCCCGGCGCCCAAGACCAGGCGCAGGCCGTCCAAGCTGGTGATCGCGGCCACCGTCGCGGCCCTGCTGGGCCTCGGCGCCGGCTCCGGGATCACCTACCTGGCGATGGACGGCCACGGCGAGCCGCGTGCCACGCACCGCACCTCGCGGCAGGCCCCGCCGATCGGCGAGGAAGGCCCGTGGGGCGGTCTGCCCGACCTGGGCGGCCCCGGTAACGACGGTGGCCAGGGCGGCAACGGCGGCAGCGGTCAGGGCAACGGCAACGGCAACGGCAACGGCGGCAAGGGCAACGGCCAGGGCCGGGGCAACGGCGGCAGCGGCCAGGGCAACGGTGGCCAGGGCAACGGCGGCCAGGGCAACGGCGGGAACGACGGCACCTCCCAGGGCAGTGACACCGCCGCCGACCTGGTGAACCGGATCACCCTGCCCGTCCCCTCCGGCTGGCAGGGCGGTACCACCCCGGACGGCTTCGCCGCGCTGAGCGTCGGCGCCTACACCTGTGACGGGGGCGGCAGCTGCTCGCTGGGCGGTGCCAACACGGGTGTGGTCGCCGGCGGCACCGACGTCCAGGCGGCGGCCAAGGCCGACATCGAGAAGGCCGCCAAGGACTCGTACAACGACCTCAACTCGCACCAGGAGCTGAAGTCCGAGGCGGTCAAGGTCGACGGCCGGGACGGCTACCTGGTCCGCTGGAAGGTCGACGCGGCGAAGGGCAACGACGGCTACGTGCAGACCGTCGTCTTCCCGTCCGCCGACGGCAAGTCGCTGATCTCCGTCCACCTCGGCTTCGACATCGCCGACAAGGCGCCCGACGTCGCCGTGATGGACACCATCGTCAAGGGCATCGCCGCCTACACCGGCAAGCTGCCCGCCTTCCCGGGCGGCGGCGCCGGCCCCGGCGGGGGCACCGGTACCGCCACCACCTGATCGCACCGCTCCGCTCACGTACGGCGGCCCGCCCGGACACGTCCGGGCGGGCCGCCGCCGTGTTCACACGCCGAGCTGGGGATCGCCTGGGCCGGACCGCACGGGGGGCGGTGTGCGGTCCGGCCCAGGCCTCCGGCGGTCAGGAGTCGCGTCGAACAGCCTCGAAGCGACGGCGCCGGAGCACCATGCCGGCCCAGCCGACGCTGATCGCGGCGGCGCCGGCCAGCAGCAGCGGACCGGTGGGCGAGCCGCCGACGGCCGCGCTGGCGGTCGGCACCACCGCGCCCGCCGGCTCGTTCGCGTTGCCGCCGTGCCCGTGGTGGGAAACGGTGGACCGGGACTGGCCGGCGGCGATCTGCGCCTCGCTCGGCGCGGCCGGGGCCTGCGCGGCGAGCGCCGACACGGGCTGGTCCACAGCGGCCGCCGTCTTGCCGAAGTCGACGTCGGAGCAGCTGTAGAACGCCTCCGGGCTGTCGCTGCGCTGCCAGACCATGTACAGCAGCTGGCGGCCGGTCCGCTGCGGCAGCGTCCCCGTGTAGGTGTAGTAGCCGTCGGTGGCGGTACGGGTGACCTGCACCTGGGCGACCGGGGCCGACTCCAGGTCGGACCACTTCAGCGGCTTGGTCGGGTCGTAGCCGGCCTTGGTGATGTAGACGGTCTGGGTGCCGACGTGCGCCGCGGTGACGCGGAACTTGAAGGCGAACGAACCGGCGCTGACCGGGGTGGCCGGCCAGTCGGTGCGGGGCATGTCGAGCGCCTTGTACTTGTCGCGGTTGGCCGAGCAGAGCTTGCCGTCCGGGATCAGCGCCTGGTGGTTGCCGTTCGCGTTGGCGATGTTGACCTCGTTCCAGTCGTACAGCGGCTGGGTGCCGCTCATCGCCACGAGGTCCTTGCAGACCTGGGACTTGGGAGTCTCCGGCCCTTCGGCGTAGCAGGCCGCGATGCGGCTGACCGGGTTGGTCATGGCACCGTGGGCGCTGGCGGTGCCGGCGGCGGTCGTCGAAACGGCGAGGACCGCGGCGCCTATGACGCCGAGGGACAGAGCGCTTCTCTTGATGGACATGGGGTGGGGACTCCTTGACCGTGTTCCGGGCCGAGAGTGTGGGGGAGTGGGCACGTCTGCCCGGGGCCCGCCGGCCCGGCGCGCGGGGCCCGGGCTGAGCGTATGATTGGACTAGACCAGCTGGCAATAGCCCGTTGTGGCGTACTTTTTGACGGACTGTAGCCGTACGCGCAGCACAGAGGCCCGAGGGGCGCCGGAGTTCGGGCGCCCTCGGGCCTTCTTAAGGTGGGGGAAAGGCCGGGAAAAGGTCAGCGGCCGCCGGAAGGCCGGCCCGGGCCCTCCCCGTACTGATGGAAGTGCGCGCCCCCGTGCACGTTCTTGGCCTGGATCACCATGCCGTGCATCGTTCTGCCGGTGATGGTGTTGTTCAGGGACTCGCCGCCCGGTGCGGGCAGCCGCGGCTCGAACTCCGCCAGGATGGCGCGGAGTTCGTCGGCCACCTCGGGGTTCTCCAGGAGTGCCTGGCGGAGCCGGCCGCGCCAGGTGCCGGTCAGGTCGTCGACGGCCCCGGTGTCACCGGTCTCCCGGGCGCGGGCGATGACCGTCCGCGAGCGCTCCAGGGCCGCGGCCTCCGCCTCGTCGGTCTCGCCCCGCCCGAACAGCGCCGCGAAGCGCGAACGCGCCTGGGTCCAGGCCTCGGTGGCCATCAGCCCGACCAGGGTGGTGGCACCCGAGGTCACCAGCCCCTGCACGATCTCGGCCTCCATGGCGCCCCCTGACGTCGCGTCCGGTCCTGTCGAGGACCACGGTAGGGCAACGAGGGCGCCGCGGCGGCCCGTTCGGCCGTGGTGGCGTACCCGGTGGTCAGAGGAAGGTCCGCTGCTCGCCCCGGTAGGTCGGGACGGTGCGCACCACCCGGTCGCCCTCGATCAGGTGCAGCTCGGCGAAGCGCTCGCACAGCTCGCCCGCCTTGGCGTGCCGGAACCAGACCCGGTCCCCGATCAGCAGGTCGTCGGCGGCCGCGCCGAGCAGCGGGGTCTGCACCTCGCCGGCCCCCTCCATCGGGTCGTAGCGCAGCCCCGGCGGCAGGTGGGGCACCGGCGAGCGGTCCGGCCCGGCCGCGCCGGAGGCCGGGTAGCCGCCGCCGAGCACCGTCACCACCCCGAAGCCGGGCCGGCGCACCACCGGCTGGCCGAACAGCGCGGCCGGCCGGCCCCGGAACGAGCGGTAGTTGTCGAACAGCCGCGGCAGGTACAGCCCCGAGCCCGCCGCCACCTCGGTGACCGCCCGCTCCGCCACGGTCGACTCGACGCTGCCGGTGCCGCCGCCGTTGACGAACTCCAGCTCGGTCACCCGGCGCAGCCGCCGGACCGTCGCCGCGCGCCGCTCGGCCAGCTCGGCCCGGGCCTTCGCCTGCATCAGCCGGATCATCCGGGAGCGCACCGGCCGCCCGGGCACGCTGTCGCCCACCCCGGCGATGTGTCCCTCGTAGGCCATCAGCCCGACCACCCGGAACCCGCGGCGGCGCTGCACCAGCTCGGCGAAGGCCCCGAGGTCCTCGGGCGTGCGCATCGGCGAGCGCCGGGCGCCGACCCGCACCCGCCCGCCGAACAGCTGCAGCGCGGTGTCCAGCTCCAGGCAGACCCGGACCTCGGCGGGGCCGGTCCGGGCCGCGTCGATCAGGTCGAGCTGGGCCGGGTCGTCGACCAGCACGGTGACGGCGGCGGCCAGCTCCGGATCGCCGGTCAGTTCGGCGAAGCCGGAGCGGTCCGTCGAGGGGTAGGCCAGCAGGACGTCGCGGATGCCCGTGCGGGCCAGCCAGAGCGACTCGCCGAGGGTGAAGCTCATCACCCCGGCAAAGCCGTCCATGGTCAGCACCCGCTCCAGCAGGGCGCGGCAGCGCACCGACTTGCTGGCCACCCGGACCGGCTTGCCGGCCGCCCGGCGGACCAGGTCGGCCGCGTTGGCGTCGAAGGCCGCGAGGTCGACGACGGCCACCGGGCCGTCGAGATGGGCGGTGGCCCGGTCGTACCGGGCTCGGTCGGCGGCCGGCGAGGGCACGGCGGCGGTACGGGCAGCAGCTTCGAGCGTGGCCATGGGCGCAGAGTGCCACACCCCGCTACCGGTGGGTAGGCCTGCGGCGGACGATCCACCCCGACGGCGCGGATCCGCCTCGCCCCGGCGGCGGGTGTGAGGTGGCATAGGGTCGGCCGGGTGGACCGCAAGAACATTCCGAACCCAGGATTCGCCGCCGACGACGGCACCGCCGACCCGGCGCTCGCCGAGGCGCTCGCGCGCTGGTCGCAGGAGCCCGGGGCCGAGCCGGAGGTGCTCGCGGCGCTGACGCCGACCCGGCTGATGGTCCCGATCGTCGCCGTCCTCGGCGAGGTGGAGCTGGACGAGCACGGGCACAAGCACGAGAAGACCAGTGACATGGCCGTCCCGGTGATCGAGGCCGCGGACGGCCGGCGGGCGCTGCCGGCCTTCACCTCGATGGAGGCGCTGACCCGCTGGCGCGCCGACGCCCGCCCGGCACCGGTCGCCGCCCCGCAGGCCGCGATGGTCGCCTACTCCGAGCGCGCGGACACCCTGCTGATCGACCCGGCCGGCCCGGTGCCGTACCGGCTGTCCGGGGCCCGGCTGCGCGCGCTGGCGGAGAACCGGCCGTACCTGCCGCCGGTGCGCGACCCCGAGGTGCGCGAGGCCGTCCGGGCGCTGCTGGCGGCCGAGCCGCAGGTGGTGAGCGGTCTGCTGGCGCCCTACCAGGAAGGGGACGGCCTGCTCGCGGTGGTGCTGGACCGGGCGCTGGACCAGGAGGCCGTCCAGGCGGCCGCCCGGCGGATCGGGCAGGCGGTCGCGGCCGACCCGGTGCTGCGGGTCCGGCTCGACCGGGGCCTGAACCTGGCCGTGCTGCCGGCCGACTCCGCGCTGCCCGGCGAGCCGCTGTACCGCCGCTAGCGGCGCCCGGCCCACGCGCGGTGCCCGGCCCTCGCGCGGTGCCCGGACGCGGCGGTGCCCCTCGCCCGGTGCCCGGGCACCGCCGGTGTCCCGGTGGGGCTCAGGCGTAGACCGGCCCGGTGAACTTCTCGCCCGGCCCGGTGCCCGGCGCGTCCGGCACGATGGACGCCTCGCGGAAGGCCAGCTGGAGCGACTTCAGGCCGTCCCGCAGCGGGGCGGCGTGGAAGTTGCTGATCTCGGGGGCACCGGCGGTCACCAGCCCGGCCAGCGCGGTGATCAGCTTGCGCGCCTCGTCGAGGTCCTTGTCGGCCTCGCCGCCCTCGGCCAGGCCGCACTTCACGGCGGCGGCGCTCATCAGGTGCACCGCGACGGTCGTGATCACCTCGACGGCGGGGACCTCGGCGATGTCCCGGGTGAGGTCGTCGAAACCGATCGCCTCGTCGTCCGCGGCGGGGTTCTGGGTGGGCTCGCTGCTCAAGGGGGGCTCGTTCCGTCGTGCCGGTGTCCGTACCCAAGGAGCGTACAAGGGGGCCGGCCGGGGGCCGGGCCGCGGGGAGCGAGGGGCGGAATACCGGGCGCGGCCGAAACGCTGTATGCTTCGAGACTGACCGGCCAGGAGCTCCTGAGGAGCGCCCGGCCAGCAAGAGGAGGCTCCACCCAGGAGGCCCGAGAGGGCAACCGCGAAAGTCTCCCACCCGATCGGCCTCACGGTCGACGGGTCCCGGTCCGCGACGGGCGCCCAGGCGCCGAGTCGCCCGCCGCACCCCTCACCGGGTGCAGCCCCCGGTTGTGTGGAGCCCCGCTTGTACCGAGCGGGGCTTTTTTCGTGTCGCGGTGCATGCAGTGCCAATCAGCAAGGTAGGCAGCGCAGCACGAATGAAGCCCCGCCCAGTGGTCGAGTCCACTACGTGCGACCGCCGTCCGACGGCCGCATCGCAGAAGGTGCAACCTAGGAGGCCCCATCAGCACCGAGCCCCGCATCAACGACCGGATTCGCGTCCCCGAGGTGCGACTCGTCGGTCCCAGCGGCGAGCAGGTCGGCATCGTGCCGCTTGCCAAGGCGCTGGAGCTCGCGCAGGAGTACGACCTCGACCTCGTCGAGGTCGCGGCGACCGCCCGGCCGCCGGTGTGCAAGCTCATGGACTACGGCAAGTTCAAGTACGAGTCGGCCATGAAGGCCCGTGAGGCGCGCAAGAACCAGGCGCACACGGTCATCAAGGAGATGAAGCTCCGGCCGAAGATCGACCCGCACGACTATGACACCAAGAAGGGTCACGTCGTTCGGTTCCTCAAGCAGGGCGACAAGGTCAAGATCACGATCATGTTCCGCGGTCGCGAGCAGTCGCGCCCCGAGCTGGGCTTCCGACTGCTGCAGCGGCTGGCCAACGACGTCCAGGACCTGGGCTTCGTCGAGTCCTCGGCCAAGCAGGACGGCCGAAACATGATCATGGTTCTCGGCCCGCACAAGAAGAAGACCGAGGCGATGGCCGAGGCCCGCGCGATCGCGGACGCCCGCAAGGCCGAGCGTCAGGGCCGCACCCCCGGCTCCGACGCCGCCGAGGCCGACGAGGACGCAGCGCTTGAGGCCGAGAACGCCGCGGCCGAGGCGGAGGCCGACGAGGCCGACGCCGAGGACGACGCCGCCGAGGTCGAGCAGCCGGCCGAGGCCTCCCAGGACGCCTGAGCCTTCACCGGCCAGGGCGGTTCGGGAGACCGGCCACCAAGGTGAACGGGCGTCCGCCCGGTCATCGCAGATCCATCCTTCACGCCCGCGCGGCGCACACCGCGCGGGCGTGGACGGACCGACGAGGAGATACGGCGAAATGCCGAAGCAGAAGACGCACAGTGGCGCCAGCAAGCGCTTCAAGATCAGTGGCTCTGGCAAGGTGCTGCGCGAGCGCGCCGGCCGCCGCCACCTCCTGGAGCACAAGCCCTCCACGCTGACCCGCAAGCTGGCCGGCACCGTCGTGGTGGCCCCCGCCGACGCCAAGAAGATCAAGAAGCTTCTCGGCAAGTGATCGCCCTCCCGCCCGGCGCGAGCCGTGAGCGGGGCAGCTGATCCTTCCCGACCCATTCGAATGACGGACCGCGTGAAGTAGTCCGTGGTCCAACCCAAGGAGTAATCAAGTGGCACGCGTCAAGCGGGCAGTCAACGCCCACAAGAAGCGCCGGGTCATCCTGGAGCGCGCCAGCGGCTACCGGGGCCAGCGCTCGCGCCTGTACCGCAAGGCCAAGGAGCAGGTCACCCACTCGCTGGTCTACAACTTCAACGACCGCAAGAAGCGCAAGGGCGACTTCCGTCAGCTGTGGATCCAGCGCATCAACGCTGCGGCCCGTGCCAACGGCATCACCTACAACCGCTTCGTGCAGGGCCTGAAGGCCGCCAGCGTCGAGATCGACCGCAAGATGCTGGCCGACCTCGCGGTCAACGACCCGGGCGCGTTCGCCTCGCTCGTCGAGGTCGCGCAGAAGGCGCTGCCGGCCGACGTCAACGCCCCGAGGGCCGCCGCCGACGCCGCCTGATCCTCCTGGATCGGCCTGATCCCCCCGGGATCGGTTCGTCGCACCGACCGGACCCGCAGGCTCTCCCTGCGGGTCCGGTTTTGCGTTTCCCCGCCACAGTCCCTGCACGCCACCGGCGCCCCGCCTCAGAGACGAGACCATGTCGAGCACCGACACCCCCCTGCTGACCTCCCTGCGCTCGCCCCGCGTCGTCGCCGCCCGCCGGCTCGCCAAGCGGAACCAGCGCACCAAGGAGCGCCGCTTCCTCGTCGAGGGCCCGCAGGCCGTCCGGGAGGCCGTCGCGTTCGGGACGCTGCCGGGCACGGCCGACCACGCCGTGGTCGAGGTCTACACGACCCCCGAGGCCGCCGAGCGGCACGCCGGCATCGTCGCCGCCGCCCGCGCCGAGGGGCTGCCGGTGCTCACCGCCACCGACGAGGTCATCGCGGACATCTGCGACACCGTGACCCCGCAGGGCATCGTGGCGCTCTGCCGGTTCATCGACACCCCGTTCGCCGAGGTGCTGGCGGCCCGTCCCAAGCTGGTCGCGGTGCTCGCCCATGTGCGCGACCCCGGCAACGCCGGCACCGTGCTGCGGACCGCCGACGCGGCCGGCGCGGACGCGGTGGTGCTGACCGACGCCTCGGTGGACCTGTACAACCCGAAGGCCGTGCGCGCCTCCGTCGGCAGCCTGTTCCACCTGCCGGTCGCCGTCGGCGTGCCGGTGGAGGAGGCGGTCGGCCGACTGCGCGAGGCCGGCGTGCGGGTGCTGGCCGCCGACGGCGCGGGGGAGCGCGACCTCGACCAGGAGCTGGACGAGGGCACGCTGGGCGCGCCCGGCGCATGGGTGTTCGGCAACGAGGCCTGGGGGCTCCCGGAGGAGACCCGCGCCCTCACCGACGAGGTGGTGCGCGTACCGATCCACGGACACGCCGAGAGCCTCAACCTCGCGACGGCCGCCGCCGTCTGCCTCTACGCCTCCGCCCGGGCGCAGCGCTCGCCCGGCGGCTGCCGGGCGCGGGCGTAGGCCGTACCCGGACGCTCCCGGAAGTCGTCATCGCGACGCCGCGGGCCCTACTGCGGGGGGCCGCGAGACGCTAGGGTCTGCCTCGGTGGGGGGAAAGACACGGTGGGTAATCGGGGAGGACACCCATGGTCGGCAGCGGGCCAGAGCTCGACCCGGACGACCTGCCGGACGGCCTGGTGGTCGCCGACGCCCTGGGCCGGGTGGTCTGCTTCAACCGCACCGCCGCCCGGCTGACCGGCATCCTCCAGGAGGCCGCGCTCGGCAGCCCGCTGGAGCACGCCCTCCCGCTGGAGGACCTGGACGGCCGCCGCTGGTGGCAGCTGACCGACCCGTACGGTGGCCTGGCGACCCGGACCAGCCAGCCCGAGCGCAATCTGCTGCTCCCCGGCGGCCGCGAGGTGCTGGTGTCCGCCCGCTACGTCCGGACGCGCCCGCAGGCGCCGCTGGAGCGGCTGGTGATCGCGCTGCGCGGCACCGAGGCCCGCCGGCGGACCGAGCGCAGCCACGCCGAGCTGATCGCCACCGTCGCGCACGAGCTGCGCTCGCCGCTCACCAGCGTCAAAGGCTTCACCGCGACCCTGCTGGCGAAGTGGGAGCGGTTCACCGACGGGCAGAAGCGGCTGATGCTGGAGACCGTCGACGCCGACGCCGACCGGGTCACCCGGCTGATCGCCGAGCTGCTGGACATCTCCCGGATCGACGCCGGGCGGCTGGAACTGCGCAAGCAGGTGGTCGACCTGGCTGCCTCGGTGCGCCGGCACGTGGACCGCAAGGTCGCCACCGGCATCCCCGAGGACCGCTTCGACATCCGGATCAGCGAGCCGCTCACCGTGCTCTGGGCCGACCCGGACAAGGTGGACCAGGTGCTGGCCAACCTGCTGGAAAATGCGGTGCGCCACGGTGAGGGAACTGTCACGATCGAGGTGGCACCGGCCAAGGAGGTCGTCGAGGCACCCGTCTGGGAGCGCTCCGGCACTCCGCCCCGAACTGTGGAAGGCACCGCGGTCACCGTGAGCGATGAAGGCACCGGCATCCCCGAGGACTCGATGCCGCGCGTGTTCACCCGCTTCTGGCGCGGTTCCAAGCGCGGCGGCACGGGCCTGGGCCTCTACATCGTCAAGGGCATCGTGGAGGCCCACGGCGGCTCGATCCGCGTCGACCGCGCGCCCGGCGGCGGCGCCCGGTTCCGATTTATCCTGCCCGCCGGCGTGCCCGACTTCATGCTCTGACGGAGCCTGGAGGCAGCCGCACCGGGCTCCGGGGCGGCGCCGCCGTCCCCGGAGCCCGGTGCGGATCGGGAGGCCGGACGGGCTTGACGGCAGCCGCACCATGCGCTGCGACTACACTCGACCTTTGGCGTTGTGGGACGCCCTGCGCGGCCGTGCCGCGGACACCCCTTCCGAGCACCTGCG
>NZ_JBITSA010000023.1:0-4905 GCF_044540385.1 Kitasatospora sp. NPDC086009
CCCGGCTACGCCGGGTAACCACGGGCCTTCGGCCCGGGTTGCTTGCGCCTTCGGCACTGCGCGGCGGCGGAGCCGCCGGTACTGCCCGGCCTTCGGCCGGGGGGCTCCGGCTTCGCCGGTGCCTGGGTGGCGGCTGCGCCGCCACGGGCGCCCGGCTACGCCGGGCCTGCCGGGGCTGCGCCCCGGCGGGGTGGTGGGTTCCGTCGTGGCGGGACATGGCTTGGAGTCAACTCCTAGGCCTCGCCTGCGGAGTTAACGGATGGTGAGCGGGGGGCCTTCGGCCCGAAGGGCGGGGTTGGGATGGCCGGCCTTTGTGGTGGGTGGGGTGTGATGGCGGGGGAGGCGGGGGGGTGACTCGGACGCTGGGTCACTCGAAGGAGTGGAGAGAGGGTGGGCTTCGCCCGAGGTGAGTGCATCAAACTTGGAAGGCCGCTAGTGTCTGGGGGTAGAACGACCCTCCGGTGTAGCCGGATCAGCGCCACTTGAAAGCCGTTAGATTGAATTCACGGAGCCTTTTCGCCCGGGCTGGGCAGATTACCTTCTGGTGCCACTTTGAATTTCTCTCAAGAATACGCGGATTGCACTGGACCAGGGGGTGAGAATTGGTGTGGGAATTACGGGTGCCGTACGGAATGGGCTGGGCCCCTCCCCTTGGGAGACTCGGGGCGGCCTTCGGCCGTGGGTCAGGTCGGGCCGGATCCGACGGGGGTGGGGTCCGGAGGACCCCCCCTGGGGCTCCCGCGCGGCTGGAAGCCCGGCACGTCCGGCGCAAAGGGCATTCAACCCGCCGTCCGGCCAGGCGGAGCGCAGCGGGCGCGGTACTGCAGGATCGGCCGAAGGTCGATGCTGGGGCATGGGCCGGAGGCTGCCGTCGGGCCTCCGGCCCAGGTCTCCGGCGTGGGCGTGTCGGTGCTTGCCTCGACGGCTGGGGTCCGGTATCGCGCGCGCTCGCGTTCTGAGAGCTAAAGCCCTGTATCGGTGCTGGTGAGGGCGCTGCGTGGCGGCCGGAATGTCAGTCCTGGGCTGACATTTTGGGGGTCCGGATGTCAGACGATGCTGACCAATCGCCGTAGTTTCGTGCCTGTGCTGTTACGTAACTGGTCGCGCCGGACGGCGAACGTTATCCACAGGTCTCCTGGGTGATCGTGTTCCCGGCGCGACGAGTTTTGTCACCCCTGGACTGACATTCCGGGGACTTTCGTGCGTGTCCTGTCACCAAATCTGTGCCTGCACTGTCACGTTCGTGCCAGGATGATGACGTCCGATCCGATCAAGGAGAACCGCGAGATGAGCGCAGGGCTCACCGACGGCAGCTCGGCTGGCCGGCTGCCGGAGTCGAAGCCCGCGCGCACCCGGCGCCGGCGCCCCGCACCTCCGCCCACCTCGTACAGCCGGATCCCGAGCCCGAACACGGTCGAGCTGCCGCCGGGCCACGCCGCCCAGGTGTTCCCGCTGCCCAGCAGCACGGGGTTCGTCGGCGACGCGTTCAGCATGGACTCGCTCGAGTTCATGCGGTGGGCCGCCCGGCGCTACGACTCGGACCGCTTCGTCCTGGTCGTGCTCTTCACCCTGATGGGCAGCCAGGAGCCCGGCGGGCTGATCGAGGCCAACCACGGCGACGTCGCCGACCACCTCGGCTACAGCCGGCCGCACATCACCCGGGTCTTCCACGTCCTGGAGGCCGACGGAGCCCTCCGGCGGGTCCGTAACGGCGTCTACCAGCTCAACCCCGCCGCGAGCCTGCGCGGAGGCGTGAGGAGGCCGCAGAAGGGCCGCAAGGGAGCCTCTGCGGGTAAGGGTGAGAGGGTGGAGCAGCTGGACCTGCTGCACGCGCTCCTGGAGGATCCGGCCGCGCCCGAGGCGTTCAAGGCGATGGCGCAGCCGGGCGCGAAGCTGGAGCCGCGCAAGCTCAAGGAAGGGAAGCCGTCGTCATGACCGTCACCACGGACGAGTGGGTCGCGCGTCGACCGCTGTGGGGGAGCTTCAACGGGCTGGCCTACGTGCCGCGGCTGCCTCCCACCGCCTATGCACTGCTGCTGCACCTGCTGACCGTCCAGCAGCCCGGCGGGCTGGTGGTGGCCACCCACGAGGAGCTGGGCGACGGCCTGGCGATGGACCGCGTCCTGATCAGCCGCGCCATGCAACACCTGGTGGCTGCCCGGCTCGGAACCGTCGTACGCCGCGGCCGCTTCCAGCTCCATCCCGCCATCGCGGCCTTCAACACCCCCAAGGAGCAGCAGCAGGCCATGCGGGCGCTGCCGCAGGAGATGCGGCTCGACGATGGCGACTTCGAGGGCGAGTACGAGAGCCGGCTGCAGCAGCACCAGGAGGAGAAGGCCCGCAAGGCCGGACAGCGCAAGGTCACCGACATCAGCCGGCCCCGGCTCAAGGCCGTGCCGACCGCCGACTGACCACAGCACACCTGGCGGCGCCCCGCATCGGTGCACGCAGCACGGGGAGTTGTGCCACACCTGGGGTGGCACAACTCCCCGAAATGTTGGCTGCGCTTAAAGAAGAGGTCAGGCGGGGCTGACATTCCGCTGGCCAGGGGCCGTACATCGTTCCTCTGGAGGGAACGCAGCAGGTCAGGCGTCGTTCAGTGCCTTGGCGAACTCCTCCTCCGAGTCGAGCGAGCGGAGCAGCGGGCCCAGCAGCCGCTGTGTGACCGCGCCCGGGGCGTCATTCAGCTCGGCCAGGGTCACGCCCGTGGTCTCCTCGTAGGTGTCCGCGCTGTACTTGTGGTTGCCGGGGAACCGCAAGTGACTCGAATGCCGGCGACGGCCGCGGAGCCGGGTGGCTCCCACCCCGACCGCCCAGTTCCCGTGGTAGCCCACCTCGTCGGAGACCAGGCGGATCAGCTCCAGCATGTGCCGGGTGAGGATGACGGCGCCGACATCGAGGAGAACCTGCTCCGCGTCCGTCGAGTTCGGGCCGGTTCCGTCGGACAGGCGGGTCATGAACAGGCGCAGCCCGCCGTCCTCGAACAGCTGGACCTCGATCACGTCCTCCTCTCCCCAGCTCCCGTCTGCGACGAAGGTGCGGTCGGACGTGAGGCCCGAGGAACTGAGCGCCACTCCCCTGGCCCGCCGGTGCCCTTGGTGAACGGCGTCGAAGTCGGGGCTGAACCCGCGGTTCGAGAGCGCCGCGTGCAGGCTCGGGTTCTCCTGGACACGGCGGATCAGGGTCCGCAGACGTGCGCTCCAGTCCTGGGCGCCGGTGATGGGCAGACACACGTCCCGCCGCGCGGCGGTGGGCTGGGCGACCAGGAAGAAGTGCGACTGGGCTCCGACGTCGCGCAGCGGATCCTCGTCCATCTCCTTGCGGAGCAAGGTGAGGGTGTCGGCCTCCGTGTCACGCCGCCGCTGGTGAAGGGCGACGATCTCGGAGTCGCCCATCTGGTACTTCGTCTTGTCGCCACGGCCGAAGTAACGGTTGTCGACCATGTGCGGTGCGACGGGGCTGGCCGGGATGTGCACGACGAGGTAGCCGGTGCCGTCGTCCGCTGCCGAGTAGATCTCTCCGGTGAGGATGGTCAGGGGCGGGTCGGGGATCGTGCGGGCGACCTGCTCCACCTTCTCGGCCAGCCCGTTCAGCGGCTGCGGGGCGAGTTCGAAGGTACGCTCGTCCTTGTTCTCCTGCACGCCGATGATCAGGGTGCCGCCGTCGACGGCGAACGAGGACAGGTCGCGTGCGAGTTCCCTGTTGTCGCCCTTGCTGTTCGGAGCCTTCTTGAGGTCCAGATGGTGGCTTTCCTCGAACAGGTCGCCGTCGACGGCGACCTGGAGGTCAGCCTCGGTCTTCGGCATCCACCGGGGGTTGTCGGAGGAGAGGTAGATCGACGTCACTGTGGGTCCCGCTTCCCGTCGTCCAAGCCCCGGCACGGGCCGTAACCCAAAGGGGTGCTGAGCGCCAGGGTACGGAACAGGTCCGACAACTGGCCTTCCCTTTACCGGAACCACCGGGTACCCGCCGTCCAGGCGGGCACCCGCAGCTGGCCGGGCGGGGCCTTGGTCTGCTCACCGCCGCCTGAACGGGATACGCCTCCATGCCGCCGGCGGGGCCGGCTCGGCGGCGAAGCCGCGGTGCTCATCCGGAAGTCCCTGGTACCGCAGCGGGACGGCTCAGCTGGCGCTCCGGGCGCGTAGGAGCACTCAGACGTACAGGTAGCGGTCCACCAGGCGCAGCAGCGCCTGGGTGTTCAGGAGCGCGGCGAAGGCGAACTCGCTGCGGTAGGAGTGGGTGGATGCCTTGTGCGCGCTCAGGTGCCGGTTGAGCGTGTGCTGGCGGGTGACGTTGTTCAGGAAGACGTTCTTCATCGAGGCGACCAGGAGGTAGGCCGCCAGCATCCGCAGCTGGGAGTTGTCGGTGTAGGCACCGAGCACTCCGGCGATCACCTTGTGGCTGCCGGTTTTCGGGTCCTGCGGGAACCTTCCCTGGGGAAAGTAGGTGCGCATCCAGTCGCGGCCGTGGGCGGTCATAAGGGTGTCCAGCACATTGGCGAGTAGGCCTGGGCCGGCGCGTCATGGCCGTCGCGGATGCAGGCGGTGGCCTGAAGGGTGAGCGCTCGCAGGTCGAGCAGGTCGGGGTGGTCGACTTCTTCCAGGCTGTCTTTGACGTCTTCCACCACCTCCAGGCGGTGCTCGATCAAGTACCGCTGTCGGTCCTCCGCGTGGCGCAGGAGCAGGAGCCCCGTGATGATCTCCGCGCGCGGAGCCCAGGCCAGGCAGACTCCGTGCATTTTGGGCCGCACCAGCCGGAACCCCGGCCGACCTCAGCGAGCGCAAGGCGTGCCGGTGCTCGCCACGAGGGGGGTGGGGCGGGGCGCGGGCCCGCGGCCCCCCCCCCCGCCGCGACCCCAGCCTGGGGGCCCAAGAGGTTATTCCGCGCCGGCGCGTGCGCGGCCGG
>NZ_JBITSA010000023.1:4915-70820 GCF_044540385.1 Kitasatospora sp. NPDC086009
CGGCCTGGCCTACTCGGTTATTTTGGGGCCCCCCCCCGCGCACCCCGGGCCCACCACCCCGCCCGGGCGGGGGGGGGGGCCCCCCCCCGGGGGGGGGGGGCGGGCCCCCCCCCCCCCCCACCCCCCTCCCGTCCTACGCCATCACGGTGTGCAAAAGGGTGATGACCGCCACGACCGTGCCGAGGCCGGCCAGCAAGCCCCCGGCCGCGAACGCGAGGACACCGGCACCGACGGCCACAGACAGGATCAGCGCCCAGCGCTGGGAGAGCCGCTCGGGCTCGTTGTTGTTGCTCATCAAGCGTTACGCTCCTGACAGTTCCATCCTGAAGCGGCCCCGGTTGCCCCCCGGGGCCGTTCGCGTTCCTGCGAACGGCTAGCCACCCGACCCTTTCGACGAGGTCGTAAGCCCATTCTGTAGACCCACGACAGGTGCCTGACGGGCTGCCAGCAACGTTCCAACCCGCACGAAAGACTCTTATATATTCCAAATATAGAAGTGTCTTATATGCGGGTTGGAACGTTGGGATCAGAACGTTGGGGGAACTGAGATGGGTGGAGCGCGTGAGGCAGCTGAGCGTCGGGCCCGCCGACTGAATGAGCTGCGCAGGAACGGATCCGTCACCGCCGCGAGTGCCGCCCTGGAGCGGATCTGGAGCGCCGGAAAGAGCCCCGTTGAGATGGACGTCATGAGGAGCCGCGGCATCGTGCTCCGTGCCCACATCCTGGTCCCGGTGAAGGGTCAGCAGCGGCTGCCGCCGCTGACCCAGTTGATCAGGTCCCGTGGTCTCGCGCTCCGGTTCTACCTGTTGGCAGTCTTCGACGCGCACTGCCGCCTCCCGGTGGGCGAGCCGTGGACGAGTACCCGTCCGCTCACCGGCAGGGGGTCCTGGTCGGATTTGGTGGCGATCGACGGGGCATACAGCGCCCCGGCGGACCAGTACATGCGATACGACACCAAGCAGGAGCGAACGTTGGCGGACCAGCGGCTTCGACAGGTCCAGGCCGCCCTTCGACTCCTGGAGGAGTTCGGCCCGGAGGACGAGCGGGTGCCGGGCCCGGGCGGCCCGCAAGCCCTGGTGTCAGTGCCCCGGGCAGGCAAAACCAGGAAGTACGAGCGGTTCTCACTGTTGCACGAGAATGGAAAAGGACTGCTCCAGACCCCGCGTGCATACCGTGTACCCCGCCAGACGTACAACGGCCAGACTCTGCGCATCCCGACCGACTTCTTCCTGGAAGGCTGGGTCCAGGTGCTGACCGACGCGGAGATCGCTGTGTGGCTGATTCTGCTGTGGCACAGCCAGAGGTACCCGAAGCGGCACACCGAGGAGGGCGTGTATCTCTACGCCAACCGCCGAGAGCAGCTCGGTCTGCGCCGCGACTCCTGGGAGGACGCCTGCGCGCGCCTGCTGGAGTTCGGGCTCATCCGGTACGCGGTTCCTCCGGAGCCGGTCACGGAAGGCAGCGAGCAGAACACCACCGACCAGGCGGCCGCGCCAGACGAGGCGGCTCTGATGGCCAAATTCGTGAAGGAGTCCAACGAGGCCTTCACATCGCCGTTCGACGAGCTGCCAGCGGAGGTCGCCCAGTACGAGCCCCACCGGTACCAGGTGCTCGGCAGCCAGCTCCAGGAGAAGGCGTTGGACAAGGTCATCAAGGAGACCACCCACCGAATCAAGAAGCTCAAGTGAGCGGCCCCCAGCGAGCAGCCAGCCCGGCACGGCGCGCGGTCGACCCGGCCCGGAGCTGGCCATCCACATCGTCCAGGTCCACCGCACCGAGATCGTCGGCGCCTGAGTCTTGCCCGGTGCCCCGAAGACCTCCTGACGTCCCTACAGGGCCGCTGACGACCCCTGAGGCCGCCGATCCTGACACCCGGGCGGGCGCACGGCGAAACGACAGAACGCCTTGTAGGCCCGTTCCCGGCGGCTGTGATGCGGGATGTTCTTCCCCTAGCCGGCGCTACGGCTCCATGCCGTCGGCCATGTCGAGCAGGTGATTGACGGCGTCGAACTCGGCGACCAGGGCGACGAGCTCCTCCGTCGGCGGCAGCGCGACCGGCCCGACGTCGGCGGCCAAGGCGCGGCGCAGCCGGTGCGCGGCGAGGCGGGCCAGCCGTTCGGTGTTCGGGTTGGTGATGTCGGTCATGGCGATTTCCGTTCCGTCGTTGGAATTCGGTCGGTTTTCCGTGCTCGGGTCGCCGGATATCGCTGTGCGATGCGCTTTCCTGGGCTCGGGGATTGCGGTTCGGGTAGTTCGAGAATTCGGTGGCCGGTCCGGATCTCGTTCGATCGGCCCGCTAAAGCGGCTGCTGATGCCCGGATCGGCCGGTCGTGAAGGGGCCGGACCGATCGCTGGTCCGGGCCCGCTCCCCGCACAGCGGCGATGCCGGACCTGGGGCTTGGTGACTCGAACTCGGCTTTCTGGTATATGAGTTGCCGGGTTGTGACTGGCCGCTCCGGAGGGTGGTGCGGTCAGCTGCGGCGGGGCCAGGCGGTGGCCATGTCGTCCAGGTGAATTCCGGGCGGGGTGTCCTCCATTGCTCCGGCGAGGGCGAGGGGCCGGTGGGTGAGCAGCTCGGCGAGGATCAGGCTCTCGGGCTGGCGGGCGAGGACGTAGCGGGGCCCGGGCCAGGCGTCGGGGTCGGTGTCGTGGGCGGAGCCGGGTCCGTAGTCGGCGTACAGCTGCCGCAGCTCCGGCTCCCGGTCGCGGGTGAAGGCGGCGAGTTGGTCGGGGTAGCCGGGTGCGGTGACCAGCCACCGCACCGCGTGCAGGACGTGGTCCGTGAGCTCGTCGTCGAAGGGCCGCTCGCCGACCAGGCCGTGGAAGAGCTCCTCCATCACGGCGTGCACGTCGCGCAGCTCGGGGCTGGGCGGGGGCGGGGAGAAGGGGATCGGCGGGTTCGGTGCGGACGGGACGGCGATGCCGCCGCGCTGGGCTTCGACGCGGGAGCGTTCGGCGAGTTCGGCCAGGCGGGCGTTGACCGCGATGCTGCTGCCGCGCCAGCCGTTGATGAAGGTCCTGCCGTCCCGGTCGTCGGGGAAGCGCCTGCCGGTGCTGGAGACGGTGCCCTGCACCGGGTCGAGGACGTCCCACTCGATCCGGGCGATGGCGGCGGAAGCCTGCTCGCGGGTGTGGCCGGCGGCCACCAGGAGGTCGGTCACCAGGTAGTAGCCGGGGCCGCGCATCCGGGCCTCCTTCGTGAGATGGGGGCGGCCCTGGTACGGGCCGCCCCGGGGAGTGGGTGGCGGGTCAGCTGAGGTCGAAGTCGTCGGGGTCGAACGTGAAGTCGTCCGGGCCGAACCCGCCGTAGGAGCCGCCGTTGAAGTAGTCGGCGAGGGCCTCGCCGATCACCCGGCGCACGTCCTCCTCGTCCTCGGCGCGGGCCAGGGCAGCGGCCTGCTCGCCGGTGAGGTTGAGGTGGACGTCGCGGGCCCGGACCGCGTCCGAGCCCTGGATCTCGAAGGTCATGGTCCGCCCGACCCGGGCGCTGACGCCGGAGATGGTGCCGCGCTGCGACAGTTGCTTGGCCTTGCGCTCGCGGCCGCGCTCCGTGGTCTGCACATCGAGCGCTTCGCGCCGCAGCTGCTGCTCGTGCGCGGGCTTGGTGGGGTGGCGGGTGCCGTCGATCCAGCGCAGCACAGTGCGCGGGGCGACGCCGTAGGCGGCGGCCATGGCCTTGGTGCTGCCGCCGTACTTGCGCTCCCGGACCTGCCCGGCCTGGGTGGTGGACTGCACGGGGGCCTGACGGGAGGGGAAGAGCGTCTCGCGGACCCGTCCGAACATGCCCCGGAGCTTGCCGGCCATCAGTTGTCGCCTTCCTGCTCGTCGGTGCCGGCCTGGTCGGGGCCGATGCAGGTGCCGTCGGTGGCGTAGTGGTGGACCAGCTTGGAGGGGTGCTCACGGCGCCCCAGCGCCTCGAGCACCGCGGGCAGCGGGATCGAGGACTCGTGCTTGTGGCTGCCCGGCGCGATCCCCAGGCGCAGCGCGCCCGGCACCGGGCTGCCGTCGTCCTTCACCGGGAGCAGCTCCAGCGGGGACGGCTGGTCGGTGGCGTAGAGGTAGGAGTCGACGTTGACGGCGATCGGGGCCCGGCCGGTGAGCAGGTAGGTCTTGCGCAGGCGGCGGTGGGCGGCGATGCGGGCGGCGTCGATGATGTGGAAGCGGATCTCGGGGCGGTAGGACCAGGAGGCGGCGACCTTCTCCAGCCAGGCGGCCTCGTCCGGGTGGGCGGTGCGGGCGGAGTCGGCCCACTTGCCGATGCCGCCCTTGTAGACGTTCTTGTAGAGCCCGGCGAGGACCAGTGCGTCGGCCCGGGCCGGGTCGCCCGCGACCTGCTTGTGGACGGCGTAGGCGCCGAGGAACTCGGCCGGTGCCTGGCCGTCGGTCAGGCCGAGCTCGGCGTAGGCCCGCTTGTACCCGCCCCGGATCCGGCCGGTCCACTCCTTGAGCAGCGGCACGGTGTGGGTGGAGATGTACGCCTGTGTGATGGTGGCCGGGTCGAAGCTGTAGGTGCTGGCCATGTAGGCCACCGTCGGCGTCGCGTACCAGCCGGGCCCGGTGGGCGGGCGGCCGTGGAAGGTCGCCGGGTGCGGCAGCAGCTCGTCCACCGCCGTGGTGGTGAAGTCGCACCACCACAGGCCCGCGTCCTTCCCGCCGTTCCAGTCCGGCCGCTGCACCAGCTTGAGCGGACCGGCGGGCAGGCGCAGGGAGTCGGTCACCGACAGGTAGGAGGCGCAGACGTCGACCGCGACCACCCACGGCCGGACGGCCTCCTGCTCGGTGAGCTCGCGGGCCCACCACTTGTAGTCCTCCTCCTCGCAGACCGTCTCGCCGGCGGCGAGCAGCTTGCGGGTGAGGGGGTGGCGGGCTCCGGCGGCCGGCGGCACCGACACGTCGCCCTTGGGGAGGGCGCCCTCGCGCAGGTGCGCGGTCCACTCGCCCGTCGCCGGGTCCTTCACCCACTCCTCGCGCGGGCGCACCGCCTCCAGCAGGTTCATGCCGGTGACAGCGGTGGTCGCGCCCGGGGCGACCCCCAGGTCGGTGGTGAAGGCGCGGAAGCGGCGCGCGAAGGTGGCGCCGTCCACGGTGCCGTCCGGGGCGGTGGCCAGCTGGACGGCCAGTGCGCTGGTGGCCTGCTGGCGGCCGTCGCCCTGGCCGAGCCACGGCGCGACCACGACCCGGACCGATGTCTTCTGGCCGCCGGCCGAACCGGCACGGCGGAACGCGTGGAACGCCGGGCCGACGTTATCGGACACCTCCATGCCGACCGTGGCCGCGGCCTTCGCCAGCTTGGCCTGCAGCGCGGCCAGCGCCTTCTCGGTGGCCGGGAGCGCGGCGGGCAGGCCGAGCTGCTTGAGCGCGCCGGCGGTCAGGCACACCGTGCCGTCGCCGCCCCTGCCGGACGGGTGGGCGCGCTCGATGCGCAGCGGCAGGCCGGTGCCCAGCCATGCGAACCAGTCGCCCAGCTTGGTGCCGGCCGGGGCCGGGATCTGCGGGACGTCCAGCGCCCAGGTGCCGTCCGCGGCGACGTCCAGGGCGACCATCGGCCACCACTTCGCGGCCGCCGTGGAAGCGGGAGCAGCGGGACGCGCTGTGGCCGCAGTGCCCGTGCGCGTCGCCGCCGGGCGCGCCGGGGTGCGGGAGACTGCCGGGCGGCGGGCGCCCGCTGCGGCGCCCGCGGGGGCCTGCGGCGGGGTGGGCGCGGGGCGGGCGGGCTCCGCGGCCGCAGGAGGTGCGGGCGGCGTGCTCGGTTCGGCCGGGGCGGGCTGCTGGGTCTGCGGGGCCCGGGCGGGCGCCGGCCGCTCGGGCCGGGGAGTGGGGGGGGCGGTTGCCGGGACGTCGGGGCGGCACCAGCCGCCGAGGTGCATCGGACGGCCCTGGGCCCGGTAGACGGACGGGTGGCCGCACTGCACGCACGGCACGGCCTCGCGCATCACCAGCGAGCCGTCGGGGTTCTGGTCGAGCATCACCACCTGGAGGCCGCCGGCGGGCTGCTCGGGCGCGGCCGGGACCGGAGCCGGGACCGGCGCCGGGGCGGGGGCTTCGGGGGTGGGGAAGCGGGCGGCCAGGCCGTCCAGGAGACGCACGTAGGCGGGGGTGATGTTCGGGCCGGGAACGGCGCTGCCGTCCTCCCAACCCTTCACCAGCGCGGAGTTCACCCGCAGGGCGACCGCGACCTGGGTGACGGTCAGGCCGGCTGCCAGGCGCAGCCGCCGGCGCTCGGCCGGGGCGGGCAGGCCAGTGCGTACGCCCGAGAGGAGGGCGTCGACCGAGTCGAAGAGCTCGTCGGACATCAGGCCGTTCTCCTCAGCGTCCGTTGGTTCGGGTCGGGTCGAGGCGGGGGTCACCGAACAGCGCGTCGAATACGCCCTCGGTGACGCAGGCGATCAGGCCCTGCCCAGCGTGGCGCAGGGTGTAGCCGGCGCTACGCCCGAGAGCGGCCACCGCGATCGGGACCTGCGGGCGGTAGTAGAAAGTCAGCTCCCGGTCGGCGAACTCGCGCGGTCCTGCCTGTGTCGGGGCGGGAACGAACGGCAGCGTGAACTCGGGCAGGCCCGCCACGTCCGGCTCGGCGGCCAGGTGCAGGATTCCGTCGTCGACCGTGCGGAACGCGACGACCAGGTCCACGCCGCCGGCGCGGCGGTCCCGCGGCAGACCGTGGCCTTCCAGGACCCGGCCGAGCTGGGAGGGTGCCATGGCCGCCGCGATGCCCAGGGAACGCCGGTTGGAGTAGCTGTCGGCGGCGTCCGCGCGGGACATCGCCAGCTCCTTCACCACGTTCAGGTGCTGGGTGACACGGCTGATCCGGGCGACCAGGGCGGTCAGGTCATCGAACTCGGACGCCTGCGGTGGCTCCACCAGGCGCTCGCCGCGCAGCGCGGCGAGCAGCGCCCGGCCCAGGTCGGCGGACACCTCAACGCGCTCTCCGCCGATGCTGATCCTCACGAAATTACTCCCAAACAGTAGAACATAATCAAAAGCTACGCCCGTCTACTTTGAGAGTCAAGCGTAAAAGGGCGCACGGTCCCGCCGCACACGCCCCCAACTCCTCTCCGCCGCGCGGAGAAGGGCACGCGTGTCCAAGGACCGGATGGCGCGTTGGCAGGGCGTAACAAAGATCGCCGCCGCCTCACTACCAGCCGCGCGCCGCCGCGGTCCCGACGGCCGGTTCCCCGCCTACCGCGGCCACACCTGCCAGCCCTACACGGGCGCCCGGTGCAGATCCCCCGCCAGGCTCTGGAACATCCCTGCGGGCAGGCGCAGCGCCGCCTCCAGCGAGCCGAGCCGAGAGTTGCACATCCGACAGGGCGCGCCCCTCGCCTCGTCCGTGGCGTGGTCGTGGTCGACCTCCTGGGACGAGCGGTCACACAGCGCGCACCCGGGCCGCTCGGCCAGGAACGCGGCCTTCGCCTCCGACGACATCTTGCGGTACTTCACAGCCAGCCCCTGGTGATCGTCGCCTGACTTCGCGTCACCACGATGGCAGTCGGAACCGACAGCGCCGCCGGACGATCGCGGACTCGGAACCGTCCCTGGGTTCCCGCCCGCGGCCCCCGGCTGGCGACGTAGCGTGTCGACGAGTGTGCCTTCCGGTCGGTGGCCCAACCCGATCGGAGAAGCCGGTACAGGGCCTCAGACAGGAACGATCCAGTGGAAACCAGTGGCGACGATCCCGCACTCGCAGTGCAGTGCCCCCAGTGCAGGGCCCAGCCCTGTGTCATGTGCTTCCGCTGCCGCTCGGCCCACGACCGGAGGAACGCGCGTGCCTCGTCCACCCGGACGTCCAGGGTGGCCGTGACCTCCGGCGCTGCGGATTGCCCGCTGGGGCACCGGGTCGGTGGTGATGTGGTGGCGGACCCGGACGGTGCTGTCTTCTGCCGTCCGTCGCCTTCGAACTCGTGAGCCCTGCAACTGCGCGCTCGGATGTCAACAGCACAAGGATTGCCAATCTCTGCCTCATTTGAGCCGCATACTCCTGAATTTCGAAATGAATGCGGTCGATGGGACGAGCCTGGGGTGAAGTCTCGAATCTCTCGTGAAAGAGGTAACGGTGAAGAAATCGATCACTTTAGTGGCTGCGCTGGCCATGCTGATCGTGCCCATGGCGGGCCAAGCTGCAGCGTCTTCCACCAGGGTCCAGGGGGCCACCAACCAGCGGTGCCCCGACGAAGTCTGGCGAGGGGGAGACTCCGAGTGCACGATCAGCTACACGGGGTCTCGGTGGTATAGCGGCGACTGGGTCGCGTTGCACTGGGATCCGCAGATCCCCGAACTCTGGGTCAACGGGTACACGCCCAACAACGTGGACTACAGGGTTCGAGTGGTCAATCAAGTTAGTGCGAAGTACTCGCCTTGGGGACGAGGCGGCACGGGTGTCGGGCTGGCAGTCGGAGGATTCGCCTGGACCGACGCTCGCTCTGGTGCTCTTATCTATGCCAGCGGAAAGACGCTTGAGGTTTGGCGCTAGGGATCGTCCTCAAAGATCAGATCCAGAGCAGGATCGAGGCGATGGTGGCAGCGGCCTGGTAGGACTCGCGGGTCTTGTCGTTGCGGGTGGCCAGGCCGCGCCACTGCTTCAGCGGTTGAAGCAGCGTTCGACGACGTTGCGGAGCCGGTAGGCCTGCCAGCCGGAGCCGGCGGCCGGCCCCCGCGCGAGCCCCGGTTGAGGCGATTCAGGGTCTGGTCGGCGCGTTCGGGGATGGTGCGGCGGATACCGCGCCGGCCCAGGTAGGCGCGGATCCGGCGGGAGCTGTAGCCCTTGTCGGCGATCACGTGATCGGGCCGGGTGCGCGGACGTCCCGGCCCGACCCTGAGGACCCGGATCGCCTCCAGCACGGCTTCGAGGCGGGTGCAGTCGTGGGCGTTGCCGCCCGAGAGGACGAAACCGAGCGGGCGGCCCCGTCCGTCGCAGGCCAGGTGGAGCTTGGTTCTCGGTCCGCCTCGGGATCGGCCCAGGGCGTGATCACCCGCTTCGTCCCGGTCGATGGCCCCCTTTTGCCGCCGATGGCGTGCTGGTGGGCCCGCACGATCGTCGAGTCGACCCGACACCAGCGAGTCAATTTCGCCGGCGGCGGCCTGGAGGGTGAGTGCCCGCAGGTCGAGCAGGTCGGGGTGGTCGACCTCCTCAAGGGTGGCTTCGACGTCCTCGACCACCTCCAGGCGGTGGTCGGCCAGGTACTGGCGCCGGCCCGCCGCGCTGGGCAAGGCAAGGAACGCGTCGACGATCTCGCGCGCGGTGCTGCGCGAGGGCGGCGTCCAGGGTCGAGCCGGCCTGCCAGGCCTCGGCGTGCACGACAGGCGCCGGGCGGCCGTCCGGGCCTGCTGCAAGGACGGTCCGGCCGCCGGAGAGGACGCGGAGGCCCAGCCAGGCACGGCATCCGCTCAGACGTACAAGTAGCGGTCCACCAGGCGCAGCAGCGCCTGGGTGTTCAGGAGCGCGGCAAAGGCGAACTCGCTGCGGTAGGTGTGGGTGGACGCCTTGTGCGCGCTCAGGTGCCGGTTGAAGGTGTGCTGGCGGTTGACGCCGTTCAGGAAGACGTTCTTCATCGCGGTGACCAGGAGGATGGCCGACAGCCTTCGCAGCTGGGAGCTGCCGGTGTAGGCGCCGAGGACCCCGATGATCACCTTATGGCTGCCGGTGTTCGGGTCGGCCGGGAACGTGCCCTGGGGGAAGTAGCTGCGCAGCCAAGCCCGGCCGTGCGTAGCCATGAGGGTGTCCAGTACGTTGCCCAGCAGGGCCTGCGCCGGTGCGTCGTGGCCGTCGCGGATGCAGGCAGCAGCCTGGAGGGTGAGCGTCCGCAGATCGAGCAGTTCGGGGTGGTCGACCTCCTCCAGGCTGGCTTCGACGTCCTCGACCATCTCCAGGCGGTGGTCGGCCAGGTACTGCCGCCGAGCCTCCGTGCTGGGCAGGGCGAGGAGCGCGTCGACGATCTCCGCACGCGGTGCCCAGGCCAGGCAGATGCCGTCCTTCGCGGCGACGCGCAGCAGCCACGTCCACTGCTTGGCGTCGAGGCCGGTCAGGTTGTCCGGCAGCCAGTCCTTGATCAGCTTTCGGACGCCGGCGAACCCTGCGAACAGATCCTTGGCGACGATGCGGTTGATCTCTTCTGCGATCCGGTTCAGCGGCGAGGAGTACGACGCCGCAAAGTCGTTCTGGATCAGCCGCAACGAATCGTTGAGGACGCTGGCCTGTACCTGGGCGGCCGCACCGACGATCTGCAGCGCGTCCTTCACTGCGGAGTTCCGCCCGGCGGTGGCTGCGGCCATCGCCTCCCGCAGGTCCTTGGACAGTACCGGCAGACCGGAGAGCAAGGCGGTCAGGTCTGGGCTCCGGAGTCCCAGTTGCGCGCTGAGGCCGGAGGCGGCGAAGTTGTTCTCGAACAGCCGCACCGAATCGCTGACGAAGCTGGCCCGCACCTGGGCGGCTGCGCCGACGTTCCGCAGCGCGTCCCTCAGCGCGGAGTTCTGCCCGGCGGTGATCGAGGCCGTCGCCTCCCGCAGGCTATCGGGCAGCACCAGTGAACGGATGGTCGAAGCGGTCACGGAGTCGATGATGTTCAGCCTCGGGTCCACCACGGCGTTCACCGCCGCCACGATCCGGGCGTTCTGCTGGGCCCTGATCGACGCCACGGCGTCGATCAGGGGCTGGTTCACGATCCGGTTGATGCCGGCCAGCTGCGCACGCAGAGGACCCAGCGGGTCGTAGTTCTGGGGCAGCAGCTGAATAATCCTCACCTGGTCGGCTGCCGCCTCCGCGCCTGCGGTTTCCCCGTCGTCCCGCACTTCGTGTTCGCTGGTCTGCTGCTCCGACTCCTTCATAGACGTCAGCATCCCTCACCCAGCCGACACCACTCCCGGATATTCCAGGGGCACCGGGGCTCAACACCGGCTGCGGAGCCGCTGACAGCAGCGCCGCAGAGGTGACCACCACGTCGGGAAGGCCGAGACGGGGCCAGAGCCGGGCGCCAGGCAGTGCCCGCGGCGGGGCGCAGGGGCACTGCCTGACCTGGAACGGCCCCGCCGGTCGGACGGGAGACGATGGCCAGTGACATCACGGGCGCGACGCAGTCCCACTCGGTGTTCTACGGCCGTCTCCTCTGGGAGTCAAAGAGGAAAGGGGCGCCGCGCGGCACTGCCGCGCACCCCGGGCCCGCCTGGTCCGTCCGGCGCCGCAGCCCGGGGCCGCCATGGAGCCCGCGCATCCGAACGCCGGGCGACGCACCGACACGGCGCGGCCGATGAGCGCCCCTGGACGCCAGAGTGATTTCACGTCAGGAAGTCCTGACGGATGCTATATTCGTCAGGACTTCCCGACGCATGATTGAATTCGGATCGAGGGGACGCTATGGGCTGGCTGTACGGCGAGGGTGCCAACGCGAGCGAGGGCGACAACCACGAGGGCTGGGTGATCGCCGTGCTCACCGACGGCGACGCCGAGCGTGACGCCTTCGACGAGACCGGCGAGGCCTACGACCGGGGCCTGAGCTGGGCATGGTCGTTCAAGTTCGACGGGGCCGGCGGCCGGCGCAAGGCCCAAGGCCTGCGGGCGATCTGCTCGTGCGGCTGGCGCGGGCCCCGGCGCCCGGCCGACTTCGGCGCCCCGCAGGCGTGCTCGGAGGCACTGCGGCCCGAGTGGGAGCGCCACTGCGAGAGCGCCCTGGCCACCACGTTCACGAAGCGCCTGGACAAGCTGCACCAGGAGATGCAGGACGTGCTCGAGGCGTTGCTCGACACCGGCCTGCCCCACGGTGAACCCGCACGCCCGCTCCTGGCCGCCTACGCCGCCACCATCCTGCGGGCCGAGGCCGAGCGCTACCAGCAGGCCGCCGTGGACGCGGCCCGCGAGACCCACTTCTCCTGGGACGACATCGCCCGCGCCCTCCAAATGAGCAAGCAGAGCGCCCACCAGCGGTTCACCCGCAACCCCGTCCCGGTACCCGCCGACCAGCACTAACAGCCGCGGACCCCGAGACAGCACACCAGGGGGATGGGGTGCCCGGCCCACCTGGAGCGGGCACCCCTTCCCCTCGTCCGCGAGTCCGCGATCGCGCTCCTTCGAGGCCCGGTCAGCAGGAGACGGTCGTCACCACCGAGGACCAGGGCCACTGGCCGGCCCGCGGGTCGTCCGGCGTAACACGCCCGACGGGCACCACACCCACGGCTGCCTCCGTTGTGAGCGGGCGACCCGAGCCCCGCCGCTGCCCGGACTGCGGCAGTGCCCGGGTCGACCGATCACCCCGGGGTCTCCACCTGCCGCAAGAGGAGGCTGCCGGACCTGGACGACTGCTGGGACTTCGGCGCCGAGCCGCCAGCCCTGCGGGACCCGTACGACGGCTGAACGAGCGTGCGGGCCGGCCACCCTAGACGAACAAGTCCTATGTCGGGGTGGTGAGTCACCGCGGTGAATTCGGAACGAGTCAGTGGGTCGGCGCTTCGGCGATGATGCGGGTTCGGGCCTGTTCGATCTCGTTGATGTGGGTTTCCGTCCATTGCCGGAGTGCGGTGATGGGTTCAGCCAGGCTCCGTCCGAGCGTGGTGAGGTCGTACTCGACACGTGGCGGGATGGTCGGGTGCACCGTGCGGGTGACGAAGCCGTCCGCTTCGAGGCTGCGCAGGGTCTGGGTGAGCATCTTCTGTGAGACGCCCTCGATGCGTCGGCTCAAGTCGGTGTAGCGCATGGTGCCTTGCAGGAGAGCATCGACGACCAGGATCGTCCACTTGCCGGCGATGTGGTCGAGGACCTGGCGCGTCGGGCATTTCGCGGAGTAGGCGTCGGCCGGCAGTCCGGAGGAGTCCACCACAGTATTCATGCCGGGAGAGTAACGCACAAAAAGGTGCCCTCTTCCGTCTGGAGAGCGACTCTCCAATAGTGAGTGGCATGACGAACCAGACACTCTCCGTCGCGGACGCGATCCGCACCCGCCGCACCGTGCGCCACTACCGGCCTGATCCGATTCCCGAAGCTGCCCTGTCCTCGCTGCTCGGACTCGCTGTCGAAGCGCCTACCAGCTGGAATCTCCAGGACCGGTCGATCGTCGTCGTGACCGGCGACGAGGGACGTGAAGGGCTCGCCTGGGCCACCGGCGGACAGCCGCAGCCGCAGGAAGCTCCCGTGGTCCTGGTCTTCGTCGCCGAGCCGCAGTCCTGGCGAGATGACCACAGCGACATCTACGACCAGGCCCGGCGGGCCGGGGCGTGGAGCGATGACTTCATCGCCATGTTCTCCGCGGCATCGACAGCCTTCCAGGAGGACCTCGACCAGCGGGGCCTGCTCCGCGAATACGCGGTCAAGGACGCGATGATCGCCGCCTCGTTCGTGATGCTCGCCGCCACCGAGATGGGCCTGGCCACCTCGCCAATGAACGGCTGGGACGAGGACAAGGTGAAGAAGGTGATCGGGATCGACGGCCGCGACGACCTGGCCATCGCCCTGCTCGTGTCCGTCGGCTACCCGGCAGAGGAACGACTCCATCCCGGCCGGCGCACCCTGGAGCACACCGTCTTCTACGAACGGCACACTGCACAACACAGCACCGCTCACCAGGAGTAGGCACTTGCCCAGTCCGCCCCGGGAGCGAGGCACACAGGGTGTCCAGGATCGTCCAGTGCAGGACGACCTGGACGCCCTCCTGACCGCGTTGTACGTGAAAATCGACGACGACCTGGAATCCCGGCCGACGACCATGACTGACCCGGCCGGCACCGGCCGCAGCTCCGGAGCCGACCAGGAGTCAGGGAACCACGCGCAGCGTTGCGGTGGCATGGCGATCAGCACCTCGGCCTCGGCCCGCGCGTAGGTGAAGGTCTTGGTGAGGGTGTCCTTGTGGAGGGCGCCGCTGGCCTGGGCGGCGAGAGCGGAGCGGATCCAGGCCCAGCGCTCGTCCTGGGTGCGCTGCTCCTTGCTCTTGCTCTGCCCGGGCCAGTGCCAGCCGCTGTTCTGCTCGACGTACTCCAGGGCGCCCCGCGCGTCGAGGATCGCGCCGTCGATGTCGTTGCCACCCAGTCGGCGCTGCGCCGAGCGCAGGTAGTCGACGGCCGCCTGGCGGGTGCCGCCGGGGTACCCGGTGGCCTGCGGCAGAACGGCGCCGAACGCGTCGGTGGCCGGGGGAGTGGTGCTCCGGTAGGACGATTTCCCTCCCAGGAGTGAACCGCGGCCGGGTGTGCCGCGCCGGCCGGGAGCTACCCGCTACGAAGATCAACGACAGGTGATCTTCAAGCGGAAGGCGACCCGGCATGGGCATCCAGCGACGCGGAACAGCGGGACGAGCAGGCGTGATCGCGGCAGCGACGGCGCTACTCCTGGGGGCGTTCGGGGCTCCGGAGGCGGCGGCCCGCTCGGGCACCGGCCGGGCGGCCGGCGATGTCGTCAGTACCACCTTCTACGCAGCGATCGACGCGCTGAGCGTCGCGGACGAGGACCGCACCGGCTACGTGCGCACCGCCTACCGCCACTGGACGGACGCTGACAAGAACGGCTGCAACGCCCGCAAGGACGTCATCATCAACGAGGCGATCGACGCGCCCGAAGTCGGCCCCGGCTGCTCCCTGAGCGGCGGGGTGTGGTTCTCCCCGTACGACGACGTCACCGTCACCGACGCCTCCGGCCTGGACGTGGACCACCTGGTACCGCTCGCGGAGAACTGGGACAGCGGCGGGTCCCGGTGGACGGCCAAGGAGCGCGAGCTGTACGCCAACGACATGGCCGACCCCCGTACGCTCATCGCGGTCACCGCTCGCTCCAACCGTCAGAAGAGCGACAAGGACGTGACGGACTGGCTGCCGCCCGCGATCGAGTACCGCTGCACGTACGCCACCGACTGGGTCGCTGTGAAGACCCGCTGGGGCCTGAACGTCGACCCCGCCGAGCTCAACACCCTGCACCGCATCGCGGCCGACTGCGACGACGTGCCCATCACTGTCACACTCGCACGCTGACCGCCGTATCCGCGTCACCGCGCCATCGCCCAGCGGGTCGGCGGGTACGGCCCGCACCCCGGGGCCCGCGGCCGGCCGCACGCCCAGACCTGTCGAACCTCCGTCTCGGCCTCGGGGTTGACCGGCCGTCTGAGCGGTGTACCGTTCGCCGGTTCACCACCCCCAGTAGGCCCCGGGGTCTCGGTGAAATCGGCACTCAACACCTCTTGACTCGCCTTCTGTCGTGCCTACCGTCCGGCACCACGGACCGCCAGAAGCGGGCCCGCGGCGCCCCATTGCGCCCCGGCCCACCTGCCCGCGGCCCGTGTTCACCGCACACGACGCAGAAGGAGACGGACATGAACGAGACGAGGCCGCACACCGAGGAGCAGAGCGCGGCGGGGTGGGACGGTGTCGAGCGGCGCCACGCGGCGGAGCCGACCGGGCGCACGGCCTGGTGGTCGCAGGACCGGTTGCCCGGCCGGATCCTGGTCCGCGTCACCGGGGAGCTCGGCGCGGCCACCGTGCTGAAGGCTGCACAGGCCTTGCTCGAGTACTTCCGCTGACCCCCGACTAACCGGTGCTGCCCGCCCCCGGGCACGGCAGGGCGACGCGCCCCCGGCCCTGGCGTGCCCCGGCCCCGGTGCCACCACTGTGGTGGCACCGGGGCCGGCAGGCCGGGCCGGGCGGTCAGGGGGTGTCGCCGGCCCAATCCCAGTAGCGCTGATCCGCCGGACGGGGCTCGTAGTGAGCGCGCCCGCCCACACCGTACGAGCCGATCTCGGTGGACAGCGCGGCGCCCTCGGCGAGTTGCTCAACGTCCCAGCCGGTGACGTCCAGGAGCAGCCCGTCGAGCGGGCCGGCGACCAGCTCCCGGTACTCGCGGCCCGGCTGCGGGCCGGTATCCGCGTCGTGGTCAGCCCCGTACACCCGGCCCCGCATCAGCGCCTCGTCGTCCATACCGGCCAGCCTCCCAGCCGCCACCGACAGGCCGGGAGTGACCAGTCCCCCCACGCTGTCCGAGCCGGCTGACTTTGGGCCCCGCGCATCGTGAACGTGGGCGGGGCCGGCTGGCGAAGCGATACCGGTGCCCCTAACCGTGAGCGAGTGGGGTTGTCCCGGCTCCCGGGGAATGGGGTTTCCTGAAGGCTGCAGCTCAGCCGGACGCAAGGAAGAAGGCCGGCCCGGTCCGGATCTGAAAGATCCCGGGGGCGATCTGTTCCGACCGTTCCCGAACGGTGTGCAGCACCGCGGCCGGCCAGGTAGTTCGCGTGGACCAGCGGGCTCCCCCCAGGCGGGCCCGGCCGAGCGAGGCCCCCAGGAGGTTGGCCCCGCTGAGGTCGGCGTCCTGCAGTTGGGCCTCGTGCAGGTTCGCGCGGTGAAGGTTCGCCTCACTGAGGCCACTCTGCGACAGGTCCGCGCTGATGAGGCGCGAGTCGGCCAGATCAGCGCGGGTGAGCGTGGCGGACACCAGCGAGCAGCCACTCAGCGTCGCGTCGCTGAGGATCGCGTCGCTGAGGTCGGCGTTGGTGAGCGTCGCTCCGGTCAGATCGGCCCTGGCCAGGTTCGTCATGGTCAGATCAGCGCCGGCGAGGACGGCATCGCGCAGAGTCGCTTCGGTGAGGTCGGCGCCGTGCAGGCGGGCGCGGGTGAGGTCGGCACGGGTGAGGGTCGCCCTCTGCATCAGGGCTCCGGCCAGGTCGGCCTCGACCAGGTCCTCGAAGGAGAAGTCCGTGTCAGCCAGTTCGTCGAGGAACCGGGTGATGCCGTGCCAGGCGATCGATGCCCGAAGCGGCGCGCTCTCCTGAGCGTGCCGCGGCCGCGGGGGCAGTTGTCCTCCGAGCAGGCCGGCGAGGAAGCGCTCGCGCACGGTGTAGCCGAGCGCCGCGAGTTCGCCGGGCAGCGGCCCGGCGACCGTACGAACGGGAGGCGGCGCGACCAGAGCGCGCCAGAAGCGGGTACCCAGCGGCGCGCCGGTCACGACGCGGCACTTCCGGTCCTGGTGGGGACTTGGTCATCCGCCGGCGCCAACGACGGCGCTGCCAGCAGTCCCGACTGCCCCGGCAGGTGACGGACCTGGGCCATCTGAGACAGGATCGCCGGCGCCGAGGCACCGACGACGAGCGTGGGGAAGACCCCGCTCACCTCCCCAGTCCCCGCGACCGCAAGGGCGGCCACAGCTCCGAGTCCGGCCCGCGCGACGGCAACCAGCAGGTCCACCCAAACGTCGAAGTGCTTCCCGAACGGATCGGGCTCCGGCCCTTCCGGACCAGGGTTCCACCGGGCATCGCGTCGCTGCTGCTGCCAGGCGATCAGCTGGTTGAACACGGCGAGGCCTTGAACGGCGAGTCCACCGAGACCCCCGAAGAGCGCGACCCTCCCCCACTCCCACCCCTGCACCGCATCCCCCACCCGATCACCGACAGACCTGCCCCACCAGCCTCCCAGAGCCTAGGGATCCTGTCCGGCGAACACACTCGTCAGGCGCCCCCTATCAGGCACTCGAAGCATCGCTTCCCGAGTGCGCGGCCCGCTGTTTCGCATCCGCCCTCCTGTCCCCGCCTCGCTCGGACGAGGCCGGCCCACGATCGTGGAGAGACTCGTGGCCGGCCGGTTTCGGCGGCGGGCGCCGACCCCCGCGTGTTCGCGTGGAAGGCCTCACCCTCTGCGGGCCGAGAGCCCTGCGGTGAGGCCTTCCACGCGGTCCGACCGGCCCTGCGGGGGGATCAGCCTGCCGGTGCTGCTCTCGCTCGACTGTCAGGCACGGAAGGCCTCCAATACCAATCGGACGAAGTTGATCACGGCGCCGACGACCGCCCACTTCGTCGCCAAGGTGCCGCCCGCGCCGGTCGAACCGGGCTCCCCCGTCGAGCCGGACTTCCGCTTCCCGTTCTCCGGGCAGTGGGTCGCCATCCTGGTACCTCTTCCTGTAGTGGCTGGGGCGGCGCGGCTCCTGCCGGCGGTCCGGCGCCGCGCTGAGCCTGGCCGGTGCCGATGTCGGGTCAGTTCGCGGCGGCCAGTTCCTGGAGCTGGTGGGCGATGTCGCCGGTGGGCAGGCTGAACGGCCCGCACATGTCGTCCTGGCGCTCGGGAAGGCCGTCGATGGCCTCGCGCAGCGCGTTGTCCGGGCTCCGGAGGCCGGCGGTGTCGGGCAGCGGCGGCGCCAGGCGGCGTCCCAGGTGCGGGTAGCCGGGCAGGTCCGGGAGCGCGGGCGCGAGCGGGACGCGGGTGCCGTCGTCGAGGCGGGCGGCCTGGTGGAACCAGTGCTCGGCGTCACGCAGTTCGCCCATGCGGACGTGGTGCAGGTACAGGCAGTAGGCAGCCGTGAGGTCCCCCGCGCCCGCGGAGAACTGCCACCACCACTGGGCGTCGTAGGGCTGGCCCGTGAGGTCGAGGAGGCAGCCGAACACCAGGCCGCCGCGCGGCTCCCACCGGTCCACCAGCGCGTCCAGCCACTCGTAGGCGTCGGGCTCGTTGATGACCAGCTTGGCCAGGGCCCGCAGGTCCCGGCCGGCGTCGTCGAACATCGGGGCCTTCGCAGTGCTCGCGCCGGGCGGCGCGGCGGGCCCGGGCACCCGGGCGCGGCAGCACGCGGCGGCCGAGGCCGCCCGGCGGGCGGCCTGCTTCTCGGTGATGTAGCGGCGGCCGGCTTCGAGGTCGTAGCGAGGGCGGTCGCCGGGCCTGGGTCCGGCGGCCTTGAGGAGGCGGTCGAGGTCATGGGTCACCGGGATCACTCCTGGTCGTCGTGCTGGGCGGGCTCGGGGCGGAGAAGACGGCGGGGCGCGAGGCGGGCACGGAGCTTGGCCTTGGCCTGCGAGGTAAGCGAGCGCACCGTGCCCTCATCGACGCCCATCGCCCGCGCCGTCTGCGCGATGGTGAGCTTGTTCAGGTAGCGCAGCACCACCACGTCGAACTTCGCGCCCGACAGCTCCGAGATCGCCGCCCCCAGCGTGATGCCGGCCTCCAGGTCCGCGACGCTGGACTCCACCTCGATCGCGTGGTCCCGGAAGCCGTCGAGCAGCGAGTCGTGGTCCCGGTGCAGGGCGATGGAGAACGCGACACGCTCGATCAGGATGCGGTGCTCGGCGTCCCGGGCCCGCTCGGCCTCGACCGCGCGGCGCAGCGCGGCCCAGGCGTGGGCGGCCGGGTTGGGGTGTTCGAGGACGCGGTCCCAGTGGTCGCTGAGGGCGAGGAAGGTCTCGTCGACCACGAGTTGGACGAGGGCCTGGTCGCGCAGGACGGTGAGCGCGTAGTCGAAGTAGGCCTGGGCGTGGAGTTCCTGGAAGCCGAGGAACGTTATGGGCAGCTCGGTCCTGGGGGCGGTGCCGGCCGCGTCGGTGAAGGGGGTCTCGCTCATCACTCCTCCCCTGCCGGGTCCGGGACGCTGCCGCGCGGGCGGGGGGAGCAGCTGGCGCCGCGGGAGACGGGCACGGGCCCGGGGTTGGGGCGGCTGTGCCGGCGGGCGGCCCGGGGATGGAGGGGGATGGGGATGTACATGGGTTGAGGGGTCCTCACTCGTGCGGTGCGGGGCACGTTGTGACGTTCCGTGGGGGCGGATGTTCAGAGCGTGCTTATGGACTGCATCTAATCGGTCGAACACCGGGATCGTTCACGGTCCGAAGGTAAAGACTTGCGGAGGGTCACGTTCCGATGTTTGGACGGCGCCCTTCGCTCAGAATCGGGCATCTCACCCCAGAACCCGACGGCTGCGCCCGCGTGACCGGCGGCCCGGGTTCAAGTCCTGGAAGGACGGCGGATTCACCTCGAACATCCGGCGCACCGGAACGACGCCCGACGAGCTACCCGAACGCGGCGGCCGCGGTGCCCTCAGGCCGCGCGACGCCGAAGGCGCTCTCCTCCACCACGGCGACCGCGCCCGTCCCGTCCGGCAGCCACAGCTCCGCACTCCGCGACCGCGCCGCCGATCCTCGCCCAGACACCGCTACCCGCGCCCGGCGGCCGGTCAGCTGCCCGTGCCCCTCCCCCAGCCCCGACCACCGGCTCTCCGACACCGTCAGGCGTAGCTGGGCGCCAGGCCAGGGGCCCGGGGTGAGCAGGATGGTGCCGGTGCGGCGCAGGTGTGCGGCGAGGCGCTCCAGGGCGCGGGGCGCCAGGGCGGTGGGGGCGGCGGCGAGGACGACGGGGCAGGCGGCGGCGAGCGCCGTGACGACCTCGGTGTAGTGGTCGCCGGGGTGGTCGGCGACCAGGAGGCGTTTCAGGTCGAGGCCGTAGGCGGCGGCCGCGGCGAGGCCGAGGTCGGGCAGGCCGACGGCGGCGGTCCAGGCGTAGGGGTCGGTGGTGGCGGGGCCGGCGGCGAGGGCCAGGAGCAGGCTCGTGTCGGTGGCCTCGGTGACGGTGCCCTTGGCCAGGCCGCCGTGCGGCAGCAGGCGGCGCAGTGGCTCCAGGACGGGGAGCACGGTGGCCTGGGCCTGGCGGGCGCGGGTCTCGGGGGACGTGGCGGCGAGGAGGTCGGCGAGCCGTTCACGCCGGTCCGCGGCCAGTTCGGGAGGCGGGCCGGCGGTCAGGCTCACACGGACTCCCCGGGGGCGGCCGGCATGACCGGCGCGGACGGGACCGCCGCTGCGGCGGGCTCGGGAAGAACGTCGGCGTCGGCCTGGACGCCGGGGACGTCCTCAGCGTCGGCGTCGACGTCGACCTGGACAACGGGGACGTCCTGGGTGAGGGGGCGCAGGGCGGTGCCGTCGGCGATGACCCAGCCGGCTTGTTTGTCCTCGCCCCAGCGGGCGTGGGCGATCCAGGGCATCTGGGGGGCGGGGCGGCGGCGGGCGGTGACCAGGACGGAGCGCCACGCGTCGTCGGCGCGGAGCCAGGCCAGGCGCCAGCACCGTTCGGACGGGTCGGTGCCGGCGGGGCCGGCGAGCTCGGCCGGCACGCGCACCGCGTCGCGCCAGGTGCCGAGGTAGGGGGCGGCGGTGGGGGCCGGGTCGGTGGGTTCGGGCAGCGGGCGGATCCGGTCCTTGTCGAACAGGAACCAGCCCCAGGCCTCCTCGCCGGGGCCGGTGCCTTCCGGGCCCCAGGTGACGTGGACGACCCACACCGCGCTGCCCGGCGGGCGGCGCCACACCGTGAGCAGGCCCGGCCGCCAGCGTCCGCCGAGACGGATCTCCACCAGGCGCCAGCGCCGCTCGTCCCGGTAGAAGCCCGGCAGCGTCATCAGCTCACGCGGCGCCCGCTCGGCGTCACCCGGCCGCTCAGGCGAGCGGACGGGACGGGAGAACGGCACAGCGGACGTCATAGAACTATTGTTCGATAAGCTGCCGGAGTGATCAAACGTCAGCTACACGCCCGCCCGGCACCCGCCGGCGGTCGCGGCCGGTAGCGTGACGCCACCCCCACCGAAGGACACCCCCATGCGCCCTGCCCGCGTCCAGCAGCTGCTCCTCGACGCCGCGGCCTCCCTGCCAGGGGTCTCAGCGAAGGCCTTCGCCGACGCCGGCCACACCCGCCACCCCTTCGGCGTCGTCATCGAGGCCGAAGGCCGCACATCGAAGTGGCAGGTCGCCCTCATGAGCGCCCCGGGCGAGACCTGGGGCGCCGAGAGCGACGAGCGGGCGCCGGTCCTGGGCGAGAAGCCGCCGGCCATGGAGATTCCGGCGCTGACGAACGACGTCGCCACCGTCGAGCGGGCCCTCGTCGCGCAGCTGCTCGCCCAGGATCCGGGTGAGATCGCCTCCGTGGACCTCTACTCCGCCCGGCCCACCCCGCCCGCCGTCGGACACGGAGCCACCATCGACTTCCACGACGGCTCCCGCGCGTTCCTCAACCACGTCCGCTGAAGCTCTCCCACCGGACTGGTCCACCGTGGGCAGGACTGATGGGGCCGGTCCGCCGACGACGGTCTCCGCGGGCCGCTGAAGCGAACGGCACCCGGCCGACCCGCTTGCCGGCCCGGCTCTCGCACGGTCAGTCAGCGAGAGAGGCCGGCGGCACGTCCTGCTCGACGGGGAAGACCCTGTCGGCGCCGGTCATCTCCAGCACGCGAGCCACAGCGTGGGAGGGGCGGGCGAGACGGACCACGGTGCCCTGACGGGCGGCCTCTCGGCGGGCGACCAGCAGGGCGTTGAGGCCGGTGGAGTCCATGAACGTCACAGCGCCCAGGTCGACCAGCAGCATCGGCGGCACCGGCCGCCCGGCGAGGGCTCGATGCAGGGCCCTGTTCAGCACCGGAGCCTCGTCGAAGTCCAACTCTCCACAGCACTCCAGGACCGGCCCGGCCAGGCTGTCGTGAGCGGTGACGGTGAAGGCGTACTCGTGCTCGGACATGGCGATCGGGCGGCTCCCTCGAACTCCCCGTGCGGTTGGCATGACCACCCTATGACCGGCGGGAAGCCGCCCGCACCGAAGTACCGGAGTATTCACCCGCCCGACCGCCTGGGCGGTCCGGGGCGGCTACGCCCAGTCGTGAGGCCGCCCCAGGCCGCTCCCCGCTCTTGGGAGCGGCCCGCGGTTGCGCCCTTCCCTTCAGTCCGCTCCCCGCAGGCCGGGCCGGTCGGCGTGGAGCCCGACCGGCCTGGTGGCCGCCTCGCATCCCGCGTGCGCCCACGCGCTCTCCCTGGGCTCCAGATCCGGCCGCCCCGGAACCGACGGGTCGAGACGCCGCACCAGGTACGCCTCCTCCCCCACGGCCACGACCAGCAGCCGCCGACCCGGCCGGCCGGTCTCCTCGACAACGTCCTCGGCCCGGTAACGGCGGCTGGCGGCGGTCACCCCTCCATGCTCCCGCGCGCACCGGCGCAGTGCGCCGCGGCGCTGCCGTGGCGCCGGACGGGCCCACTCCGCGTGCGTGCCGACGAGGCGGCGGCACTGGCTGGACCCGCGCCAAACAGCGCGCGGCGAACCGCGATGCTCGGCCACATTGAAGGCGGTACGCTCCCGCCGGGAACACGCGGAGGCCCGCCCGGTGCTACCCAGCGGGCCTCGATGGCCAGGCTCTACGGTTGCTGCTTGCGCTGCTGCGGCCGTCGTCGGTCTCGCAGCCAGATCACCACCCCGATGCCGAACCCGCAGAAGGAGACCGCTACGCCGAGTCCTCCCACGATGTAGGGGATACCGACGCCGGTCTCCTTCGCCACGGTGTGCACCAGGGAGACGGAGGCGGTGGTGATGTTGGTCAGCACCGTCCACGACCTAAGGCGCTCGAACCGGCGGCGTGTCGGTTGCGCCGGGGTCTGTGTCTGCCGGGCCGCACGGATCGCACCGCCGAGCACTAGGGCGAGCGAGAACTGCAGGCCCTTGAGGTAGCGGGCGAACGCGGTGTGGTGGGTGTCGGTGAGGAGGTTGTGCAGGTCCGGGTACCACTGCCGCTCGTACAGCAGGCGGAACTTCTGGCGGCTCGTCGTCAGCCGGGTCAGTCTCAGCAGCAAAACCGGCAGCATCAGAGTGACCTGTTTGGTCCCCTTGAGGACCTTGATGGTCAACTCGTAGGCGATGGCCGCGATCACTGCGCAGACCAGGGCCACGATCCATTCGCTCACGGGTACCGCGGCGAGCTCGTGGAGCAGGCCCAACAGGCCCGCACCTGGCTGCCCTGCGTGCTCGCTGTCTACGAACTGCGGCATGCCCGAGTACCCCGAGCCGAGCAGGCGATCGGCCACGCCCCCCTGGAACTTGCTCATTCATCCTCCCTGTGGAGACAGGCCGGGCTGCCAGGTAGTGCCGGGCACCCGGGTGATTTCGTGAAGCTCGGCGAGGGCTTGGCGGGCGATCCGCAGCCCCTCGCCCGTGATCGTGTAGAAGCGACGCGCGGGCCGTCCCTCGGCCTTCGGGTCGATGTCCTCCTGCGCGCCGGCGATGACCCCTTCCCGCTCCAAGCGGGCCAGGATCGGGTACAGGCTGCCGCTCCCCAGCGCGGTGGCCTGCATGATCTCCCAGCCGTACCGCTCGGCCGTTGGTTCTTCGACGAACAAGCGCAAGACTTTCGCCGTCGCCATCGTCACTTTGATCTTCATGTCTACCGCCTCCGGTGGTGATGTGGGTGTCGAGCTGTCGCAATGCCTCGCAACGCCATGTTGGATGTGACAGTCAGGGCTCTGGCGTGTCTCGACATAGGGTAATACACCTGAGTGTCGCTCCTCGACATAGGGGCGATGGCAGCTCGGCGCCGCAGAGCCGCCCACGCCCGGGAAGGAGCTCTAACGACCGCACCTGGACGCCTAGGCCACCCTCGCCCACGTAGTCGCCGGCCTCCACCAAGACGACGACGAAGACGGCCTCAACGACAAGGACGGCCAGGACGAAGTGCCCGGCAAGCCGGACGCCGCGCAGGAGTGGGCCTGCGCCGGGGTGTGCGCCCTCCAGCAGTCCCTGCCCTGGCCGTTCACCGACGCCCTGCCCCCCGGCATCCTCTACTGCTACGCCGCCCTGCTGCGCCGCAACGACCTGAAGGCGGCCGCGGCGTGGTTCACCGCGCTGGTCTACCTCAACCCGAACGACAACCTGGGCGCCTGCTTCATCGCCCCGGGCGGCTCCCAGTACCCGGCTTCTGAGCAGCGCGGAAGGCCGTCACCCTGCGCGCGGGGTGACGGCCTTCCGCGTGCTCGGCTTGGATCGGGACGGCCGGTGTGTACGGCCGGCCGCCCCGGCGGGCGATGCCCTTGCCGGCTCGGCGCCGTGGGGGTGTACGTACCGGGCCGTGTGAAGAAGGGCATCTCCGCACGCCCTGGTCGGGGCGCTCACCCGTTCGACGAACGGCAGCGACCTCGGTCACCAGCACGACAGCGAAAGCCCGAACGGGCCCCGGACGGCCTCGCGCCAGCGGGGACGCGGCCGGGCCTGGCGTCGGGTGAGCGAGTCAGTCCACTCTCCGCCGGGAGGCCGGCTCGTCGAGGTGCCCGACCGCACGGGTGGCGGCCTCGCACCCGGCGTGCGCCCACGCGCTCTCCCGCGGCTCCAAGCCCGGCCGCCCGGGTGCCGGCGCGTCGAGCCGTCGCACCAGGTAGGCCTCCTCGCCCACGGCCACCACGAGCAGGCGCCGACCCGGCCGGGCGATCTCCTCGACGACGTCCTCGGCCCGGTAGCGGGGGCTGGCAGCACTCACCCCTCCATGCTCCCGCGCGCACCGCCGCGCTGCGCCGCTGGCGCTGCCGTGGCGCCAGACGGGCCCACTCCGCGTGCGCGCCGGCGAGGCGGCGGCGACGCTGGCTGGACCCGCGCCCATCAGCGGGCGGCGAACCGCGATGCTCGGCCACGTGCGAGGAGGAAGTCATGGCTCGACCGGTGTGGACCGGGGTGCTGACCTTCGGCCTGGTCACCGTGCCCGTCTCCCTGTACACCGCGACGCAGTCCCACGACGTGCGCTTCCACCAGCTGCAACGCGGCACCTCCGACCGGGTGCGCAACAAGCGGGTCAACGAGCGCACCGGCCAGGAGGTCGGGTACGAGGAGATCGTCAAGGGCTACGAGGTCACCGCCGGCGAGTACGTGGTCGTCGAGCCCGACGAGTTGGAGCAGCTCTCCCCCGGCCGCTCGCGCACCATCGACATCGCCGGCTTCGTCGACCTCGACCAGGTGGACCCGATCTTCTTCGACAAGACCTACTACCTCGGCCCCAAGGGCAGGGAGTACCAGAAGGTCTACGCCCTCCTCGTCGAGGCGCTCGACCACGCGGGCAAGGCCGGCCTGGCGATGTTCGCTATGCGCGGCAAGGAGTACCTCACCGCCATCCGCTCCCATGGCGGCCTGCTGGAGCTGCACACCATGCACTTCGCCGACGAGGTCCGCGACCCCCGCACCGAGATCGACAATCTCCCCGAGAAGACCGACCTGTCCACCCAGGAGGTCAAGACCGCCGAACAGCTCATCGGCATGCTCGCCCTCGACTGGAAACCCGACGAGTGGCACGACACCTACGAGGACCAGGTCAAGACCCTCATCCAGGACAAACTCGCCGGCCGCGAGAGCGCCGTCTCCAGCGGCCCGGCCCCCGAGGCCACCAACGTCGTCGACCTCATGGACGCCCTGCGCCGCAGCCTCGACACCGCCCGCCAGAGCCCCGAGACCGAACCCGCCCCGGAGACGAAGAAGCCCGCCGGACGCCGGGCCACGTCATCCCGCGCCGCCGGCACGCCCAAGCCCACCGGCGACAAGAAGACCACCTCGGCTAAGGCCACCCCGCACAAGAAGCCGGCCAAGCGCGCCAGCGCCACCGGCAAGCAGCAGCTCTCCGAGCTCACCAAGACCGAGCTCTACCGGCGCGCCACCGACCTCGACATCCCCCACCGCTCCACCATGACCCGCGACGAACTCCAGCACGCCCTCGAACAAGCAGCGCCCGTCACCAAGCGACGGCATCTACGTAGTGCGTGACGCGGTACTCACATGCTGATGACTCGCCCTCGCCCCGGACCGAGTGCGGCCGCCCATCCGCGCATGATCTCGACCAGTCGGCCGCTCCCGCCGTAGAAGTGGCGGGGCAGGCGCGGTGGGCGTGAGCGCAGCCGTCGGGGGGCTCGGGTAGGGTGCGGTCCGTAAGCAAGAGGGCGCCCGGCCACCACAATTGGCCGGGCGCTCTCTTCGTGCTGTGCTCAGCTGGCAGTCTTCTTCATCCGGTCGAAGACCGCGTCGAACACCCTGCTGTCGCCCTCGTCCGCGAACGCCGCGAGCAGGTGGGCGAGGACCACCTGGCGGTCGATACGCCCGCGGTCGAGCCGGTCGGCGAGGGCGACGGCCCGGCGGTCGACGTCCCGCTTGAGCTCGGCTGGCAGGGCTGCGGACGGCTTCGGCTGCGAAGGCTCCGCCGACTCGATCGCGCTGTTCAGGGTCTGGGCAATGATCTGCGGGTCGTCCTCGTCGCTGAGGGCCAGATCGCCGGGCAACAGCTTCACGGTCTCGCGGATGCGTTCGGCGGTGACCTTGTCGGCGCCGACCGCGTCGACCACCAGCTGGTAGACGCCCACGGCGGTCATGAGGCCGTGCCGGTTCTTGAGCGGCACCAGCTCGCGGACCTGCCCCTCGGGGGCCCTGTGGCCGCTGGCATTGAGGACCTCACCGAGCTCCCACCCGGCGCGCAGCTTGCTGGCCCGTGACTGCTTGATGCCGTGCTCGACGTTCGCCCACTCCTCGATCGTGGCGTAGCAGCGGGTCGGGTCCAGCTTGTGCGGGAGTCGGCGGAACAGCCGGCCGACCGCCATGGTGTCCAGGGACTTGCCCGCCACCCAGTAGGCGGTGGACAGCAGCTCGACGCCCGCGACGCAGGCAGCCAGGCGCTCCTCTTCTTCCGGGGTCAGGTCGCCGTCGCCGGAGGGCTCGACCGGGTCGGGGACCTTGTCGAGGCCGGGACGGGCGGCGTCGACGGCCTTCTTGATGCGCTCGGCCACTTCCTGGTCGGCTGCGGACCGGCGCTCCTCAGTGGCGCGATGGGAGGTGCTCTCCAGGCTCTTGACGGCGGCCTCGGTGGCGTCGTCGTCGTCCCACCCGTCGATCTCGTATTCGCCGCTCATGCCGCCCTCACCAGTCCGGCGTTGACGGCGATGGTGCGGAAGAAGCCGGCGGTGTCCGTGCGGGGCCGGTGCTGGATGACCGGCAGGCCGACGGCGCGGGACTCCTTGAGGTCGGTCGACCGGATGGGCACCTCGCCGATGCAGCGGATCCGCGGGTGATTCTGGAGTTGCCGGTAGATCTTGGTGTCGATGTCGCCCATCGGCTTGACGATGCGCCCGATGACCAGGCCGAGAATCGTGAGGTCGTGGTCGGGGCGCTCGGCCCTGCGCATGACGGCGATGTGCTGTGCCTGCTGCATTTTGACGGCCTTCATGGCCCACTCGTCCACGTCCACCAGGATGATCGCCCCGTTGGCGGCGGCGGTCTGCGCGTCGGTGTCGGTGTCCAGGGCCGGGCGCAGGTCGAGCAGGATGACGTCGTAGAGGTGGAGCACGTGGGACAGCATCCGGCGATACAGGCTGACACTGACGCCTGATTCGCGCATCCGGGACGGCAGGAAGCACATGTCCATGCTGGCGGGCAGGACGTGGATGTTCGCCACCTTGGTCTCGGCGATGATGGGTCGCGGGTCGCCCATCTCCAGGAGCACGGTGGCCTGAGTGGGGCCCTTGTCCTCGTCCAGCAACGCCACCTTGCACGCCATGGTGGCATTGCCCTGCGGGTCGCAGTCGACGATCAGGACGCGCCGTCCGTGCTCGGCGAGGGCGCCGGCCAGGTTGATGGTGGTCGTCGTCTTGCCGACGCCGCCCTTCTGGTTGCACATGGCGATGATGTACGCCTCGCCGGCTCGCGGGGCTGGCAGGTCTGGGGCGCCGAGGAGGGGCGCCGGTGTCGTTTCGGTCATGCAGGGACCATAACCACCGACGCCGCCGCCGAAGGGAGGGCCCTCCGGGTAGCCCCCTGATGAGTGGTCCTCTGGCACCGGCACCCAACCGACCAAGATCATTCTTGTACAATTGGGCAAGAATGATCTTGGTCGGCCCATGGGGCCCGGAAACACAGAAGGGCCCGCCCGAGGGGCGGCCCCTTCACCGTGTCAAAGATCAGGCAGAGGCGAAGACATCCGTACGGTCCAGGCCGATCGCTCGGCTGACGGTGGCGAGGGTGGCGGTCCAGTCGCCGGCGTGGTGAACAGCGCGGTCGTCGACGTACGCGGCCGCGCCGAGCTTGGTGTTGGTGACGAGGATCGGACCGCCCACCACGGTGTAGTACGCCCGCTCAGGATCCGGGTCGACGAACGCCGCCAGGCCGGAGTACCAGGTCACCCAGTCAGCCACCTCAGGCAACCACCGGCTTCCCCGCGCCGTGTAGACGAACACCGCCCTGTGCGCGGCGAGCAGGCGCAGCGCTTCGATCGCTCCGGGCTGTGGCAGGCCGATGCGGCCGCCGAGCCAGGGTCCGGGCTGGGTGAGTGTGCCGTCCAGGTCCAGGCCGACGGCCTGGCTGGCGGGGCTGTCGGGGCTGGGGGCGATGACGGTGCGGGGCATGCGGTCCTCCGGGTCGGCGGTGGAAGTGTTAATGGGGAGCAGCGCGGTCCGGCCCCGCTGGTGGGACCGGACCGGGGCGCTGCCGGGTTCGTCGGGCGCAGCGGGTGTTAGAAGGGCGGCTCCTCCGAGTAGCCGCCGACGAAGAGGACCTCGCGGGCTTCGGGGTCCTGGTCGTCCTCGTCGTCCAGGTCGCGGTGGTCGTCCGGGTCGCCGTACTGGTCCTCGTCGCGGTAGTGCTCGGCCTGGTCGGCGTCGGCGTCGGCGGTGTCCGGGTCGAGGGTGCCGGCCTCGGCGAGGCGGTCCAGGAGAGCGACGAGTTCGGCGAGGGTGTGGACCTCGATCGGGCGCTCGCCGTCGGCGACCAGGTAGTAGGTGCGGGCGCCCGTGCCGTAGCGGTCGGTGGGGGCGGGCAGGCACAGCAAGTGGGCGTCCGGCGTGAGCCCGCAGGTGGCGCTGCCGTCGCTCGCGCCGACCCAGTTGGCGGCCTGGGTGAGACTGCCGGAGCCGTGGTCGAGGGCGTGGGCGCAGGTGGCGGCGCGGTGCGCGGCGTCGGCGGCGGCCTCGGTCGTGAGCTGGGCCAACGAGGGGGACGTCGCCGGGGAAGCGGTCGCCGGGACGGTGCAGCCGTAGGCGGGCAGGCCGAGGCGGCCGCGCAGGGGGCGGCGCAGCAGGGTGGTGGCCTGGTCGGCGAGGCACAGGGCGAGGGCGCCGGCGGCGGCGGTGAGGGTGAGGCGGGTTTCCATCGGCCGGTGGGCGAGGGCCCGGTAGGTGGCGAGGCCGGCGGCGGCTCCGGCGACGACGGTGGCGGCGCTGTCGGCGGTGTCCAGGGCGGTGGCGAGCATGCGGGTGCGGGCGGTGTCGGTCATCGGGGGTGTCCTTCCGGTGGGTGGTGCGCGGGGTGTGGGGAGGTCAGATCCAGGCACCGGTGGGGTCGTCGCTCGCCGGCTCCGGCCCGGCGGCGTCGGCCGGGGTGGGGGCCGGCTGGTTGAGGAGGGCCAGGAGGAGGTCGGCGACCTGGGGGACGCCGACGCGGATCCACGGCTGGGGGCAGCAGTCGTACAGGCCGTCGACGCCGGGATGGATCGGGGCGCGGCTGAGGTGGTCCTGGTCGCAGGCCGGGGCGATGGCGGGCAGGTCGTCCAGGCAGACCAGGCGCCAGGTGCCGGGCAGCGGCCGGTCGGCGTGCCGCTCGATCTCGCGCTGCGCTGCGGCACGCAGGGCGGCCAGGTCGGGGGAGGAGATCATCTGGGGTGGCTCCGTGGTTGCGGTGCGGGGCTCGGCCGGGTGGCCGCGCCGCGCACCAGAGCGCCCCGCCGATCCGGCTGGGTGCCGGTGGCGGGGCGGGCGCTGGTGGGCAGCGTCAGGACCCGGAGAAGCGGTGCAGTCGGATCTCGTCGAACCCTTCGCCGGCGAGCAGCTCGCGGGCGGAGCGGACCATGCGGTGCTGCCAGCGCATGATGTCCTCCGGCACCCGCCGCTCGGCCGGCCGCTGCGCGTTCCTGGCCAGACACACCGGCAGTGGCGTGTCCACCCACGTCGCCACCACACGGCGGCCGTGCTGGTGGCCGAGCTCGACCAGCTGCGCCCTGTGGTGTGCCTCGGCCGACGTGTTGTCCACCCAGGTCGTTAGGCCACGTCGCAGCCTCATGGCGAGGATCTGGTTCTGCAGCAGGACGGCGTCGGCGGTCGCCTCCTGCTGGCCGGCCGAGTCCGCGACGACGGCGCGCAGGCTGTCCAGGCTGATGACCTGGGTGGGCGGGAGGTGGCGCAGCAGGGTCGACTTGCCCGAGCCACTGGCCCCGATCATGACGACCAGGTCGCCGGGTTCGGCCGGTGTCAGGACGTTGTCGAGGGCGGAGGACTGGGTGGAGAGCATGGGCGATCCCTTCGGTGGGCGGGTGTCAGTGGGAGAGGACGGCGGCGGCGATGGTCTCGAAGCCGTGGTGGACGGCGGCGTCCATCCGCGCCGCGCCGTTGATGCCGTGGTCGGCCAGGCGGTAGAAGTTGCCTTTGCCGGTGGCCTCGGCGAACCGCTCCAGCAGCCCGCCCGAAACCCTTCGATCAATGGCGTAGTGGGTGAGTCCCGAGATGGCGAGCGCGGCGGCGAGGTGCCGGGGGCGCAGGCGCAGGCCGAACGCGCGGGAGCCCAGGAGAAGGGCCGCGGCCTGGGTGGCGGAGTAGGTCAGGCAGTGAACCGCGCACGCCTTTCGGCCGGCCTTCGTGCCGTGGACGGTGCCGTCGTCGCCGACGGCGGGAGCGTCGTCGGTGGCGCCCTTGGTGCGGGCACAGAAATCCGACTGCACGAGGTGGTCCCCGATGTCCGCTGCGGCGCGCAGCAGGGCGTAGGAAGAGGCGAAGCGGGCGGCGCGGTCCGTGCGGGCGGTGGTCTTCACGGCGGGTTCCTCCGTCGGTGGCGAGTGTGCGGCTCTCCGCCGCTTCGCCCCAGGGCCGGGGTGGCACCTGGGGCGAAGCGGCGGAGAGCCGGGTGGGGGCACGGGCTGGTGGGTCAGGCCAGTTGCTCGGCGGCGGCGGCGACCAGGCGCTCGCTGGTGGCGGCGGCTTCGGTGCGGGCCTGGTCGAGGGCGCTGTGGTCGGCGGCTGCGCGCATGGCGTAGGTGGCGTGGGCGGCCTCTTCCGCGGCGGGGGCGAGGCCGGGGGCGAGGATGGAGAGGGTGACGAGCGGGGCGGTGATGTCGGAGCGGGTGCGGTGGCTCTCGCTGCGGGCCTCGGCGTACACGGCGTCATCGGCGCCGGTCAGGCGCAGTCGCTCGCGGGCCCACATGGCGCGGCGGTGCGCGGCGAGCGCGGTCACCAGGGCGGTGACGGCCTGGACGAGTTCGCGGCGCCGGTCCTGGGCAGTGCGCTCGGTCCGCTCGGCGCGGGCGGCACGGTGCTGGAGCGCGGTGACGGTCAGGGTGCCGGCGAGGGTGCCGACGACCCCGACCAGGGCGATGGCGAGCTCGGCGGCCATCAGGCACCGGGCCGGTGCGCAGCGGTGCGGGCGGGGCGGTGGCCGGTGATCGCCTCGGGCTTGCGGGACCACCGCACGTAGTCGACGGAGCCGGCGGCGTAGGTGGTGGCCATCATGCTGCCGGAGTGGTCGATCGCGTCGTGGAGGCGGTCCAGGCGCTGCCAGGCCAGGCGCAGTTGGTCGAGCACCCAGGCCCGGTCATCCCCGGTGAGGGACGGGCCGGCGGCGGCGAGGGCGTCCAGGCGCTGGCTGTCGTGGACGCCCGCCGCGAGGAATCGGTCGACCCGCTCGGCCTCCTCGGCGGTGAGCTTGTCGGCGAGGCGCCGGCCCTCCTCGGCGCGCGGGTCGTCGTGGTAGCCGGCGAAGCTCCGCTCGGAGAGGGCGAAGCGGGCCAGCTCCCAGTCGGACGCGCCGTCCGCGACGCTCTCCGCGAGGAAGACGCGCTCGGGGCGGGCAAAGGGCGCGTGGACGGGCTGGGTGGGCGGGGTGGTGTCGGTGTTCACGGTGTCCTCCCGTGGTCGGTGCCGGCCGGGCGGCCGCGCCGCGCACCGGAGCGCCCCGCCGATCCGGCTGGATGCCGGGGGCGGGGCGCGGGCCGGTGGGCAGCGTCAGTGCCCGGGACGGCGGTCAGTCCAGGCCCGCGCGCAGCTCGTCAGCGCGGGCCTGGGCGCGGCGGGCCATCTCGGGGTTGGCGCCGGCGCCTCGGGCCGCGGCTTCGGTGAGGGTGCGGATGAGGGCCTGGCGGCTGGCCTGGTCCAGGGACGGCATGGGTCGGCCGTCGCGCCTGGCCGCCCACCGTGCGGCGAGGGGTTCGAGGTCGCGCAGGTCCATCCGGTGCTGCGGTTCGGCCGGAGTGCTCTCGTTGGTGGCCATCGGGGTGTCCTTCCGGTCAGGAGGGTGCGAGCGATCTCGCCGGGATGGTTCGGCCGGACGGCCGCGCCGCGCACCACGACGCCCGCGGCCCCGGCCTGGCTGGCCGGGTACGGCGGGCGTCGTGGTGGGCAGCGTGAATGCCCGGAGATCAGTGGAGGGCGCTCCAGACGATCAGCAGAAGCACGGCGGCCGCGATGAGGACAGCCTTCGGCGAGATGCTGGTGGAGGCCTCCAGGCGCCGTATCTCGGCGTAGATGGCGTCGCATTCGGCCTGGAGTCCGGCGTGCGAGGTGGTGCCGGGGGTGAGGCCGGACAGGGTCGCGGAGCGGGCGTGGAGCTTCTCGTAGAGGGCGGCGATCTGTGCGTCACGGGACATCCCCCAGGACACGGGTTCTCCTTCAAGTAGCGGTGCTCGGCAGGTTCGGTCGCCCGGGTGGCGGCCCCTCCCGGGCCGCCACCTCGGGGGCGGTCAGTGGTCGTCGGGGCGGCTGGTGCGCCGGCCGTCCCGGTCGACGACCAGGACCGTTTCGATGCGGGGCTCGGGGACGGTGACCTGGATGGTGACCGGCACCGGCTCGGGGGCGGCCACCGAGATGTCCGACGCGGGGGACGGCTCGACGGTGACCTCGTTGACGACCGTGGTGTGGGTGGTGATCCACGACCCGGTCAGCGCGAGCGCCACCAGCGCGGCCCACAGCAGCGCGGCCAGGCCGGCCGCGACCGGCCGCCCCGGCCCGGGAGTGCCGTCCCACACCATGACGGCGGTCACGGCGCCGAACGTGACCGCGCCGAGCTGCGCCCCAGCGGAGCCTGCGGTGCGCAGGCCCCGCCACAGGATCAGCAGGCCGGTCGCGGCCCAGGCGGTGTAGAGGGTGGCGGGTCCGGCGGGCAGGCCCTGCCCCCGTTCGGCGAGGCTGCGGTGGATCGGATCGTCGACGGTGTGCCAGACCTGGGCTGCCGGGGTGGCAACGTTGGCCGGGTCGAGGAGCCAGTGCCCGGTGGCCAGGACGTACGGGCCGACCGCGAGGACCAGGAGGACAACGGAGGCCAGGACGCCGAGGGCGGCCAGGCCGAACCCAGCGTCGGTGAGGTACGGGTAGCGGTCGAGCAGCGGCACGATGTTGCGCAGTCGGCGGCGCGGCTCGGGGTGCCAGATCAGGTCCGGCCGCTCGTTGGGCTCGTCCGGGCCGAGCGGGGGCACCGGGCCGAGCGTGGGAAAGACCAGGTCGCCGTCGTCGTCGTGGCCGGCGGGCTGGTCGGGGGCGTGGGTGGTCATGGGCTGGGGCTCCTCGGCAGGGTGAGCGGATCGGTGAACAGGCGGCCGGTGCGCCCGAGTGCGGGGCGGGCCGGCCGGGCGGGTCAGGAGCTGAGCCGGACCGGCATCAGGGTGTGCCGGTATTCCAGGTCGGTGCTGTCGCCGCCGGCCCCGGCGAGGGCGGCGGGCTTAGTCGGCTCCGTGATGCCGATGCGGACCTCGGGGGCGGCGATGGCGCGCAGCGCGTCGGCCAGGAAGCCGGGGTTGAACGCGATGGTGAGACCGTCGCTGACGGTGCCTTCGAACTGGGCGGGGATGCGCTCGGTGGCCTGGGCGTCGTCGCCGCTTCCCGCCTCCAGGCGCAGGTGCTGGCCGTCGGCGACCAGGCGGATCGGGGTGTTGGCGGCGGCGACCAGGGCGACGCGCTTGATGGCGTCGGCGGCGTGGGCGGTGTCGACGGTGATGGTCACCTCGGCGTCCGCGAGGTCGGGGAGCATGCCGACGAAGCGGGGGAACTCGTAGCCCTCCAGCAGACGGCACAGGAAGGTGCGGCGGCCGGCGGCGAGCACGAGCTGTCCCTGTGACCAGCCGGCGCGCAGCGGGTGCTCGCCCGCGAGGGCCTTGGCGGCGTCGGCCAGCGAGGCGGCCGGCACCAGCGCGGTGAACGCGGCCCGGCGCTGAGCCTCGGCGTCGGTGGCCTGGTCCTGCGCGGCCTTGCCCTTGGTCTTGGGGGCGGCCTTGCTCGCGGCGGGGACGGTGCCGGTGGGGTGGACGGTGAGGTCGCGGACGCCGAAGCGGTAGCGGTCGGTGGCGGCCAGGGTCAGCACGTCGCCGTTCAGCTGGAGCTGGATGCCGGTCATGGCGGGGGTGGAGTCGTCGCGGCCGGCGGCGATGAACGCCTGCGCGGTCGCGTCGGCGAAGTCGTCGGCGGTGACGGTGAACACCGTGTCCGGGGCGGCCGGAAGGGCCGGGTACTCCTCGACCGGCAGGGTGGGCAGGGTGAAGCGGGCGGCGCCGGAGGTGACGAGCAGCCGGGAGGCGGTGAGCTCGATGTCGACCTCCGCGTCCTTGGGCAGGGACTTGGCGATCTCGTTGAGCAGCCGCCCCGAGACGAGGGCGCGGCCGTCGCCGGCGATCTCGGCGTCCAGGCGGGTGGCCGCGGCGACCTCGTAGTCGAAGGCGGACACGTGCGGGCCGTCGGTGTCGGTGGCGAGCAGGATGCCGGCGAGGACCGGCACGGCCGGCTTCGCGGGCAGGGCACGGGCGACGAAGGCGACGGCGTCGGCGAGCGGTCCGGCGAACAGGCGCATCTTCATGGTGGTGGCCTTTCTGCGGGCGGGTCAGGACGTGGTGGCGGTGAGGGCGGTGAGTTGCTCGCGCTCGGCGTCGGTGAGCTCGGAGCACGGGAGGCAGCTGCCGAGGGTCTTGAGCGGCAGGCAGTGGTCGTAGCGGGTGCGGCAGATCGGGCAGGTCTGGCGGGCGGCCATCGCGCGGTCCAGGGCGGCGGCGCGGCCCGGCGTCATCGGCCGGACCGGCAGCGCCTGGGCGGCGCGGTAGAGGTAGGCGATGCGCTTGCCGTACCTGCACACGACCTGTGCGGCGGGCTCCTGGCCGCCCGGCCGGAGGCCTTCGGCGCGCAGCTGGCGGCGGGTGCGCAGGCCGGGGTCGGCGTAGCGCCAGGGCCAGGTGGGCAGGCCGCCGTGGTGCTCGCCGGTGGGGTCGAGGTCGGGTGCGCGCACGGCGGCGTCTCCTGTCTGGTCGGTGGCCGGTCGGCCGGTCCCGTCTCCGGACGCGCCGCGCCCGCCCGGCCGGGGTCGGCGGGGCGGGCGCTGTGCGGGCCGGCGGCGAGGCCGGTGGACCGGCCGGTCAGCCGTTGTTGTTGGTGATGCCGCCGCGGCCCCAGGCGGTCTGGCGGCCGATGCTGGTCTGGTGGGTGCGGTGGACCAGGGCCAGGACGGTGCCGGTCGCGGAGGCTCCGTCGCCGCTCGCGGACGCGCCCGCGCCGGAGGTCCCGGTCGCGACGGAGCGGAGCTTGCCGAGCAGGCCGGCGACGCCGAGCATCACGGCGGCGACCAGGACGGCGGCCCACTTGAGGAGGTCGCCGAGCTGGTCGGCGTGCGGGGCGACCTCGGCGACGGCCGCGCCGAGCATCCACACCGCGCCGCCGGCGGCGAGCGAGGCGATCGAGCCGTAGAGGACGTACTGGCGCACCGCGAGCGGCAGGCCCGGGTCGGCCGCCGGGGCGGTGCTCCGGGCGGCCCGCGCGGCGTTGTGGGCGGCGAGCTGGGCGGTCATCGCCTTCACGTGAGCGATCGGGTCGTGGACCGGGACGGCGGCGGCCTGGCCGTCGACGAGCGCCGGTACGGACGTGGTGTCCCCGTTGTCCACGCGCATGGAGACGGCGACGATCTCGCCGTCGACGAGGGCGGGCACGTAGCCGCTCTCCAGGAGGATGACTTTCTGCGGGTCGAGGGGCTGGCTGGTCTCGTGGGTGCGGTCGCTGCCGGTCACGGCGGGCTCCTTCGGGGCGGCGGTGCGGGCGGGGGGAAGCGTGCTGTGCGCGGCGCCGGGCGCCTTCTGAGGCCGCCGGGCCCACCCGGTGGCGGGCGGGTCCGGCGGCCCCCGGAGAGGCCGGGAGACGGGCTGTCAGAGGGTGGGATCAGTCCTCGTCGGCTTGGCGGCGGTCGGGGAGGATCTCGGTGTGTCCGGGCAGGTCGAAGTGCAGGCGCAGGCCGACGGGCCAGGCGTCCAGGTGGGTGGTGGAGGCGGTGAGGACGGTGTCGACGGCGGCCTTGCGGCCGGTGACGAGCAGGCGCTTGAGCAGGTGACCGAACTCGTCACCGCCCAGCAGCTCGTGGACGAGTTCGACCCGGTCGACGACCAGGCGGACGCGCGGCTCGGCCTCGGTGGGGGTGTGCTCCCGGCCGGTGGCGTGACGCTTGTCGACCTCGGCGAGCAGGTCGGTGAGCAGCTGCTGGGCGCCGTCGGGGCCGGTGTGCCGGTCGGCGCCGGCCAGCTCCTTGGTGGGAGTGATGGCCCAGACGGCGGTGGTCGGGTCGGCGGCGTGGGCGGCGATGAGCTCCTGGAGGCGGTAGGTCTTGCCGGAGCCGGTACGGCCGATGATGAGGTGGTTGGTCACGGGGTTCCTTCCGAAGTGGTGCGCCCGCATCCCGGGGCGGGAGTGCGGGCGCGTTGTGGTGGGAATCGGCCCGGTGGGGCCTGGTGGGGCGTCAGGCTGGTGCGGACCGGAGGGGAGGCGTTGTGGGCTGGTTGTGGGACAGCGGGCCGCGGGTGACGGAGTTCGACGCGGTGGTCGACGAGGACGGCACGATCTGGGACGCGTTCACCGACGAGGACGGTGTGCTGTGGCTCGACGCGGACGAGTCGGTGGAGGTGACGGTGACCGGCGTGATCATCGGTAACCGGATCTACGACGCCTGGGTGCTGGACGACGGGTCGCTGTGGATCCCGGACTGAGCGGTGGTCAGGGCTTCACGGAGCTGGTGACCTGGGCGCCGCCGTCCAGGGCGGAGCGGATCGGCTCGGCCAGGCCGGTGGAGGCCAGCAGGAACCCGAACAGGACGGCGACGACGGCGGTGCCGATGCTGGCGCGGCCGTTGCGGACCAGGACGACCAGCAGGATGCCGAACAGGACGACGCCGGAGACGGACACGATCACGGAAGTGCTCCTTCGGGAGTGTGCAGCGGGCCCGGCCGATTCGGCCGGGCCCGCTGTCGTGGTGGTTGCCGGTCAGTGCCGGACGGGCTGGGGGACGATCTGCCACCAGCCGTGGCGGACCTTGGCGACCAGGCCGAGGTCCTTGAGGTCGGTGAGCTCGTTGGCGACGGTCTTGGTGGGCAGGCCACGCGCGGCGACGGCCGTGCGGATGTCCTTGGCCTGCATCGGCTCGCCCGCCGCGGCGAGGACGTCGAGCACGCTCTCGCGCACGGTGGCGGCCTCCGGCGCGCTCTCCTCGGCGAACACCGCGTCCAGCGGGTCCACCTCGTCCTCTCCCGTCTCCGCTCCGGCCGGGGCGGTGGCGGGCCGGGGCGGTGCGTACACCGTGTCGCCGTCCTCCCCGTCGGCCTCGCCGCGCAGTAGCCGCTCGGCCTTGGCGAGGGCCCGGACGTACTCGGCCTGGAAGATGGCGTCCTCCTGCGGGCTGAGGACCGGGATCGGCGCGGACTCGTACAGCTCGATCAGGCCGGGGAAGGTCTTGCCCTCCTTGACGGCCTTGAAGGTGCGGGCCTTGTAGAGCTGGCCGCCCTGGATGAGCCAGGCGACGCCGGCGGTGACTGGGCCGCGGGCTGCCTCCTCGCCCTTGAACGCGGCGTCGATCGCGTCGGCGGCGCGGAAGTAGCGCGGGATCGGCTCGATCCGCATGCCGGGCGGCAGGACGCCGTCGGCCGCCATGTGCTGGGTGGTCGAGCTGTTGGTGCGGCCCAGCGAGACGGTGCCGTTCTTTGCGTTCGCGCGGATCTTGTCCTTGTCGCCCAGGTCCTCCAGGTGGATGGACTGGGCGGCGAAGCGGATGCCCTTGCCCATCTTGCGCCCCGTGGACTGGAAGGCGGAGATGTTGCCGACGACCCACTTCTTGAAGTCCGGCTGCACATCCGCGTCGGCAGCGAGGATCAGGTTGAGCTCGTCCAGGGTGAGGTTGACCAGCCGCCAGGGCTTGCCGATCTCGAACGCGCCCCAGCCGTTCTCCGAGCTGACCTTCTGCCGGTACTTGGCGACCGCGTACACGGCGGCCAGCGTCGCACCGACCGCCGCGATCCCGGCCCCGAAGTGGTAGACGCGGCCGTTGGCCTCCGGCAGCGACATACCGTCCTGCGCGTCCGCGACGATCGACACGACGCCGGAGATCCGCTCGGAGGCGATGATCGTGTTGAGGGTCACCGACTTGCCGGCACCCGGCGCGCCGACGAACAGGTCGGTCACCGCGCCCAGCGCCGGGTCGTACAGCGGCAGGCGGGCCGGGCGGCCGTCGTGGCGCAGCCCGAGCTGGATCCGCCCGTCCGCGTCCATCGTCAGGTCCTCGACGGTGGCACAGCGGATGTCGATCAGCGGGTGCTCCTCGTAGAAGGAGACGACGCCGTCGCCCAGGCCGTCGGTCTCCACCACGACCAGGTCGTGGTCCTTGATGCCGAGGGCGCGGGCGATCGGGCGCTGCGGCAGCTCGACCAGGCGGCCCTCGGCGGCCTCGACGCGCACGACGATCCGGTTGGGCTCGGTGCGGTGGTCGACCAGGTGCATGCCGGGGGCGGCGCCGCCGTCGGCGGCGACCTTCTCCGCCCACAGCCGTTCGAACGTCCACGCCTGCTCTTCGGCGGCGAGGGTGGGGCGGGCGGTGAGCAGCATCCGGCCCGGCCCGGAGCCGTTGATCGGGGTGAGGGTGACGGTGCCGGCCGGGAAGTCGAAGGTGCCGGCGAGCTTGGCCTCGTCGACCTTGGGGACGACCTTGCCCTGCTGCGCGACGATGACGGCCTGGAAGTCCGGGCGGTCGTCGGCGTACTGCCTCACGGCGGTGAGGCGGGTGCCGGTGGCGTGGCCGGCGGTGTCCCACATCCGGGCGAGCAGGCCCGGGTAGCCGGGCTCGTACACCGTCCCGGCCGGTGTGGGCGGGGCGGCGGGCTGCTGCGGGACGGGGGCGGGCGGCAGGGCTTCGGGGACGAGGCCGGCGGCGCGCGTGATGGGTGCCCACCAGGCCATCAGGGCGCCCCAGGCCGCGGGCCCGGCGAGCTCCCACCAGGAGGAGCCGGACTGGACGACGCCTGCGGTGTAGAGGCCGGCGTAGCCGAGCAGCGGCAGGGCCCGCTGGCATGAGCGCAGGAGGCCGAACTCGTCGCCGTCGCTGCTGGTGGCCTTGCGGTAGAGCCACCAGCAGCCGGCGCCGAGGGCACCCCAGGCGCCGAGGTGGGACCACGGGCCGTCGTCGAGCTGGGGGCCGATGGCGGTGGCGACGGCGGCGGTGGCGTGGGCGAGGCGCTCGGTGGTGGCACGGTGTCGGATGACGTGGGCCGGCACCGTGCGCGCGGTCGTGGGGGGCGGGGTGTGCTGGGCGGTGGCCACGGGGCCGGCCTCCTTCGTGATCGGGGCGGGTGCAGGTGTGGCCGCGCCCGGGGTTCGGGCGCGGCCACAGGGGACGTTGGGTGGTGGGTGGTCAGCGGCGGAAGAAGCCGGGCTTGGGCTGCCGGTAGGCCGAGGACTGGTTGACTTCGTAGATGCCGCGGTACTCGCCCTGGTGGGCGTCGCGGAAGGCCCGGGACTCCTGCTCGACCTGGTCGGCGGTGCGCGACAGCTCGCCGGAGGCGGTGGCCACCTGGTCGAAGGCCCGCCCGACCTCCTCGATCATGGCGGTGTGGCGCTGGTCGACGTCGGCCTGCCCGGCGAGTTCGGAGACCCGGCGGGCGGTGCCGGCGTTGTCCTCCATGTGCCGCTGCAGCTTGGCCATCTCGTGCTTGAGCGCCAGGGCGGCGGCCGCCAGGCGCACCGTGCGCGCGGACAGCGCCAGGAACCCGGCGCCGCCGCCGTCCCCGGCAGCGACCTCGCCGCCGGGGACGTGGGTGATCTCGGTCATCGGCTGTTCTCCTCTCAGCTCTCGTTGTGGACGCGGGCGCTGGGCACCGCCAGGCCGGCGTCGATGGTGGCCGTCTCGTAGGGCTGGTACGCCTCGCGGACGGAGTTCTCGGCGCTGTCGGCCGCTTCGGCGGCGTTCAGCGACTCGCTCTGCATCTCCTGCGCCTTGCGGGCCAGCAGGTCCATCTGCTCGGACAGCTTGGCCATCGCGGCCTGCGTCAGAGTGCCGATGACGTTGTGGTGCACCGCCAGGTCGGCGGCCAGCTGGTCCAGAGCGCGGCGGATCTGCTGCGCCTTGGCGGCCAGGACCACGCACTGGTCGTGCGTGGCGAAGCCGTCGGCGGACAGGACCTCCATCGCGGCGAGGACCTCGGTGAAGCTGATCTCGGTTTCGTGCTGGGCGTCCATGCCCTGCACCTGGGCGCCGCGGGACTGCGCGGGCAGCGACACGGACCCTCCTCTCGTGGGTGACGTGGCCGGCACCGGTGCGGGCGCCGGGCCGGTGGCGGGGGTGGCCGCCGCGGGTGCGGGCGGCATGGGGATCGGGCGGGTCGTGCCCGGGCGGGCGGTGTGCTTCTCGGGGGCCGCGCCGAGCGGGGCCGGGCCGGTGGCGGCCAGGCCCGGCGCGTTCGCGTACCGGGCGCGGGTGCGGGCGTCGGGGCGGCCGTTCACCCAGATCCCGGTGATCTCCTCACCGCCCGCGGCGGCCGTCCCCGCCGACTGGAACGGCGACTGCCGACCCGACCCGGTGGTGGAGCCGGTCCCGGTCGGGCCGGGCGGCGGGGGTCCGGCGTTGCCCTGCGCCTTGGCGTGGGCCCGGCTGCGGGCCTTGCCCCACCAGGCGCGGGGCCCGCCGCCCGTCTTCTTCCCGCCCTTCTTCGCGCCCGGCCCGGTGGACGAGCCCGTGGTGGGCGTGCCCGCGGCTGCGGACGAGCTACCCGTCGTGGCGGAGGCCGGGCCTCCCTTCCCCTTCTTCCTCTTGTTCTGCACCGGCGGCTTCCAGACCGGGGTGAAGTTCTTGCGGCGGGCCCGGAGCCGGGCGGCAGCCCTCTTGTTGATCGCCTCGCCCAGCGTGACCCGGCCCTGTGCCTTGCGCTTGAGGAACCGCCGGCACCGGCGGCACCGGCACTTGTCCCTCATGACCCCGCCCCAGGTGCCGTGATCCGCACCGGACACGCGCGTCTTCGACGGGCGGCGCGACCCGGGGCCGGGCTGCGCACCGGCGGCGCCGTTCGGGCCGCCGGCGGTCTTGTTCTTGCCTTTGCGCAGGGTGCCCTGCCCGGTAGCGCCGGACGCCCCGGCCGGGGCCTTCACCCGGCCGCCGCCCTTCCCGCCCGGAGCACCCGGCCCCTGGGCGGGACCGTTCGTGCCCTTGTCGCCCTGCTTGCCGCCGCCCTTGCCCAGGGTGGATCCGCCGCCCTGAGAAGGCCTGCGGACCGCACCCGGCCCCCACTTGCCGGGCTGCGGCGGCTTGTCCGGGCCGGTGCCGCCCGAACCGCCCGCGCCCTTGGACCGGCCACCGGCGCCATCGCCGCCCTTCGACCGGCCGCCCGCACCGTCCGTACCCTTGGAGCGGTCCGAAGCGGAGGGGCCCTTGGACCGGCCGCCAGCACCATCGCCGCCCTTGGAGGGGCCACCGCTGGTGTCGCCGCCCTTCGACCGGCCGCCCGCACCGTCCGTACCCTTGGAGCCGTCCGGACCCGAGGGGCCCTTCGACTTCTGCCCCGAGGACCCGCCGGCACCGGCCGAACCGCCGTTGCCCCGGTCGCTGGTGCTGCCGGACCCTCCCGCCCCACCCGTACGGCCACCGCCGGAAGAGCCGGAGCCGCCCGACCGTCCACCGCCCGAGCCGCCGGAGGAACCGGAGCCGCCCGACCGTCCACCGCCGGAGCCGCCTGCACCGCGCGACCCGCCGCCCGCACCGCTCGAGCGGTTCAGCTGCTGGCGGCCCCACTCATGCGAGGGCTGCACCCGGTCCTTGCCCTTCCCCTTGCCCGGGGAGGACTCCTTCTCCTTGCCAGTGCCGTCGCTGTCTGCACCGGCGGCGTCCTTCACCGCCTGGCGCTGCTCGCGGCTGGCCCGCCAGCCGGTGACGGCCGAGTGGATCCCGCGCAGCGCCGCCACGGCGACCGCCAGAACGGCGGCCGCCGACAGGGCGCCCAGGCCCGGCGCCGCCTCGCCCTCCGGGCCCGGTGCGGCCTCGGCGCGGAACGCCGCCGGGACCTCTCCGGGCACCGGCGCGGGTGCCGGTTCGATCACTGCCACCGGCGCGGTGGCGGGCACCGCGAGGGCTGCCAGCACCTCCATCGGGGAGCGCCGGCGGCCCGGCTCGGGCTGTGCGAAGGGGACCGGCTCCGGCTCCGGCGTAGCCGGCTCGGGGGCAGCGGGCGGGGCCGGCGCGTACCCGATCCGGGGGAAGTGGATCACATTGTCGTCGTCGTTTTCGTCCACGGCACGCCTCCTTTCAGGGTTGACAGAGAGTCACGGATTTGGGAGCCTCACGCGCGCACGCGTCGAGCGCGCGTTGGCCCCTGCGATCTGCGTCCCGGGCCGGGTGAACATGAAGATGAACTTCACCCTGCGTGGTCGAGGAAGAACTGGTGCAGCTGCGCTTCGAGCTTGCGGAACAGCTCGACGCTGCCCTGCTTCTCGGCCTGCGCGGCGAGGGTGCGGCAGGCGTCGAACCACACCGCCGCGCGGTCCGCCGGCGTCGTCGCCGAGGCCTGCTTGGCGTTCCAGTGCTTCGCCTTGTTCTGGGCCCGGCGGCTCCCGCCGGGCCCTGCGGCGGTCGTCACCGGGCCTCCTTCCGCAGGAAGAAGTCAGCGATCGACGGGGGCGCCGCGGGCTCGGCGGCGGGCGCCTGAGCGAACGGCGCCGGCTGCGGCGGCAGATAAACCGGCGCCTGCTCGGCCGCCTCCGCCCCGACCTGCACGGTCGAGTCGACCGGCACCTGGCCCCCGAGCTGCGCGGCCGACTTGTGCAGCGACTTCGCCGCCCACGCGGCCGTCTGACCAGCCGTGACCTGCTTGCGCTGCGCCCGGCGGTCCTTGCGCTCCAGGCGCTTGGCCTCGGCCGCCTCCCGGCGGCCGGGCAGCTCCAGCACGTCGTTGAGGTACACCGCGTACAGCGCCTCGGCCGCACCTGCCGCCCGCTTGGACGCCTTCTCCATCTTCCGCAGCTTCCCGGCGACCTTCCGGGCCCGGCGCTGCCCGGCCATGAGGCGGTCACCGTCGATCGTCGTGCTGCGCAGGCGCTGCTCGACGACGTCGGCAAGCTGCCCGTACTGGCGGGCGTCCTCCAGGTGCTGGTCGCGCTGGGCGGCGGTGAAGCCCCGCATCCCGGAGTTGGTGAACAGCTGATTGAGGTCCATGGTTCGGCTCTCCTTTCGAGAGCGTGCGGTCAGGCAGCATGTGCCGACTGACCTGGGGTGATGGGTTTTCGGACCCGGGCTCCGGCCGGATGGCCGGGTCGTAGAGTGGTGCTCGGCGCTGCGGCGCCTTCGGCGGTCACCAGGGCATGACGAGTGCCCTGGTGGCCACCGGAGAGGCCGTGCTCCCTGTGGTGCGCTGTCCGCTCGGGCCGGTCAGGGCCGGTAGCCGGTGCGGATCAGCTCGTGGGCCCGGCGTGGCTCACGCGGCGTCGGCGTAGCCCTCACGGCCCTCGGCCGCCTGGGTACGGCGCTCGGCGAGGATCTGACGGGCCCGGTTACGGCGGTCCTGGCGGGTGCCGCCGGTAACGCCGAGGGCATCCTCGATGTAGCTGAGCGTGACGACCTCTTCGCCGAACTTCTCGATGAGGTCAGCGACGATCAGGGCCTGCCGCTCGGCCGGGCTACGGGTCGCGGACTCGTGGGCTACGGCCGCCGCCTCCAGGGCTACGGCCATCTCCTTCTCCAGCTCGGCGGCCTCGGCCTCGGCCAGCGCGGCGAGGCGCTTGTCCTCGGCCGCGCGGCGCTCGGCCTCAGCCTCGGTCACGACCGCCTGAGCCCGGGTTACGGACGCGGCCTCCAGGGCTACGGCCGCCTCCCGCTCCGCCTCCGCCTTCTTACGGATGGCCTCGGCGGCGGCCTGCTCGGCCAGCGCCTTCGCCTCGGCCAGGCGGGCCTGCTCGGCGTCGGCCAGGGCCTGCTGGCGGGCCTGCTCGGCCGCCGCCTCGGCCTGCTGGCGGTTGGTCTCCAGCTCGGCCAGACGGGCGTCCTCGGCCGCCTGACGCTCCAGCTTGTCGCGCTCGATCTGCGCCATGAGCTGCGCCTCTTCGGCACGAGCGCGGATCTCGGCGGCCTCGGCCTCCGCCTGGGCGGTGGCCTTCGCGGCCTCGGCGGCGGCCTCGGCGCGCAGCCGGTCGGCGTCCGCGTCGGCCTTCGCCTTCTGGAGCTGGAGGGTCAGTTCGTGGTTCCGTACCACCGCGTCGGCGGCCGTACGGGCTTCCTGCTCCGCCCTGATCCGCTCGGCCTCGGCGAGGAGGCGCTCCGCTTCGGCGCGGGCCTTGGCGGAGTCGATGGCGGCCTGGCGCTCGACCGCGGCGAGGGCTTCCGTAGCCTCCTCCTCGGCCATCCGTAGGGCCAGCGCCCGCGTCCGTACCTCAGCCTCGTGCACCCGTACGGCGTCCCGCTCGATCCGCTCGGCGGGCCGGTTCAGCGCCGCCTCCACCGTGATGCCGTAGGGGGCGAGCGTGAGGGGCATCAGCTCCTGTCGTGAGGCCTCCTTCTTCCACTTCTTGCCGTAACGCTGGGTGAGCAGCTCGCGGTAGACGATCCGCTCCTGCTGAAGGCGCAGCGCGGTGTCGTAGGAGCGGATCTCCCACAGCTTCATCTGCCGGGCGATGCGGGTGGTGGAGAGCGGGGAGAGCAGCCAGCGGGAGAAGCGGACGCCCTCCATGCGCTGGCGGCCGCGCAGCCGGCCAATGTGCCCGGCGTACAGGTGAGCGGCGATCTCCGAGAACACCACCCAGAGGGCCGCGAGGCCGGCGTGCCCGGCGGCCGCGGTGCCGGACGCGCCGGCCTGCCAGTTCAGCCAGATCGTCAGGCCGGTGAGCGCCCGCGGCACCCACTTCACCCAGGCGGCCTCCCGCTCCCAGCGGATCAGCAGCAGGTTGACGATGCCGAACGCCAGGATCGCCAGGTCGACCGCGACCGGGAGCATCCACGGCTCCTCCCAGCCCCAGCCGCCCTCGGCGACCGGCATGGCGGCCTTGGCCTCGACCGCCTTGTAGGAGGCGACCAGGCCGATGGTGGAGACGCCGACCGCGAGCGCCGCGCCGGCGCCCGCGAGGCACTTCTCCCACGTCGCCAGCACGATCCGCTGCGCCGCCGGCGCCGCCTGGTCGTCCTTCACGTACACGCTGTCGCTCACCGGAGCGCCCCTTCCGTCTTCTTCGCGGTGGTGGTGCCGGGCTCGGCCGGGACGCCCCGGCAACCGGCGGCGTGCTTCTCGGCGCGGGCCCGCTCCAGCTCGGCGAGCAGTGCGGCGACCGTGCGCTCGTGGGTGGCGAGCAGGCGCTGCGCTCCGGCGCCGGCCTCCGCAAGCTCCTCGCGGTGGAGGCCGGCGCCGGAGCGGAGCTCGTCGGCGGTGCCGCGTGCCGCAGTCAGCTCGGCCCGCACCGCGGTGAGGTCGCTCAGCGCGGAGACCAGGTTGCTGGCCAGGCGGCGCCGCTTGTCCTCACTGATCTCCAGGCGGCGGGCGTGGTCGGTGAGGGCGGTCTCGGCCTGGTCAGCGCGGTGGCGCAGCGCGTCGAGCCTGCGGGTGGTGGTGATGGTCAGCACGGAGGATCTCCTTCGTCCGGCGATGCAGGGGACAGTGGGTGCGTCGGGCACCGACGAACACCGCCGCGCCCGGCCCCGGATGGTGCTGGGGCGGGCGCGGCGGCGAACGACAGCAACCGACGGCGGTCAGTGGGCGAGCAGGACGACGAGCAGGACGATGACCGGGCTGGCCATGCCGAGCAGGTAGAGGAGGTCCATGGGGTTGCGCATGAGGGTTCCCTTCGGGGGTGGGTGGGTGGGTGGGTGGGGTGTCACGGGCCCCGGATCGCCATGCCGGCGGTGCCCGGGGTTGACGGCGCCTGAGCGGGCTCCGTCGATCGTGGGCGGGGGTCGGGTCGCGCCGGTCAGGTGGCGCGGGCGCGGTTGCGGGAGGCGCGGCGCTTCATCGCCCGGCGCTCGGCCTCGCTCATGCCGCCCCAGACGCCGGCGTCCTCGCCGGTCTCCAGGGCCCACTGAAGGCAGTGCTCCATGACGGGGCAGCGGCGGCTTCTCTGGGGTTTGAATCGGTGTGGTGTGACGTGGTGTGAGGGGTGTCGTTGAACCCTTGGGGACTCGTTCTCGGGGGGTGTGGCTCTGTGGCGGGTCGTTGCACAAACCGCCTGATCATGGAGTTGCATATGCGGGCCTTTCCTGTGGTTCTGCCCTCGGGTGTGAGGTACTGGACGGTCGTTGACGATGACGTTCAGGTCGTGCCGTTGGCCGACCAGTGGCTTCGGTTTCTGCGGCTCGGGCGGAGCCGGGCCGAGCTGACGACCAGGGCGTACGCGGGCGGTGCCGCGCTCTACCTGCGCTGGTGTCAGGTGACAGGGCGGCGGTGGACGGCGGCGGCGCCGCATCTGGGGTTGTTCATGCTCTGGCTGAAGCACACGCCCTCGCGTCCGGCCGATGGCTCGGCGGCCGTGGTGCCTGGGCCGGGGGCCAAGCCGGCGCGGTTCGAGCGCCGGGTGAACGGGGTCCTGACGGCAGTGCGCGGTCTGCTGTCGTACGCGGTGTCGGTCGGCGAGGCGCCGCGGTCGGTGCTGGGGCAGATCTACGAGCTGGCCGACAGCCGGGACTTGCCGCTGGAGGCCCAGGGCGAGGACAGCGGATTGTCGTATCGCCTCGCGGTCCGCCACCGGGTCCAGGAACCGGAGACCGAAGTCGACCGAGCCTCGGACGAGGAGATGGTGGCCATGTTCCTGGCCTGCCGCAACGCCCGGGACCGGCTGATCGTGCTCCTGCTCGGCCGGGTGGGACTGCGGCGCGGACAGGTGGCCGGCCTTCACCGCACCGACTGCCACCTGCTGGCGGACTCCAAGGCGCTCGGCTGCGATGTCCCCGGGCCGCACGTCCACGTTCAGCGCCGGGACAACGCCAACGGAGCGTGGTCGAAGTCGACGAAGCGGTGGGCGATGCCCGTGGACTTCCTGGTGGTCCAAGCCTTCGACCAGTATTTCGACGAGCGGTTCCGGGTCCTCGGGGCCGGCGGCAGCGACTTCCTGCTGGTGAACCTGTTCCGCGCGCCGCTGGGTGCGCCGATGCCGCCGGACGCGGTCGGCGACCTCTGCGAGCGTCTCACCAAGCGTGCGAAGCTGACCCGCAACGTCGGCCCGCACATGGCCCGCCGCGCGTTCGGCAGCAACGTCTCGGATTCCGGGGGTTCCCCGGACGAGGTGCAGGCCCTGCTCGGGCAGAAGCACCCGGCCTCGGTCCAGCCTTACCTGATCCCGGACAAGTCCCGGCTGCGGGAGGCGATCGAGCGGGTTCCCTCGCCGCGGGCCTTCGACTGGCGCGGTGAGAGCTGATGGCGACTCCACGGCCGCTGCTCGCACAGGAGCCGGACCCGCGCACCCACGAGCTCATCGATGCGCTCGACACCACATTCCTGAACCTCCTGAGCTGGGACTGGGAGAGGCGGGTGATCGTCTGGCCGAAGATCCACCCGATCCTGGGTATGCCCGACTGCCAGGTCCCCGACTGCACGAAGGGCACCCAGTTCGGCAGGCCGATCTGCGAGGGCTGCTTCAACCGCCGCCGGGACTCGGGGCTGAGCCCCGAGGAGTTCATGAAGATCGCGCGGCCTCCGGTGTTCCGCAACGTCAGCCAGGAGCTCTGCTTGGTCCGCGAGTGCCAGCGGCCCTGGCACTCCGTGCTCTCCAAGCTCTGCGACGCCCACCTCTACCAGCGCCGCCGCCTCAACCTGGGCCTGGAGGAGTTCGTGCTCCGGCCCTCGGTCCAGCCGCTGCCCGGCTTCGGTGAGTGCCGCGTCGCCGCGTGTTACCGGCTGCGCTACAGCGGGCGGCTCCTCTACTGCACGTCGCACCAGAACCGGCGGAGCAGGGACCTGAGGCTCGGGTTCGACGGCGACGAGCGCACCTGGCAACTGACCACCTCGGCGATCGCGGTCGACCGGGAGGTCAGCCTGCGGGGCCTGCCCGACCGGCTGGCGGCCGAGCTCCTCTACTGCCTGCAGGTCCGCACCCTGGCCGGGGCGAAGACCGCCGACCACAGGCTGCGGGTGATCGCCGACGTGTTGCGGGTGCTCGGGGCGGTGAGCCTGGAGCCGCTCGACGAGGAGGCGATGAAGGCCGGCGGGATGTCCCCGGACTCCCGAATGATTGTCCGGGGCGGGCAGAAGGCCCTGCGCCGGCTCGGTGCCACTCCGGAGACCGAGTCCCTCAAGGACGTCTGGGACCTGGCAGTCTTCGGCCACAGCGGATCGTTGGACTTCACCAAGATCCATCAGCGGCCTCTGCGCGAGGCGGTGAAGATCTGGGCCACCGACGAGCTTCCCCGGCGGCGCGGGAAGTCGGTCCGCCATGCGATGCAGAACATGCTCGCGGGCATCGTGGCCCTGTCGGAGAGCCTGCGGCTGCAGCGGCCCGATGGCGGCCACCTGCCCGTTCTCCTGGGCCGTACCGACATGGTGAACTTCCTGAACCGGCTCGCGTTCCTGACCGAGACCGGCAAGATCAGCCCCTACACGCGGATCAACCTCGTCCGGTACGCCCGGCAGATCACGAACCGGGTCCGCGTCCTGGGCCTGACCGGCCCTGGCCAGCCCCTGGAGGGCATGCCCGCCGGCTTCGGCCTGTCCCTGCAGGACATCCCGGACGAGCCGGAGGACACCGAGGCCGGCCGGGACCTGCCCGATGAGGTGATGCGGCAGCTCTGCGACAACCTCGACCTTCTGGAGAAGTCCAGCAGCCGCGAGGTCAGGATCGCCGTCGAGCTGCTGATCGACACCGGCCGGCGCCCGGACGAGATCGCCACGCTGAGGCTGGAGTGCCTGCGCAAGGACCCGGACAGCAAGCTCACCCTGGTCTATGACAACCACAAGGCCTACCGGCTGAGCCGGACCCTGCCCGTCTCGAAGGCGACCGCGGCCGTGATCACCGCCCAGCAGGAGGTGGTGCGGCGCCGGTTCCCCGACACCCCGGCCTCCGAGCTGAAGCTGCTGCCCAGCCCGGTCGCCAACCCGGAAGGCAAGAAGTCGATCACCACGATCGGCGATCCCCACCGGGCCTGGGTCGATTCCCTGCCCGACTTCCTGGTCCCGGCCGTGGTCGAGGAGGACGGCCAGCCGAAGCTGGTGATGCTGCCCTTCGACAGATCCAAGATCTTCCTCTATGCCTATCGGCACTCCTTCGCCCAGCGTCACGCGGACGCGGGCGTCAAGCCGGAAGTCCTCCAAGTCCTCATGGATCACCGGGAGTTGGCAACAACGCAGGGCTACTACCGGGTCAGCGAGGAGCGCAAGCGCGAGGCCGTGGACCGGGTGACGGCCCTGCAGTTCGACCGACACGGCAACCGGGTCTGGCGCAAGGTGAAGGGCCTGCTCGACTCCGAGCACGTGCGCCGCGCGATCGGCGAGGTCGCCACCGCCTACGGCGTCTGCCTGGAGCCGAACAACGTCTCCGCCGGCGGCCACGCCTGCCCGCTCCGGTTCCGCTGCGTCGGCTGCGACCACTTCCGCACCGACGTCTCCTACCTTCCGGACCTGGAACGCTACCTCGCCGACCTGCTGCGGAGCCGGGAACGGCTGATGTCCGCCTTCGAGGCCGACGACTGGGCCCGCTCGGAGGCACTGCCCTCCGAGGAGGAGATCCGCCGGGTCCGGCGGCTGGTCAGCCGGGTCAAGGCCGACCTGGACGACCTCACCCCGGAGGACCGGGCACAGATCGAGGAAGCCGTCGCGGTGGTCCGCCGAGGCCGCACCATCATGCTCGGCCTGCCCAAGATCGGCCAGCCCGAGCCCGACGTTCGCCCCTGGAGCAACAGGTGATCCCTGCGATGCGCGACGGCCGCCAGGCCGACACCGAACGAAGGCGACAGCGTGTCGCCACCGCGGTCATGAACGCCGCCAAGGACGGCACGCCGATCAGCGTCTCGGCGATCGCCCGGCAAGCCGGTGTCGACCGCACCTTCCTCTATCGGCACCGCGACCTGCTCGCGCTGGTCCACGCAGCCGAACTCCAGCCCGCGGGCCAGGACCCAGACGGAAGCTCGCCGGTCAGTCGGGCCTCGTTGCAGGCCGACCTCGCCTACGCCCAGGGCCGCAGCGTCCGCCTGACCACGCGCATCCAGCAGTTGGAGAAGCGGTTGTCCGAGGCGCTGGGCGAGCAGGCGTGGCGCGAGTCGGGCCTGGGCGCCCCTGCCGACATCGACGAACTCCAGCGGACCATCACCCGTCTAGAGCAGGCGAACGTCGAGCTGGCTGCCGCTCTGGACGAGGTCCGGGGCGAGCTCAGCGCCGCAAGGGAGGCCAACCGGGACCTGACCCGGGCCCTAAACCAGCAAGGCCGATCACGGGACCAGGTGTCCTCTGGCTAGAGATCTTGAGGGAACGGCAGCGGACCGACCATCCGGCGGCCGAGGTCAGCGTCGTATGGCCGCTTCCAGCTGCTTGGCCTCTTCTGCTGTTCTGAGTTGAGCGAAGACCCGGAGTAGACGAAGTCTGTCGGCCTCCTGCAGGTGCAGAAGGAGTCCGGCGACTTCTTCTACGGTCCGGAACGCGGCAACCGCCGTGATCAGCCCGTCAAGCCGCCAGCCTTCCTTCATGAAGAGCATTGCGAGCTCGGCAATCTCCCACATTCCAATGGAGGCGGCCGCTTCCTGAATGATGCGCGTCGCCTCCGCATGCATCCCACCCCTCCGGAGCCCCTCAATAACCTCAATCAGATCATGCGGACTGCGCACCTTTCCAATGGCGGATAGAAATTCCTCCGCCTCGCCCAAGTTCTCCTCCCGAAGTTGCCGATACGCATCCACCAACTCTGCGGTCGAACCCAGAGCCACAGCACGGCGCAGCGGTTGCCGCCCGATCGGAATAGAACTCATTTCACCTGAATGCTCCAGGGTCAATTCGGCATTTTGAGGATCAAACATGATCTGCCAAAGCCGAAGGAATCGCTGCACCTCGGCTTCAACATCATGGTGATCGTGGCTAGCTGCTGCAAGCGCGCGAACTAGCGACTCCATCGTCTTCCACCGCGCGCTGGCCACATCCCCATGGAGGATCTTCCTGATCGCCTCGTGGGTCAACGTCGCCGGCAGATCGTCATCCTCGGAGATGGCCGCACTGATGTCACGCAAGCTCGGCCGACCAGCACCGGCGTAGAGCTCATGGAGCGCAACGGTCAGGTCACGCCCCGGCCCTGGAGGTAGTTGTTCTTCCGTCGGACACTCGATTCCCGGCATGTGGCCCTCGCTCGTCAATTCGCGTCAACTCACGTCAACTAACTTTGCCAATTTCGACCCATGGATCAAAATTCGTCAACTAGCGACACATTTCGTCCTCCCGGATTCGCCGCCTCGGATGCTTAATCCCGGGAGGCTTTTCCGGCCTCTCGAATGCAGGACGGGATAGGTGGTCGCCATGGGTGTCAAGCTTCGCCGGTTCTGGTGCGGTACGCGCGGGGCATGCCGGTCGATTTATTCGCGAGCCTCTCGGATCTCCAGGATCTGCATCGCCTGGGCAGGTTCGCCACAGGGACGTGCCGCGCTCTTTGCAGTGCGTCTGATCTGGATGATCGTGGAAATTTTCCTCCGCTAACTCTGCACTTGCAAGGACCTGGGATCCGATCAGACCCCAGTTCTCCCCGCCGCCAGGGCCGCACGGTCGATACGCAGCCCTGGCGGCTTCATTCCCCCGCATGGTGCTCGTACTCGTCCGGGCCAGTGCTGATTGCAAGCTGCTGGTCACACAGCTCTTCCGCAGCGGGCCGGTGCGGAAGCCACCGGCCGGCTCGCACCCCGCTCCGCCAGCCGCAACCCGCCGATCTGTACGCTCATGACGTTCTTGATCACCGGCAGACTGTCACTCTGACGAGGGATGCCGCCACACCTGTTGCACGCGATACCGTCCTAGGCACTGGCGCTGAGCTGCACAAACTGGCCCAACTTCGACTCACGCCACACTTCTCCCCCAGAGAAGGCGGCACACGGCCTTGGCCTCCTCGGTCTGCAGCAGGGCGGGGCCGGTGTTGCCGATCGGGAAGAACAGCTCGGGGTCCTCTTCGCGGCACACCGCGCGGTGGCGCCAGTCCATGACGGCCTCTCCTCTTCTCTCAGGGGTGGTGGTGAACTCAGGCGATCTCGGGGTTCCGGGCGGTGCGCGCCAGCACGAGCAGCGCGGCGACCGTGTCGGGGTGGGCAGCCTCGTCCAGGACGTGCCGCTGCTCCAGGAGCGCACCGTCCTGGACGGGCCGGTCGAGGACGATGTCGGCCCAGGCGGCGAGGACGCGCGGGCCGAGCCCGTCCAGGCACGTCTGGTACTCGGCGTGATCGGCTTTCTCGGTCGTCATCACGATCGGGTCCTTCCTGGTGGGGCGCCGCCGGACCGGCCGGCGGCGCAAGCAGATGTTTGAGAGGGAGGGGCTACTGCCGGGTGACCGGGGCTTCGGCCACCACGTAGCCGAGCGGGGCGAAGTCGGCGCCGTCCCGGATCGCGGCGGCATCGGCGCGCAGCCCGGCCGCCTCGTCGGCCAGCAGCGCGGCGGCGGCCCGCGCCGCCGACCGCACCGCAGGCGGAGCGGCCGCGTCGGCGGCGGCCGCCCGGCTGGCGGCCGCTCCGACCTCGGCGTTGGCGGCGGCGAACTCCAGGTCGTCAGCCAGCCCCGAGCGGGCCCCGATGTTCCAGAGCTCGCTCACTTGCCGGCCCCCGCCTTCTCCACCTGGGCCCGCTGGTGCATCTCACGCGCCCGCCGCAGCAACTCGTCCATCTGCCGCTGCGTCCAGGCCTGGTCCTCGGGGCTGCTCACCGGCCACCGCGCTTCTTCGAGGTGATCGGCGGGTTCTGGGGGGCGGGCGTGCTGCCCTTGCCGTCGCTGCCGCCGTAGGAGCGGCACGCGGCGGTGGAGTCGGTGCGGATCACTTGCTGCCTCCCTGGGTGGCCTTCTTGAGCGCGGCGGCGGCGGCTTTGGCGGCCTGGGCGGCGGCCTTGTTGGCGGCCTTGGCGATGAGCAGCTCGAGCAGGGTGTCGGCCATGGATCAGCCCGCCAGGGGGAGCGGGCGCAGCAGGCCGTCGAACGCGCAGCTGCTGGTGGCGGGGCGGAGGGGGCGGGCCGGGGCCGGCGTTACGTCGATGGTGTCGGTGAGGACGTCGAGGTCGACGGGGGTGGCGACGCGGCGGGTGGGGTGGGTGAGGCCGGCGGGGAGGTCGCGGCGCTGGCGGCGGATCCGGGCGACGACGTGGTTGAGGATCGCGAGAAGGGCGTCCAGGCCGCGCAGGCCGTCGGGGAGGCCGTGCTCGGCGGCGTGGAGCCACACGTCCTGGACGGCGTCCTCGTCGAGCTCGAGCGCGGCCGGGCCGATCTCGGCGAGGCGCTCGGTCGCGGTGGCGAGGAGGCGGCAGGAGTAGCGGGTGTAGAGGTCGTCGAGGGTGCTGGTGGTGACCGGGGTGGTGTCGACGGGGAGTGCCAGAATGGTCGTCACGGTCGTGTTCCTCTCGTCTCTTCGGGTGGGCCGGTGCGCGACCGGCGACGGCCCCCGGGGTGCGATCCCGGGGGCCGTCAACTCGTGTTCTGGCTGCTGTACGAGCAGCCACGGCCGCCGCCCACCCGGAGTCGGGTCGGCGGCGGCCGTGGCGGTTCGTGCTGGTCGCGGGTCAGGCAGCGGCGTGCTTCTTCGCGAGCGCCTGGGCCCGCTCCCTGCGGTCCGTCTCGGTCAGGAGGTCGGGCCCCATGACCCGGCGGCGGGTGTCCCCCGGACCGGCGAGCATCGCCATCCGGCGCACCATGTCGGTGTGCTGCACCGCCGGAAGGCGCTCGGACCACTCCTTCATACGGCGCCGCGGCAGCTGCTCAGCCTCGCGGCGCTCGGCGCGGCGCTGCTCCTGCTCGGTGCGGGCCTGGGCCGCGCGGCGCTCGGGCTCCTGGCGCAGCAGCTGGAGGTACGCGGCGGCCAGGCGCCCGCCGTCGATGCAGTGCTTGGTGTCGGTGCAGGTCGAGCAGCCGTTGCGGTGCAATCCGTACCGGGCGCCGGCCGTGTCCGCGGTGGGCTCGGCCGGGGATAGCTGGTGGAGCGCCTTGGGCTTCGGGGTCGGAATTTTGCGCAGGACCGTCGTCGGCCGGCGGGCGGCGGTGTCGGCTACGCCCTCCGCGATCGCCAGCGCCCATTTCTCCGGGGTGACATCCTTCTCGACCCGCCGCGCGCTGGCCTGGCAGTACGTCGTCTCGTCGTCCAGGAAGTGCGGCTGGATCCGGCCCCGGTTGATCCGGCGCCAGACCGAGCAGTCCGGGCAGACCAGCGAAGCCGGCAGGCCAGGAGTCATCTCAATCTGGTTGGGACGGAGAGTGCTGAGCCGGAGGGCCGGCCGAGAGTTGCTGCGCATCGCGGTCTCCCGAGGAGTCAGAGGGGCAAGGCTGCTGTGGTCTCCACACCTCGCGAGCGATACGTCGTCCGCGAGACCTGGGCAGCACAGCTGCTGCAGGTCCTGCACAAGCCCCCGGGTCTGGTCTTCACCTTCAGCTGGCGCAGGTCGAGCTATGAAGTTCTCAGTGGTGACAGCAGCGTCATAGCTCCTCACGGAGCGTTATAGCTATCGCTATCGCCAAGTAGAGCGGACCGGCAGAGTGATGTCAATACCGATAGCTATATGTCGCAGGTGGCGTTGTGTCGGATGCTCGGCGTCTGATAGAGCTATCGCTAGACTCGGTCCGTTCCAGCCTTAGAAAGGGGTGACCGCCGTGGCTGCCTCGTATCGTGAGATCGCCGCTGACCTGCGCCAGAAGATCGCCGAGGGGCAGTACCGGCCCGGCGACAAGCTCCCGATGCTGACTGAGCTCCAGGAGCAGTACGGCGCCGGCTACCAAACCGTCCGGAGCGCCATCGCCCTGCTGGAGCAGGAGGGCCTGGTAGTCGCGATCAGACGCCGTGGCACGATCGTCCGTGAGCGCCCCGAGAAGATGCGTGTTACCCGCTCCCGCGAAGTCTTCCGAGACGAGATCGGCTACTACTTCGACCCCACCGCCCAGCCGTGGAAGGCGCTTCGGGCCCCAACGATCAGCTGGGGCGTCGTCCCGATCGACCTGGCTGGACTCATGGACTTGGAGCCGGGAGCCGAGGTCCTTGTGCGGGACCGAGTGATGGGAGAACCCGAGACTGCAACCCCCATGCAGTTGGCAACCAGCTTCCTGCCAGGCGACGTAGCCCGGGGCACCCAACTGGCTGAGGCCGACACGGGGCCGGGCGGCATCTACGACAGGCTGGAAGAGATGGGCCACGGTCCGCTCGAGTGGAGCGAGACTGTCTCCGCGCGGATGCCGTCGCCCGAGGAAGCGGAAGCACTGGGTCTGCCAACCGATGTTGGGGTTCCATTGCTGCGCGTGCTGCGGGTGACCACCTCGCCGGCCGGGCAGGTCGTCGAAGTCAATGACACGCGTATGAGCAGCGAACTTTTCGAAATCGGCTACTCGATCAGTCGACACCCCAGCGCCAACCCCGCACATGACGGCGATGCCGAGGACCACCACTGATACTCACCCCCGAATCCTTCGAATCCCTCAGCCGTTTGCGAGGTACATCACAGCGGCTGGAGATCTGACGAGGAATCACAGCCGCGTCATCAGCTCCATCAACACGTCGCTACACACGTATTCACATCTGCGTACACACGGGCTTTCGCTGGTCAGCCATAGGCTGCCGAGCATGGTGACTCTGGAGGGTGGGGGCATGGCCAAGGGACGGGCGGGGTGGCGGCCTGACCTGCTGCGTGCGCAGCGGGAGGCTCACGGGCTGACGTTGGAGAAGGCGGGGGAGCGGTTGCGCGAGGTCGCCGAGGAGGCGAGGCTCAAGGGCGTCCCGGCGGCGAATCCGCAGACCCTGTGGCAGCACGAGCAGGGTGAGGTCTACCCCGGTCCTCACTACCGGCGGGCCTACTGCCTGCTCTACCGGGCGACTGACCCGCAGTTGGGCTTCCGCGCCGCGCTCCCTGGCGAGGAAACTACGTTCCGGCTCACGCCAGCGAGCGGCGAGCACAACGGCGAGCATGTCCTCGCCGTCGAGCGAGCGATCCACCGGATTACGGCCGGCAGTGACGAGGCCGACCACATGGGTGTGCAGCAGCGGATCCTGGACGCCTGGAAGCGCCGGCACACCGGCGGTGACCCGCACCGCCCGGTCGTAGTCCTGGTGGGTGGATACGCCGGCTCCGGGAAGACGGAGTTCGCGAAGTTCCTCACCCAGCTGACGGGCTGGCCGCTGCTGGACAAGGACCCACTGACCAGGCCGCTGGTGGAACGGCTGCTGGTCTCACTGGGAGGCGACCCGCACGACCGGCACACCGACCTGTACCGCGAGCAGGTACGCGATCTCGAGTACGACTGCCTGATGCAGGCCGCCTGGGCCAACATCAACTGCAGGATCAACACGGTCCTGACCGCTCCGTTCATCACCGAGATGACTGACACGGACTGGATGCAGCGGCTCACGAACCGGTGTGCCTCGCTCGGCGTCGACGTCGCACCGATCTGGGTCCAGTGCGACCCGGAGTCGATGCGCGAGTACATCGGTTTCCGCTCCGCGGCCCGGGATGCCTGGAAGCTGGGGCGGTGGGACGAGTACCTGCAGACGATCGATGTCGACCTGCGGCCGGCCGTGCCACACCTGGTCGTCGACAACCGGCTCGGCGCCGCGATCTCCCTCGCTGACCAGGCCCGGCACGCGATCCGGGAAGTGTACGCATGAGCGCCGCACCCGCTCGTGGCGTGATCCTGTACGGGCCGCCAGCGTCCGGGAAGGACACAGTCACCAGAGCCTTGAGCAACATCGACCCGGCATTTTCCCTGTTCTCGCGGGTGAAGTGTGGGCCGGGCCGGACGTCCGGGTACCGGATGGGCACTCCCGAGCTGCTCGAGGAGCTGCGGGCGTCGGGCGCGGTCGTGTACGAGAACTCCCGCTACGACAGTGTGTACGTGACGGATCGTCCCGGCCTGGACGAGGCGTTCGCGGACGGGGTGCCGGTGATGCACTTGGGCCAGGTTGATGGGGTGCAGGCGGTGCTCGACGGCTACCCGGCCAAGTGGCTGACCGTCCTGCTGTGGTGTCCGCGGGAGATTACCGAGGTGCGATCAAACGGCCGGGGCGACGCGGACACTCCGGCGCGGCTGGCCGCGTGGGACGCGACCCGGGCCGACCTCGGCGACAACCCCGGCTTCCGCTTCGACCTGACCATCCGCACCGACGAGGTCGGGCCCGAGGCCGCCGCCGCGCAGATCCGCCAGGTGCTCACCACACCGCGCGGCGACGGCGACCTGGTGCTGGTCGACTTCGACGACACGCTGATCGACCGGCTCGCCGCGGTGACGACCTGGGTGACCGGGTACTGCACGGAGCACGGCCTGGGTCCCGCAGTCGAGCAGCGGATGCTCGAGGCCATGCGGGTCCGGGCGGACCTGGACATGATCGAGGCCCTGTGCGCCGAGCTCGGTCTCCCGGACTCACCGAGCGGGCTCTGGTCGCGGTACGAGCCGGACCTCGCCGCCTTGGTGGCACCGTTCCCCGGCGTGATCGAGGCCCTGAACGCCATACGAGGGGCTGGCCACCAGGTCGTCGTCGTCACCAACGGCGGCGCCCAGATTCAGCACTCCAAGCTCACGACCTCCGGCATCGCCAACGTAGTCGACTCCGTGTGCATCTCCGGGGAGGTCGGCGTCCGGAAACCGTCGCCCGGGATCTTCGAGGCTGCGGCCGCCACCGTCGGTCGAGACCTTGCCCAGGGCGGGTGGATGATCGGCGACAACGCCGACCTCGACATCGCCGGCGGCCGAGCCGCCGGGCTGCGCACCGTCTGGATCTCGCACGGCCGGAGCTGGCCGGGCGGCGTGGAGCCTGACTTCGTCGTCTCGACCGCGGTCGAGGCGCTCAGGCACGTAGGAGGTGTGCGGTGACGGAGGCCCAGCCCGCCCTCGGCGTACTGCATCCGGGCAGCATGGGCGCGGCTGTCGCATCCTGCGCGGCGGCGACCGGAACCCAGGTTCTGTGGTGGCCGGCCGGGCGCAGCGCGGCGACCGCGCGGCGTGCCGCCGAAGCCGGGTTGGAGCCGGTGGCCGAACTGAACGAGCTGCTGCAGCGGGCCGAGGTCGTGCTGAGCCTGTGCCCACCAGCCGCCGCCGAGGACGTCGCCCGCGAGGTTGCCGGGATGGGGTTCACCGGGGTGTACGTCGAGGGCAACGCGATCAGCCCGAACCGGGTACAGCGGATCGCCGACCTCATGGGTCGCAGCGCTCGGGCGGTGCTCGACGGCTCCGTGATCGGCTCCCCGCCCGTCGGCGGCAAGCACGCGCGGCTGTTCCTTTCCGGGCCGCCCGATGCCGGCGCGCTGCTGACCTCGATGTTCGCCGGTACCGCTGTGTCGACTGCGGTGCTGGGCGAGGAGATCGGGCAGGCTTCGGCGCTGAAGGTCTCCTACACCACGTACCAAAAAGCGTCCCGGGTGCTCGCCGCACTGTCCTACGGCCTGGCTGAGCATCATGGCGTCGACCAGGCGCTGCTGCACGTGGCCGGCAGGAGGGCCGGCAGCTACCTGGTCGAGACCGACTACATCGCCAAGACGGCGTCCCGGGCATGGCGGTGGGCGCCAGAGATGGAGGAGGCGGCCGATACTCTGCGCGAGGCGGGCCTGCCGGACGAAGTGCTGCGCGCTATTACCGCGACGCTTCGACGCTGGACGGATGCGAAGGACGACGGTGATCTATCGGTCGAAGGTGCATTCCGGATTCTCCGGGAGTCAACGTGAGTGCTGACTTGTCGGACCGTCTGGTCACTGGAGCGTCAGATCGACACGGTGAGCTGTCGGCTACTTTCCGCATCACCCGGACGGGTAGGCTTGCCCCGACAGTGATCCAGAATGCACTTCGCCGTCCGGACCCGAGGGCCCGGACGGCGGTCAAGTGGATCGGCGCCCCCTGCCAGGGGCCCGTCCCGGTCAACCACGCAGAGGGTGGTGACGTGATGCAGGGTACCCGCAGTGGCACCCCCTCATACACGCGGCACCCCGCCGTGGACGCGACCGGTTCGAGGTCGCTCCGGCGGGGTGCCGTCGTCGTGTCTGGACACACCTCTCCCCCGAAGGGGGTCGGTGTGACTTAGTCGTCGCGGGGGCGCCGGCCTTTGGCGAGGCCAGCAACCCCAGGGCCGCTACCAGTGGTGTCACCCACTGGCCTGCGGTCTTACGTGATCCGTCCGATGTGCAGTCGGACGAGGGCCCGGATCGGGTCCCGGCTTGGCGGCCGGGGCCCGGGAAGGGCGCAGTGCGGTTCTCCCGAACCAGGACCCCCAAGGGGGTCCGCCTTGCAATACCGGCTCCCGCGAGGGGCGCCGTGCCGTACCGGCTCCCGCGAAGGAGCCGTCCAACCCGACCCCCGACGAAGGGGCCGCCTTACTCGACCCCCCGAAGGGAGCCGTTTTGCCGAACCCCGCGAGGGGGCCCTTGCAGTTACCTTCCCGAACTTCCGGGTCGGCGGTTTGTCAACCCCGTGAGGGGTGTTTTCCCGCGACGCCCGAGGGGCGCCGTTTCTCCGTAGCCATGTAGCAGCAGGGAGCGTGTCCATCTTGCAGCAGGTCAGCAGCCCTTTCCAGTCTTGCCGTGGTGGGCCTGTCGATCATGGTGTCCCCGGTTTGAACTCGGCCGGAGATCCCGCAGGGCGGGAAGTTGCCTCGGCCCCCGCTCCTGCCTTGGGATTCGTTGGGGGACGGGTTAGCGGACGGGTTGTCCAGGACGCCGCGCACTTCGCCCCACGTGTGACACACATCACCCATTCGGGTGACTGCGTTGAGGGTGCCGTGGACGGCCTGCCGGGTGTAGATCCGGCCGCGCTACTGGTTCCCGGCCAGCGGGCAGTCGGGCCGCGTCCCTTCCCGAAAGCGGCGGAGGCGCCGTCCACCGGCCCGGCCGGGCCGGTGGACGGCGCCTCGTTGTGGGATGCGCCGGTCGAGGATCCGTACGACGACGAATACGGCCAGGAGTGGCCCGAGTGCGACCCGGCCGAGGCCGGCTGGCTCTGGGAGGCCGCGGCCGAGGAGGCCGGTCCGGCGGGTCGCGGCCGGCAGTCCGCCGCGCCGGTCAAGTCAGCGGCCAGGGGGTCGGAGCCCGAATCGGGGTCTCGTCCGCCGTTGGCGCCGTTGGTGCTGTCGCCCGGGATGCGGTTGCGGCTGCGTGCCGCGGTGCGGGCGCTGCTGGCCGCGCCGGGTCTGGTGGGTGCTCCTGATCCGGTACGGCTGGCGGCGGTGGTGCTGATGTCGCGCACGCCTTACGAGACGCGTGCGGTGGTGATCCGCAAGGGCGAGCTGGGCCGGTGGCTGGGACTGTCCGCGGGTCGGATGAAGGCGGTGGCGCGTCTGGTTCGCGACACGGGAGCGGTGTCGATAGAGACGTTCGCGGACGACTACCGGGTCGACCAGGCCCTGGAGTGCCGGGTGGGCGCACTGGAGGCCGCCCGGGGGGTGGCGGGGAATCCGCTGAACCTGACGCGGAAGGAGCTGGCGGTGCTGCTGCGCCTGGTCGAGGTGCTGTTCGCGCCGGGCTGGGCGACGGCCGGCGCAGGGGTGCGGGACAGGGGTCTGTTGGCCGGGCGGACGGGCCGGGGTGCGGCGACGGACCGGCTGGCGGCGCTGCTGCTGGTGCTGGAGGCCGGGAAGTCCGGGCGGGTGCGGCTGTGCGGCGGGACGGTGCACACGGACGCGGGTCGGCCGGCGGTGACGCTGGCGCGGATGCTGGGCTGTACTCCGGCCGGGGCGGTGGAGGTGCTGGCGCGGCTGGCGGAGGCCGGGCTGGTGGAGCGGCCGCGGCGCGGGGCGGGCGGGCTGCTGTCGCGGTCGCGGATCGTGCTGCCCGCGGTGGCGGCCGCGCACCGGTCGGTACCGGTGAAATCGGCGGAACAGGCCGGTCCGGTGCGCCGGGAGGCGGCCCGGAACACCCGTGGCGGTGTTGTCGACGACCTCGGCGCTACGACCCCCCTGGATGAGGCTCCTGTGACGGAGGAGAATTCGCAGGTCAGCGAGGTGGACGAGACCGCCGGGGGCGAGATTTCAGACCTCGGCGCTACGACCCCCCTTCACACCTCCCACTCTTCGGTGGTTGAGGTAGTGGGCGATGCTGATGTGAATGGTGGCTCTTCCGGCGTAGCCGCCGCCGTGGCTGAGCACCGTCGGCCGGAGCGCGCGGGTGCGCGCGAGGACCACGCTGGAACCGACCCGGCCGGGCAGGCCGACACCCGGCCTGCCGTCGAGGACGACGCGGGTGGCCCGCTGCGCGGGGACAAGCCCAACTCCAGCGCCCTCGATCACCATGTCCAGGGGCAGCCGCAGCTGTCCGGGCGAGGCCTTCGCCACCGGATGGTTCCCCAGTTGCCGCAGGACCTCGCCCTGGTGCTGGCGCCGGTTGAGGGCCTGTGGCAGCGCCTGGACCGGGCCTGGTCGCGGCGCCGGATCACGGCCGCTGTCCGGGCGGAGCTGGGCCGCATCGGTGCCTGGACCGGGAACGAGGGCGCCGGCGCCGCGCTGGCCGACCGGCTCACGTTCCGGCTGCGCGAGCAGGGCGGCAGCGCGCTGGTCACCGATCCGGTCGGCTGGCTGCTGGCCAAGGGCCTGCCACAGCGCCGCGAGTGCGCCCACCTGGCCTGCGACGACGGAATCCGCCTGGACACCGGTACCGACTGCACGACGTGCGAGCAGCGCCTCGCGGACCACCGCTCGACCCGCCGGGCCCTGGTCCGCGAGGCGGTCGTGGTGCTGCCGGACAGTGCCACTCCCGAGCAGCGCCGTACGGCGGTCGACGAGCGGTTGCACCGGCACGCGATGCTGCGCGCCGAGCAGCAGGTGGCGGACCGTCAGCGCGCTGAGCAGCGACGGGCCGAGGCCGAGGCCCGCCGTGCCGTACGCGAGGCGCAGGCCGCTGCGGCGCAGGCCGCCCGCCAGGCGCTGCCGTGCGAGGACTGCGGCACCGGGGACGCGGCCGGCCTGTGTACGTCGTGCTGGAGCGTGCGGGCCACCCGGGCCACGATCCGTGAGTGCGTGGACCTGGCGCTCGCCGGCACTGCCGACCTCGGCGACCACCGCGACGTCAACGCCGTCGCCTCCCACATCCAGGGTGAGCTGCGCGCCGAGATGCTCCAGGCCCGGCCCACCGGTGCCGACCTGTCCGGCATCCGGGCCTCCGACCTGCTCGCTGTCCAGAACGCCGCCGCCGAGTACCGGGCCAGCGCCCTCGTGCTGCTGGCCCACTTCCCGGAGGCCGACGCCGAGGCCGAGCTGGCCCACGCGGCCGCGATGCGCCGCGCCCACCGCCACCCCACCCGCGGTTCGGCCCTGGCCGCCGCCGACCGTGCCGCCGAGCAGGCGCGCGCCAACACCGCCCGCCACCTGCTCCTGCGCCGCCTGGAAGCGGTCCAGGCCCTGCGCCAGCGCGCCGAGCAGATCCGCACCGCCACGGGCACGGTCCGCGAGGCGGTGAACGCCTGATGGATCTGCCCAGCAACAGCGGCGGCTCGGTGTTCGTCACCTGGATCATCGCCTTCCGCGTCCAGTCTGCGCGTGTTGCACTGCAGCTCTGCGCGGGCTCGAATCTCCGTCCTCGGGGCCTATTGGCGAAGAGTGCCCTGGATCGCCAGACGGGCATGGTTGCGCTGACATACAGTCACTTTAGTACGGTTGAAAGGCCAGTGAGGGGGCCATGACCAGCGAGATAACGCCTATAACGGCGAAGGAGTCGGCCGCCAGGCAGTGGTTTGAGGCGCAGAAGCGCAAGGAAGACGAGCGCCAGCGGCGCGCCAAGGACGAGCAGCGGCGCAAGAAGCAGACCGCGCAGGCCAGCGCCGTCACCGTCGCGGCACTCCAGGTGAAGGCCGCGAAGAAGCGGGAAGAAGCCGCCAAGGCCGCCAAAGCGGTCGCGAAGGCCCTCGCGGAAGAGCAAGCCCGACAGGAGAAAGCGGCCAGGAAGGTCGCCGAGAAGGAGAAGGCCAGGGCCGCGAACAAACGGCAGAAGGCCGAACATGCGGCGCGCATCCAGCACGCTCGGAAGCCCGCGAAGAACCCGAGCCGCAAACTTGTCCAGCCAGTCCCCCCGGGCACCTACTCCTACAAGCTCATGCAGCAACACGCCGCCCGCATGGACGCCGAGCAGAAGGTGATGTTCGCCGAAGAGCTGCGCCGCAACGGTATCGAGCTGCGTCCGGCCGCCCCGCGTTCCGGCCAGGTGCGGAGGGAAGCGCCTCCCGCAGTTCCGGCGCGGAGTGCCGGGAGAGGACGGGCACTTCCTGAGCTGGACCGCGAGCGCTACGAAGACCCGGTTCCCGACCCCGCCGTGGTTATGGCGGCGAAGCTGCGTGGGGGCGGAACCGTGCCGCTGCCTCCCGATGTGCCGCAGGGGCGGGACGATGACGACGAGTGGCGGCCCCACGATCGGCGCGGACCGTATGGGCAGCGTCGGCGACGCAAGAATTGATTGGGCGACCTGTCCGCGCAGTTGCCGCCGCTAACCGTGGTTGCTCCCCTCGGCCCCTCAGTAAGACCGTCTGCTGCAACACGGGAAACGTACACGGAAATCGCCGGGCCCTGACCGGCCAGCAGCGCCGCCCGGGAAGAAGGCCGGCCCCTCACGCTCGAATCGCGAGGGGCCAGCCTTCAGCGTACGGCGCCCACGACGATGCACTCATGGTTCAGTGACTGTGGTAGCCCCCGAAATAAACCATGAGTGCATCCGTCCCGTGCGGTCTGGCCCCTCGCTCTCCCCGCCCGGATGGTGGCGGGACCTGCCCTGCCGGACGGCCGGGTATGGGCGGCAACCCGGCCACCGACGCGGCCCGCCGGCCCGGGCCTGGCTGGGCGCGGTGTGCTCCGCCCCCGCACCCGTGGCCAGCGCCCGGATGCGCTGGACCATCCTGCTGCCGCCTACCCTGCGCCGCCGGATCCGCCGTCCGGGCCGTGGCCGGCCCAGCCGTCGGCCCGTCGCCGCCTGAGCCGGACCGCCCCGCCCAGCACCCCGACAGCGCTACCGTCGAACCTGCGGACCGCCCCCCGCGGCGGGCCGCCACGACCACCGAGGAGATCCAGGTGACCGTCCAGCCCGACCACCAGAACCCGGCCGCACCCCGACCGGCCACCCTGCGCGAACTGCGCACCGCCCTCTCCCGCTACGGCCTGCCCGGCGACCGCGACGGATTCGAGCAGGCCCTCCAGGCCGCCCTCGACGAATCCCCGATCGGCGACCTCGGCGCCGTCGCCGACGTCATCACCGAGTACAAGCACCGCCTGGTCCTGCGCACCGACCCCGACGCCATGGCCTCCCTGGCCGCCCCCATCGGCGGCCAGAAATGGCACGCCGCGGCCGACGCCTTCGCCCGGGCCCGCGCCGCCGGCGGCAACCGGTGACCGACCAGCCCGAGCAGCCGGCCCCGCTGCACGTCTTCCTCTCCGACGCCGCCGAGCACGCCCTGGCCGCGCTGCGCCCCGGCGAGCTGGACGCGGTCGAGAAGCTGGTCGAACGACTGGCGGTCCACCCGCGGCTCGGCATCCCGGTACCCGGCGGCACCGACCCGGACGTCGACGACTACACCGCCCGCACCGACCCGGCCGCAGACTCCGGAGACCGCGTCAGCGTCGTCTACCGCTACCACGAGGCCATGGCCTCGGTGTTCGTCACCTGGATCATCGCCGGGCCCTGACCGGCCAGCAGCACCGCCCGGAAAGAAGGCCGGCCCCTCACGCTCGAATCGCGAGGGGCCGGCCTTCAGCGTAGGCACGCCTTCCAGCCAGAACCTGCGATCACCTCTCCTACTGCCCCCGCGCCCGCCATCCTGGAGGCCGCTCTGGAGGGGAGACGATGGACTTCGAATTCGAATGCTGGAATTGCGACGAGACGGTCACCGTCTACGGCGAGCCGCTGGGCTTCTTCAGCGTCCACAGCTACCGGCTGCCCTACCACTGGACGTGCTTCTACTGCGACGCAATCAACATCACCCCGGACGACTGACCGCCCCTTCGCTCTTCCCCACCCCGGCCGGTGGCGGGACCTGCCCTGCCGGACGTCCGGGTACGGGCGGCAACCCGGCCACCGACGCGGCCCGCCGGCCCGGGCCTGGCTGGGCGCGGTGTGCTCCGCCCCCGCACCCGTGGCCAGCGCCCGGATGCG
>NZ_JBITSA010000023.1:70920-94112 GCF_044540385.1 Kitasatospora sp. NPDC086009
CTGGACCATCCGGCTGCCGCCTGGACTGCGCCATCGACGCTGCGCGCCGACAGCGCACCGGCCGGGCCGCGGGCGGCCCGACCTGTCCAGTTGCCCTTCGCCTGGTGGTGGGTGTCCGTGCCGGGCGCGGGCACCTGCCGGACCCGGCCTGCCCAGGCTGCGACGACCTGCACACCACCGAGCACTGGCCCAGGTCACCACCCACCTGGACGAGATCGTGAGCGCCACCAGGACGACGGGCAGCAGCAGCGCCTTCGCCTGCCGACGCGGCCCCGCAGATCGAACTCGAGGCCGTCACCGCCGGGCCCGCCCGCACGGGTGCCCGCCGGTGACCCATGAGCGCGGAAAGGGCCGCCAAGGCCCGGTCGCGGCGGCAGCCGCGATTTCGTGATCGGTGCGGTGAGGCTAGCCGACGGCCCTGCCGACAGGGCCAAACCAAGCCCGGCCCGGGCAGCGGCAGCGGCCCGGATCAGCAGCCCGCCGGAGGCATTCCAGCAGCAAACCCGCCGGTCAGACCCACTGCGGTAGCTGCTGTGACGCAAGGTGCCTCAGGTCGGGTACGGGAGCGCCGGTTCTCCCGCGCGGCGGGAGTATGAGAGAGCCCCGCCCGCAAGATCCGGCCAAAAACGTGCTCTGACCTGCGAAAACGACCACTTTGTATCAGGCATTGTTTGGCCCTGGCCAGCAGGGCCAAACGCTCGCGACTTTGGCCCTGCTGGCCAGGCCAAATCGGCGGGCGTTATCCACAGGTTCCCGGGCCTAGCGTCGGACGCGGCCGGGCGACTCGCCGAGGCGGTTTGGCCCTAAGGGTAGGGCCAAAGCACTATCACCCGTGATAGTGTCCCGGTGACATTGGATCAAGGAACCTGGAGAGCGCCGATGGCTGACAAGCCCAAGCTGGGCTACGGCGAACAGCTGGTGACCCGGCTCGACAGCCGGGGAAACGTCGTCTACTCGGTGCAGAAGATCTCGGGCCGCACCTTCGCGGAGTCCGACACCACCAAGGGCTACACCACCGATGCCCCGCTGATGATGCTCACCCTCGCCCAGATGGACATCCCACAGACCTGGATGCGCACCTGGTGCTGCCTGGTCGGCTTCCAGCAGATGAGCGGCAAGGCGCCCCGGCGGGCGCCCCTGGGCATGCTGAAGACGACCCACCGCGACATCAGCGTCGCGTCCCGCGTCTCGCGGACCTACGTCGGCGAGTCCCTGCAGTTCTTCAACGACATCGGCTGGCTGCGGACCGCGCGCCGCTCGCTCTACCAGCTGAACCCGTTCCTCACCTTCGCCGGGTCCTCCGCCGACCAGGAGCGGGCCCAGGAGGAGTGGGTGGCGGCGGTCCCCGAATTCCTGATGCCCGGCCCCGAGTACGCGACGGCCTGGCGCAAGGAGCGGCGCGAGGAGCAGCGTGCCGTGGCGAAGGCCGCGAACGTGGTGGCGCTCAGCGGGGTCAGGCCGGAGAAGAACGAGATGCCGGCCGCCGCCAAGGTGCGGCACATCAAGAGCGCCTGAAACGGCGAGGCCCGCTCCGTTGCACCGGGGCGGGCCTAACCTGACATTGGATGCTCAAAGTATCAGCAGCGGGCTTCTGGCCCCTGACCGAGGACACCAGATGACGACCCCCCGGTACGTCCCGCCGATCCCCACCACCGAGATGGTGGCCATCAGCCGTGAGGCGCTGGCCGTCCTCAGCCTGGTCGAGCTGACCGCGAACAGCCACCGCCTGCTCACCACGCTGCTGGCTTACCAGGATCCGGAGACCGGGTGCGCCGGCCTCTCCCAGGTCGAGATGGGCACCTTGCTCGGGTTGAGCGCGCCGAGCGTCAACCGGGCCGTGAAGCAACTGGCGGACAAGGGCCTGGCCTGGCTCCTGGAGCCGGGCGTCTACCAGATCCACCCGTTGCTGACCGGCGGGAAGATGCGGGCCGGCCTGGCATCGGTGCCCAAGATTGACTCCCTCGACCCCGAGCGATTCGGCGAACGGATGCGGCAGCGCTACGAAGGCCAGCTCGCCAACCTCGGCATCAGCGCGTAGCGGACGAAGACCGCCGACGGCCTGGGCAACCGCCCGGGCCGTCGGTGTTGGCCCTGCCAGTAGGGCCAAAGCACTACCACCCGTGATAGCGGTTTGGCCCTACCCGCAGGGCCGAACCGCGCGTCGGCCCTGGTGAGCGGTCGGCTTCGGCTTTGGCCCTGCTGGCCAGGGCCAAAGCACTAGCACCGGTGATAGCGGTCTGGCCCTGCTGGCAGGGCCAGACCGCGAGGCGTACGCGGCACCCTGGCAAATCACCGGCCTGTCGCCAGCTTTGCCCAGGCAGGAAGCGGTAGCAGAGGCTTAACCGCCCTGTTCTGGAGATCTGAAACAGTGGCCGGCCTCGGGTTCGGCCCCGGTGGCCAGGGCCAGACCGCTACCACCGGTGATAGCGGTCTGGCCTACCCGACCCCGTCCGGGCTGCGACACTGGTGATCATGACTGACCGCCGCAGGCTCTCCCTGCGCTTCTCCGAGTCCGCCGTCGAAGCCGCCGTGCCCGCCCAGTCCGGCGGGCGCCGGCTGCTGCCGGTCGAGCAGGGCGCCGACTTCCGCCAGCCGCCCGGCGAGACCACGGCCTCGCCCGCACCGACCCGGCGTCCGCTCGCGGCCGGCGGCCTGACCTTCTCCGACCCGGACCAGCAGATCTGACCGGTCCGACCATCCCCGCCGTAGGCCCGTGACCTGCGGCGGTTTCAAATTTGGGCCCTCAAATGGCCTGCGGTTCTACCAGCCGTCCATCGCCCGGACGTTGCCGGAGATCGCGTAGCGGCGGCAGGCGAGGATCTCCTCGGTGGTGATGCCGATGTCGTTCGCGAGGCGGGCGAGACCGCGGTCCTCGGCCTGGCGGTCGGAGACGTAGGCCGGGACGACCTCGAGGGCGAGCGCACCGATGCCGAGCTGGGCGGCGCGCTGCTGGGTGATGGAGTCGCGACCGGCGGAGACGTGGCGGCGCCAGGCCTCGGCGGTGACGCCGTCCGGGACGGGTCCGGTCTCCAGCTCGGCGGTCGGGACGTCGGGACGGGCGCGGACCTCCGCGACCGCCGCAGCGACGATCCCGCCGACCGCCCCGGCCGGGAGCGCGCCGCCGGCGGCCTGGTGGGCGTCGGTGAGGCGTTCGGCGATCAGGTCGGTGAGCTCGGCGACGCGGCCCTTGAGGTCGACGACCGCGCGCACCGGCAGGACCAGGTCGGTGCTGTCCCACGCGTGGGACACCCCGAGCTCCGCCTGCACCGTGTCCTCGATCACCTCGGCGACGGCCGCCAGGTCGAGCAGCCGGTACGCCGTCGAGCGGCCGATCCCGCACTCGGCGAGCGCGTACACCGGCCACGACGGGTACCCGAGAACGGTCCACACCCGGGCCTGGTGGGCGGCACGGACCCGGCGGGCGAGGACCAGGACGGCGGCACGGACGTCCTCGATCGCGGTGCGCAGCTGCTCGGTCAGTTCCCGGGCGCGCGCCGCGTCGACCGGGCCGGCCTGCTCCTGGTCGTCGTCCATGTCCGGCTCATTCCCTGCGGTCGTGGTCGGGGAACGTGTGGGCCGGGGTTACAGGAACGGTCGGGCGAGGATGCGCAGCTGCTGCTCGGCGATGGCGCCCATGGGTCCGGCGGTGCCGAGGTGGGCCACGATGGTGGTCTCGAACAGCTCCAGCACCGACTCGGCCTCGCGCAGGGACCGGCGGGCGACGTCGGCGCGGGCTTCGGGGGTGCCGCCGAGCTCCGTGCCGATCCGGCCGTCGGTGAAGCCGGTGAAGATGCTCTCGCGGGTCTCGACGCTGCTGCGGTACCTCTTGCGCAGGAAGTCGACCATCGCCCGGGTGTCGTCGTTCATCGCGCCATCGTGGCTCACCGCCCGCCGGAGCACATCCCCTCCGACGTCGCCGGTCCGGACTCGGTGTCCCGGGGTGCCGGTGATCACCACGGCCGGTCGTCGGGTTCCTCGTCCGGCATCGGGCCGTGGTGGTGGCGGGCGATCGCTTCCAGCAGGGCCTGGCGGGCCCGGCGCCGGTGGACGTCCTCGGCGCGGCCGGCGTCGGCGGCCCACTCGGGCAGCGGCCGGTCCTGCGCGGCTGCGGTGAGTTCGCGGCCGAGCTCGCCGATCGCGTCCTGCCAGTCGGCGAGCCGTTGCCGGAGCCCGTCCACGAGGTGGTCGACCGCGGCCGCCGGATCGGCGCCGAACGCGCGGGCCTCGACCACGGCCTCGGCGAGGACGTCCTCGTCCAGGCCGTCGAAGGCGTCCCGCCACGGCTCGGCCGTCGCCTCGAACCGCTCCAGCACGGCGCGCAGCGCGCCCTCGACGGCGGCCGGCGACCAGGGCGGCGGGGTGCGGGGTGTTCGGGCGGTGTCGGCGAGGACCCGGGCGGCGCCGGGGCCGAGTGCCCGCCGGGCCCGGCGGGCGGGCGGAGGCGGTGTCACGCCGGTCGCGGCTGCGTGGGATCGGTGGTGCCGTCGCCGTTCGCGCCGCCCAGGTCCTCGACCACGTCCAGGTCCAGTTCGGCGGCGAGGCGGTGCAGGTGCTCCCACTGGTCGGGGTCCAGGCCGAGCGCGGGATCGTCGGCCACTCGCAGCAGGGCGGCGACCGCGATGCCGGGGCCGGCGGCGGCGAGCGCGTTGTGCAGGGCCTCCTCGCAGGCCTTCTCGCCGCGGCCGTCCTGGTAGTGCAGGGCGATCTCGAAGGACTCGACCGCGCTGTCGAACACCCCGCGGTAGGCGAGGCGGTCGAGCGGATCGCCGTGCTCGTGGCCGAGAGCCCGCGGCTTGCGGACCGGCAGGACGCGGGCGTCACCGGCCGCGGTGGCGGTCCGGCCGGCCTCGGTGGCGGCGGCCAGTTCGTCGGCGAGCAGGGTGAGCTCGCGCGCCAGGTCGCCGAGGACGCAGGACGGGAACGCCGCGGCGAGCGCGCACACGGCCACCAGGGCGAGCCTCTCGCCCGGGTGGAGCTCCGGCAGGGTGCCGGTGGTGTGCGAGGCGCCGAGCACCACGTCCGCCGCCAGGGTGTAGCGCAGGTACTCGGTCAGCAGACCGTCGCTGCCGGGGATGATCTCGCGGCTGCTCGCCTGGACGATCGCCTCGGCCACGCGCTCCAGCAGCCGGGCGTGGTCCTCCTCGCACTGGCGGCCGGCCAGCTCGCGCACCCACGCGGCCGCCGCTTCGCCCGCGTCGGCGGCCCGGTGCAGCGCCGCCAGCTCAGCCGGGCGCTGCGCCTGGTCGTCGTCGTGGGGAACGTCGTCGTCGTTGGCGGGAGAGTGCGGCGGCGGCGCGGACAGCGCAGAGGTCGTCATGCCGGGTGCAACCGGCATGGGGGTCGGCCGGTCACGGGTAGCAGCGGGTGCAGCAAGGCTGGCCTTGCTGCACCGGGCGCGCTGTGCATCAAGGGCGCCCTTGCTACCCGCCGCTGCTTCCGGCGGTGCAGCAGCAGCGCGCGTGCTGCTGCTGCACCGGCGCTGCGACTGCGACGGCGTGCGCAACCGCGGCTGCGCAGCGGCCGGGGCCGGGTGCGACGCTGCGATGCGGATCGCAACCAGCGGACTCGCCTTGCGCAACGACGGGCGCGGGCCCTGTGCGTCGAGTGCGATGCCGCAGGTGGGAGCGGTGCGATGGGCATCGCAGTCGCGGGTGCCGCAGGCCTTCGCCGGGCGGCCGACCGGGCTGGTGCGCACCGGCCTGCTCCGGCGGGATGCGCATGCGCACAGGGGCGAGCGGGCCGTTGCGCATGCGCAAGAGGGTGCTGCGCAAGGCGTTGCGCATGCGCCGCGGGACAACCACGCGGATGCGCGGGACAACCAGGGGCGGAAGTGCGGGACAACCCAGGACAAGGGGGTGCAGTGCAGCAGGACAAGGGGGCAGACTGCTACGGCCGGTGACGGGACAACATGCGGCGCTGCTGCGCCCGGCAGCGGGACAACATGCAGCAGCTGGTGCAGCCGCAGCCGGCCGCCCGTGCTGCGCCTGGTGGAGCAGATGGTGCAGCGCTGCGTGCTGCTGCACCGGGTGCAGCGGCTCGGGAGATTCGGACCGGTCCGTAATCGGGGTTCCTTGACGGCCGCCCGGACGGCCGGGAGTTTCGGACCGATCCGAATTGAACTGTGAGCTGCGGGATCGTCAAGGCTACGATCCGGGCATGCAAAACGGATCGGTCCGAAATTCCGGTGTCTCTGACGTGCTGTTCGACGTCGCGGCCGGCGCGGTGTGCGAGCGCTCGGGGTGCGGGAAGACCGTGCGGGCGCCGGAGCCGGGCAAGCGCGGCCGCCGCTCGAAGTACTGCTCGACGGCGTGCAAGTCCAAGGCGGCCCGGGACAAGCTCAAGGCCGACGCCGTCCGGTCTGGTGAGGGTCCGCGGGCGGAGGTGCTGCGGTGCGCAGAGGCGGCCGTGGACGCCGCCCGCGCGTTCCTGGACGCCGTGGACGCCGACCCGGTGGCCGCCTACGACGCCTTCCACAAGGCTCACGCCTCGCTGTCCGCCCAGGCGTCGGAGGCCGCGGAGGACGTGCGGGACGAGGTCCGCTGGCCCGGCCTGAGCGCGCGGGAGCGCGGGCTGCGCCGCGCCGAGGAGATGCTGACGCGCCCGGACGTCCTGGCCCGCGTCGCCCCGGACGTCCTGGCCGAGCAGCCCGCCCCGGCTGTTTCGGATCGGTCCGAAAATCCCGCCTTGGCGGCGGCCCCAGCCGCCCCGGCTGTTTCGGATCGGTCCGAAAAGGCGGCTACCGCGGCCACCGGGGCGGCCCCGGTGGTTTCGGACCGGTCCGAATCCCGGGCGCCCGCGGTGCCGGCACCCGCCGCGGCCGAGCAGCGGGCCCAGACCTTCGAGGCGCTGCGCCGCGCCGCGTGCACCAACCCGAGCATCCGGTTCGGCGAGCCGGACCGCCTCCACGACCTGAGCCCCACGCTCGGCGAGGGCTGGCTGGCAGCCTCCTGGGACGACCCGCGGGCCGAGGACGTCCACCAGCTGCTCCACCAAGGCCGGCCGATCGGCTGGACCGCGCCGCTGCCGGACGGCCCGTGGGGAGCGGCCGGGCACATCGCCGCCGCACACCAGGGCGAGCAGGCCGCCACGATCCTGACCGACAAGGACAGCGGAGCCCGCACCCACCGCACCGTCGGCGACGCCCTGGACGCCCTCCAGCGCGCGCACGCCACCCGGCTCCGCCCCGAGCGTGCGATGCCGGGTGTGCCGCACCTGGCCCTCAAGCGCCCGACCGGCTGGACCGTCCCCTCCGACCGCGACCTGGGCATCCCGACCCGCTACACCCTCGCCGACGGCCTCATCCACCTCATCTGGCCCCACCACCCGGGCGTCCAGGAACTGCAGCAAGGTGGCCGCCCGGTCGGCTGGATCGAGGAGTACGACGTCCAGCGCGGCACCTGGACCGCCCTCATCCACAGCAGCATCGTCGCCGACGCCGCCAGCGGCGAACCCCTGCTCTGCCCCGGCCCCGACGCCGCCCTCGCCCTGCTGCTCCGCGCCCTCGGAGAAGACCTCACCCGCTGGTAGACCCCGCACCGCACCACCGCATCACCGCGCCGCATCCCGCACAGCACCGCGCGGTGCGCGCGGCGCGCCTATAGACAGACCGCGCAGAGTCCGCGCGCACCCGGCCGCGCGCATCGCCCCAGTCGGCCGAGGCCGCGCGTTTCTCCTGGACAACGGCGCGTTCCCCCTGGACAAGGGGTTGGCCACGCGCGCCGCGCCGCACCCGCGCGCGCCCCGCGCTCCGCACCGCGCGACCCGCATCCGCGTACCCGCACCGCACCGCCCGCACCGCACCGCAAGGCCGGCGGACCGCACCGGCCTTGCGGTGCGGGCTGACAGTCTGTGGTGTCGGGCACGGACATACCGGGAGGACAAGGCCCCAGGCCGGGGCGAATCGGGCGGGACAACACGCTGGTCAAGGGGTCGGACAAGGGGTTCGGTCAGGCCGCGGACAAGGGGGTGCCGTGCATGGCCGGACACACCCGGGCGCCGGTCCGGGTGCCGGGCCGGCCACCGCGCAGGCCCCGGCTTCCTGCTGACGGAAGGCCACTCGATGACCACCACCTCGCTCGCCGCTCCCGACCCGCACGACGGCGACCAGGCCGCCGACCACTCGACCAACCGACAGGCGAAGGCCTCGACCGGCCAGGACAAGGGCCTGGGCGTCCCCTCCGGTGGCACCTCCGCCCGCACCTCCACCGCCCCGCCCGGCGAGAAGCCTGTTTCCGCAGGCCAGCAGCGCCGGACAAGGGGTCGCCGCAGTGGCGACAACCCTTCTACCGCTGCTCCTGGAAACCGGAGGCGCAAGCACCGTGCGACGGGTCCGGCCAGGGCGAGGGTCATGGTGGCGCTCGTCCTGTTCCAGCGCGCCACCGGCCGGGAGCTCTGGCACCTGGCCCTGCCCGGCCAGGCCTGCGACAAGGCGACCCGCGACGCGCTGCTCGACCTCCAGGACGCGGGCAAGGCGCGCCCGGACGGCTGGGCCCGCGGCCGCAAGCTCTGGTGCCTGACCAAGGCCGGCCACAAGGAAGCCGCCCGTCTGCTTCCGCCCGGCACCAAGCTGTCCACCGTCCGCGAGCAGGGGGAGAGCGCCGGCTATGACGAGCACGCCCTGGACGTGGTCGCCACCGCTGGGCACCTGACCCGCGCCGGCCACGGATCGCCGCTGACCCTCACCACCGAGGTCCGCCACGCGGTACCCGGCCGAACCGCCCGCTACGCCGACCTCGTGCTGCGCGACCCCGGCGCGGAGGTGCCGGTGCTCCTGGTCGAGGTCGACCGCGACAACGAGACGGTCGGCCAGCTCGTCGAGAAGCTCGCCACCTACACCGCCCGGTGCGAACTGCTCGCCAAGGGCGCCGACAAGATCAAGGCGAAAGCCGCCCGGCACGACGGGGCCGCCGTCCACGACCACCGGCACTGGCGCACCCTCTACCCGCCCACCGGCCACGAGGGCTACCCACCCGTCGCCCTGGTCCTCACCCCCGGCCGCAAACGCGACCGCCCCGGCACCCGGCCCCTCACCCCCGAGCAGCAGGCCGCGAAGGCCGAGCGCGACCACCAGCGGCTGCTGCGCCGCATCGATGCGGTAGAGGCCGGCTCCGCCGCCTTCTGGAGTCCGCGGCCGTACCCGTACGCGGGGGTGACGGCCGTCAACTACCACCTGGCGCTGCCGGTGGTCGCCACCACGCTGCAGCTGCTCGACGACCAGGGCGCCGCCGCCCCGGTGTGGCGGCGCTTCGGCCGCGTCGGCTGGCACACCCTCACCAGCGCGCTGGACAACCCGGACGGCGACCGGCTCCTCGCCCTCGAGCGCCAGGTCGCGGCCGCCGCCCACCGCGCCCGCGAGCAGGCCGAGCGGGAGGCAAGCCGTCCGGCCTGCACCCGCTGCGAGGTGAAGCTCACCGACGCGGAGTGGGACCGGGCCCGCTGGGGCGAGCGGGTGTGCACGTCCTGCCTGAAGGAGGAGTCCGACCGGAAACGGGCCCACCTTGCCGCCGCCGAGGCCGAAGCCGCGGCCGCCGAGGCCGCCAGGGCGAAGAACACCGGCGGCTCCTGGTGGCGCCGCTCCTGACTGTCCTGTGCCATCGATCCTTGACCGATTGCCACTGAAGTTGGACCACTACATGGTTCGTGCCATCGAACCTTGACCACCCTGGTCAAACTGCGCCGGAGTCGGCCGGCTGCTCGCGCAGCAGGACCTCGACGTACCAGTCGCCGGGCCGTTCCTCATCCACCCGCTCCACGACCAGGTGGGCATTGCCCCGCCGCAGGTTGGCCATCCATATGGATGATCTTTTGCGCGGGCAGGGGCAGCCGTTCTCGCATCGTGCACGTGTGGGGATAGCTTGCGTTCGACTTCGCGAGAACGTCCCCCTCTCAGTGCAGGTGGGATGTTCTTGTGCCGGGTCTCTTCTTTCGGGGCCCGCGCGATCCCGCTGCGGGGGCCCGCCCTTCCGTGGAGGTATCGCGTTGAGAGTGTCTCCCTTGCGCGTGCGTGCCGTTGCGGCCGCCGTGACCCTGGCGGCTGTGACCGCGGCCATGCTGCCGCAGAGTGCCGGTGCGGCAGCCGCGCCGACTCCGGAACCGATGGCCGTCGAGACGGCCGTAAAGCTCTCGGAAACCCTCACCGACCGTCTGGGTACGAAGGCGGCCGGCGCCTACTACGACAGCACGGCCGGCAAACTCGTCGTCAACACCACCGACCAGGCCCAGGAGGATGCCATCCGGGCGGCCGGGGCCGAACCCAGGACCGTGAAGTTCTCCCAGGAGCAGCTGGACGCGGCCCAGCGGGTGCTTGATGCCAAGGCCGCGATCCCCGGCACCGCGTGGGGGTCGGACCCGAGGACCAACAAGCTGGTTGTCACCGCTGATGAGACGGTCACCGCCGCCTCCTTGGACCGTCTCAAGGCGGTAGCCGAGCCGTACGGCGACATGGTCGTGGTCGAGCGCACCCAAGACAAGCTCGCACCCATGCTCATGGGCGGCGACGCCGTCTACAGCTCAATTGCCTCCACTGTGGTTGGGCGGTGCTCGCTTGGGTTCAATGTGAAGAGGTTCGGCAAGCCGGATGCCTTCCTCACCGCGGGGCACTGCGGCAAGGTGATCAAGAGCTGGTCCCGATCCGAGGAAAGCGGTGAGGAGATGGCCAGGGTCCCGGAGGGGGGTTCCAGCTACCCCGGGACCGACTACGCCATCGCCGAATACAATGAGTTGGCACCCCCTCACCCGAGCGAAGTCAACCTGTACGACGGTGACGAGCAGGTGATCACGCAGGCGCGTGCCGCGATCATCGGGGAGCCTGTTCGGGCCAGCGGCGCTAGTACCGGGCTGGGCACGGGTGTCGTCCTCGGCACCAACTTCACCGCCAACTACCCGGATGGCCAGGTCACCCACCTGATCCGTACTAGCGTCTGCCGCCAGGCCGGCGACAGCGGTGGTCCGCTCTTCTTCGGCCACAGTGCCCTGGGAATCATGTCCGGTGGCAGTGGCACCTGCACGGTTGGCCTCGGGCAGTCCTACTACCAGCCGGTGCTGGCCGCACTTGCCGCATACGGCGCCACCATCACCAGCTGAACCCGCCCAGCAGGTCTGTGGCAGGCCACCGACGCAGCACAGTGTCGGTGGCCTGCCCCGACCGGCCAGCGAACCTCGGGCTGCACTCGCGCATCAGCGCGTGGCCGAGGTTCCCCCGTTGTCGGGTGCGCTCGTCGACCCATCTGCGGGGCGGGACGACGAAGCCGGAGGCGTAGCCGGGCTCGCCCATCCCGCTCCTGGACGGACACCAACATCGGTCACGTGCTGATCAGCATGACCGGATCATCCAGCAGAGGGCTGACACCGCCTCGTGAGGCGCTGACCAGGTCGGTCAAGGTTCGATGGCACGAACCGTGCAGTGGTCCAACTTCAGTGGCAATCGGTCAAGGATCGGTGGCACAGGACACTGACCCCGACGGCCCGGTCGGCACTGCAACGCGGGGTGCAACACGACTGCAACGCGCCGGGCCACCGGCCACCGTGTTGCAGTCCTGACCTGCGAAAACATCAGCCGAGCGGACCCATGGGCAGCACGTGTTGCACTTCCCGCGCGCGTTGCACCCCGCCTGACCTGCACTGGGGAGTTTCGCCACCGCCCCTGACCTGCACTGGGGAGTTTCGCCCCGAAGCGCAGGTCAGGGGCGGTGAGTTTCGCCCCGGCTGGCCTATCCGGGTGGCAGCCGGGTTCGGGGCGGCAGCGGGCTGGGCAGAGCCTGCGACATGACGACATCCATGACCAGGCGCCGCCGTCGCCGACGCCCGTCCCCGTCGGCCGTCCCCGTCCCCGCAGCTGCAGCCCGCGCCGCCAGGCCGCCGCTCCCGGCCCGCTCGGCCGACGGCTGCTGCCGGACCTGGTCCAGCGAGCACCTCACCCCCGGAGGTGTCGTCGTCCGGACCACCTGGCATGAGCCAGCCTGTCCGGCCTGGGCGCGGCGATGACCACCAGCCTGGGGAGCGGACCGGTGCGGGTGCGGGTGTGCGCGCTCCTGGCCCACGACGGCGAGGTGTGTCTGATCCGTCGCCAGCGGGAGGCCGGCCTCCAGCACTCCCTACCTGGCGGCCTGGCCGAGGACGGCGAGGAGCCGCTCGGCGGGCTGCGTCGGGAGCTCATCGAGGAGCTCGGCCTCGACCTGGCGATGCTGCCCGCGCCGCCGGTGCTGCGCTTCGTCCAGGACCAGGACACCGAGCGGCCAGGCGAAGTGGAGCCGTTCCGGCGCCGGCACCTGGTCTACGTCGCTCACCTGCCCGACCACCTGGCGGAGGCCGTCGCCGCGGTCGAGCAGGACGACCCCGACCGCGCGCCGGTGGTGTGGCTGCCGCTCGCGCAGGCGGCCGGCCTCCACCTGTACCCGGACGTCGGCGCCGTCCTCGACCAGGCCGTCCGGCCCGACACCGCCCAGGCCGGCGGCCCGCTGCTGCTCCCGGCGATGACCGGCGCGTCCTACCAGTGGCGCTGACCTGCCGCACCATGTTCACGGGAACGGACGTCGCGGGCGGGTGCGGCGCGGCATAGTGCGGGGGTGACCGCGACTCCCAGCCCGGACCTGCCCGCACGCCGACGCCGCCACGCCCGGCTGATCGCCGCCCTGACCGCCACGGTCGGGGCCTGCGCCACGGCGGCGGCCGCGCTGTACCAGCCCGTCGCCGACGCCCCGCCCGGACAGGAGGCGGTCGTGGTGGACCCCCTCCCGGTCGCCTACCTCAGCCGCACCGCCGCCCCGCTGCTGGAGGCGGCCCGGGCCGAGGACGACGCCCGGTGGCCGGCCGCCGTCGCGCGGGAGCGGGAGCAGGCCCGGCGGACGAACGCCGCGCGGGTGGCGCTGGCGCGGGCCGAGGAGATCGTGGAGGAGCCCGCACTGTCCTGGCCCGTGCCGCTTCCGACCGCGCAGCAGAGCGCGGTCATCGACCTGGCGGGCGCCGGTGACCAGGTCGCCGAGCTGTGGCGCGCCGACCCCGCGCAGGCCGCTGCCCTGGTGCGCGAGCTGGCGGCCGGCGGGGAGTTCACCGCGGCCGAGGTCCTGGACGCGGCGCTCGACGCGGCCGTCGGTGCCGGGCTGCTGGCGCTGGCCGACGCGGGCACGGCGTCCGATCCGAGCATGATGGCCGAGCAGTGCCTGGGCGCCGTCCCGTACCTGGTACTCGCGGTGGCCCTGGCATCCGCAGACCTCGACTGAGTGACTGGCCAGGTAGTGCGAAAGTGGCACCGGCACTGCGGTCCTTGATACCGCCGTGCGTCCCTGCGTCCCTGCGTCCTGCGGATCGTTCCGGGCTGGCGGAACGAAGTGATCAACCCTGTGCTGACATCTCGCACCCTGACGGCCCGGCGGCCGGCCCGGCCGGGACACCTTGATGCCCGCCCCGGGTGTACCGGGGCGGCCATCAAGGCGAGACTGCCGGGTGCCGGTCAGGACTTGGTGCCGGTCAGTTCCCAGCAGGGGACGGGGCCGTTGTCCAGGTCGGAGAGCGGCCACCAGTTGTCGGCGCCGGGGCCGTCGGCCTCGAGGTCCTCCAGCTTCGCGACGCCGGCCGCCACGGTACGCAGCATCCTGGCGGCCAGGGGTCGGCATCGACACCCTGGACCTGTGCCTGGACCTGGTCATCACCCCCGACCTGTCCGGCCACCACTGGAAGGACCGCCAGGAGTACGCCCAGCTACGCCGCCTTGGCCTTATCGACGACTACCTCCACCACCAGGTCGAGCGCGCCAAGGGCCGGGCGCTCACCATGCGCGACAACGAGAGCGGACCGTTCTCCGGCGGCTGGCCCACCTGGACCCCGGACCCCGCCTGGCCGCTGCCCGAACTGCCCGCCGACGCCGACCACGTCCCCGACCAGGCCCTGCGGTGACCGCCGTGGCGCCAGTGCCCGTGCGGGTGTGTGCCGTCCTGCTTCACGGCGGCCGCCTCGCTCTCATCCGCCGCGAACGCCCCGACGGCGTCCAGCACACCCTGCCCGGCGGCATGATCGAGAACGGAGAAGACCCGGCGGCCGCGCTGCGCCGGGAGCTCTTGGAGGAGCTCGGCCTCGACTTGGACGACCTTCCTGACCCGCCGGTGCTTCGCTTCGCCCAGGACCAGGAGACCGCGCGGCCGGGTGAGACCGGGCTCTTCCGCCGTCGGCACCTGGTCTTCACCGCCTACCTGCCCGACCACCTCCACCGCACGGTGGCCACCTCCGAGCAGGACGACCCCGAGCGGGCGCCCGTGGTGTGGCTGCCGCTCGCAGCAGCAGCCGGCCTCCACCTCTACCCGGCCGTCGGCCCCGTCCTCGACCAGACCACCGGGACCGACCTGACCGTCGGACCGTCGCTGCTCTTGCCGATGACCGACGTCACCTACCGGTGGCGCTGAACACCCACCCGAAGGGGCTCCGGAGCCACGTGCGTCGGCGCATTGCGGCTGGCTGACCATCGGTGTTCCGTCCGTACCTTGATGGTCTCCCCGGTCGGCCGGCCTTCGCTTTGATGGGCCACCAGGTTACGGGCGGATACCTTGGAAGTCAGATCACGGCGGGATAACGCCGCAGGTCAATGTATTGGTGAGGCGGGCCGGGCACCTTGATGTTGGGGCCCGAATCGACTGTTGGCCAGCTCCGACGACTGTCACGGTTGCAGCCTCCGGCCGGGTCGGGCGTCAGCGGTTGTCGGCCGGGTGCACCGCAACCCGGTGGCTTTGCGGGTCCTGGTATCAGGGGCAGTGACCTTTACGCCTCGGTTCAGGTTGATGCATGCATGAATATGACTCGTTCTGTCAGGATCGGTCGGCTGAGCGCTGGGTTCGCCCTCTCGTTGGGTCTCGTGGCCGGCACGCCCGCGGCGATCCACGCCGCGCCCAGGGCCGATGCGCCCACGTGCACGGCCGAGCAGACCAGTACCAGCCCGGACGGTTCGGGGCTGCGGGGCACCTGGCAGTTGTGTGTTCGGAAGAACTCCGTCACCTTCAAGGCGACCTGTCAGAAGAAGTCCCTCTTCGGCTTCTGGCAGGACACCTCGTGTGCCGCCGATGGCACTGTGATCGTGGCGAAGGACGGGAAGGTGCTGCCCCAGTACGCGAAGGGATGCGTGATCACGGGCGACGATCTAGGCGGATGGGCCGAGCGCTTCGGGTTCTTCCCTCCCACCATGCTGACGTCGGTTGGTCTGGTCAGTCATTCGTTGCCGTGCCCGGCGGGGCAGGAGGCGGGCAGGGGCTTCGCCACCCACTCGTCGGAGGGGTCGATTGAGGACTCTTTGTGGTTCTCCTGCCAGGGGGCGGGGACCTACACCGCCACCTTGAAGCAGGGGCGGCTGTACACGCAGACCGGCTCCGATGCTTCGGCTTCTGCTCAGGTGACTGCGGAGGCGAAGTTGCATGAGGTGTCTGTGAGCGCGCCTCTGTGCTGACGGGCCGACGGGCTCACCCCTTCGGGCTTGGGGACGGGCCCCGTTGCCGGAGGGTGGCCTGAATCGGCCCGCGTTAGCGGATTGTCATGGAAGGATCGCCGAGAGTGGCAACAGTGCCGCTGGTCTGTGAGGAGTGAGCGTATGAGCGCCGACCGAGATGATCTCGACATTGCCGTCCCGGACTACAAGATTGACGACGTCATTCAGGCGGTCCGCTCGGGCGCCGTCACCACGCAGGATTCTGGTACCACCGACCTGGGTGCGCTGACCGGAGACGGGGGCGGTAGCGGCGGCACGGGGATCACCCGAGGCACGATTCCGGTCACCGACGTCACGCCTGCCGAAGTGTCCCTGCAAGCCGTGCCTGTTGCCGAGGTCCAGGCGGAGGACGTGGGTACGTTCAGCGTCCGCTACACCGGCCGCGTCCCGCAGCTGGTGGTTACCGGTGGCACGGTTGTGCCTTCCGTCCTCACCGTCGTGGACGCCACGGGGGCCGTCGTCGCGGAGTACACCGCCCGACCCGCCACCACCACTCAGCTCCCGGTCGGCCCCACCAGCCGCCTGCTGCCCATCGACCAGAACCAGCTCATCGGCTGCGGCTCCCCCGACTGCGTTCCGGTCAGCCTGCGGTAGGCAACAACCACCCGGGGAGTGCGCGCAGCCCTCGTACGGTTCGGTGTCACCCGCCGGAGCTTCGGCCCACGGGCACAACGTCCGCCCCGCCCCGCCGGTCGTGCTGTAGGAACGCCGGACGCACGACCAGCACCAATCCAGCTCGGTGGCCGGTCGGACGATAAGTCAGATACCCGCGGTTGGTACGGTTCCGGCAGTGGCTGATCGCGGCTCTGTCGGGGGCGGCCGTGAGGCTGCCCGGGAAGGCAGAACAGCGATGGACGGGGCGGGCCCAGAGGCTCGCCCCGTCGCCGTTCCCGGCCCGCCCTACAGCCCGGTCCAGCCGACCGGCGCCCGCTGCTCGCTGCCGAGCGGGTGCCAGATGGGGGCGGTGGGTCCGTGCTGGATGAGGTCCTCGAGGCGGGCCGCGCCGGCCGGGACGGCGGCCAGCAGCTCGGCGGTGGCCGGGTTCTCCTCGGCGGCCAGCAGCAGGTCCTCCACCGCCCTCTCGCCCTCGGCGGCCGGGGTGCCGGTCAGGACGACCAGCAGGGCCGGGAAGGTCCTCCACCGCCGCTCCCGGGCCCAGCCGGTGCCACCCGGGCCGGGCTGGTGCCAGAGCCGGGCGCAGGCGGCGAGCTGTTCGGCGGCCTGCTCGGTGCCCGTGCTGGGACGGTGGAGTTCGACGAAGGCGCGCAGCCGCCGCCGGCCCGCGTTGGTGGTGGCGGTGTAGGCGAGCTCGGCGGCGGGCCGGTAGGCCGGCCCGGACGGGTCCGCCAAGTCGACGGGGTGCGTGGGCGCGGGGGTGAAGTCGAGCAGGCCGAAGCGCTCGCCCCGGGCCCGGGCATCGGCGACGAAGGCGCAGTGCACGCGGCCGAGCGCGAGGAGGTGGCCGCGGCCGAAGCGCAGGGCGGTCGGCTCGGGGGCGACCAGCGAGTCCGGGCGGCGGGCGGCGGGGAAGGTCGCGGTGACCGCGCAGCCGGCCTCGGTGAGGTGCCAGGCTTTCGCGCGCCCGGCCTGCGGGAGGGTGACGAATTCCGCCAGGCCCTCGGTGTGGAGGCGGTCCATGCGTTTCTGAGTCTGCTTGATTCCGGCCTGCCCGCCGTGGAGCTGGTGAAGCTGTTCGGCGGTCGCCAGCGAAAAGCGGGCGAGCGTCACCAGGACGTCGTGGTCGGTCTCCAGTTCCCCGTTCACGAGGGCTCTCCTCCGAGTTCGAGCACGGGCCGATCCCGTGCTCGGAGAATGAAACCCCATGAAACTCACCGGATTTCTCACCATCAAGGAATCCAACCTATAACGATTGCATAACGACCTGTTCCAAGGTATCCAGGGTTTTAACCGGTCCGAAAACCCGTCCGCCATCCCATCCCATCCAACCTTGGTGAGAACCTTGGATCGCACGTCTCTGACCTGCATTGATAGGACATCAAGGGGCCGGTGAGTTTCCTTGGACGGGCCATCAAGGAAACTCACCGGCACCTTGATGGCCTGGTTAGTTCGACGGTGCGCTACCGCCGCCCCTACCGCCGTCCCTCCCAACGCCCCTACCGGCCTCCTCGCGTCCAAGGTTGGAGAAAGGGCAGTTCAGGGCCCGTTTCGAGGCCCGGCAGCAGTCCTGACAACCCTTCTTTCCCGTCTTTCTGCTTTGGCTGTTGTAGTTGCTGTTGTAGTTGTCGGTTGGTCAGTTGGGTTTGGCACCTGCGGTGGGCTTTCTATTTCTTGCGTCCGGCTGATGCCGTCCGCGCGGAATTGGGGGCGCGGCGCGCGGCCCAGGCCCTTTCGGGCCGGGTGGTGGGATGGGGTGGGAAAGGGGCTGGCGGCTGTCAGGGCGGCGGGATATCCCTCGGAGCAGCAGATCCACCGCCGACCCCGGGAGAAGCCCGTGAGCACCCCGCAGCGCCCCGCCCAGCCGCACGACAGCGCGCACGACACCGACGGCCAGGAGCACGCCGTCGATCCGGCCGAGCCGGACGCGCTGTCCGAGCGACCCCGGCCGGGCCGCACCGCCTACCGGCGCGGGAAGCTCTGGCCCAACGGCTCCACCGCCCGCATCCGATCCGACGTCCTGGGCGCGCTCGGCGTCCTCAAGGTCGCCACCGCCAACCAGCTCCAGCGCCTGCTGCGCCCGCAGGCGACGTCGAACGTGGTGGTCCGCCAAGCGCTGCGCGACCTCGCGCTGCACGCCCTGGTCGCCTCCGACGGCAACACCCGGGACGGGCACAAGACGTGGCGGCTGGAGGGCACAGCCGGGCTGGAGGCAGCCGGGCTCGTGCTGGAGATCCCCCGCTCCGAGATGGGCTCAACCGCCCGGGGCGCGGGCCGCTCGGGTGCGCAGCACGCGATGGCGGTCAACGAGACGATCGCCGCGTTCGTCCTGGGCGGCACCGCGCCGGACGCTGCGGGCGGGGTCGGCGCGCTCGCGGACTGGGCGACCGAGGTGGAGTTCCTGCTGCCGGGCGGCCGGCGGAAGGTGCGCCCGGACGCGGTGTGGCAGGCCCCGGAGATCGGGGTGCCGGTGCTGATGGTGGAGGTCGACCGCTCGACGATGTCGCCGGAGCGGGTGGCCGCGAAGTTCACGGCCTACCGCGAGCTGTTCCGCACCAAGGTCAAGAGCACCGACCCGGCGCTGGCCGACGAGGACCCGGAGGACCGGCTGGTGCATTGGTGGCGCCGCACCTGGCCCGATCACAACCGGCCCGGCTACCCGCCCGTCGCCCTGGTCGTCACCGACGCCTCACCCACCGCCCTGGCCAAACGCCAGGAGAAGGTCGCCAACCTGTCCACCAAGGTCTGGAGAGGACGGTGGGAGACGGTCCGCCTGGACGACAACGACGGCGACGGCTGGCGCGAGTACGACGACTGCGTGCCCGTCATCGCCACCACCCTTCAGCTGCTGGCCGAGCACGGCCCCCTCGGCCCCATCTGGTGGCGCTACGGCCGCTCCGACGCCCGCCACTCCCTCACCGACGCACTCGACAACCCGGACAACCACGACGCCTACTGGCAGCGCCAGCGAGCCCGGGAGAAGAAGGCCAAGCAGGACCACCGCGACTGGATGCGAACCCTCGCCTGCGCCGACTGCGGCAACATCCCGGAAGAGGAGTCCGCCTACGAATACGGCCTCGGCGGCAAATGGACCCGCTGCCCCGGAGGCCGCTGCTACCCCTGCCACGACAAGCACCAGCAGAAGCAGGAAGCCGCCGCACTCCAGCAACTCGAGCAAGCCCGCACGGCCAACGCCGCGCTGCGCCCGTGCTGGACCTGCCGGGGCTCGATCGGCGGGAAGGAGGACTCCCCGCTGGAGCTGACCGAGGAGGCCGGCCCCAACCGGCTGGAGTGCCCGGACTGCGAGAAGACCCGCAAGGACAAGAAGCGGGGCCCGCTGGTGCTGCCGCTGCCCACCCTGCGGGAGACGCTGGCCGCCCGCGTCTCCAACCCGTCCGACCCGTGGTGGAACCTCCGGGTGCAGCACGCCACGCTCTACCCTGCGAAGGACCGGTGAACGGCCGCACCGCCCCTGTCGCGGGGGCTGTCGCGCCCCCTGTCGCATCGGGGCGCTGTCGCGCCCGGTGACCTGCACGGATACCCGCCAACCCCCGGGTGAGACCTGGACGCGACAAGGCCAAGGGCGACAGGCCAACCGCCTGCCGCCCCGGGCCCGCCCCGCTGACCGGCCTACTCCCAGCGCATCCCCAGCTCAGTCAGCCGGGCAGCGCGCTCGGCCGGGATGGTGGCCCGCCGCAGACGGCTGTTCGAAATGAACAGGCCCAGGCTCACCTCGACCACGGTCCCGTCGTCCAGCACCAGGGGTTCGGGGTGCTTGCGGCTGACGTTCAAGTGGCCCTCCCGCTCCCGGTACTGCGCGGCCGCCAACAAGTTCCGCCGCTCCTTCTCCGCGTGCGACACCTTCACCGGCGGCAGCTCCTCAGCCGCCAGCGGCTCCAACCCGAGGACGTGCTCGGCCAGCCACTGCTGCGCCGGACCCAGCTTCGCCCACCCGACCCGCTGCGCCCGCGCCCACCCGGTCAGGTCCTCGCCCTGGACGACGACGGCCCCCGGGTCACCGGCCAAGGTGCCGCCGGCCTTCACATGCCGCCACGCCAACGCGAAGCAGCGCTGCCACTCGACCGACCAGGACGGGCACCACGCCGGGTCGATCTCGTCCAACGCCGCCTTCCGCTCCGCCGACAGCGCCCCGGCCCAGTCCAACCCGGTCTCCCCAGCCTCCGCCCGCCGCTCCAACGCCTCGGTACGCCGCTGCGCCGTCCTCAGATTCTTGAGGATGACGCCGACGGGCCGCCCGTTCCACACGGCCTCGTTCGGCGGGCAGGCGTGCCCGTGCTCGGCCGCGTACCCGGCGACCGCGGTGAGGTTGTCGGTGAAGGCGGTATCGAACGCCGACCACACCATGCCGACGTCGTCCAGCTCCTTCACCCGCTCCGCGTCCAGCACCCCAGCCGCCTTGTAGCGGCGCTGGTCGGCCACCCACCCGCCGAGCCGGTGGCCGGACGGCGCGACGTAGGCGTAGGCCACGCGCACGTCCCCGAACGCCTTCTTGTACGCCAGCAGCTCCTCCAGGCCCCGCCGGAACTCCTCCCGCTCCGGCTCCAACACCCGCGTGCGGACGAACGCCGCGATCACCGCCGGATCCCGCACGGTGGAGAACTGGAGCAGCTGCTCCCCGGCCTCGCCAGAGCGGCGCTCGTCCGGGTCGCCGGCGTGCCGGGGCTCGCGGGCCGGCCGGGTCTCGGACTGCGGCAGCGCCAGGCGCTCGACGGCCGCCGCGTCGTGCGACCGGAGTGCCATGAGCAGCTTGGCCAGCCCATCGAACGCCTTCGAACTGAGCAGCTCCGCACCGGTCTCCCCAGGGCCCAGGATGACCGGCACCACGATCGTGGCGACCTTCCCGCTGCCGGGCTTCATCCGCAGCGCCCGGCCGACGGCCTGGACCAGGTCGACCATCGACCCGCGCACGTCCGCAAAGAAGACCGAGTCGCAGTCGGCCGTGTCGACGCCCTCGGACAAGACCTTCACCGAGGAGAGGACGTACCGCAGCAGGCGGAGCCCATCCGCGGCGATGAGCGAGGAGAAGTCGGCGAGGGTCTGCCGCCGCTCCCGGGCGGTGTGCTCGGACTCCAGCCAGCTGGTGCCGATCAGCTGCGGGTCGGGGTGGAGTGCGGAGTCCTGCTCGCACAAGACCTTGGCCACGTCCAGCAGGCCGGTGCTCATGGCCCGGGCCTCGGCGACGAAGTGGTGGAACGACAGCACACGGGCGAGGTCCCACTCGGCGGCGGCGGTCAGCACGGCCGTCTGCAGGGCCGCCAGCCGCGCTCCCCGGTACTCGACCGACCGCTCGTCCGCACCGCGCTGCACCAGGCCCTGGAGGACCGGATCGGCCACGTCCACACACACGATGCGGTAAGGGGCAACCGCGCCGTCCGATACTGCCTGCCCGAGCGGATAGCTATGGGCGATGGGGCCGAAGGCCGCCAGGCTCTCGTCATCCATGCTCGCGATCAGCTCGGCCGACTCGATGCCGGCCGCCGCCGCCCGCTCCCGGTCCCGCTCCTTGACCGCCCACACCCTGGCCGTGGCCGTCATGAACAAGCGCCTGTCGCACGGGATCCGTGCGTTGTCCAGGATCGCCGCCCACGGCTTCCCAGCCTGGCCAGACACACGATGGGCCTCATCAACGATGGCGAGCGAGAAGGGCCTCAGACCTTCCTGGTGGGCCTTCTCCAGGTGCCCCAGGCCCAGGCTGGAGTAGGTGGCGAACACCGTCACGCGGCCGGGGCCGTCCGTCCAGCGGATCAGCTCCGCAGCGTCCGTCGTGCACGGGATGCCGGGCTGCTCGGAGCCCTTGAGCGAGCACAGGCCGACCATCCGGCCGCCGTACCCCTCGCCCTTCCACACCGCCACCGTCTGCTCCAGCAGCGGCAGGGAGGGCACCAGCACCAGCGTGCGCTCGGAGTGGAGCCGCTCGGCCACGTGCACGGCCGTCAGTGACTTGCCCGAGCCCGTCGCCGCCCGCACCTGACAGCGGAGCCCCTCCGGCGGCAGCAGACCCGACGCCGGAGGCGTCAGAAGTCGTACCGAAGCGTCGCACGCCTCTTCCTGATTGGGACGGAGCTTTTTCGGCATGACAGGCAATTCCTTTCGAGCGGAATTCAAGCGAACGAGAGAGGGTCAGTTCTGGATGAATTCGCTGTTCATGGAGAAGGAATTACCCGGACGCCGGGCACGCGGACCAGGCCCTCACCGGCGCTCTCGACGCTCTCCGCCAAGACCTCCAGCACCCGCTCCACAGTCACCCCCAGCCCGTCCGCCAGCTCCACCAACCGCCGCTCTGCCTGGCCGGACAGGCAGACCGACACCTCCCGCCGGGAAGCCCGCACCTGCCGCGCCCGCCGAAGCCTCTGGAGCTCCTCCTCCTGCGCCGCAGCACGGGCCTGGTGCCCCGTCAGCCACACCTGAGCCTGCTCGTCATGGGCCACGTCGTACGCCGCCAACCGCTGCGCCCGGGTCAGCTCCACGATCCGCTCCCACTCCTCCGTCTCCTCGACGGCCACCGAGCCGGAGTCCTCCACCCGGCCGGCCTCCCGCTCCCACCAGCGAGCCTGCTCCAGCTGCTCGACCAGATACTCCAGCGATTTCCCCTGAGCCTTACGGCGCACAGCGGACCGAGCGTAATAGACGGAATTGGCACCCATCGAATTCCCCTTCGCGGTGGCGGCCCCAGTCGAGCGAGCCCGGAGGCTCCCTGAAAGCAAGCCAACAGCACAGAGTCTAGCGTCATGCTCAGTTTGATGCACAGGGTTCGAGCGAAGCCCGCCCCGCGTCGTGCGGCGGGCGCAGCCCGCGCCAGACCCACCTACCCTAGGCCGCAGGCCCCACCCCTCGAACTCACCCCACGCCCTGTCAACTGGACTGCGAAGCAGGAAAGTTGAAAATCCGGAAAACCGAATCAGGCGTGACCGCGAATCGCGCAAGCCCGATCGCCCGGCGCAGCCGGGCAGTCGGCGGCGCAGCCGCCGAGCCGCAACCGGCGAAGCCGGTTGCACCGGCCGAAGGCCGGCAGTCCCGGCGGCTCCGCCGCCGCGCAGCGCCGAAGGCGCAAGCAACCCGGGCCGAAGGCCCGTGGTTACCCGGCGTAGCCGGG
>NZ_JBITSA010000024.1:0-93325 GCF_044540385.1 Kitasatospora sp. NPDC086009
GCGGCGAGCGCGGCGTTCCAACCCTGCCCACCGCCGATGTCCCACACCCGGTGCCCGGGCTCCAGCAGCAGCGAGTCCAGCATGTCCACCACCACCCCCTGCGCGGACAGGCTGGACGACGCCAGCCCCTCGCTCACCTGGGTGACCGCGGCCGCGGACTGGTCCGCGTACAACTCGCCGGCCCAACCCTGCGGATCGGCCCACCGTTCCACCGCCACGTACGCGTCCCCGTCCCACCGCCACAGCCGCTCCGGCGCGAACCAGTCCCGCGGCAACGCGGACACGGCCTCGCGCAGCCACGGAGCCCGCTCGGGCCAGGCCCCACGCGCCTCCATCGCCTCATCAAGGCCGGCCCGCCACCCCACGAGGTCCAGGTCCACGCTCAGTCCTTCTTCGGCAACCGGTGCTTCCCATCACTACCCGGATCCGGCTTGTCGACCTTCCCGTCCGCGTTCCCGGGCGGCGCCTTGCCCTTGTCCAGCGGCTGATCCTTCTCCCGCTTACCCATCAGGGCTCCCCCTCTGCGCACAGAACAACAACCCGGCCATCCTGACCGCTACGCCACGCAGACGGTAGGGGGCGCAGCAGCGCACAAGGGGCGCCGGATGTCGTACGCGCGCCCCCGGGAAAGCAAGCGGCCCCGGCAGTGCCCTGCCGGGGCCGCTCAGGCCTTCTCGGGACCACCGCACAACCTACTGGTGGGCACCGACACCGTCGTCGGGGGGAGCGGCGATGGTCAATGCGTCCAGAGCCTGCTGCGCCTGGCCTTCGTTGCCCCTGCCGCCACGGCGCGCCCCAGACTTGGCGTAGTGCGTGGCCATCTTCTCCGAGGCCCAGTCGCCGTCCGTGATGGCCAGGATCTCGGCCCCGCTGTACCCCTGTGCACCGAGGTCGGCCGGCACGCCGGCGCGCAGGCCGTGGCTGGTGGCGGTCGGCGCGTCGAAGTCCGGCGTGCGGGCGATCATCCGCTTCAGCGCCCGGTTCACGGCGTGCCCGCTCAGGCCGATCCCGGTCTTCGGTACGGGCATCAGGCCGCCCTTGGGGGTGATGCCGCGCAGCAGCGGCATCTCGGGGTCGGCCTGGCCGTACTCGGCGAGCAGCTCCAGATACCGGCGCACCACCGCGATGGCCACCCGGTCCCGCACGGTGTACTCCTTGCCCGTGGACCAGTGGTCGTTCTTCGAGGTGCGCTTGCCGACGATCATCTCCTCGCCGCCGTCCGCGAGCATCACGAACGCGATCGAGTCGATCCGGTAGGCGGCCTGTTCCGAGCGGCGGGCCCGAGTGCGATAGCCGAGATGCAGGATCACCAGGTCCCGGTAGCGCGCGAGTTCGCTGCTGGCCGTCACGCCCGCCTGGAGCTCGGCGACCCGGGCGCGGTCGACCGGCGGCGACGACCTCGGGACGCGCTTCTCCGCCGCGAACCGGGCGGCCTGCTTGCGGATCAGGGCGTTCGCCGCCCGCGTGGGCGGCCACTTCGCGAACCCCGCGTCCGCGTTGCGGTCCCGGATCGCCGCCATCGCCAGCCGCAGCGAGCTGACCGGCGCTCCCGTCCTGTCCCGGCCGCCGTGCCGGCGCAGGTGGGAGATGTAGGAGACCATCGTGGTCTCCTCGGTCCGCGGGCCCGGCCGGCGGCCCTCCGCCGCGCACCAGCGCTCGAAGTACCGCCACTGTTCGTTGTACGTCGTGCTGGTGCGCTCCGGCCGGGAGTCGGCCAGGTCCTCGGCCGCCTCGGCGGTCAACGGCTCCTCGGCGTCGACCCCGGGCAGCGCGAACTGCACGAGCGCCTGGTCGTCATCCTCGACCAGCTCGCCCTCGATCACCTCGACGCCCGCCAGCACCGGCAGCCTGTTCCCGCTCACGGCTCCTCCGCGCCCGCGACCACCCAGCCAGCCAGCGACTCCACCATGTGCGTGCCGCACCCGGCGCAGATGGCCGTCGGACGGGGATCGCGCAACTTCGTGGTCTCCACCGGACGGTGCTCGACGCACGTGCTGGTGCGGCGCAGCGCGACGGCCAGGGCGGCCGGGCTGCCTGGGACCGGCTTGATACCGAGCAGGTCGTGCTCCAGCACGGCGATCAGGGCGGGGTCCGCCCGCTCGGCCGGCGGCGCGGCCACGGCCGGGCGGCGACGGAACCACGTCACGCCGCCTCCAGAAAGTGGTTGAAGGGCTGATCGGCCGTTACCGGGTAGAGGGGGTGGCCGCGCCAGGTGTGTGCGGCCGCGGTCAGGATTGCCCAGGCCGTTGACGCGATGACACCGGCCTCGTAGGCCTCCTCATGGCCGGCGGTTGGCGGCATGTCCGCGAACCGGCTCACCAACTTCCTGGCCGCCCGGACGGCTTCGACCAGCGCGTGCTCCGGCTTGTTGTCGGCGCGCGCGAGAACCTCCTCCGCCACGCGGGCGAGCACGAAGTCGGCGACGGTGTCGATCTGCTCGCGGGTGATGTACACGGACATTCCCCTTCCGGTGCGGTTCCGCCGGCCCGGGCCGGGTGCGGCGGACGGGTCCAGCGTAGGGAGGGGTGCTGACGGCCCGTGGAGCACAGGATATCTGTACCAACCTTCGTGTTGCGTCCTCTAAATACAGTTAGAGGACGCAACACGAACCCTGGTACAAACGTCAGCGGGGGACCGGAGCGCCGTTGGCGAACCGCGCCCAGGCCGGCCGGTGGCCCGGGGCGTCGTGCCACGGAGCGGCCAGCTCCACCAGCGCGTCCCAGGCGGTGTGCCAGCGCTCCGATGCCGGATCCGGATCCTTCAGGTCGGCCAACAACGACGTCGTGAGCGTCACGGTGGCGTTCACCACGGCCCTGGCAGCGCGGTCGCCGACACGGACCCCGGACATGTTCTGGTTGTAGACGAACGCGCTCAGCGCCCGTACCTCGTCCTCGTCCGGTCGGGCGGGCGCCTGTTGCTCGGTCGTCATGGGGGAAGCGTACGGCGCGACCGGCGTCGACCGGTGCCCGCAAAAGGGCGGTTCACCCCTTCGGGCGGAGATCATCCGGCGCAGAGATCGGGTGGGACCACAGCGCATCCCAGTCCGGCCGGTCGCGCCACGGTCCGGCCATCCTCGCCAGGGTGCCCCAGAGGCGGACGATCTCCCGGGCGCAGGCGGCGGCGGTTGCATCGTCGGTCGCCCGGTCCCGCAGGGAAAGGGCGGCCAGCAACTCCTTCCGCAGACGCGCGGCGGCCGTCCCCAGCTGGTACGTCCCGATGTCGCCGGCCGGTGACGCTTGCAGCTCCGGGGCCCGCCGGGAAACGAACGTGGCCAGCATCCGGACGTCCGTCGGGGTGAGGCGGTCGGAGGAGACGGGCGGACACGGAAGACGGACCAGCTCGGCGTTCGTCATGCCTCCACCGTAGGGCGGTCCTCGGACAGTGTCGACGCCCCGAAAGGTCTGTCACCCGTCTACCACGGTTATTTGTGTTCAGGGCCCGGACCTGGGAGGGTGCGCGCCATGCGAATCACCGTCACCGTGGAGGACCCGACCCCCGAGGTCCTGGAGCGACTCCTGGCCTTCACCTCCGAGCCGGGTGCGGAGGTGGCCGCGATGCCGGACACCCGCTGGACTCCGGAGCGGGCGCGCGCCTACTACCTCAACCTGCCGCCACGAGCCCAGCAGATCCTGCGCGCGGTCGTCGCCGGCGGTGGCTGGTGCTCGGCGGACGTCGCCCGCGGGGAGGGTGGGCGCAGCCTGCGCGGCTGCACCGGCGCCTTCGCCCGCAGAATCCGGGAGGGGGCTCTGGTTGGACGATGGCCGGCGTCCCTGCCGGTTCCGGTGGAGACCGTCACCACGATGGGGGCGGTGGTGAGATTGGAGATGCCGAACCACGGCACCGAAGCCGACCCGCTGCCGGCCTTCCGAGCCGCGCTGTCCGACCTCCACGGTGAGGGCTGAGGGAAGGTCAGGGGGTCCTGCGAAACGAGCTGCTCGCCCCATAAAGGTTGCGATAGCGAAACCATTATGGCAGAATAATGGTTGTCGGAACGCAACTATAGGGGATACGATGCACAAGGATCTGCGGGCCCTGGTCAAGAAGCTCACCGTCCAAGGGTTCGAGGTGGAGGCCACCAAGAACGGCCACCTCACCGTCCGACAGGACGGGCGCCGGGTGGCCACCCTCCCCGGAAGCCCCAGTGACCACCGCTCCATGGCCAACTGCCTCGCAGTCCTGAAGCGAGCCGGGTTCAAGCCCTGACCCCCACCCCGGGGGCGCCCCCAGGGGTGCCCCCGGGCCCCAACCGCGCACCGACAGCCCACCGCCCAACTCGCCACCAGGAGAACCCAGATGGCCACCCACAAGACCGCATGGAACGCGTACATCGAGTACGCCACCACGGTCACCGACGACGTCCACGACCAGCTCTTCGACCAGCTCGCCGAGTACGCGGGAGCGCCCACCACCGCCCCCAACGGCAACTTCGCCGTCGAGATCACCCTGCCCGCCCCCACCGTCGAACTCGCCATCCCGGCCGCGCTGGAGATCGTGGGTGCCGCGCTGCGCGCCGCGCACGGATCCGCCCCGGTCGCCGTCATCGAGGTCATGAGTCGCGCCGAACGGAACCGTCGCACCCACGCCCCGGACATCCCCGAGCTGACGGGCGTACCCGGCGTCGCGACGATCCTCAACATCAGCGGCGCGGGCGCCCGCAAGCGGATCGCCTCCCCGGAGTTTCAGCGGCACGTCCCGGTCGCCGCCACCATCGACGGCCGCCCGGTCTTCATCGCCGACCAGGTGAAGCGCTACGCCGCCCAGCGCAGCGCCGGGCGCCCCCGCACAGCCGCCGAGCAGTGACCGACCACCAGGACGGGCCCGTTCCGTCCCCACCCGCCTCGAAGGAGAACACCATGGACCGCGAGCAGCTGGTCCAGGTCCTGACCGACGACCTGGAAGCGCTCGACAACGAGACCGGTGAAGGGCTGGCCGAGATGCCCTACCAGGACATCGCCGAAGCCCTGGCCGACTCGATCCTGCGGAAGGTCGTGACGACGTGACGCCCGAACTCCTCTGGGGCCGCTGGCTGCCCGGGCCGGCCGACACCGAGCCGATCGACCACGGCACCCTGCTGGAGTGGTGGCCGTCCCAGCGTGCCGCCGAACGCGCACTCCGCGAGCGCCTCGGTACACAGCCGGCCACCATCGACGGCATCGCTCGCAGCACCCAGAACCTCGCCGACGGCCGCACCCTCACCAACCAACAGTTCTACGGCGACAGCGGATCCCGGATCTACCTCTACGCCGTCACCGGTCGGCCCGGCCACCACCCGCAGGCCGAGCCGCGGCCCTACGGGATGCTGGAGTTCGGTCCCCGCGGTGGCGTCTGCTTCCGTAACCTGGTCGGCGCCGATTCGGTCACCGTTCACGTCGAGGTCGTCCACCAGGACAGCGGCCACGAGTTGTACCTGCGAGACGCCGTCGTCTACCCGTGGAACCTCGCCGCCTTCGGCAGGCCGGACAACCCGAACCGCTGGACCCGGTGGCTGCAGTACGTCGCCGCCCGCGGCGTCGCCACCCTCGACATTCGCGTACCCGGTCCACACCAGGCCACCGCCACCGATCTGGACACCGGCCAGCAGCTCGCCGCGATCACCGGCGACCTCACCCTGGAGCCCGCCCGATGACCACCGCCCTGGCTGTCCCGGACGCCCTGACGCTACCCCCGCTCGATCTCGACCCGCGCCCGGCCGAGCAGACCTTCGCCGACGGCCTGGCCGACGACCTCGAGCCCGAGACCTTCTTGTGGATCCGGATCCGTCAGCCCGACGGCGGATCCCACGTCCACTACCGATGGACCGCCGGCGGCCGCGAGCTTGGCGACCACATCGACCAAGCCGCCCTCGCCGCCGAGCTCGACAGCTCCGACACCCTCTACATCGCCAACCGGCACCTCACCGAACACGAGCACGGGGAAGTTCTCATCCAGGCCCACCCGCTGCGCCCGATCCAGGCTGACGTAGTGGCCGGCGTACGGGCGCCCGAGGGGGAGCGGGCGAAGCTGCGCAGGATCATCCAGCTCGCTGCCGAGCACAGCGGCCGGTACGACATCGCGGCCAACCCGCGGGTGCCCCGCTGGTTCGGTGTCGGGCCGAAGCTGTTGACCGGTCGGTAGCGGAACCGCGAACTTTCTGCGACCAGACCCTACGGGCCCCGCCCATGATCACAGTTGGTGCTTTCAGAGCTACACAGAGCTGAAAGGGGGTACCGTCCCGTGCACACGGGTCTAAGGCGCGCACGGGACGGGAGTACATCATGGCACCACCGAACACCATCAGCATCGGACAACGCATCAAGGCGTACGAGGACGAGCGCGGAATCAGCCATCTGAAGCTGGCCAAGCTCGCCGGCGTCTCCTACAGCCTGCTCACCAAGGTGGTCACGGACTACAAGCCGCCGACACCCGACTTCATCAACGCCGTCGCCCGTGCCCTGGGCGTCGAGCCCGCTGACCTGATGCCACCCCCGACGTACAGTGACGGTATGTCCGCCGATCCGCTGGCGCCGCTCATGGGGCCCATCCGAACCGCGCTCGACCTTTTCGACCTGCCGCCCCAAGAAGACGTCAGGCCCAGGCCGCTGGGCGCCTTACGAGCAGCGGTGAAGCGCATCAACACCCTCGCTCAGGCCGCCGCGTACAAGCCGATGTGCCAGACCCTTCCGGGCCTGATCACCGAGCTGCACACCGCTGCGCACGAATTCACCGGCGAGCAGCAACGACAGGCCTGGGGTCTTCTCGCCGAGGCGTACCGGTGTGGCCACTCGGTGGGTATCGCCATCGGAATGACCGACCTGTCCGCCACCGCGCTCGCCCGGATGGACTGGGCGGCCCAGCGTGCTGGCGACCGTGCTCCGGGCCTGCGAGCAGCCCGCGAGTACCTGAGAGTCACCGCCTACCTGCGGGAGCAGAACCTGGGTGCCTGCCGTCGGCTCCAGGCTGCCGGCCGTGCCCACCTCGAAGGCACGGACCCGGAGACCCCCGGCGTCTTGGCCGTGGGCGGCCAGCTCCACCTCGGCTCGGCGGTGGTGGCCGCGCGCTCCGGAGACACGGACCTGATGGAACACCACCTCAAGGAGGCGGGACGGGTCGCGGCTGTCACCGGGGAGACCGACGACTTCTCCCTGCACTTCGGGGGGACGAACGTAGGCGTGCACAGGGTGATGACGCTCGTCGAGTCCGGACAGCACGACAAGGCCGTCCGGGCCGCGCAAGGGGTTCGGTTCCCGCCGGGGTGGGCGCCCACCAGGATCGGACACCACCACATCGACTTGGCCCGAGCCAACTTCTGGCTTGCCCAGCCCGAAGCCGCGCTCGATCATCTCGACGCGGCCTACGAGGTGGCTCCTCAACAGGCGTCTCGCCATCCCCTGGTACGCGAGACCGTCACTGGTCTGGCCCGCGCGGGCGGACGGCGCAACCCCCGTTTGTCAACCTGGATCGTTCGCTCCGGGGTGTGACGATCTTTCACTTTTCGTGAAATTCAAGGGCTTTCATCTTCGGCAAGCTTGGTCATGCAGGGCCCGGTGCGCGGGCAGATCTCCCGCACCGGGCAGCCGCCCCAGCTGCCGATCGCCAATGGGAGCCCCACCATGGCAACTGCCTCCCCGCGACCGTCCGGTCGCACCCCCTCCTCAGGGTCCAGGTCCTCAACGGCGCCTCAACGCCGATTGCAACTGGCCAACGCCGCCAGCGGATGGGGAGCGAACTCTGTCACGGTCGCGTCCTATGTCGTCTCGCCCGGCCCCGGATGGCCCGCCCTGCAGTTCTCCGACTGCCGAGCGGCTGCCGAGCGGCACGGCTGGACCGTTGGCCGCGAGTTCACCGACTACACCCCGCCCGGCTTCGAACGCCTGGACCTCGGTGAACAGTGGCGAATGACGCTGCGCATGGCCGAGAGCGGCCTGCTCGACGGCATCGTGCTCCACGACCTCACCACGGTCACGAGCGACACCCAGGACTACCTCACCCTGGTCAACTGGGCCGCCGACCACTGCACCTTCGCCCTCGTCGTCAACGGAGGCGAGTACGGCCGTGACCACCTGATCGGCCGCCGGCCGGTGACCACCACGGCGGTGGCCTGATGAGCACCGCCGGAGAGCAGGCCGCCGCCCGGTTCAGGGCGGCGCTGGCGCTGACCGGCTGTTCCTGGCCGACCGTGGCGGCCTCCGCCTGGCCGGCCGGCCCCGACGGGGTGCCGCTGGTCGACCTCGGACACGGGCCCGCGCCCCTGCTCGACCAGCTGTCCGCCTGGATCGAGCAGCACGCCGACCCGGCGCACCCGTAGGCACGAGGCACAGGTGTTCCAGGTGCAGCTCCTCGTCGTCGCCCATGCCTCCCACGCCTGCGGGCTGCGCGAGCGGGTGCTTCACCGGCTCGCCGGCTGGGGCATCTGGTTGGACGCGGAGGCGTCGGACACCGTGCGCGTGGTCGTGAGCAACCTGTTCGCGGCCGCGCTGCTCCACGGAGTGCGGGGACAGACCGTCACGGTGCGGCTCTCCGCGAGCCGCGGGGAGCTCACCGTGGAGGTCATCACCGGCGGCACCGCCCACCCCCACCGGCGCCCGCGCGGAACCGTCGGCACCGGCCGGCTCCCGGTTGCCCTCGCCGTCTACGCCACGGCCGGCGGCGTGACCGACCATCCGCGGGGCCGCACCTTCTGGGCCACCGTGCCCGTGTCCACCCGACACCGCCGCACCGAGCGGGCCGCACCGCTTCGCTGCCGCCTTCCGTCCCGGGCCGCCCCCCCGCAGCCGGGCCTGACCCGACCATCCGCCGAACGACCGTGAGAGGACCACCGTGCACGCCGCACCTCCCGTCATCCCGCCCGCCAACGTCGCCGGGCTGCGCTGGCTCGCCGGCTTCCATCCCGACCCGATCGCCTGCCTGGACGCCTGGGACCGCGGCGACCAGGCCGAAATCCCGCTGCGCCACCTCGCGGCCGTGCAGGTGAGCGCGACCCTCGGGATACGGGCGGCGCAGCGGCTGGAGCCGATCGGGCCCGTGCTGCACAGCGTCGGCCGCGGCACGGTGGAGTTCCTCGTCGCGCCGACCACGATGGCCGTCGACCGTCCCGACGTGAGGCTGCTGACCGGCGGGGCGCTGCCGTGCCCGCCGCCGGGCCGAGCCCCGCAGCGGCGCCGGGCCCCGCGTTGGGTGGTCGAGCCGGACGGCCTCGGCCGGCTCATGGACGTCCGGGTTGTGCTGGACGCGGTGGTCGCGGAGCACGCCTACTTCGCGACGCTGCCGGACGACGCCGACATCCCCGTCGGTCGTGCGCCGTCCGCCACGGCGGCGGCCGCCTTCATCACCGCCGGCCGAAGAGCGGCCGGGCGGCCCTGAACTCCTGGCGGCTGTGCAGCGGCTCTGACCGGCCGCCAGGGACCGAACCCCGCCCACGACCGGGCGGGGCGGCGGGAGAACAGCGTGCCCCACCCCCGTGGGCACGCCACGTTCACCGCGAGGAGCGCCGTCTGCTGGACAGACGGGCGCTCGGTCGACCGTCACGCCCGGAGGGAACGTGGCGGCGGGCCAGACGGGGGTCCGGCCTTGGACGGGAGGCCGGGCCCCACCACTCGACGTAGGCGCAGCGGGAGAGGAAGCGAGCGGGGTGGGTGTGGACGACGAGTCCGCTGGGCGGCTGCCGGTAGTGGCCGCCGACGAGCAGTTTCGGATGACCGCCGAGGAGGCGCGGCAGCGTATCGCCGCGGACCTACGCCGCTGGGGCGCCCCGACACTCCTCCAACCCTCGACCGACCGCCTGGCCCAGGCCTGCGCCGCGCTGGCGCTCACCGGCCTGCACCTCGCCCTGCCCCCGGACGCGGTCACCTTCCTGCACGAGTGCAGGGACTGGCTCGACACCGCGGCGGACCTGGAACTGGCCGGCGCCGATCCCAAGCAGCCGCTGGAGGCGCTGCACCGTGTCTGCGGTGCGCTGCGCGCGAGCACCGCCCTGCTGGAAGGGCGGCGATGAGTTCCGCTGGCCGGGTTCCGATCCCCGAGCCGGCGGGCCGCACCGGAGGGCGGCGCGACACCCTGCCGCCGCGGGTGCGGCGAGCGGCGACCGGTACGCGCTCTGGGGAGAGTGCTGGGCGTGCTGGTCGTGCCCTGCCTCGGGCCGCCCGGCCCGGGGCAGGGGTTGCTCCGGGGGCTGCTCCGTGGCCCTCGCAGTTCCTGGCACCCGCACCCCGGGATCATTCGGTCACCTCGACCTGGCCCAGCCTGTTCACCGTCCTCCCGGTGACCGGTGACCCCAGACCACCGATCCCCGACGACCATCGGCCCTGGCGGGACCGCCCCCGCGCGCGGACCCAGTTCCGGCCCTGACCGGCCGATCGGCGCGGCCTCCGGCCACGCCCCGACCTCGACCTTCGGAGCCCACCCATGCTCTCCGTTCTACCCGCGGTGACCGGCCACCCCTGCCCCGCCTGCGGCAAGCCGGCCAGCCTGCGCCACGACCTGCACCAACTGCTCACCCGCATCGCCGTCGGCCTGACCAACCGGCGGATCGCCGCCGCCACCGGCCGCACGGAGTCCGAGGTCATCCGGTGGACCAGCACGCTCTACCAGGAGCTGCCCGCCCGAAGCCGGATCCAGGCCGTCGACGTCGCCTTCCGCGCCGGCCTGCTGCCGCTGAGCGCCGACGCCCGCCAGCCAGAGCAGGGCTTCGCGCCCACCACCCTGCTCGTCGCCACCCAGCGCGCCCAAGGCCTGCGCCTGGAGGAGATCGCGCTGCGCAACGGCCTCACGCTTGGCACGGTCAAGACCCACACGGACCGGCTCCACAAGCAGCTGGGCGTCGGCAACGGGGCCCGCGCCGTCTACGACCTGCACTCCCTGAACGCCCTGCCCCGCCCGCACCCCTGCCCATGCACCACCACCGGACGCCCGGACCACGGGCCCGGACCCTCCCGGCCCACTCCTGACTCCGTGGAGACCCTCTGATGTCCTCTCTGCCGAAGGCCGGCCGGCGCTGCCCGCGGTGCGGCGCCGCCCCCGTCCTCGAAGCCCCGGGCCACCGCGTGCTCGGCCTCCAGGCGTATGGCCTGACGCACCGGGCGATCGCCGGCCGTCTCGGGTGGTCGAGCGACACGGTCGGCGCGCTGGCCGGCCAGGCCCGCCAGCAGCTCGGTGCGGCGACGGCCGTGCAGGCGGTCGACATCGCCTGCCGCACCGGCCTGCTCGTCCCGCCGCCGGGCGACCCTCTCGTGGCGGCGCGGGTCACCGGCGGTCAGCTGACCGCGTTCGAGCCCATCACCCGCGGCCTCAGCCACCAGGAGTGCGCGAAGGTCCTCAGGGTCGGCACGGCGACCGTGGGCAGCCACCTGCGCCTCCTCTACCACCGGATCGGCGCCCGCACCGCTGCCCACGCCGCCTACCTGCTGCACGGCCTTCGTCGTCTGCCGTCCGGTCACCCGTGCCGCTGCCCGGGCCGCGGCACCGCCGACGCACCGGCCGTGACGGCGCCGGCCGCCGGGCTCGCGTCGGTCGGCCGGTGAACGCCCTGCCCGCGGTGCCCGGGCCAGGCCCGCGCCCGGGGGCCGGTGGGCGGGGGTCAGGCGGTGGCCAGGACCGTGCCGGCGCGGTGCAGGAAGTCCGCGACCTGGTCCTGGCCGCGCCAGGGGCGCAGCGCGGTGGTGACGTCGCGCAGGTAGGCGTGGGCGCGGGCGGAGCGGACCGGTCCGAGGATCGCCGTCGCGCGTTCGCCGGCGGCCAGCGCGGACGGGAGGTCGTCGTTCTGCAGGTGGGCGACGGCCAGCACGGTGCAGCGGATGCCGGTGGCGCGGGCGAAGTCGCTCGCGGACATCGGTCCGGCCTGGTGGCCCCAGCGCAGGGCGGCCTGCGGCTGCCCGAGATCCTTGTGGATCTCGGCGGCGTCGGTGCTGATCCGCTGGTGGGTGAGGTAGGCGAGGTGGGCCGGGTCGCGGGTGCCCGGGTGGATGGAGTCCAGCATGCTCTCGCACGCGACCAGCGCCCGTCCGGCGGCCCGGCCGTCGCCCGCCCGGCCGTGCGCGCGGGCCTCCGCGAGCTTGATGAAGGCCAGCACCCGGGGCGCGGCCGCGTGCTGGGCCTGCTCGTAGGCACCCTGGGCCATGTCGATCGCCTCCTCGGGGTAGCCGCGCAGCATCGCCTGCAGACTCATCGTCGCCAGGGTGTACGCCCCGGCCTCCCGGTCGCCGGCGGCGCGCGCCAGACGCAGCGACTGGACGAAGTCGCGCTGCGCGGCGCCGTGGTCGCCCATGTCGAAACTCGACCAGGCCGAGACGCGAGCCAGTTCGGACACCGCGGTGAGCAGCTCACGGCCGAGCTGCTCCGTGAAGTGTCCCTGGAGCAGCGGCACGGCGCGCTCGCGCAGCAGACGCGAGACGGCCGGCGCCTTCGCGTGGCCGCCACCGAACCGCGAGTCCCAGCGCCGTGCCTCCTCGGAGGCCTCCCACAGCTGATCCAGGTCGGTCCGTCCGACGCGGCGCCCGCGCGGGTCGGGGGTGACGGGGACGGCGTCGGCGGGCGTGCCGAGCCAGCGCAGGGTGGGCACCGTGTACGCGCCGATCGCGAAGGAGCCGTGGAGGAGGGAGCGTCGGTTGATCATGGGGGTGCTCCAGTGCTGGATGGCGCCGCGCAGGGCGGTATCGGGATCGCGGGGGAAATCCAACCCGACGTCGGGGCCCGCCTCACGCGCCTCGCCCATGCCGATCTCCGCCAGGGTGACCGGCCGCCCGAGGCGTTCGCCCAGCGCAACGGCCACGCACGCCGGCGCCGGGTCGCGCGGAACCATCCCCTTGGCCGTCCACCGGGATACGCCCGTATGGGTGTAGGCGGTCGTGACACCGCGCTCGGCGGCCAGCTCGTTGACCCGCCGGGCGAGCCACTTGTGGCTGACGCCGCAGGCCTCGATGAGCGCGGCCAGGTCCGTGTTCGGGCCCTTGGCCCGGGTGGTCGCCACGACGGGATCCCCCTGTTCGTCCGGGCCCGGCCCCGACGTGCGCGGGCCGGTGCTCCGAGCGTAGAACGCCCCAGCACCGCCCGGAGCCGGTTCGTGTTGTGTGCCCCCCTTGTGTGCCTCCCCGCAGGAGCGCCGCGGGTGTTCCCTGGACACCCACCCACCAACGGTCCAACCGAAGGGGAGCAACTCACATGCAGTCAGCCATATATGACGATTCGTAGGGTCGGCTCACGGGCCCGTAGGATTCGGCCCCATGAGCCAGAAGAAACTCCTTGTCACCGGGGGCGCCGGCTTCATCGGCGCGAACTTCGTCCGCTACACCCGCGAGCACCGCCCCGAATACCGCGTCCAGGTCCTGGACGCGCTGACCTACGCCGGGAACAAGGACAACCTCGCCGGCCTCGACGACGTCGACCTGGTCGTCGGCGACATCTGCGACCGCGACCTCGTCGACCGCCTCATCGCCGACTCCGACGTCGTCGCCCACTTCGCCGCCGAGTCCCACGTCGACAACTCCCTGCACGACCCCGAGCCGTTCGTCCGCACCAACGTCCACGGCACCTTCACCCTCCTGGAAGCCGTCCGCCGACACGGCAAGCGCCTCCACCACATCTCCACCGACGAGGTCTTCGGCGACCTGCCCGTCGACAGCACCGACCTGTTCACCGAGGACAGCCCCCACAACCCCTCCAGCCCCTACTCCGCCACCAAGTCCGGCTCCGACATGCTCGTGCGCGCCTGGGCCCGCTCCTACGGCGTCCAGGCCACCATCTCCAACTGCGCCAACAACTACGGCCCCTACCAGCACCCCGAGAAGTTCATCCCCCGCCAGGTCACCAACCTGATCACCGGCACCCGCCCCCGCCTGTACGGCGACGGCACCAACGTCCGCGAGTGGACCCACGTCGACGACCACAACGCCGCCGTCCACACGATCATCGACCACGGCACCCCCGGCGAGACCTACCTCATCGGCTCCGCCGACGAGCGCAGCAACCTCGAGATCGTCCAGCTCATCCTCGAACTCCTCGGGCACGACACCACGGCCTACGACCACGTCGCCGACCGCCCCGGCCACGACCTGCGCTACGCCAACGACAGCACCAAGCTGCGCGCCCTCGGCTGGACCCCCAGCTACGCGGACTTCCGCCAGGGCCTCGCCGACACCATCGCCTGGTACCAGAACAACCAGCCCTGGTGGCAGGCCCAGAAGACCCGCACCGAATCCAAGTACACCGAGATCGGGCGCTGACCCCACGGCACGGGGCCGGCACCCTGGAAAGGACCCGCCCCGTGCCTCGCACACTGATCGTCGGAGCCGGCATCGCCGGCCTGCTCACCGCCCTGCGCCTGGCACATGCCGGCCACAACGTCACCGTCCTCGACGCCGAACGCATCGGCTCCGGTGCCACCTGTGCGAACCACGGCATGCTCCACTCCGGCGCCCTCTACGCCCGCCAGGCTCCCCACATCGTCGACGCCTGCCGCCAGGCTCAGGAGTTCTACACCCTCCTCGCCCCCGACGCGCTCGTCCCCGCCGCCGAGGCCGTCTACGTCCTCGACCACGCCGACGAGCCCGAGTTCCGCACCGCCCTGGACACCCACCGACTCTCCCACCGCCGCGTCCAGCCCGCCGACGTCCAGCACCTGCGCCCCGAGGCGGTCGCCGGACAGCACCTGATCGCCACCACCGAACGAGCGGTCTCCTCCCGCCGGCTCATGACCGCCATCACCGCCCAGTGCCTGGCCGCCGGCGTGCGCTTCGTCCTCGGCACCGCCGCCCACTCGATCGTCCTCGACGGCAACCGGGCCGCCGCCGTACGCACCGGCACCGGGGACCACCTGGAGGCGGACCACACCGTCCTCGCCGCAGGACTCGGCACGACCCGCCTGCTGGCCGAGCTGGAGTCCAAGCACGCCGCTGACCTGCGCTCACGCCTGGACATGATGATGCACCTGCCCGGCAGCCTCACCCAGGGCATCATCTTCACCAACCAGTCCGGCCCGGTCGTAATGCCCACCCACGGCGCCGTCCTCGCCTCCCTCTACGGCGGCATCCAGCCGCAGATCACCGGATGCCGCCGCTTCCCGGTCACCCTGGAACGCACCCAGCTCCTGCTCCACCAGCTCGGCCGGCTCCTGGAACCCGGCGCCGTCGACCTTCCCTCGGCCACCGCCTACACCGTCGGCAAGACCGACTACGTGGCCACCCACCAGGCACTCGCGGGCCGATTCAACCCGGGCTGGCACATCATCGACCACACCGACCGCGACAACATCACCGGCCTGCACACCATCTGCACCGGCAAGATGACGCTGGCCGGCCACGCCTCCGCCGCCTGCGTCGAACAGATCCTCGGCCACCCCGTCGACCTCCTCATCCGCCCGCGTCCCGCCGTCGACGTCCCCACCGGCCTGGTGGCCGTCGAGCCCTGGGCCCCGGCCCTGGCCGCCTGAACCCGAAGGGAACAACCCCCGTGATCCCCCCGTTCCGCATCGAGTTCACCACCGCCCAGAAAGCCGCGTTCCTCACCGCCGCAGCCGCCATCCTCGACAGCGGCCGGCTCACCCTCGGCCCGCACACCGCCCAACTGGAGCAGCTGTTCGCGGCCACGACCGGCACCCGCCACGCCGTCGCCGTCTCCTCCGGCACCACCGCCCTCGAGATCGCGTTGCGCGCCCTCGGCCTCAACGACGGCGACGTCCTCGTCCCCGCGAACACCAACTACGCCACCGCCGAAGCCGTGATCCGCGCCGGCGCGCGTCCCGTCCTCTACGACGCCGCGCTCACCGCCACCGCCGACGCCATCGACGCCGCCCGCACCCACGCCACCCGCGCCGTGATCCTCGTCCACATCGGCGGCCACATCACCCCCGACCTCGACAAGATCACGGACCACTGCGACACCCACAACCTCCTCGTCGTCGAAGACGCCGCCCACGCCCACGGCTCCGCCACCGCCGACCACTCCGCCGGCACCATCGGCGCGGCCGCCGCGTTCTCGACGTTCGCCACCAAGGCCGTCACCACCGGCGAAGGCGGCCTCATCACCACCAACGACCCCACCATCGCCGACCGCGCCCGCCACTACCGCGACCAGGGCAAGGACTCGACCGGCCGCAACACCCTCTTCGGCAGCGCCTGGCGGATGCCCGAACTCTCCGCAGCCCTCGGCCTCGTCCAGCTCACCACCGCACCGAACCCCATGGAGCGCGGCCACGACCTCCTACGCGCCTACGCTCAGCAGATCAGCAGCCCCCACGTCGCCGTCCCCTTCGAACCCAGGCACCGCTACAGCGGCCACAAGGCGATCATCCAGCTGGCCAACCGCGCCCAGCGCGAAGACCTGCGTGCCCACCTCGAAGCCGCCGGTATCACCCCCGCGCGCGGGGTCTACGAACACCCGCTCCACCACCAGCCCGCGCTCGCACTGACCGGCAGCTACCCGCTTGCGGACCGCTTCGCCGCCACCCACCTCTGCCTCCCCCTGTGGCCCGGGCTCGCCCCCGACCAGCAGCAACACGTGATCAACACCGTCAACGCCTGGACACCACGACAGGAGTGAGCGACACCCGGGGGGCGGCCGAACGGCGGGCGCCCCCCGGCTCAGCTGGCCCTGAGTCGTGCATTTCTCCATTCCAGGGAGGTATACCGGGCCCGTTATTATCGTGCCACCAGAATCGGACACACCTCCTCGCCGAGAGTGGCGAGGGCCTAAGGGGCACTCGTGAAGGAACAAGAGCAGGTCAACGCCCCCTCGGTCCGTGACCTCACGGACGCCTACCAAGTTCTCCTCGGCAAGCCGGACCTGACGCGGGAGAACGCCCGCAAGTACGGCGCGGTCGTGCACGAGGTGGAGCAGGCCGTCCGGGAGGGCGTCCTGCCGAGCCGCGGCCCGTTGACAACCGAGGCCCTCGACGCCTTCCTCGCGGCCGCCGAGGACGGCCTCTACCGCTCGGCGGCCGCCGGCAGCGGGCAGACCGCCCAGGCGACCAACCGGGGCCGGGTCGGCTGCCTGAACGCCCTCTCCGCGCTCGCCGAACGGCCCCTGAACCTGGCCCACCGCACTCCGGCCCCCGGCCTGAAGCCGGGGATCACCACCCGCCAGGCCGGCGTGCTGCGCCGCTACATCAACACCCACAACGCGCTGGAGGGCCTGGACAGGGACCACCGGCGGATCCTGCTGGCCATCGGCCTGGTGCTCGACACCCGGGCCCGCTCCGGCGAGCTCGCCGCGATGCTCACCAGCGACCTGGCCGTCCAACCCCGGCCCCGGCGGCGGCCGCCGCACGTGATGACCGTCCCGCTCCGCCTGAACCCGCAACGTCGTCCAGACCCCGCCCGGATCCTCACCGAGCCCATCGAGCTGCACCCCTCGACCAGGGCCTCGCTGGAACGCTGGCTGCCCATCCGCGAACTCCTGGTCGGCGAGCTGCGCACCTGGCACCGGCAACACCCGGACCAGGACGTGGATCCGCACCACGACGCCCTGTTCGTCTCCCTGCAGCCGAACCACACCGGAGGTCAGCCCTCGGTCGAGGGCGGGACCCCTCTACGTCCGGCCGGCATGCCGCTCCAGGCCCAGGGGCTGCGGCGCGCACTCGACCGAGCAGCGGAACGGATCAACGCCGAACGCCGCTACCGGGGCCAGCCCCTACCCACCATGGAACAGCTACGACGAATCGTGGAGGCCTGAACCTCCGCCCGCTACACGGCATTCCACCGATGACGACGATGGGGGAGAGTAGGTCGTGATTGTTGCCCGACCCACGCCGGAGGATCTGGCCGACGCGCGGGAGACCGAGGCGAAGTATCTGCGCAGGGGCGACCTGGTGGTCTACTGGGACTGGGATGCCTCGCTGGACTTCGGAGTGGATGTGAAGTGCCGTGTCGTGGATTCCGGTTCGCAGTGCGTCAGGGTGCGGTACGTCGGGGAGGACGGGGAGGAGGGCTTCCCCTTCGATGTCGCGGGTGACCAGCTCCGTTGGGCTCGGTTCCGCCTGATCGGCCGGAGGGACGCCCCGCAGCCGTGAAGGTGAGGATGCCTGAACCGGGAGGCCCCTTAACCTCCGGTTCCTGGGGCGACCTCCGCCGGCGTGAGCGGGGCTTACCTTGGCTGAGGGCCCACCGGGGGCTGGCGGCGAGCAGGCGCGTTCTGTGTCATGCCGTCAGGGTGTGGGGGCGGGCGGACAACCGGGCCGGACCGCGCCGGGCGTCCGCCCCCGAAGCTCACACCTGGGGGTCGTGCGCGCTGCCGGTCAGGACGCGGTCGATGGTTGTGCGGGCGACGCGGGACGCCTTGTAAATCAGGCTCTTGGGAAGCCCCCAGGTCGCGGCCCAGCGGATCAGGAAGTCCCGGGTTGCCACCTCTTGACCACGGTCCCAGTCGGGGCGGTCGTCGTCGTTGGCCAGCAGCGACCAGCCACGCAGAAGCAGGCGTGGCAGCTCGGCGTTGTGGCTCTCCTGAATCTCCTTGATCTGCGCGACCTTGTACATCGGCGTCCATCCGAGTGTCGGGATGGCGGTGTCGAGGCTGGGCATGGCGAGTACGGCGTGACGGAGCGCGTCGTCCCGGGCGGTCACAAGGGCGGCGCGGTGCAGGGCGGCGCCTTCGACGAGACCGTGTTCGACGACGGCATCGGCCGGGACGAGGGCGCGGATGAACTCGCGCATACGCAGTACGTCGGGGTCCTTGTCAGGGTCGGTGTTGTATCCGGGGGACGCGTTGCGGACCTGCTCGGCCGCGTCCGCCCAGCCGTTGTAAGTCGACGTCAGCGTTTCGGCGGCAACGTGAGCTTCGGTGCTCGCCGCCAGTTGCGTCGTGGTCGTCATCCACGGGGCGACCCGATCGGCCTCTCGGTCGCACGCGTCGATGATCTGGCGCGTGGTGCCTTCGAACTCGGCGGTGGCCAGGGTGCGCCGGCCAACGCACAGCCACAGTTGCGCGCCCTTGGTGTGCTCCTGCACCCCGCTGGAAAGGAGGGGGCCGACGAAGGTTGCCGGGGTCCAGGTGATGTGCGGGCCCTCGATCTGTGCGGGGGCGTCGCCCTTCTCGTGCCGGTGCACGGGGATACTCGTCATGCGCTACATGCTACACGTAGCGCGTAGCGCATGACGGTGGAAATGGACGAAACCAAGGGGCCCTCAGCCAAGGTAAGTGCGGAAGGGGCCATGGCCCCTTCCGCACTTACCTTGGCTTAACCCCAGCTAGGCTCACCGGCTGTGACTGATGAAGACAGCGGAGAGCAACGCCCGGACGCGCGCCCGAAGATCCGGCTGCACAAGTTCGAGTTCGCCATGGCGATCCAGTGGCCCACCGCGCCATGGCCGGGCGGCTTGGACCGATGGCTGGTCACCTGGGGTTCGCCAGACGCCAGTTCCGAGTGGCGCGAGGAGAAGGAGATGCGGTTCGACCGCCTCGGTCCGGATGACGAGTGGATGGACCCGCTGGCCGACCACCACAAGGACCTGACGCCCTGGACCTCGGCGATCCGGCGTGACCTGCGGTCGATCGTCCAGATCCTCAACCGTCTGGACGATCACCCCTTCGGCTGATCCAACGCGGCCCAGGGCTTGAAGATCATGTGATGGGCCCTTTTGCACGTACCTTGGCTGAGGCTCACGGATGGCCAAGCTGGCCGACTTGCCAGCGCCCTGGACTGTCCTCCACGAACATCTCGTGCGCGACAAGCACGTCGCGTACAGCTGCCATCCGCCCGGCATGCCCGTTGCCCGGAACGGCCTCGCCCAGGCGTTCGACGATCGCCGTGCGGGTCAGCGGTCGCCGGGAGCCCACCAGGGTCCGGGCGACCCGGTGTAGCAGCGTGCCCCCGGGCGTTCCCAGCTCGGCCTGCTGCCATCGGTCCTCGCCGCGAGTGTGCCGCTCCGTGAGTGCGGCCACCTCCGTCGAAACACGCACCAGCACAGCAGGAAGCAACGGCTGCCGCTGCGACGGAAGCCGTGGGCGCTTCTTGTTCCACCAGTACAACGCCCCGGCTGTCGCCGCGCCCGCCGCCGCCACCGTCGCCAGCTTCTTCGGCGGCAGGGCGATGGTTCTCGCCACCCCGCGCACCACGAGGGTCACCACCGAATCGGCCTTCTGCTCCAGGTCGGCCATCCGGCCCTCCGTCACTCCCACGTCCCCCAAGGCGGAGCGCAGGGACGCCCAGTCCCGAACCGCGAGGCCGCTGTCAATCAGGTCGGAGTCGGCTCCGATGATGACCACCGGGGCGATCACCCCGGCCAGCAGCAACATCGGCACGTCGGAGGCATCCCGGGCCGCGAGAATCTGAGCGTGCGGGGTCATCGGCAGGTCAGCGGCCTTCACGACGTACAGGACAGGCGCGTACTGGGAGCGCCACAACTCCAGCGCCAGGTCAAGGTCGAACCGTCCGCCCTCCTGGTGGCGGTCGGCCAACACCCGTGGGACCTCGTCCCACACGTGTTCCGGAATCAGGCACCGCACTGTCCCGGCCTTCGCCCCGGCGATGAACGATGACGGGTTCGGCCGCCGCGTCGCCGCGATGATGTCCGTGGTCAGCACCGAGGTGTCCAACAGGGCGCGGCGCAGGGAGCCGCGTTGGTGCAGGGTGCGCCGACCGGCTGTCCCCAGTTCGCTCATCCGCGCATCGTAGTGCGAGCGTTGGTCAGTCCGTGGGGGGCTTTCGGCGGCGCCGGGCCCGTTATTACGGCTTCAGTCGGAGCCGCCGAAAGCGGGGCGGGCCAGGAGTCGGGTGATCTCGTCGCGCATCTGGCCGGCGGCCCGCACCGCGTCCGCGACCTGGACGCCGGCGGTGATCAGCTGCTGCTGTGCCTCGGCGAGCTGCGCACGGGTCTCCGCCAGCTGCTGCTGAGCCTCCGCGAGTTGCTCGGTGGCTCGCCGACGTTCCGCTCGCTGCAACGCGGTCTCGGCGAGGGCGGCGGCGAGCTGTCGTTGGACCTGGTCAAGCTGCCCGGCCAGGCGGGCCCGCTCGGCGTGGAACTCGACCTGCTGAAGACGGCGCTCCTCCTGGAGAGCGGCGCGCTCTTCCTGTAGGTCGTCGGTCAACCTGCTGTAGCCGTCTTGAGCTGTGACCTTGCGCTGGCCGAGGTAGCCGAAAGCCGCTGTGACAGCACCACCGACGCCCAGCCCGCTGAGCGCGCTGATGATGTCGACAGCGGCCATGGCTTACTCCTTGAACGGGATCGGGGGGGGTGTTACCGGCGGGCGCGCGGGCTGGTGGCGCGCTCAAGGGCCGGCGCGAGGCCGGAGGGCTTGAACACCGTGGTGTAGGCGGTGGTGGAGACCAGGACGGCGAGCAGGATGGCGGAGACGACGCCGCGGCCGGTGAACGCGTCGGCGAAGTAGGCTGACCCGGTGCCGATGGCGGCGGCGATCACCACGGCGACGGCCGTGCGCCAGAGCTTCGTCCATCCGGGCTGCTGCACGAGCGCGATGGCGGCCGGGGAGAAGAAGGCGACGAGAGCGGCCCACATCTGAGCCTCGGTCATGTTGTACATGTCAGGTGTCTCCTTGGGGTGGTGGGGTGGAGCACGCCGAGGTGGCCGGCCGAGCGGGCCGGCCGGCCACCTGCGGTCAGAGCTGGTCGATGACGGCCCAGGACCGAGCGCCGACGTAGCCGTCGTGCTGGCTCTCGCCGGCGTCCCACGTCTCGGGGTGGTCCCGCAGGGCGCGGGTCACCAGGGCGCGGGTCTCCTCGCCGTAGTAGCCCGTCGCACCGTTCGGGTTGAGGTCGGCGGCCGCGGCCTCGCCGACGACGTCGCGCAGACGGAGCTGCAGGCGGGTGTTGGCGTCGTGGGTGTAGCCGTAGCGCACGGGCGGGGAGCCCGGCCAGGCGCCGAGCGTCCCCCGCCCGTGGGTCGGCGCCGGGATGTTGTTGCCCTGGCCGGTCACGAGGTACTGCCACGTGGTGGGGCCGGGCAGACCGTCGGCGTCGCCCCCGCTCCAGCCCTGTGCGACCTGGAATGCCTTGGTCGCCGCCCGGTCCGACTCCGACCAGGTCGGGCCGGGACCCTCGCTGTAGAAGCGCCCGGCGCCGCGGCGCACGAGCATCTCGCCGAGCCGGGTGACGAACGCGTTGTGCGCGCCCGGGCCGAAGGCGTCCGAGCCGGGGAAGGCGTCGGGGTCCGGTGTCGGCTGCGGCTCGGGGGCCGGGGCGGCAGCGATGTTGTTGCCCTGGCCGGTCACGAGGTACTGCCACGTGGTGGGGCCGGGCAGGCCGTCCGCGTCGGCGCCCGACCATCCCTGCGCGACCTGGAACGCCTGGCAGGCGTTGCGGTCGGCATCGCTCCACCGCGGCCCGGGGCCCTCGCTGTAGAAGCGGGCACCACCGCGGGCGACGAGCAGTTCGCCGAGCCGGGTGACGTACGCGTTGTCGGCGCCCGGGCCGAACTTGTCGGCGCCGGGGAAGGCGTCCGGGTCCGCCGGGGGCGTCGGCCGCGGCGCCGGTCCGGTCCCGCCGGGCACCTTGCCGGTGTCGATGTTGCCCGGGTCCCAGTGGTCGTTGCCCGGAACGTGGCAGTGGCCGTAGTGGCCGCCCTTGGACTGCCAGATGTCGCGGGAGCGGTTGGACGGCGCGGACGGCGAGGCCGCGGGCGGTCCGGCCGGCCAGGTGTCCGGCACGCCGTGCGCCCGGGCGGCCGCGATGAGGCGCTGGTAATTCGGCTTGGCCTGCGGGTCGAAGCCGTCGGTCCAGGGCTGGCCGGCGCGGGCGACGACCTCGACCTGGATGTTCACCGAGCCCTCGCGGTTGGTGCGCCGGGCGCCGTCGTTGCGCAACGCGCGGCCGGACTGGGTGAGCGGCCCGAACTGCCCGAGGCGGTCGCTGGCGGGGTCGTAGAGCACCTGGGGCTCGACGCCGGCCGAGGAGAGGTAGGAGCCCATCGACGCGAAGTAGCCGGCGCCGGAGGGGCACTCGGTGGTGTGCCAGGTGACCCGGGGCCCGGACTCGGGGTGGTCCATCGCCCCGCCGATCGCCTGCCGGCCGAGGCGTTCGACGCCGTCGATGTACGTGGGGCCGGAGAGCTTGCGGGGCCGGCGGCCGGTGGTGGCCGGGCCCGGGTCGGGCTCGTGGATCTCGTACGGGGCGGCGTCGGTCGGCACGTAGTGGTCGAGGTCGCCGTCGTCGCGCAGCACGAACAGCGCGCCGGGCTGGCGCGGGTGCTCGCGCAGGAACCGCGGGGAGTCGTCGAGCGCGGCGATCGCCCGGACCTGGTCGACGTGCTCCTGGTCGACGATGCCGCAGTAGGTGGTGGAGCCGTCCGGGTGGACGACGGACGCGTGGAAGTCGGTCACGGGGACCCCCTTCGTGGGGTGAGGGGTGGGGAAGGGCCGGCGGCGGGTCAGGCCGCGGCGGCCGGGCGGAGCTGGATCGCGTCGATCTCGCGACGCAGCTCGGCGTAGATGTCGAGGGGCAACATGAAGTCGCCGTCCAGGCCCCAGGCGGCGCCCCAGGAGTTGCGCACCCGCAGGACGGTGCGCCCGAGGTCGAGCCGGCCGAGCCTGTCGTAGGTGACCCGCTCGATGCCGGTCGCGCACACCTCGTGGCCGCCGGCGACACCGGAGCGCTTCCAGTCCCGGCAGTCAGCGACGTTGCCGTTCGAGGGGACGTCGAACCAGGCGTTGTACCAGGGCAGGCCGAGAAGCACCGGGCCGTGCTGCAACAGGTCGACCAGGCCGTTGGCGGTGCGGGCATGGACGTAGGAGTCGACGAGGCCTCGGGCGCGGGCGGCGCGGGCGACGCCCAGGCCGGAGGAGCCGCAGTCGTCGGCCGGCCACTGGCGGGCGAGCCACTCGTCCTGGCGGGTGGCCTCCGCGTACAGCTGGATTGCCCAGGTCTCCGCTTGCACCGGGTCGTCAAGGTCAAGGCCCGCGGTCGCGCACTGCTCAGGGGTGAGCTGCGCGGAGAGCGCGGCAGTGGCCGCGTTGGCGGTGCAACTACCGAGCGCGTCCACATCCACGACGTCGCCCATCAGGCGGCTGACGCTGATGCCCTGCTGGAACAGGTTCTGCTGGTCGAGCACCGCTACCCGGGGCTGCCAGTGCACCGGCCGTGCCTGCGCGGGTGAGCCGCAGTACAGCCACTTCAGAGACCGGGCGTCGAGGACCTGGTGCCGGCCGAGAGCCGGGTTGGCGGTGTCGTACAGGCGTACGGAGACGCCATGGGTGGTGGTCATGCGGGGCCGCTGCTCCCGTGTCCGTGGTGGACGTACCGGATGGTGGCCCGGGGTGGGGTGCCCGAACGTCCCTCGGGAGCGGTGCGCGGCGGCGGGCGGAGGGTCGCCCGTGCTTGATCAATGATAGGGCGGGTGGGGAGTGCCCTGGTCCTGGCCGGCGGCCGCTCCCCGGTGGGCGGTCAGTCGAGGTCCCAGACGCAGCGGGAGAAGCTGACGAAGCCGTCGGCGATGGGGGCCTTGGAGATGAGTTCGATCCGGCCGTCGGGGTGGATGAAGGCGTTCACGCCGCCGTCGCCGGAGGAGACGGGGAAGGGCTCAGGGACCTGCGGGGCGTAGCCGTCGGGGAGTTGGCCGATGGTGCCGGAGATGAAGTCGCTGGGCACCGTGGCGATGCCGCGCATGGCCACGGTGCCGTCGGCCTGCTTGCGGACCTGGACCGTCCGCCAGCTGCCGGGGGTGCCGTCGCCGAGGTTGCCGAAGCCAGTGGCGAACGTGATGTCTTCCCAGGTCTCGTAGGTGGTGATGCGCGAGTGCGCCCCGAGGGCCAGGTTCGCCGAGGGGCCCACCGTCAGGTCGCCGCCCTGGACCTTGACGGCGCTGTTGATGTACACGCCGCCGACGGTGTCGTAGATCAGCCGGGAGTCGTCCGCGAGGGTGAGCGTGAAGGAGGTGGGGCTCAGCTCCAGCATGGCGTCGGCGGCCGGGTTGTCCTTGCTCCTGATGCGGAACTGGATGCTGCCCTCGCGGTCGTCGATTCCGGCCGTCCCGGTGAGGGTGGCCGCGCCGTTGAGGCCGCCGGCTCCGGTCGCCTCCAGCGAGAAGGCGGTACGACCGGCGAACCCGCGGGGGGCGCGTTCCAGCCGGTCGATGCGCTGCTCGATGACGGCGATGCGGCGGCCGAGGTTGTCGGTGCTAGCCAACGGTGCTCCCGTAGGTGAAGGACCCGGAGGGCTCCAGGTCGATGACGAAGGTGTCGGTGGCCGGGCGGCAGGTCCAGCCGGTGATGCGCATCCACGTGTCCAGGTCGGTCCAGGTGTCGTGGACGGTGACCCGTACGTCGTCGCCGACCTGCCAGCTCAGTGCGGGTGCGGCCTTGTGGTCGCGCACGACGATCTGTTCGACGGCGCCGAGTTGCTGGCGTGCTGTGCGGGTGGCCCGGGTGAGGGAGTTGAGCAGCGACTGGTCGGCGATGTCGGTGCGGGACAGGACGCCTTCCAGGCGCAGCCGGCCGTCACGGACGGAGTCGTCTGATCGGATGGCGCTCACGCCTTCACCGGCTCCGAGGCCGATGACGGCGTTGGCGTACCGCTCGTAGTCGTAGACGACCGGGGGCGCCTGGATGATGTTGACGCCGGTGGCGAAGGTGATGTCGGTGCGGCGGCGGCCGAGCCGCGGGTAGGCGAGGGGGATCCGGCGCACCGGCCGGCCGGCCGAGTCGGTGTCGACGGTGTGGGTGTACTCGGGGTGGTCGGCGGTCTGGACGTGGGTGTCGATGATGTCGCCGAGACGCGGAGCGCTCCACGAGGGGTAGGTGATGGGCTGTTCGTTGGTGCCGACCCGTGCCGGGCTGGATGCCTCGTCGACGAGGACGCGGATGTCGCCGTCGGCCGCTTCTCTGGCGTAGTCCCAGACGTCGCGGATGATGCGGCAGGGGTCGGCGTTGACGTAGGGGCCGCGGCCGTTGAGCTCGCCGTGGGTGTCGTGGCGGTACTGCAGGTAGCTGGGCCAGCCGGCGCCCTCGATCTGGTAGACCTCGCCTTCGGGAGCGGCACGCCAGATCATGTATCCGTCGCGGATCTGGGTGTCCCGGACGGCGTAGAGCGCGGTCGGTCCGTTCGACAGCAGGGTGGGGTTGGCCTTGACGAACCGGGGCTTCAGCTCGGCCCGGAACGAGCCGGGGCCGTTGAGGGCCGGGCCGAACTCCACTTCCTGAAGGGGCAGTGCGGGGTGCAGCACCTCGTCGGTGAGGATGTCGGCCAGGACGTACCGCCACAGGGCCGCGCCGGGGTTCACAGCAGGCCCTCCTGCCACTCGACGTCGAGGAAGAGCCGGGTGGCGCTGTTGGTGTCGAGCGTGCCGGGGTCGTTGTGGACCCGGGTCTGGATCTTGAGGGTCTGGGTGGTGCCGCGTAGTTCCTCGGGGATCACGAGTTCGTCGCCGATCTCGTGGTTCATCCGCCGGAAGCCGGTGCCGCCGTCGTCGTCGATCTGGCTGTCGGCGCCGGCGGTGCTGGCGAGAAGGTGGCGCAGGTCGGCGAACACGGATCCGCCGGACACTCGCAGCCCGGAGAGGTTGGTGCGCACGATGGCCTTGACGGCCCATGGGGGGATCGTGAGCTGCCAGATCGCGGCGCTGGGCCAGTCCTGCCACGTGTCGTCCGTGTAGGCGATCGGGTCGTAGGGCGCTCCGATCTTGGGGAAGACGCGGCGGTCCCGGCGCGGGTTGGCCATGAACCGCAGGTCCTTGACCATGTCGGCGGTGATCACCGACGTGCCGGGGGGCATGTCCACCCGGGCCAGGGGGATCCCGGTCCAGCCGGCGGGCGGCATCGTCGCGCTGTCGCCGACGTTGGGGGCGACGGCGAACTCCACCGTGGCGTCGTTCATGGGGTCGCGGCCGCCCTCGTACTCGGGGTCGAGGATGCGCACGCACACCATGTCGGATCGGGGCGAGGAGCCGGTGGGGGCGATGTCGACGTTGAACGTGCCGATGTTGTAGAAGCTGTAGTGCCCCTGCCAGGGGTCCATGCGGCCCTTGGCGATGCCGGAGCCGTCTCCGACCTGCACCTTCGAGCCGGGCACGGTGAGCGCGCGGACCTTCAGGTCGCCGCCGCTCGTAACGCCCTCGGCGCCTTGGGCGAGGTCGCGGATCATCAGCCGGAACGACTGGGCGGGGTGGCTCGCCCCGTTGATCATCAGTGGAGTCTTGGCCAGCATCAGAGCGGCTCCTGCTTCTTCAAGGTCTTCCAGGCCGGCCACCAGGTGGCCGTGAGTACCGCGGTCGTCGTCGGGTCCGTGGCTTCGAACCTGAGCCGGCTGCGGCCGGGTGGGATCACGAATTCGTCGATGCGGTCGCCCCAGCGCAGCAGGGTCGCCACGCTCGCGCCGTTGTCGCGCAGCACGGTGCGCCAGCCCGGGCGGGTGTCGATCTCGACCCACTGCCCGGCCAGCAGCGCCACCGTCAACGCCAGGCTGCGGTCGCTCTCCACGTGGGTGATCACCGGGTTCACGCACGGCCCGTTGATACGCAGCACCGGCCACGTGGGCGCCGTGCCAGCGTTGTCGAGTACGCCCGGGAGCTGCCCGGTCGGTACCTGGGCAGTTACCACCGGGGCGATGGCCGGTGCTTCGAATCCGCCCCGGCTGACCGCGCTGGGCAGGATGCTCTGCTGCAGCGGCTGGTCGGTGTAGAACAGCGGGTCGGTGGCGAGGAACTCGATGTCGATGGGTAGCCACCCGTGCTTCAGCTGCTCCTGGGTCTCCTCGGCCTTGCGCAGTCGGCCGCGCAGCATCCGCACCGGCCGGCCCGGGTACTTCATCCGCAACTGCACGGTCTCCCCCGCCGCCAGGCGCACGCCGTCGGGGTCGGCGTGCTCGACCAGCGCGGCGAGGATGTCGAGCGCGGCTCCTGGGTCGCCGGGGCAGCGGACCGCGCAGTCGATGCGCACCAGGCGACCGCCGTAGTAGTCCGCGGCCGGCCGCAGGCCGTCCTCCCGGGCGGGTTCGACGTCGTTGCTGCGCTTCTCCGGCTGTCCGATCCCCTGGATGTCGCGGATGACGACGTTCGTGCCGGCGCCGATGCGGACACCGGCGAGGTCGTGCTGCCAGTCGATCAGGTCGGTCATCGCCGGGGCACCCCTCCGCGCTGGGCCTTGCGAACCTGGTAGGCGACGGCCGAACTGATCTGCTGCTCGGTGGCGCCGGGCCGCTGGATGTTGATGGTCTGCTGGCCGATCAGCGGCTGTCCTTCGGCCTGGTCGCGGACGACGACCACGGTGGTGGTGGTCTGCGGGCGGCCGGCGACGAGCTTGGCGGCGGTCGGCGCGGGGATCTGCGGCAGGCCGGACCGGGCGGAGGCGTAGGCGCGCGGCGGCGCCGCGGGGGTGAGGCCGCCATCGGCGAAGGCCTGCGGACGGGCGCCCCCGAGGCCGTAGACGACCTGGCCGCCGAAGCGCTGCGCGACCTCGTTCAGGATCTTCTCCGACCGGGCCCGCTTGGCCATGGCCATGGGGATGTAGGCCTCGCCGCCGCTCTCGTCCTCCGCCCACACCCGCCACTCACCCGGTCGGGCGATCTGCGCGATGTGCTGCTCCCGGCGGGCGCCCTTGGCGAGCTGGCGCCCGTTGAGGCCGCCGGCCGCGAAGGCCTTCGTCCGGATGCCTCCGTCGGCGAACGCGGAGCGGATCCCGCCGTCGGCCTCGATCTCCCGGTTCCCGTAGGTCATCCGCCCGCGGGTGCCCGCGACGGGCACCTCTTCGACGTTGACGTGCACGGTCTTGTCCCGCAGGGCGTTGAGGGCGCCCTGGATCTTGTCGATGCCGGCCTGCGCCGAGCTGGTGTTCGCGGTGACCTTGACGTCACCGCCGGGCAGCGTCTCGACCTTGAACCCGAGGTCCTTCAGCGCCTGCTGCGCCTCGGCGGTGAGGGCGTGGATGGTGACGGTCTTGTCCTGGGTGTTGCGGATCTCCCGCTGCACGTCGGTCAGGCCGGAGATCGCGGAACGGGTCTCCGCGGACATGGTGATCGTCTTGTCGGCGATACCCGACTGGGTCTTGATCAACTGGTCCAGGTTCGCCCGCGCCGCGTCGGTCAGCGCGCTGATCCTCACCTCGCGGGTGCCGGGGATGGTCTCCACCGTCAGCCCGAGCGAGCGGAGCATGATCTGTGCCTGGTCGGAGAGCGCCTCGACCTTGATCTCGACTGCCTTGGGCTGGGCCTTCACCTGGGTCTGCACGGCGAGCAGGTCCGCCAGGGTGCTGTCGACGCCCTCGGTCTTGAGCAGGATGCCGACCTGGCCCGGGATCAGGCCCAGGCTGTCGGCGACCTTCTCGGCTTCGTCCTTCGTGAGGCCGTAGGACTGTGCGAGGTCGATGGCGGCCGAGCGGCCCTTGGCCATCTGGTCCGCTGCGGCCTGGATCGAGGAGGTGACGTTCTGCCCGTGCGCCTTGGCCAGGCCGTAGGCCTGGATCGACGCGGCCGCTGTGGCGTCCACCAGGCCGTTCAGGTTGTTGTACAGGGTCTGGCCGTTGCGGCTGGTGGTGTCCACCGCGCCCGAGGCCTGCACCAGCGCCTTGCCCCAGCCCTCGGCCGCGTTGACGCCGTCCTTGATCGCGTCGTTGCCGGCGAGGATCGCGCTGTTCAGCCGGGCCTCGGCGGCCTGCATGCTGACGGTGCCGCCGTTGAGCAAGTCCAGCGCTTCCTTGAGGCTGCGCGTGCGCTGGTCGGCGTCCCCGGTCGTGTCGCTGAGGCCCTTGACCGCGGTCTTCAGCTTGTCGAACGCGCTTGTCCCGTCGCCGGCACCGCGCTGCGCCTCGGCCATGCGCTTGACGTTGTCGATACTGTCCTGGAGCTCGCCCTTCATGCCGTGCAGCGCGTCGGCGGCGTGCTTGGCCTTGAGGCCGGTGTCGGTGTAGCTCTTCACCGCGCCGGAGCTGGTGGCCACCCACTCAACGTTCGCCTCGGCGCTCGTCCGCAGCTGGGATTCGAGCTGGTCCAGGGAACTGCCCTGCCCGAGGTAGGCGTCGGTGAGCTGGCGGGTGGTGACGCCGGCCTTCTCCAAGGTCTTGACCAGCTTGTCCTTGGTCTCCTTCACGTTGGTGTCCATGAGGACCTGGACGGCCTGGGCGCGGACGTTGTCGTTGATGACGCCGCCGCTCTCCTTGAGCGCGGAGGTGAGTGTCTTGACGCGTTGCTGGTGTTCCTGGGCAGCCTGGGCGGCTTGCTGCTGGCGCTGCGCCAGGATGCCGAGGCCCAGGCTGACGCCGAGCATGGCCAGGCCCCACGGGCCGCCCATGAAGCCCATCAGCCCCGACATGGCGCCCCGCAGGCCGGTGCCGAGCGCGGTGGCCGCGCCGGCCACGCCGCCGGCGAAGCCACCGACGCGTTCCTGCGCGCTACGGAATGAGGCGGACATCGCGCCGATGATCGGCACCCTGGTCTCCAGGACGGCGAAGGCGGCGCCCATCCGGCCGATGCTCACCCCGGAGGCCTCGGCCAGGCTGCGCTGCACCACCATCTGCTCGTTGAGGCCTCGCCAGGCTCCGGTGACGCGGCCGCCGACCGTGCCGGCGACGCCTTCCATGACGGGGCTGACCCGGCGGGCCAGCAGCATCGCGGCGATCGCCATCTGGACCGGGGCGGGAAGCTCGGCGAACAGGGTGATGATGTTGCCCAGGACCCGGCCGATCGGAACAAGGGCCGAGGAGACCAGGACGATCGCGCGGCCGGCGACGTCCATGCCGGTGGCGACGAGTTCGAGCACGCCGACGGAGTCGCCGCCCTCGCGGTTGAACGAGCCGAGTGCGCGGACGACCGGCTCGGCCCCGCGTGCGAGGTTGCGCAGGACGTCCACGACGGTGCGGCCCACGATGTAGAGGCCGCGCAGGCCGGTGGCGGCGATATCCCAGGCGGCGTCCTTCAGTGGCCCGGCGAGGTCGCGCAGGTAGGTGCCGACCTGTCCGAGGCCCGAGCGGGTCTTCGCTGCCATCTCCGGCCCGTACAGGGTGGTCAGGTCGTGCCCGTAGGCGATGACGCCGCGAAGGGCGGGCGTGCCCTCGGCCAGCATCCGGGTCATGCCGCGGGTGACCCATTCCAGGCCGGGCGACATCTCGGTGTACAGCTCGATCCCGGTCTGGCGGACCTGTGTCTTCAACTGGGTCATGGCGCCCGCGAGGCCCAGACCCTTTGCTTCGGCGATCTGCGCGGCCGCACCGCTCTCACGGACCGCCGCGTTCAGGGCGTCGAAGCTGTCCAGGCCCTGATGAGCCAGTGCCATCGCTCCGCCGAGCGCCGGCTTCCCGAACGCGGCCGCGGCGGCGGACGTGAAGTCCTTCTCGGAGAGGGTGTGGGCGGACTTCTGGAGCTGCTCAATGACGTAGCGCAGGCCCCGGAAGTTGCCCTCCGCGTCCCACGCGTCGATCCCGAGCTCCTTGAGCCCGGCCGCCGCCGCCTTGCTCGGCTTGGCCAGGTTGACGAGGATGCCGCGCAGCGCGGTTCCGGCGGTGGAGCCGAGGATGCCGGCCTTGCCCAGCATGCCGACGGCGGCCGCGGCCTCCTCCATGCCGATGCCGAGGCTGTGGGCGACCGGCCCGGCGTACTTCATGCTGTAGTAAATGTCGACAATGTCACCGGACGCGTTGTTCGCGGTCGCGGCGAGGATGTCGGCCGCCCGGCTCGCCTGGTCAGCGCCGAGACCGAACTGGTCCATCATGTCGCCGAGGTACTTGGCCGTGTCGGCGGCGTTCAGGTTCGCGGCCGACGCGAGCGTGAGAGCCGCGCGCGAGGCCTCGATGCCCTGCTCAGTGCGGAACCCGGCCTTCGCCAGCTCGGTCATCGCCTCGGCGGCGTCGGCGGCGGTGGACTGGGGCAGCTTCAAGTCGGCGCCGAGCTGCAACGCGGTCGCCGACGCGCGCCGCATCTGCAACGCGTTCGCGCTGGTGACCGCCCCGAAGGCGTTGAGCCCCTTCTGGTAGTCGTTGCCCTGCTCGACCAGGTCGTGCAGGCCGAGCACCACGGAGCCGCCGGCGAGCATGGCACCCATCGACATCAGGTGCGACTTGACGCTCTGCGCGATCCGGTCGACCCGCCCCAGGTGCTCGTCGCCGGCGTCGCCGATCCGGCGAAGGCCCCCAACCGAGGAGTCCGCCGCCGACCCGAGCCCGCGAACCTCCCGCGCGGTGGCACGCAGGTCCCGCACCAGGCCGCGCAGCTCGGTGGACGCTGCCTGCGAGCTGGTGGCGACGCCGCGCTGGGAGCGGGCGGCGAGCTGGCCGGCGGAGGCCGTCTCGCGCAGGTTGGCGGCGGCCGCGCCGGCGGCCTGGCCGGCTTCACGCTGCTGCGCGCCGGAACGCTGGGCGTCGGTGCCGAGCGTGCGCAGGTCCCGGCCCGCCTGGCGGGCGTAGGTGCCGCTCTGGCGCTGCTCGCGGCCGGCGAACTGGGCGTCGGTGCCGAGGTCACGCACACGGCGGGACGCCCACTGGGATTCGTCGCCGAGCGCGCGCACGCCGCGCTGGGAGGTGGTGGTGTCGCGGCCGAGGGCGCGCGCGGACTGCCCTGCCTGCTGCAAGACGTTGGCCAGGTCCCGGCCGTCGCCGCGCAGCCGCAGGAGCAGGGTCCACTCCGCGCCCACCGGGCCACCTCTCCCCGGGCTGCGGCCCGGACTTGTCGTCAGGTACTGCTGTGCTGGCGTTGCTGCTCGCGGAAGTGCTGGTAGAGGGCGTGCTGCTCGGCGTCGACCAGGCCGAGCTTCAGGCCGGCACCGGCCGGGCCCTCCGGCAGGCCTTCGCGGTGGCGCTCCAGGAGCTGGCAGCCGAAGCACCGGTTCGTGGTGACCACGTAGGCGTGCCGGTCTCCGCCGGCCTCGGGCTGCCACTCCTCCTCCCGGGTGCCGCACTGCGGGCACACGAGGCGGGCGAACTCGGCGTAGGCGAGGGCCTTGGCCCGGTCGGCCGGCGTCCACCGGCCCGGCTCGCCCCCGAGGAACTGCGAGTGCGGGATGCCCCAGCGGTCGCACAGCTCCAGTTCGGCGCGCAGCCGCGCATCAGCCCTCAGCCTTTTCCCAGGTCACCCCGGCTCTGGCTCTGCACGGACAGCGCCGCCTGGAACAGGTCCACGCGGTCCGCGTGCCCCCAGGAGCGCATGAACTCGGCGGCCAGCTCCTCGTCGATGCCGTCGGTGTTGGAGGCGGCGATCAGGGCGGCGGGGAACGTGTCGACGTTCCACGACACCTCCGGGTCCTCCTCGACCTGCTCGGGCGTCGGCGGGTGAGCCCTGACCAGGTCCGGGTAGGCGCTGCCCGGCAGGGCCCGGAACGTGAGCGTCGTGGCCACCTGGTCGGCGCCGGCCTTCGCGTCCGCCAGTTCGGCGGCCGCCGCCTCGGCGACGATCCGGCGGGACTCGTCCTCGGGCGTGGCCGCGGCCATCAGCGCGGCGCGCGCGGCCCGCTCCTCGATCGCGTTGAACGCCGTCTTCAGCGCGACGTCGTCCCACAGCCGCAGCACCGCGGTGGCGAGCGGCCGGTTGCGCAGGCGCTCCAGCTTCGCGGCCCAGTGGGCGTCCGCGGCGACGGCCGCGGCCGGCGGCTCGGGAAGGGCCGTCTCAGCGGTCGCAGTAGTGGTCTTGGGCATCGGAGTCCTCCGGAAATGCGGTGAGGGGAAGGGGAGCCCGGCCGGGCCTCTCGCACGTCCCCTCGTGCGTGCGAGGGCGCCCGGCCGGGAGCGTGAGGGCCGGTCAGGAGGCGGCGGGCACGGCTGCGCCCTGGACCGGGCGCTGGGTGATGCTGAAGTTGACGGTGAACTTCGCGGCCTCGTTGTCGGCGGAGAACGCCGGCGACTGCGACCCGACGCGGACCTTGAAGATGTCCATCGACTTGTTGGTCGGGATGTCGCCCTTGCGCAGGATGACGACGTACCCGACGGTCCCCTTCTTCAGGAGTTCCTCGAGAACGGAGGTGGTGTTGTCCTCGTAGAAGGTGAAAGAGGAGTCCGCGGCCTTGTCGCTACCGGGGATCGAGCTGTCGTAGTCGTCCGACATGTCGGGCGTCTCGATCGCCTGGTTCTCCGTCGTCCAGCCGTCCATCTCGCTGATGGCGGCGGAGAGGTTCGTGCCGGCCACCAGCTCGGGCCGGGTGGGCACCATGGTGGTGGCGACGATGGTGGGAAGGAAAAGGAAGACGGACGTCCCGCGCCGGGAGAACTTCTCGACCGGGACCGGTGCCGGAATGGTGGTGGGCATGGTGGACCCCAGAGGTTCCTTGGGGTCAGCCCGACGAACGCGGCCCTGCCCCTGTGGACGGTGAGGGGTGGCCACCCGGCAAGGGGGTAGCGTCCGCGTTCGGGCCGCCGCGGTGCGGGTCGTGCAGCAGCGTCAGAGCTGCATGGTCCGGGTCGTCAGATCGAACCGGAACCTGATCATGTAGTCCACGATACCGTCGCCCGGGACCGGGTCCGTCCCTACGTCGACGTCCAGCGACCGTCCCCGACAGATCACGCCGGCCGGCAGGTCGAGCGGATAGCGCCACAGGCCGGTCGACGGGTCGCGTTCCAGCACACCCGCGCGGGCACGGTCGGCCAGCCACTCCGCCTGATCGGTGCTCTCCGCCACGCACACGACCTGGTAGACGGCACTGGCGTCCTCGGAGAGATCGCTCATCGGTGCGCCCTGGACGGTCCACCCCGCCGGGTGCAGGACGGTGTACGGCGGCGGAACCGGCCCGGTACCGGTCCGAGGCAGGACGCCGGGGCCACAGGGGCGGCCGACGGCCTCGGTGAGCAGCTTCGCGACGGCCTTGGTGACAGGGCGGCGGGCGATCACGGCCCGCCTCCCTCGTCCGACGCTCGACCAGCGCGGGCGCGGTGGACAATCAGCCCGTTGACGGCCTCGTCGGCTCCGGCTCCGGGGATCAGTGGGACGTGGCCGGCCGTCACATGATCACCTGTTCGGGGACGGTGCGCAGCTGTTCGTCGACCTGCTGGCCGAAGGTGTCGAGGGCCGGGCCCACGTGCGGAAACGGCGGCTGGTTGTAGCGGCGGCCGAGCGAGTCAACGCCGCTGAAGCCGAACTCCAGCCGGCGCCCGTAGGGCTTGCGCGTGCCGACGGCGGCTTCCGCCAGCTCTCCGGCGGCCCCGGCTTCGATGGTCCAGGAGTCACGGTAGCCACCCGTGATGACGTTGGGGCCGGGTCTGCCCGAGGCCCTCGCGCGGATCTGCTGGCGCAGCAGGGTGGCCTGGTGGCGTACGAGCGAGGTGACGGCCGGACCGACCCGTTCCGCGGCCTTGTCGAACGCCGCGGCCAGGTCGGCCGGGTCGGTGAAGGTGCGGCCGGTCACGGTGTGCCCTTGCTCTGGATCTCGTCGCACCAGGCGACGCGCACCGCGATGAGGGTGTTGCCCTGGCCGGTCTGGGCGACGCGCCAGCGCCGGGTGAGGAGTGTCGGGTCGCCCTTCGGGTGCACTGCTGCGACGGTGAGGATGTCGTCGCGCATCGCCACCGGTGCGGCCGGCGGGGTGAGCAGCCGGTAGCCGGACTTGGGGTCGTTGACGTGCTCGACGAGGTCGAGGGGCACGACGCGGCCGATCGGCTGCGACCCTGGCCCGACTACCGCGCCCGGTCCCTCGTACACGACGGTGCCGGGGACGTCCTCCAGTTCACCGGTCTGCTCGTTCAGGACGCGACCGGCCCCCGGCCGGGTGAGACGGACCGTGTCGCCCATCACCAGGTCTTCGACCAGGCCGGCGAGGCCGGACACGTCGATCAGGGACGCCATCAGGGCCTGCCCTTCGCCCAGTCGAGGAGTTGGCGCAGCGCGGCCCGGGTCAGCTCGTTGCGGCCGCCATCCAGGTCGGTGCGCTTGAACACGGCGGCTGCGAGCTGGTCGGCGTCGATACCGGCCAGGAACTCCGCCACGGCGTCCGCCTGGTCCTGGGGCTGGTCGTCGGCGACGGTGACCGTGGCGAGGCCGTCGAAGACGACGCCGATGCCCTCCTTGGGGTAGATGACGACCTGCGCCGGCTCGCCGGCGAGGTGACGGACCCCGTAGCCGCGGACGGACTTGCTGATGTCCGCGCCGTTCAGGTGGAACGACCCGGAGAGGCCATCGCTGGTGATGACGACGTGGTGCTGCTCGGGATCGCTGAGGCTGCTCACAGGTCCTCCTGGTAGGTGGGCCGCAGCCGCGTTGAGGGCGCGGCTACTGTGGTAGACCGTCACGCCGTCGGCGTAGGTCACTTCGGCCACCCCGGAGCGGGGCGGGCGGGGAAGGAGGCGACGAGGTCGGTGAGGTCCTGCCAGTAGGCGGGTATGCCGTCCCACGGGTTGCCGGCCGGGGTGTACGGGGTGGAGTGCATGAAGACGGTGTGGCACCCGTTGGCCCGTGCCAGAAGGACCGCCTCCCGGGCGTCCGCCCAGGTGGTGACGCCGTGAAGGAGGTGCACCTGCTTCTCCGGCTTCCACTCGCGCACCCAGGCCGGCAGCGCGGCGAGGGCCTGCCGGTAGGCGACCAGGTCCCCCTCGAAGGTGACGACCTGGTCGGCGATCTGGAAGAAGCGCTCGTCGGCGGGCACGGCGCCGCAGTTCAGGACGACCTGCTTGGCTCCGCGCTTGCGCAGGCCCTGGATCGTGACGGCCACGGCCTGGACGTCGGAGGACTTCGTGGACACCTGGTCGAGGAAGATTCCGTCGGTGATCCCGCGCGTGACCCAGGTGTCGGTCTGCTGGAACACGGTGAAGTCGACCACGGCGCCGTAGCCGTGGTTGACGTAGCCCAGCACCGGTACGCCTGCGGCGCGCACCGACCGACCGGCGTCGTACAGCACCCCGTCCTCGCTGGCGCCCGGGCCGCTGGCTTGGTTGAGCACGACCCAGCGCACCGGAGCGCCGGTGACGGTCAGGGCGTCCCAGGCCGCGGCGTCGATTCCGGGATGCTGGTACAGGGGCACGCCGAGCCCCATGGTGGCGAGCGTCATGCCGCCCCCTCCTCTTCTTCGCTGGCCGGCTGGCCGGCCTCGATGTCGGTTCGCCCGGCCAGGTCGGGTCTGGGGATCAGCGCCCGGATGCATCCGGGGTGGGCGATCGGGTGGACGGCGGCGTCCTCGACGTTGCGCAGCGTGCCGTTGGCCCGGTCGGGATCGCTGTGGCCGGTCCATCCGCACTCCGGACCGTCGACGACCTGCACCCACTCGGTGGCGAGGTCGTCGACCGCGGTACGCAGCGCGGCGATGTTCGCGGCCGCGGCGGCCTGGGCGGCGATGGCGCTGCGGGCCCAGGCCGCGGCCGGGTACCGGGTGTTGTCGGCGTAGACCACGGTGTCCAGTCGGTGATGGCGTGCGAGGTCGGCGGGGGAGGCCGCGTTGCGCCGGCGGATCGTCTCAGCGACAGCGCGGTGGAAGGCGCGAGCGCGGCGGATGGTCTCGGTGACCCGGCGCGCCAGCACCTCGTACGCGCCGTTGGAGAGGCGTTGCAGTTCCTCTTGGCGGCCGGGCGTCCAGGCGAACGCGGGACGAGGCTGCGCGTTGGGCCAGGGGGCGCTGTGCAAGGCGGCTTCGGCGCCGTGGCGGTAGGCGATCGGCAGTTCGGTGCTCGACCACCGCTGCACGACGCTGATGGCAACGGCGTCGAAGGCGGCGACAGCGGTGTTGAAGCGGGTGAGGGCGGCGCGCAGCATGGCGGCGCGGCGGCGGGTGTCGGCGGTGGAACGGACGGCGGCCAGAACGGCCCGTTGTGCCGTGGTCAGCGTCGTCCAGGCTGCGGTGAGCTCGGCCGCGGTGGTGTCGATGAGCCGGTGGAGTTCCTGGTCGCGCCAGGTGGTGGGGTCGGTCATCGGCGCGGCCGGGCGTTCAGCTGGAGGATGCCCGGGCCGACGTCGTCCGGGCCGGCCGGCTGCGGGTCGTCGGGAGCGGGCGGCGCGGCCGGGTCGACGAGGCTGGCGATCTGGCGTTCGATCGCGGCGACGTTGGCGGAGTTGTCGATGGAGACGACTCCCGACAGCGCGACCTTGAGCGGCTGGGCCAGGAGGGTCTGTCGGCGTTCGCGCAGGACTTCGAGGGCGACGGCGCGGGCGGACCGCAGGCGAGCGTAGCGGGCGTCGAGGTCGGCCGGGTCGGTGGCGGTACCGAGTTCGGCGAGTAGCCAGGCGCGGGTGGCGGTGTCCAAGGGGTCTCCCGTCCTGGTGAGGGGTGGGGGCTCGTGGCCGGGCCGGGGAGGACGACCCGGCCCGGCCACGAGGGTTCTACTCGGCGCCCTTGCGGCCGCGCCGGCTGGCCGGCTTGGCCTCCGGGGCGGACTCCTGGTCGAGCACCGGAACGGCCTCGGTCTCCGGGGCCGGCTCCTGGTCGAGCACCGGGACGGCCTCGGCGTCCGGGGCCAGCTCCTGGTCGAGCACCGGGGCGGCGATCTCGGTGGCGATCTCGCCGTCCGAGGTGGCCAGCGCGGTCGGGCCGCCTTCGGGGGTCCCGTCGCCCGGATCAACGGGATCGAGGTCCGGCAGCCTGCCGCCGACCCACGCGGAGGCGTTGGTGACCAGGCGGGCGAGTCGCGGTTCCGGCTGGCTCCCGGCCGCCAGGACAACGGTCTCGTGGGTGTCCGGGTCAACCACGAACACGCTGCTTCCCAGCTCAGCCATGGTCACCACACCCGCGCGGAGATGTGGATGTCCGGCACGTACATCACCGGCATCGCGACGGCGGAGGCCTTGGTGTAGACGGTCGGCGGGTCGTCGGTGAACCCGTGGGTGATGACGATGCCCGGGGCTTCCTCCTTGAGGATCGCCGGGTTGGAGCCGCTGGAGAGCACCAGCGCCTCGGCCGTCACCCCGTACTGGGTCTCCGCCCACTCCCTCGGGTTGGGCGGCAGCATGCAGAACAGGTTCTCCGGCAGCACGCGCGCGTTGCCGCCCGCCTCCGACGGGAGCTGCAGGTCGTAGATCGTGATCGGCGGCAGGTTGTAGCGGGCCCGGACGACGTTGACCTGGTCCGGGGCGAGCATGGCGGTCGGCAGCATCGAGCCGGCCACGTTGTAGTACGCGGCCCGGTAGGAGTCGTTGCCGGCCATGAGGGCGGCCGCCTTGTACGAGGTGAGCACCCGGTCCGGGAGCGGCGCGCCGATGCTCCGCAGGTACTCCTTCCACGCCATCTCGTCGCGGAGCATGTTCGCGGTCGGATCGGTCCAGGGCACCTGGGCCACCGGCATGTTCGCGGCCGGCACCTGGAAGTCGACCTCGACGGTGATGCCGTTCTCCCCAGTGAGGGTGAACTTGCCGTCGTTGAGGAGGTCACCGGCGGCAATCTCCGCGCGGGACTTGATGGCGAGGACGTGCGCGGCGGCGTCCTGGTAGATCTCGTCGACCAGGTCGCCCTCGTCCATGCCGCGCGAGGTGTTCAGCAGGATCGTCTCGAGTTCACTGACGATGTACTTCTGACCCAGGGGGGGAAGTTGTCCCTCGGTCTCGATCCGGGTGATCTCGCGGGCCGCGATCGGCGCGGCCGCGTCGAACGCGCGGTACTTCGCGGGCAGGACGCGGCGGCTGGTACGGCGAGTCTTCCACTTCACGCTGTTGATCGTGCGCACCGGCATGACGGTGTTGGTCAGCTCGTAGTCCGCCGGAGTCTTGACCGCCCTCGCGAAGGCGTTGATCTCGGTGGCGTCGATTCCGTGGAGGAGGTTCTCCAGCATCTCGTTGGGCATGGTGGGTCAGCCCCTCCCTCAGGTGGTGACGTAGATGATCTGGGCCGTGCTGTAGCCGGGCAGCGGCTGCACGAACGGGACGGGTAGCTTCGCGGGGTTGATCAGGCCGTGCACTCGCATCGGGCCGACGGCCCGCGGCTGGCCGGGGACGAACTGCACCTCGAACTCCAGGAAGCCGGCGAGGACCTCGGTGCCGTCGGTGGCGCCGGGGGTGCCGCCGCCGATCGGGGTGGTGACGTTGACGGCTGGGGTGGTGCCGCCGGTCAGGCCTGCGGCGTTGGCCGTCATCTGGGCGACGTTGTCGCCGGCGAAGTTGCCCGCGAACGCGACGGTGTAGGGGCCGCCGGCATTTCCGGTCACGGTGATGTCGCCGGCGGCGATGTTGTTGAGCGCCTCCAGCGCGGCCTTCACCGCCGCGGCGGTCGCGTTGTACGCGATCGCGGCGGTCGACTGGCCGGCGAACGTCAGGGTGAAGGTGCCGCCGGTCGGGCCGCCGGTGATGGTGACGGTCTGGGTCTCGCTGCTCGGCCCCGTGTACGGGGCGTAGAGCCCGGATTCGGTGAGGCGCCCGAGCGGGATGCCGGACTTGATGAGGCTGAGGGGCTGCGCCAGGCCCGTGCCCGGCGTCCAGTGGGTGCCCTGGGCGAACTTCGCGACGTCCAGGGTGATGGTCTGGTTGGTCTCGGTACCGTGCGGCGACGCGAGCCACAGCCGGTTGGCGGTGGACGTCGTGGTGGTGGTGATCGGCGGCATGACCATGCCGGATCTCCCTCCCTGGGCTGGGTGCCTGCGGGGTGGTCGGGGCACCGGATGGTGCCGTCCACGGGAGGGAAGGGCGTGGTCCCTGGGTACTGCGCGAGGGTCAGGTGAGGCCCATGGCCGCGGCCCGGGCCCGGCCGTGGTCGCCGGGCTTTCCGGACTGGGGGGTTCGGGCGGGCGGCCCGCCGGCCGGCGCTCCGCCGGGCGCGGGCGGTGTGCCCGGCGCGGCCTTGGCCCCGGTGAAGAGCACCGGGCGGGCGGTCTTCAGCGCCTCGGCGGCGGCCAGGACCGTGGCGTCGTCGGCGTCGTCGGCCAGCTCTCGGGTGAGGAACGCCTGGGCGACGTCCAGGTCGGCGGCGGGCACGCCGAGCTGCGCCAGGATCGCCTGCTGCTTGGCGTCCCGGAGGAGCTTCTGCGCGGTGGTGGCGGCCGTCGTCGCGGCGGCTTCCTTCGCCGCGACGGCGGCTTCCCGCGCCTCCAGGTCGGCGGCGCGCCGCTGTTCCTCGGTCAGTGCGGCGTCGCGCGTGGCCTTGGCGTCGGTGAGCAGCGCCTTCAGGACTTCGTCGGTTGTGGTCTCGGGGTCGAGGCCGGCGGCCGTGGCGAGGTCGCGAAGCGTGGCCGTCGCCCCCTGCTTCTTCTCCTTCGCCATCGCCTGGTTCAGCCAGCGCTGCGGGACCTGAAGCACCTGCTCCCCCGGGTTCGCCGGGTCCCCCGGCACGGGTACGGGCCCGGGCGGCGTCGGAGTCGGGGCCGGCGGAGTCGGAGTCGGCGCGCCGCCACCGGTGGGTGCGGGTCCCGGGGTCGGCACCGGCGGGGTGTTGTACAGGGTGGCCGCCGCCAGGAGCTGGCGGCGCATGACGGCACGGCGCATGGATGTCCTCCACCGTGAACGCCCCCGCGCCACTATCGAGTGTAGGGGCGATCATGGTGTGCTCTGTCGCCGAGTCAGCCGCTCGTTCCCTGTTCACGAGCCTTGCCGTCGCCGGGAGTGGGCGCGTTGCCGGGCTGCGGCGGCTGCGGGACCTGCTGGGGCAGGACCACGGTGGGCGGCTGCTCCGGGGGCGGCCCTTCGATGTGCAGGAAGTCGCGAACCGCCTGCGGGTCGCCAGTGGCGTCCGCGAGTTCTCCGGCCTGGGCGAACTGGCGGCTCTCGATCCGCCGGATCTCCTCGTCCAGGTCGTCGATGTCCCAACCGGCCTCGGTGAGCAGACGCAGCGCGGTCTCCAAGCTGATCAGAGCGGCGCTGTAGGCGGTGGCGATGTCGGTGAGGATGCCGGCGGTGTCGGCGGGGGTGTAGGCGCCGAACTCCAGGGTGGCCGGCACGATCGGGCCGGCCCAGTCGGGGTGTTGGCCGGCCTGGTGGAGCCGCTGGACGAGCTTGAACATCAGGGCGTACTTGTGGGCGCGGGCGAGGCGCCCGGAGGCGACCATCATGTCCAGCGGGCTCAGGGTGAGGGAAAGCGCGTAGCCGGACGGCATCTGGCCCTGGTCGGCGGTGCCGAGGGCGACAGCGGGCATCCGCAGGTTCGTGGAGAGCCGGTCGAGGAGATCCTGGCTGGCCTTGCGGAGTTCGGCGAGCTGCGGGGCGGTGTTGAGGACGTCCATCCGGCCACCGGGCTCCAGTTGTAGCAGCAGGCCGGCGCGGACCTGCAGATTGTGCTGGCGGGTCTGCAGGCCGGACGCGGAGATGACAGGCATGCCGGTGGTGGCGGAGGCGTGGGCGGTGTCGGTGTCGGCGCCGGCGAGGTCGTCCAGGAGCTGAAGGACGCGGGCGAGCGCGGGCCGACCCCAGTGCTCTTCGGCGTCGGGCACGGTGTTCGGGACGTGGATCACCGGAATGAAGTCGATCATCAGGTCGAGGCGGTCCAGGATCTCACCGTCCGCGCGGGCGGCGTAGCGGGCGCGGTTTCGCGGCAGGGTGTGCACGTCGACGTCGCCGGTGAGGTCCTCCATGAGCCATGTCGCGTCGCTGAGGTAGCACGTCCATACGGACGGCTCGTCGTTCCACGCGTACTGGCGGGAGATCAGACCGGTCTCGGGGTCGTAGACGTCACCAGGGGTGAGCGCCAGCGTGGCGTCCTCCTGCTCGACCGGGGCGCGCATCGGCCCTGCGTTGGCGTCAACGACGGAGTGCAGCGCGGGTCCGATGAGAGCGAGTTCCCACGTGATCCGGCGGACCCTGGCCTTCAGGCCCTTCGCCGGATCGGCTGGCAGTTCCCAGGCCAGGTGAACGCGGTTCGGGAAGTGGTTACCCGGGTCTTCGCTCGTCTCGACGAAGTAGAAGCCGGGGTCGGTGGCGACCAGCCGGACGCGCCGGCGCTCGGGGTCCCACGCCAGGTAGTAGACGCCGTCGCCCTGGACCACGGCCTTGCGCTCGGCCTGCTGGAGCCGGAGCCCGAACAGCTCGTCCTCGGCCCACTGGCGCAGCCGGTCCTGGACCGCTTGGGCGTGAGCTCCTTCCGGGCCGTTGTCGTCGGTGGTGCTGTCGGCGCCCTTGACGACGATGTGCTGCTCGCGGCCGAGGATGTGAGCCTGGATCGCCTCGTGGAACATGCCGACGTCGCCGTACTCGCGGCGCTCGTCGTCGGTGCCGTTCTGGATCGCGGCGAGCGTGCCGGCCTGGTTCGAGTCGTAGGCGACCATCGTCTTGTAGGAGGCCAGCCGTCGGGCGTCCTCGGCCGGCACCCAGCGGGCGTGTGCCTCGGGGTAGGCACGCCGGTTCGGTGCGCCTCCCTGGCTGGAGAACACCGGCTTGAAGTTGAGCCAGCTCCAGCTGTCGAGCACCCAGTCCCAGAGCTTCATGTTGGTCCTCCTCGTGGTCAGCGGCGGCCGGTGAGCGGGCCGCGGGTGTAGGTGCCGGCGCCGGGGCTTCCGCTGGCGGGGTCGGCGAGTTCGGTGATGGCGTGTACGGCGGCGTCCATGCGGTCCGGGGAGTCCATGCCGGGCATCCACGTGACCATCTGGCCCTCCAGCTCGATGTGCTCGCCGACGTGGTGGACCAGGCCCTGGGCGTAGAGCTGGGCGATCGGTTCGGCGCGTAGGCGTTTGCCCTGCTTGGCCCAGACGTCGACCAGGCGGGGCCGGAGCAGTCCGCGGGTGGCGCCTTCGCGTTCGAGTTCGGCCCAGGCCTGGCTGATGACCTGGCGTGCCATGTCGCCGCCGAAGTTGTTCTCGACGCCGATGACGTCGGCGGCCAGGTCGACGGCGAGTAGGCAGGCCTGACGGCCCCATTCGTGGGCGCCGAGCTTGGCCGACCGGTCGGCGACGACGTAGTACTCGCCCTTGGCGTCGCGGCCAGCGGCGACGATGCCGACCTCGTCGCGCATGGCGTCGCCGCCGCTCGGGTCGATGAAGACGACCACGCGGGTCAGGGGGATCCCGAGGAGCTGTTGCGGGGTGATGCGGTGGTCACTGATCCACTTCCATTGCCACACGCCGCCCTCCATGGGGCGGGGTTTCTGCTGGTAGAGGGACCACCAGATGCGTTCGCCGACGGCTCTGCGGGTTTCGGCGAGTTCCTGTTCGTCGTAGCGGGAGGGCCAGAGGGCGGCACCGATCGGCCGGCCGAGGATGTCGTCCGCGGAGTCGGCGATCGCGGGGAGGTTGATGCGCTCCCAGCCGTCGGGGTCCTGCTGGAGGATCCGGCCGCAGAGGTCGTCTTCGTGCCAGCGGGTGTTGATGATGATCTGGCTCGCACCGGGCGCGCGGCGGGTGTAGAAGACGGAGCGGTACCACTCCCACACCCGGTCCCTCTGGCTGGGCGAACCGGCGTCGTCAGAGCCCTTGAACGGGTCGTCGACGATGCCGAGGTCGAATCCCTTGCCGGTCAGGGAGCCGCCGACTCCGGCGGTGACCATGCCGCCGCGCACCGCGGAGCGCGGCGGCGCGATGAAGTCGAAGCGGTTCGCCGCCCGGCTACCGGGGTGGAGCTTGATGCCGAGGAGGTCGGTGTGCTCGTTGACCAGGTCGCGGACCCACCGGCCGTGGTCGTCGGCCAGCTCGCTGCCGTAGGAGGCGAGCATGATGCGCTTGAGCGGCTGGCGGCGGGCGAACCAGAGCGGCCCCCACCGGGACGCGCGCTGGCTCTTCCCGTGGCGGGGCGGCATCTCGACCATTGCCTTGATGCGTTCGCCGGCTTCGATCCGTCGGTACAGGTTGTCGATGAGGTCGAGGTGCGGGGCCTGGAGCTCGATGCCGTCGGTCAGCACGGCCGCCATCTGACCGGGCGAGCGGTCCATGAGCATGCCGCGCTCGACCCGGGCCAGGTGCGCGCGCATGGGGGCCTTCACCTGCCCGGCCATGACGGCCCGCTGCGCCGGCGGCAGCTTCTTGTACTCCTCGACGACCGCGGCGAGTTCGGCGTCCGGGTCGCGACGCTTCTTCTTACCCACCGGCCGGTCCTTCCTGCTGGTCGGCGGCCGCGTTGAGGGCGATCAGCTTGCGCAGTTCCTCGACCGACTCGAGGTCGATGAGCGGGGCGCCGTCGGCGCCGGTGACCTCGGTGCGCGCGGGGCGGGGGGTGCCCTGGACGACGTCGAGACGGGTGAGGATGCTGACGGCCTGGGCGCGGGCCTTGAACCGGCGCTCGGCGGCCTTGTTCCGGTCCTCGGGGTCTTCCCAGACGTCGGGGTCGGTGTCGCCGCTGGCTTCCTCCAGCGCGGCCCGCAGCAACTGCTCGTACTGGGCGACGCGAAGGCGGCGCAGCGCGTCGACGTCGTGGTCGTACTTGGTCTGGCGGGCCTTCAGCGTGCGCGCGATGTCTCGGGTGACGAGCTGGGCGAGGCGGGCGTCGGTGAGCGGTGGTTCGCCGGCCCGGTAGCGGTCGGCGCCGTATCCCTCGGGCGTGGCCTGGCCTCGGCTGTTGTGCGCGGGGTCGGCGTAGAGGTGGCGGCCGATCTCGAGAGGCAGCCAGCCGAGGGTGAGCTGAAGGCGCACAGCTTCGGCGCGCCGGGCCTGGAGGGCCTGGCGCGCTGCTTCGTGCCCGGGGGGTCCGGCCATGCCTCGCTCCATGCACCCCCGCGCACTCTGTCCATGATCCCCTACGGCTGGTGGTGCTCCGGTCTGCGGTTCCGGGTCAGTTGCAGATCCGCGGTTCCGGGTTCGGGGGCGGGGGCCGGCTGGGATGATCCGCCGCATGATGGGGATACGGATACGAACGGTGCTGATGGTGGGCACGGTGGTGGCCGGGGTTGCGGGGTGCTCGGGGCTCGGGGGCGGAGCCGGGGAACCGGTGAGTTCGGCGCCGGCGAGCGCTTCGGGCACCGCGGCGGTGTCGGCCGGGGCTGCGGCGTCGGGGGCGGTGCGGGGGCGGGAGCTGGTGGCGCGGTTGGAGGAGCAGCTGCGGCCGCCGATGACGGTGCAGTGTCTGGCCGGCGGCGGGCGCGAGTGCGCGGTGTGGCTCGGCGGCGCGGCTCGTCTGGCCGCGGTGGACGCGCCGAACCTACTGGACCGGTTCCCGGTGGCTGGGGACCGTGCCGCGAAGGTGGCACAGCTGGTGGAGCGGGTGGGGGCGGCGGGTGATGCCTACAGCCGCGCCGGGTGCGAGCAGGTGCCGGTGTTCGCGAAGGGCTCGTCGTGCGAGGAGGCCGCGGCCGGGCTGGTGGTGGGCGCCCGGCTGCTGGCGGACGAGCTGAAGGCGCTGTGGCCCGGAGGGCAGGCGGCTTGAGCTGGGGAGTGACGCGCGGCCCCGGTGCGGGTTTCTACTGTGCACGGGGGGGGTTCACAGTTCGGAATCGAACCGGGGCCATGCGCGCGTCTCGATGGTGAGGGACGTCGGTGGAGCTGTCAAAGCGGCCCAGGAGACGGGCCGGCGGCTTGCCCACGACGCGACCCTGGTGACGCTCAGCGGGCCGCCGCGGCCGACGAGGGCTTCTGGTGGCGGAGCTGCTCGATCAGCAGGCCGATGTTGGGCGTGGTGGGCCAGGCGCGGGCGGCCCTGGCGCAGCGGATCGTTCGCGAGGTCGCTTCGATGGGGACGTCCTCGACGGGGGCGGACGACACGCCTGCAACTGAGGGTTGCCTAACTTCACTCGAAATGTTTGAATCGCGTGCGTTCGTTGCAATTCCCATCTACACGGCTCCCTTGTTAGGGTCTGGCTTGGGTGGTGGGATGAGGCGTCCCCCCGAGGCAGATTGTTCCCCACGGGTAGCGTGCATTCATAGGGAGAATTCTTCCCTACGAAGGGTTCCTATGTGGCCGCCGATCCGGCCACCTGAAACGCCATCAGCGAGGGACGGGTCAAGGGTGGACAGACGGGCGCTCAAGCTGTTCCTGACGAAGCTGCGCGGAGCGATCGATCCGACGGAGCTCGGGCTTCTCCAGCCGACCAGGACCCTCCACAGCAGCACCGGCCGGCCGCCGCGGAAGGGGCTGCGCCAGGCCGACATCGACCTGCTGACCAACCGGGCCGACGGCACCTACAACAGGTTCGAGACCGGCAGCGGGCGCACGGCGGCCACCCCGGAGTACCTCCAGGACCTCGCGAGCGTCCTACGGATGACCGAGGAGGACTGGCGGGCACTGTGGCTGTACTCACGCAACGATCACCCCCCCTACCCGCTGCACGCGGAGACGGTCCCGCCCCTCGGCGAGCACTGGCAGACGGTGGTCAACGAGCAGAACCTGGCGACCTACATTACGGACCGTGCCTGGAATGTCGCGTTCTACAATCAGAAGTTCGCTGACATATTTCCCGGCGGGATAGCGCCGACGAATACGATGGAATGGATGATCCTCTCCCGGTACGCCCGGGAGATCGGATTGCCGAACTGGGAGAACGGGTGGGCGCGCCTGGTGCTCCCTCAACTCCAGGCCGCACACAACCAGTTCCCCGCGAACCGCGGCCTCGGGAAGCTGGTCCGCAAGGTGGAACAGGACCCGGTGGCCGGCCCGCTCTACCGGGAACTCGACGAGGCGTACCGGCAGCCGGACGGCGACACGCGATTGCTGTGGCACGCGAAGTGGAAGCGGGAGGTGTCCGTGACCATGGCGCCGGCCATGCCCCTCAGCGTGCAGGGCGCGCTCCTCATGCACCTCATCTTCGACAAGACGTCCTCGAACTCAGAGTGGCGTAACAAGCCGTCCTATTTCACCCTCGCGATCCCTACCGTTGATCCGCCGAAGGAGAGTTGATCATGCCGTTCGTATCAAGGCCCTGCGTGGTTCTGCCTGAACACAGGGTCGACCGGCAGCAGGTGGCGGACGACGTGCTGGCCCAGCACGCGGATCACCCGCGGCTGGAGGTCATCCGGCGAGTGATGGCGCAGGCGCCGCGTACCCGGTACTTCAGCCAGCCTCTCGACGTCGTGCTGTCGGAGCGCAGCGCGAAGGAGCGGAACTGCACGGCGTACGAGGACCTGTGCGCGATGGCCGAGCGGGCCGCCCGCGGGGCGCTCGACGCGAACGGCCTGGACCCCCTCGACATCGACTACCTCGTCACCACCCACGCGACCGGGGACGCGATACCCGGTCTGGACATCCACCTTCAGCACGTCCTGGGGCTGCGCCCGACGGTCGCCCGTCGTCCGGTCACCCAGTTCGGGTGTGGTGGCGGAGCCCACACGCTAGTGATGGCCGAGGCCTACGCTGCGGCCTGTCCGGGCGTGAAGGTCCTGGTGGTGGCCGCAGAGTCGCTGTCGAGCATGTACACCCACCGGGGCGCCGGCCGGGACGGCATGGACCAGATGGTCTACAAGGGCCTGTGGGGCGATGGTGCGGTCGCCATGGTCGTGTCGTCCGAGAAGCTCGGCCCGAGCCTGGAGACGCACCAGACCCTGGAGTACGTGCTGCCGGACACGGCCGACCGCTACCGCAAGGTGACGGACGAGTTCGGGGTGCACTTCGTCTCGGACCGTTCCGCGCAGCGCTCGATCAAGCAGATGGCGCCGGCGCTGCTCGACTGGCTGGCGAAGGGCCGTAGCGACCGCCGGCGGACCACGGCTACCCGGACCGGGCCGGGCCGGCCGTGGCCGGTCGACTTCATCGTCGCGCACCCCGGTGGCCACCAGGTGATGAACGACGTGGAGAGCGTGCTGTCGTTGCCGCCCGAGGCGCTGCGCCACTCGCGGGCCCAGTTCGAGGAGGAGGGCAATCTGGGCGGGCCGTCGGTTCTGTCGGTGCTGGCCCGGACGTTCGACGACCCGCCGCAGGACGGTACGGAGGGCCTGCTGGTGGGCTTCGGGCCCGGGTTCACCACGGATGCGGTGATGGTGACGTACCGGGCGTAGCTCGGCCGCAGGCCGGCGCCGGGGCTCGGATGTTCGAGGCGGCCGGGGTCGCGACGGGGTCGTCAGGCCGTCGGGGGCGGGGGTCAGGGTAGTAGGGGGTGGTGGCGCAGCGGACACGGGACCGGTGGGCGCTGTGGGGCGGGGTTGAGCAGCGGGCCCGCGGTCAGTCGGTCTGCGGCGGCCGCGGCCTCGGTGGCGATCAGCGTCCAGGCGCGGTGGTCGCAGCGGGCTCGGGGGTCGCGGGGCGGGGCGGGGGTGGGCAACGGGTATCTCCTGGCGGGCGGTGGGACGTCCGGCCGGGTGCAGGTGCCCCCGACCGGACGGGTGCTCAGCGGACGCGGACGCGGATACGGATGCGGCGGCGCGGAGTGGGACGGCGGAGGTGAGACGAGTCCGTGTCGTCCTCGGGCAGGCTGGGATCCACCAGGGCCAGGCCGAGCGCTTCCCGCTGCTCGTCGTCGAGGTGCAGTTCGGCGCGGCGCCCGTCGGACAGCGTGAGATGGACGGTGGTCGGCCGCTGCGGGTCGCGGTTGTAAGTCGGCAGGTCGGTCCAGGTCGCGGCGAGCGGGGGCAGTTCGGAGGGCGCCGGGTCGTCGTCCACGGGGGCGCCGAACAGGGCGTTGTAGGCCTTGAGGGCCTGAGCCCAGAGCCGGCCTTCGGCCTGCGGGTACTCGGCTTCCACGCGGTCTTCGTAGCTCGGGAAGCCGGCCCCCTCACCGTCGCCGTCGTGCTCGGGCTGGTGGTCCATCCACTCGGCGATCTGGTAGGGGTCGTCGGAGACGAGATGCAGGTGCGGGGTGTGCTGGACGTACGGGGCGCAACGGACGGTGGTTCCGGGCACGTGGGCGGTGGTGGCCATGCGTCGGCGCAGGTGGTGAGCGATGGTTTCGGCGGTGAAGTCGTTCTCGATGGGTCCGATACGGATGTCGCGATATTCGCCGGGCCGGTCAACGATGACGGAGTACATGGCGTTCCTCTCTGAGGTTGCGGGGGCGGGCCCTGGTAGAGGGACCCGGGGCCTGCGCGGGTGCGGGGCGGGCCCCAGGGCGGTTTCCTGGGGCCCGGCAGCGGTGGGGTGGATCAGGGGTGGACGTAGCCGAAGTGCTGGCCGATGAGGCAGTGCGGGGCGCAAAAGGTCCGGGGAGCCGCGCGGCACTCCTCGCACGGGTTGTCCAGGACGGCGATGCGGGCCGTTGCCTCTGCCAGCCGCTGCTCCTTGATGAGCTGGTGCTTCTCGCCGAGGGCGGCGAAGGTGAAGGAGGTGGGACGGACGTGCCGGAGTGCGAGGTCGTCGTCGCGGTCGCGCAGCTCCCAGCGGGGGCCGTCGTCCTCGCACTCGGGGAACTCGCAGGTGCAGGGGAACGCGGTGAACGTGAGGTCGTGGTAGGCGGCGAGGCTGCCGTGGTAGGTGATGGTGTCACCGGGCAGCACGGTGGTGGTGATGGTGGTCATTGGGGGTCCCCTCCCGGTTGGCGGTGGTTCGTTGTCGGTGGACCCACTCTCGCATAAACAACTTGCATTGCGCAAGTCGTTTATGGTGGTTTCGGGCCGTGTCTCCCCCTGCCGGAGGGGCGGGGGTTCGTCGGCCGGGCACTCGTTGGGGCGGGTGCCCGGCCGGACTTGCTGCGACGGTGCGCAGCGGTGCGCCGTGCGGTACGGCGCTGGGCCCGGGTCGGGCCGAAGGGGTGGGCGGAGTGGGCGGGGAGGGGAGGTTCGCCGCCCGGGGTCCGCGTTCGGCCTCCGGCCCGGTCCGGGGGTCCGCGCGGCGCGCCGGGGGCCTCTGCCCCGTGTCGGTTCGGGGTCTGGACCGAAGGGGGGGTCGGTCCGGGCCGCGCCCGGCGCGCTGCGGGCGGGCGGCGTGGGGTGGCCGCCCGGTCTGTGGGTTACTCGGTGGTGGGGGTCTGGATCGCGGGGCAGTTGACGTTGTGGCAGCGGGGGTCGTGGCGGCAGCAGGGGTCGCAGTCGCAGTCTTCGAGTCGCATGGCGGTCTGTGTCCTTCGGGTTGGCGTTCCCTCGCGGTGTGGCTCCATCCTCACATAAACAACTTGCTTCATGCAAGTTAGATATGGGGATGCCGCCAGGGGCCGGCCCGCCCATCGGGAGGCCGGCCCCTGAGCTCACCGCCGATGAAGGTCCGCCGGACCGACAGCCCGGAAGGTGGCCAGCACAGAATTCACCTGATCCACGCTCAGCGGCGTGAGGCGCTTCGTCACGGGGTCGACCGGCCCGGCCAGGAGCGCGGTTCCATGAATGCCGTGCAGCGCTTCGTCAACGGCGGGCAGGTGGCGGCGCAACAGGATCAAGGCGCGGTGGTTACGCGGCCTGGTCTCGTCAGGATTCGACGGCCGGTACCAGAGGGTGCGCCGGGTGGTGAGGTCGAGCGACGAGAGCTGCGGTGCGTCCGCGTCGTCGACCGCGAGCGCGCCGGTCAGGCCGCACCCTTCGACGTCGCTCCCGACGGGCAGGTGGAGGGGCAGGTGGACGGGCACCAGGGCCGCCTCGACGGGCAGCACCAGGGCGTTGGGAATGTCGGACATGGTGAACGTCTCCAAGGGGGTTCTACGGGGCGTGGTGGACCCGGCCGCGCCCCGGAGGGGTGGGGGCGCAGCCGAGGGCCGGGAGGGGGCCGTCACGGGCACTGGTGGCCCGGGGCGCGCGGGCCGTCAACTACCGGCGGGGATGGAGTTGCTGAGGATCGCGCGGCGCACGTGGCGGATGCTCGCCACGGTGTGGATGACCGGGCTGTCGGGCGTGCGGGCCGTGATCTGGCCGAAGAGGCGGACGCGGCCGGGGGCGCAGCCGCGCGAGTGCCAGCACAGTTCGTAGGTCCACCGGTCCATGCGGCGCTCGGCCGCCTCCTCCCGCGTCAGGACCCGTCGGACGATGACCTTGACGTGCGGTTCCACCCCGGGCTCGACCGTCCACGCGTGCTGGCTGTCCCAGCCGCTCAGGTATGCGCAGGCGAGCAGGTCGGCGGCGGCCCGGGGCAGGGTGTACCCAGCCGGGGGGCGCTCCATGAGTACCAGCAGGCGTCGCGTCACCCGCGTGAGTCGGTCGCCGTAGAGCGGGTGGGTTCGAGCGTCGGCCGGGAGGCGGCGCAGCCGCACGTGCTCGTGGCTGAGCCGGGAGATCTCGATGCTGTCGGCGTCGGTGCGGGTGGGGATGGGGTAGATGTCGAGCATGGTGGCGGATCCTCTGCGGGGTGGCGTGCGGGTGGCCGATGGGGGCCGCCCCGGGTTGGGGGCGGCCCGGGTTGGTCAGTGGGAGAGGAGGTCGGCCAACAGGGCCACGGGGTCGGCCAGTTCGGCGCTGGTGATGTCCGGGTTCAGGAGGAGCGCGACCGGGTCGCCGGGGTGGTTCAGGGTCGGCGCGGCGGGGGCGTCCTTGGCGCTGTCGGTGAGTTCGACGCGGTAGGCGGTGCGGTGGACGGTGATCGCGGAGATGCGGTCAAGCCGGAAGCTGCGGGACTCGCCGGTGGCGCGGTCCATCGCCTTGACCAGGACGTCACCGGCCTTGGAGACGGTGAAGTCGTAGATCTCGATCGTGCGGACCGAGTGGTCGCCGTTCTCCTTGGTGTAGCTGATGGTGACGGGGTGCTGACGGTCCATCGCCTTGATGAGTCGGGTGCTGGTGGCGGCGGCGGTGGTGGTCTGGATCATCGGGGTCCCCTCCCGGGCGGTGGTGGTGGCTCGTTGTCGGTGGCACCACTCTCGCATAAACAACTTGCATCGCGCAAGTCGTTTATAGGGATGATCTTGAACCACTTCCCGGGGCAGCCGCCGGCCCCGCCCCACGGCCGGCTGCGCCCCACCCCCACGTCGCGCTCAGAGACAGGGCGCAGCCGAACAGACCTACCGGTCGGCGAGGATCTCGAAGGTCACACCGAGGCGGGCCAGCGCCTCGATCCGCGCCCTGGCGGCCTGCTCACTCATACTCTCCAGGGGCTCATAGGCGAGCGGCTGGTAGCACACTCCCGTGAGGGTGGTGGCCAGGGAATCCAGGTGGGACCGCCACTGCGGGGGAGGCTTCCGGGCGGCGGCAGCGATCTGCGCCGCCGCCCGGGCCTCCGTGGCCCGCCGGGCTTCGACGTGGGCGGTGATGGCAGCTGCGGCCGTGGTACGCCCACCCTTGCCCCAGTCCTTGCCCTTGGCTCCCCGAATGCACGTCCACTCGGTGGGGCGGGAAGCGACCGAACCAGCACGGGGATCGCGGGTGACGTACCAGCGGATGGTCGACGCGGTGCCCGTGGTGACCCGCCGGGAGGCGACGTGGAGGGTCATGCCCTTCCAACTCGCGGTGACTCGCCACTTGGATTCGCCCACGACTGGCAGGCGTTCCCAGTGCAGGGTCACGGGTGCTCCGGCGTCCGGCGCGGGGGCGTTCTTGCCTGTCATGGGGGTGGCTCTCCGGGGTCGCGCGGGCGGTGGGGACGGTCGGGCCCGGGTGGTCTCCCCGGGCCCGACGGGCAGCATCTACTGACTCGCGCGGAGGTCGGCCATGTACAGGGCGCCGACGCCGTAGCCGACGAGAACGATCGGTGCCCCGAAGCTGACGCCCTTGGCCACGGAGTAGCCGCCCTTGTGGATAGTGCTGCCGGGGCGGGCGCCGACGGCGGCGCGCCACAGCTCCCACTGCTGAATCGTCTCGGGGCGTACCGCGATGCGGACGGCGAGCGTTCCGGCGCTCACCGACAGGGGGGAGGGAAGGCGTCCGGCCGCGACTGCGCCCAGGATCGCGCCGGTGGCGTTCGCCACCGTCCGCAGCGTGTCGGGCTCCACCGCGAACAGGGTCTGAGGCAGCGTGCCGAGCGCGTGTTCCTCGGCATGCTGGGCGGCATGCTGGTCGGCGGCCGCGAGGAGTTCGCGGGCGGTGCGGGCGGTACGGGTCCAACGCAGCCACGGGCTGGTGAGAAGCCGGCGGTAGCGGTCGCGCTGCTCGGTGGGCAGCGGGGTGTGAATGGACATGGCGGGTTCTCCCGGGCGGTGGTGGTTCGTTGTCGGTGGCACCACTCTCGCATAAGCAACTTTCTTAGTGCAAGTTGTTTATAGGGATGATCTTCTCTCTCGTGATACCAGCACCCCGCCCACACCAGCCGAACGGTCAACACAAGCACTCTGACCTGCGGCTATGCGTCAACTCCTCCCAGGCGCAGCCCGACCGAAACGCACCCACCCACCACGACGACAGGGCCGACGACGACGGACGGACCACAACCCGACCCCGTCGTACGGACAGGGCTCACGGGCCCCGCGGCCGCTCGCACCGGCCCGCGCCGCGGGGTGGGAAAGCGTCCGCCCGGACGGTTCCGGGCGGACGCGAGAGGCAGGTTCAGCAAGCGTTGGGGTCGATCAGCGCGGACGGCGGAACCGACTCCGCGAGGGGCCGGCCTTCCCACTGGACGCGCACCAGCCGTTCACCGGTCAGCGGCTCGGTCGAGTGGCCGAGCACCCGACCCGTGCGCCCGTCCACGTGTCGGACGTCGCTGCCGACCATGAACCGGTCAGCGGGACCGGTCCGGCCCACGGCCGGGCTCTTCGCGGCGTCGGCGCGCAGCAACTCCAGTGCCGGCCGCCACCAGGACGCGGTGCCGACGAACCGACCGTCGCCGTCGCCCTCACGCACGTGGAACGAGATGTCGGGTCCGACCGCCGACATACGCACGTGGTAGACCACGCCAGTGGGCAGCGTGACAAGCCAGGCCCGACCGGCCTGCTGGTGAATGTGCTCGCCGTCCTCCAGGAGCGCGGCGAGCTCCGGCGCGAGTTCCTCCGGCTGCTCCTGGTCGTGCGAGGCGACGTCCTGGTCGGCTTCGGCCCGGAGGCGGTCGGCGGCGGTGTCGCGGTGGCGGGACACCAGGTCCGACGCCTCGGTCCGGCTGCGGGTCTTCCCCAGGAGCGACCGGTTCTGCGGGTTGCGGGCGAACGACGGGCCGTACCACGCCCGGTACCAGCCGTCTGACCAGAGGTCGACGCGGTAGGCCTGCCACCCCTGTGCGGTGATCTCCCACCCCGTCGGCTCCTGGCCCAGTTCGCAGGGCAGCGGTTCGACAGCGGCCTGGTCGGCCGGGGTGATGCCGAGGTCGGCGAGCACGCGCGCGCCCTGGCGCTTGTCCGCGACGAACTGCCAGTCCGTGCCCCGGACACCGGGGGCGAGCGACCAGCAGAGCATCCACGACCGTCCCCCGGTCCGTTCGTCCGAGCAGATTCGCATGGCCTCGGCCCGAGTGACCTGCCACAGCACGCGCCTACGGAAGGAACTGCCGGACTTGGACGCGATGAACACCCACGCGGGATCGGTGTCCGCCTCCTGCTGCTCTCCCGCCGGGGCGGGCACGTCGGGCTGCTCCTGGTCGTCCTCGGCGGTGCCGGGGCCGTCGGTGACGACGGTGACCGGGTACGGCATGCCGTAGTGCTCGGCGAGGGCTTCAACGGCGTCCTGCGCCGTGCGGTGGTCGCCGGTGGCAGTCTGCTCGTGGTCCTGGCCGCACCAGCGGTCGGACACCAGGTTGACCACGGACGTACCGGCCTCGGCCTCCCACCCGTCGAACGTGACGGCATACCGCTCGCCGGCACCTTCCAAGAGGCGCAGCCGGGCCGTGGTCTGCGGCTCGGCGGGCCCGGGGTACGAGCCGTGGACGTGCCCGGCGTCGTCCTCGCACAGGTAGACCCCGGCGAATCCGGTGGCGCGCAGGTCGACGGCGATCCGCTCGCGGGCCTCCTCCCTCATCGTCACACCGTGGGTACCGGGCTTGGCCTTCCAACTGCCGGCGAGACGGTAGGCGACTGTCACCCAGCCCCGGGCGCGGGATCCGAAGCAGGCGTTGCCGGGCTGCACCCGGATGCCCGTGGCTACGTCGGCGTGCTGGTCAACGTCGATCAGGCCGGAGGCGACCAGGGCGGTCTTGGCGGCGCGCACGGCCCATCCCTGGCTGCGCGGGCGGGGGGTGAAGTCGGGTACGACGGTCTGCGGGTCGGTCTCGCCGAGGCACGCCCAGGCGCGGGCCCGCTCGTCCGCGTGGCCCTCCGAGACGTTGGCGGCGGCCCTGACGGCGGCCTCCGTCTCGATCCACGCGAGGCACTCCGCCTTCGTGCCGGTGAACATCCCCGCACCGGAGTAGCCGGCGTTGGCGCGGCCGATGCTGTACGCGATCGTCTCGGGCTGGCCGGGCACCATGTGACCGTGCCAGCGGTAGCCGATCCCGGCGGCGCCCGTGACGTTGCCGCCGGTCAGCAGCGGGCGGCACGCGTCGGTGACGCGCCGTTCCTCCGCCTCGGCGGCCTGCTCGCGGTGGTTGCTCGCTGCCTGTCGGACAGCGGACTTGGACGGGTCGGTGAACGACCAGTCGCAGCCGGCTGCGGTGCACCAGGACTTCGCCAGCCACGCCCAGGTGCCCGCCGTGGTCTCGGTACGGCCGTCCGCGTTGCGGGTCTTGTGCTCGACCATGACCGGGATCTCGATGCCCTCGACCGTGACCGTCGCTCCGGCGGGGGCGGCCTTGCTGGTCATCGGGGCGACGCCGGCCAGAGTGTCGGCGGCGGGGGCCGCCCCGGCCGGAGCCGGGGCGGCGGGCCGGACCACCGGAGCGGCCGGAGCCGCCGGAGCCGCCGGGGTTGCGCCGGTCGGGCTGTTGGGGGTGCGGGGGGAACCGCCGTGGCCGCCGCCCGTGTCACCGCCCTGGTCACCCTTGGCCGCCTTCCGGCACGCGGAGCACTCCTGAGTGCTCGTGATCTGCTCGGGGGTGGCGACCAGTGCGAAGCCGCTCTCGCGGGAGAAGTCGCACAGGCCCAGCCCGTCGGCCGCCGCGCGGTGGCGCTTACGTGCGTTGGCCCCGGCCAGCAGCCACACCGGGTCGCCGAAGGCCGCCGGAGCCGGGACGGTCTCCACGGGAACGGCGTCCAGTACGGAGGTGACCGGGACGGCGGCGGGGGTGCGCCGGTAGTGCGTCCAGACGTCACCGTCGGCGGCCCACCGCCCCAGATCGGTGCCGGTCAGCATGGCTGCGGCCCAGTGCTCCGTGATGATGCCCTCGGCGCCCTCCTCGTCCGCACTGCGGTCGATGATTCCGGGCTGGCCGGCGAACGCCACGGCGAGGACACCCTTCGGGCTGCGGCGCACGGTGTAACCGCCCTGCTGCGGCTCGCCGGGCCTGCCGACACTGCACATCCACGTCTCGTGGCTCGTCATCATCCACGCGACCAGCGCGGAGTTGGCGAGCGTCAGCAGCGCGGGGGTGGGCTCGCCGTCGGGGGTGTAGAGCGTGGGCGCGGCCGCGAACGGAGCGTCCGGGGTGGGCGGCTCGGCCGGGGCAGTGTCGGCGGGGCTGGCCGGGATGGTGCGCAGCTCGGCGGTCAGGGCGTCCAGAGCGGCGGTCAACTGAGCGACGAGCGCGGTCCGGTTGTCGGTCGTCGTGGCCTGCTGCGCCACGGCGGGCCGGGTGGTGGCCGCCTCGGGGGCGGTGGCGGTCTGCGCCTCGATGACCTCGCGGAGCGTGGCCAGGGTGGGACGGCGGATTTCGGTGCCGTCGATCACCAGGGTGGACGCGGCGTTGTCGTAGCGGTAGCCGCGAGGGTGGCGGGTCCATGTGGCCCGGGCTGTGATCTCGCCAACTGCGGTGTGGGCGGTCAGGTCGACGCGCCAGAGGTCGGCGCTCTGGCCCTCGCTGCCGGTGGGGATGAAGTGGGGGGCGGGGGTCCAGCCCTGGCCTTCCGCGTCGCGGAGCAGGTCGACCGCGCTGGCCGGTGCTTCGCGGGTGATGGTCGGGGTGATGACGGTCATTTCCGGGGCCTCTCGGTGGGGTGGTTCGTTGTCGGTGGCACCACCCTCGCATATGCGACTTGCTTTATGCAAGTTGTTTATCGGCGACGTCGAATCCCCCTTTCCTTCGCCCTGATCGGCCTTGGCTCTCACGACGAAGACGGCCGCCCGACGTGAGTCGGGCGGCCGGTGCTGTTCAGCCAGCGAGAACGAGGGCCTGCGGTGCGGTTGCCGTCGCTCCCGCCGCTCCGCCCTTGTGCACCCTCCGGCAGGTCGAGCACTCGCGGGTGCTCGCGATCTGCTCGGCGGTAGCCACGAGGGTGAGCCCGCTCTCCCGGGCGAAGTCGCACAGGCCCAGGCCGTCGGCCGCCGCGCGGTGGCGCTTGCGGGCGTTGGCCCCGGCCAGCAGCCAGACCGGTTCGCTGTCGGGCTCGGTCGGCCCGGCGCTGTCGGGCGCGGTCGGCGCGGCGGTGGCCGGCGATCCCCCCACCGGCGTCTCGGCAGCGACCCCCGCGTGGGCCAGCTGCGCCCGGAGCCGCGCTACCTCCCGGGCGATCGCGGCCGCCGCGCGCGCCGGGTCCGCCTCCACCGCGTCGTCTGCCGCCCCGTCGGTGGGCGCCGGTGCCACGGCATCCGCCTCGACCGGAAGCGGCCCGTACTCGGCCACGTGCGCGGCGAAGTGCTGCCGCGCTTCCTCCTGCGTCTTGAACCAGGCAACTGCCCGGGGACGCCCGGCCACGGACAGACCCTGCGCCGTGCACATCCTCCGGTCGCAGACGCACGTTGCGTACCACTGGCCCTTGCGCTTGCCGATCACCGAGAGGCGCAGGCTTCCACGGTGACCGTCCTGTGCGATCGGACGCGGCTGCACGGCCTCCGCCTGCTCCGCTGTGATCTTGGCCACTTCGGAGAACCGCGTGTGCTCGGCCACCCCGTCACCCCACTGCACAGCGCACACCCAGTCACCGAGGATGGAGACCCGCAGCACCGTGCCCACGTAGCTGGCGTCGGTGTAGTTCTGCAGAACAAGGTCCCCGGCTCGAAGCGGCAGCCCTTCGCCCATGACGTAGTAGAGGAACACCTCGTCGACCGAGCGGGCCGCGTAGGTCCCCCGGTGGCCGATCAGGTCGAACTGGCGCCGGTCCCCGTTCCACGTCGCGGTCAGGATCTCCCCGTCGACCTCCCGGGTGAGCCCGTTGCCCTCGGCACGCTCGTGGGCCGCCCGGTAGTCCTCCCAGACAGCGTCCGCGCTCCGGCCGGTGAAGCGGCCGCACCGGCCGGTCAGTTCGAACTCCGTGCCGGTGAAACGGGAGGTGAGCACCTCGTCGCCCACGCGGCGGGTGGGCCCGGCCAGCGTCACCTTCGGCTCGGCACTGCGGGAAAGGGGGGCGGTAGTGGTGTTCACGGAGGCCTCTCGGTCGGGGTGGTTCGTTGTCGGTGGGCCCACTCTCGCATACGCAACTTTTCTTTTGCAAGTTGTTTATAGCGGGAACAGGGTTCCTGACCCCCCGCTACGACGGCGGTGGTCGTCCAGGGACACGACCCCCTCCGGGAGCCTCCCTTCCCGCCCGGGCCCGCGGGACGTGACACCGCACGTGGCGGCGTGCGGCATGAACCTCTTCTCGAACGGGGCCTGGGGCAGGGCCGCGGTGGGGACGCGAGAACGCCAAGTGCCCGTGTGGTCCAGGCGGGCCACGACGTTGCCGGCGTCGTCGGGCTCAGGGTCGACAGCCTGGCGGCGGCCGGCGGCGGTGATCGTGGTGCGCACCTGGCGCCCGCAGACCCGGCAGTATCCGAGCCCGTGCGAGGAGACGGCGCTCATGCCGCGGCACCGTTCTCGTCGACCGGGGGTAGCCGATGCTCCCAGCGGGTGTGGTCCAGGAGCTGCGCCCACTCCTCGGGGTGGCGACCGATGAGCAGGTCGACCGCGGCCGCGCGGGCCTCGGCCGCGCGGCGCCGGGCAAGGGCGGCCGCGGCATAGTCGCGGACGGTCCCGGGGCCGGCCTTGCCCGGCGCCGGCGCGACCGGTCGCGCCGGGGTGAGCGCGCGGGCCTCGCTGCGCGCCGCGGTGAGCAGCGCGAGGCGGGCCCGGGCGGCGCGCCGACTGCCGAGCGGCCCGTTCACGGCAACCGCCGCGGCGGTGCGCAGCTGCTTGATGGTGTGGAGCCAGGCCGCGTTGCAGCGCGGGTCGCGCAGAGCCGCGGTGAGCTCGGGGGCCAGGAGGTGCTCGAGGTCCTTGAGCACCAGGTGATGAAGGACCTCTCGTGGACGGTCGTTGATCCAGGCGACCAGGCCGTCGCGGTCGAGGGGCCCGCCGTCGGGCCCGACCGGGCAGTGAACGACGCGCGGGGGCTTGGTGCTGATGTGCCACCAGTCGCAGGCGCCGCAGAGGTAAGGCCGCTGCCGGCCGTACCCGAGGAGGATCGCGCGGGGGGCGGCCGCGCTCTCGGCGGCTTCGGCGGTGGCATAGCGGTTCTTCTCGGGGTGGACCGGGCACGTCTTGATCGGCGTGGTGGTGGTGGTGTTCACGGAGTCTCCTCTCGCCGCTTGCGGGCGGGCCCCACCGGGCTGCTGCTCGGCGGGGCCCGGCTGGTGATGGTCAGTCAGAACGGGATGACCTGGGCGGGCTCGATGCCGAGGGCGCGCAGCAGGCGTTCCGCGTTGGCGATCGGCCCGGTGCGGCCGCTGTCGATCACGTCTTCGTAGAGCGCGACGGCTATGGCCTGGACGGTGTCGCCGTCCTTCGGCGGGGTGGCGGCGGGGTCCAGCGGCCAGACCGTGCCGTCGGGCAGGGTGGCCGTGAGGACGGGGGCCATCCGGTCGGTGTCGTTGAGCAGGTAGGTGTCGAGGGTTTCGGCGGTGTGCGCCTGCTCCAGCTCGTCCTGGTCGACGGTGATGCGCAGCTGGGCCTGTGCGGTGACGGTGATGGTCGTCCGGGGCATCTCAGTACTCGTTCCGGGGGCCGGGGACGGGGGTGTGGGCGGTGTCGGTGGGGAGGTAGCCGTGGCCCATGCAGGTGTTGCAGGCGGTGACGCCGGCCTCGGCCTGGTGGTCGATGAGGTCGGTCCAGTAGGCGTACTGGGCGTTCCAGGCGGCGAGGGCCTCGGCGTAGGTGTCGCCGTGCACCGAGACGGGGACCGGCAGGTTGAGGGTGAACTGGGCGGTGACGGGGACGGTGCGCGGCTTCTTGAGCTTGCGGCCGTCCCAGGCACGGTCGGACTGCCGGGTGACGGGCTGCTGGAACGGGAGCTTGATGCGGACGTTCAGCATGCCGCTCGCGCGGTTGCCGTCGATGGGGGTGCTGGCGTAGTCGACGTGGCCCAGCTTGTTGGCGTGCGCCTGGACAGCGTCGCGCAGGCCGGTGAGGCGGCCGGGCATCCACCACCCGTACTCCGGGTGGTTGGTCAGGGCGTGGGGCAGGCTGGTGACCCACCGGGAGTCGTGCTCGGCGGGCGGTGCCTCGCCGCCGATGATGCGCCAGGGGCCGCCGGCGATCTCGTCGGTGCGCTCCGGCTGCTGCTCGGTCACGGAGCTGTAGAAGTCCCAGGCCTTGTCCCCGTGCCGCTCGCTGAAGTCCTCCCAGTCGGCGGCCGAGACGGAGGCGGGGAAGACCGAGGACTCCATGCCGGGGTTGTCGAGGGTGTAGGCGGTGGTCTTCGGCTGGGGACGCCACCGGACGGTGAAGGCGGTGACGGGCTGGTCGGTCAGCCACCACGCGTCGTTGTGGTGCAGGCGGCTGAGCGGCTCTCCGTCGCCGAGGAGGGTGACGGCCCCATCCGCGCGGAAGGCTTCGACCCGGTGACGGAGGGGGACGTGGTAGAGGTAGCGGCCGTCGTCGGTGCGGATGGCGAAGTGCTCGCGCGGGTCGATCTCCTGGTTGTTCATCGGGTCCTCGTGGTCGGGTTCGGTGGTGGGCGGCCCCGCCCGGTCGGGCGGGGCCGAGGGGTTCAGCGGGGCTCGCGGGTGGGGCGCCCGGTGGCGACCAGGGCGCGGCGGATCTGCTCGAAGGTGTCGCCGTTCCACTCCTGGCCGTCGAGCGCGGCGTGCACCATCGCCATGGCGTCGGTGTCGCTGAGCACCGGCAGCGGGGTCGGGATGAGCAGGCGCAGGGCGTCGCGAACGCCGGCGCAGGTGTGGTCGGACGGGTTGTCGCGGCTGGTCTCGGTACCGGCGTCCCGGATCACGTCGTCGGTGGCCTGGGCGGCGTCGTAGACCAGCTGGTTGTCGAGCAGGTGGCTGGCGATGGCGAGGACGCGGCGGGCGCGGTTGTACTCCTCGTAGCGGCCCTCGGGCCACCCGGCCGGGAGGCGGCCGAAGTTGCTGCGCAGTGTGGTGGGCATGGTGCTCCTGTCGTGGATCCGGTGATGGGGTGCCGGGCGGTGGGCGTCCGGGTTCCCGGCTCGGGCGCCCGCCGCTGGACGGGGCCGCGCCGCTCCGGGAGGGAAGGGAGGAGCGGCGCGGCCGGGCTGATGATGGATGTCAGGCAGCGACGCCGGGCGTCAGCTCGTAGGTGAGGTCGCGCAGTCGCGCCAGGTCGTTGTCCGGCTGCGCGTTGGTGCTCGGGTAGTTGACAGTCCCGGCGACCCTGACGCCGTGGTACTCGACGGCGACGATGCGCAGCAGGCTCAAGGGGATACCCCAGCCCTCGGCGAGGTCGGCGAGGATCGCCCGGATGCGCGGCAGGTGGGTCTCCAGTTCCTCGCGGGTGTCGGCGGTGAACTCGGTGCCGGGGACGCTGGGGTCCTCCCCGACCTTGTAGGAGCGGCTGACATCGATGGCGCAGATGCGCCACTCGGGAGTGCGGCGGGTGGGTGCGGTGGTCATGGCGGGGTCCTCCCGGTGAGCGGTGGTGGTTCGTTGTCGGTGGCGCCACTCTCGCATAAATAGCTTTCACAATGCAAGTTGTTTACGAGGGGGTCGATTCCGCGACGACCTCGGTGACCACCAGATCCATACGCCCGCCCTTGACCGGCTCACCGTCCTTCGCCACGACCTCCAGGACGTGCGTCCGGTCGTCGTCCGGGAGTACGCCGGCGTCGACCAACCCGTCGATCGCGGCCTTGGCCGACGGGTACCAGTTGTGCGGGTCGAACCGGCCCCTGGTCTTGGGGTGGACGATGAAGGCGATCCGGGCTCGCCCCAGGGCCGGTACCTTGTGCCGGCGGGCGGTCCACGCGGCGGCGTCGCGGATCGCACTCCTGCGACGTGCGGCAACCCGCCAGTGGAGTCGGCCGTTGGCATTGAGCAGGACAAGGGTGGGCGGCAGCGCCAGGACGAAGACTCGCGCCTTCCGATGCTCGGCGGTCCCGGGCGCGTTCACCGCTCGGCCGCCGACCCGCCGGAGGCCGGTCCCAGGTGGTCGCCGCGGTGGGCCCGGCGAACGTGGCCGTACAGCTCCTCCTCCGCCGAGCCGTCGTCGATACGCCACGACGACGTCGTCCAGGCGCACCAGGGGCAGCAGCGGACCACCTTCGCGTCGCGCTCCCTGGCTCGGCCGGCGAGCGGGGACAGCTCGGGCAGGGCCGCCTGGTGCTCGCACTCGTCGAACTCCGCGGCCGGGCACTGGTACGGGTCGCCGCCGTCCTCGCACCAGCAGGCGGTGTCGGCCGGGCCGCCGTCGGCCGGGCGGTGGGCGTCGGCGAGGGTGACGACCGCCGCCGCGAAGGTGGCGTGACCGGTGCACTCGTCAGCCGCGGCGCGGCCGGCCTCGAGGTCGCCGCGGCTGGCGACGGGGAACGTGTGGCTGGCGCCGCACGCGCCGACGGACACCGCGGTGATCGCGGGCCGACCGCCGGAGACGGCCTCGGCCGAGAAGGTCAGGCTTTCGCGGGAGCCGGCGTACTGGGCGGTGCCGTCGAGGTGGCCGATCCAGTCGCGGTGGGGAGCGTGGACGCCGATGGCTCCGGCGTAGAGGGCCGCGTAGGCGGCGAGGGCCTCGGTGTCGGTGCTCACTCGGTGGTGTCGGTCGGCGGTGGTGAACCAGGGAGAGGTGGCGCGGTCGGCGGACTCGGGTAGCAGCTGGGCGGCGGTCACGGCTGTGGGGTCCCTTCGCTGGTGGCGTGCTCACGGTGGAAGCGGATGATCGAGGCGAGGAGCGCGGCTTCGTCGGCCAGGCGCTCGAACTCGGTCGGCTCGGCGGCGATGTGGCCCCAGGGGCCGCAGAGGGTGCCGTGGACGACGCCGTCGGAATTCCTCGTGAGGTGGGAACGGGTGAGGTCGGAGGCGAACAGGACTGCGGTCGGTACGGGGCGGCCAGCAGCGGGTCTGTCGTCGAGGGCTGGGCTGTCCCAGAAGGCGACGACGACGGCGAGGCCGGCGGACACGGCGTTGAGAGCGCGGTGCAGGTAGCGGTTGAGGGCATCCATGGTTGTGGCGTGCTCCCTGGCAGGGCCGGGGCGCCGTGCGCCGGGTGATTGCGCGGCAATCACCCGGCGCACGGGGCCGGGGTGGTCAGAGGGTGGTGGACAGGCGCAGCAGCCGGCCGATGACCTCGTTGTCGGTAGCGGTGTCGAGCCAGTAGGCGATGTGCTCGATGGGGTCGCTGATCTGCGGGTCGGGGTCGGTGAGGCTGGCGGCCAGGGTGGCGATCGCGGGACCGGTGCGGGGGTCTTCGAGCAGCAGGTCGCAGGCGTCGGCGGCGGCCGTGGCGGTCGCGGTGGTGAAGACCTCGGGAAGGGCGCCGGAGTGAGCGGCGAGCCAGAGCGCGGCCATGGGGTCGAGTGCTCCGGCCGGTCCGGCTCCGGCGAAGGCCAGCGGTTCCCAGGGCTCGGGGTAGCCGGCCGGGGCGGCGAAGCCGGTGTCGCCGCGCCAGATACCCCGGTCACGGAGCAGCACGGCGGCGGCGGCCAGGTCGGTGCGGACGGTGTCGGGCAGGGTGCTGGTGGGCATGGCGGGGTGTGCCTCCGGCCGGGGTGGCTGTCGGTGCGGGTGGGTGTGAGGCGGCCGGGCGCGCGGGAGAGGTTGTCGACCGTCGCGCGCCCGGCCTGCTTGGATCCGGCCCGGCCCTGGGAGCGCCCAGGGGGGAGAGGCCTCGACCAGTGGCCGAGCCGGAGTTCAGGGGTGGCTACTCGCCGTACTCGCGGATGAACGCGGGCATGCAGTCCTCGCAGCGGTAGCCCTCGGTGGTGTCGTGCAGGTTGCGGGACGCGGTGATGATCGGGCAGTCACCGTCGAGGCCCCGGCAGCGGGCGATTTCAGCCAGGGCGGGCAGCGCTATGCCGAGGATCTGCGCGCCGATGTGGCTGACCTCCTGGCGCTGGCGCTCGTCGCTCAAGCCGGTCTCGATGTCGAGCAGGTCGAGCAGGTGGTTGATCTGCTCCTGCGTCTGGGGCGACAGGTCGGTATAGCGGGCGCTCTCGGGCCGCTCGTACTTGAGCGGGTTCGCGAGGAAGGCGGTCAGCGTCATGGCGGTACTCCCGGTGGCCGGTGGCGGTTCGTTGTCGGTAGCCCTATCGTCGCATATGCAACTTGCTCAATGCAAGTTGTTTAGATGTTGCGGACATGCAACAGCCCCCGCACCAGCGAAGATGCGGGGGCTTGCGTAACCTCGTTCAGCCGGTCGATCAGTTCAGGTGGCTGAGATGCCGGTCCCGGTGAAGTTCCAGAAGGTCGGAGAGGGAGTAGAGGCCGGCGGCCCTGGTCCCCCAGTTCCTGGTTCCCGCCTGGGTGACCCACCGCCACAGGGTGGTCGGGCTGACCGTGTAGCCGCTCTCGCTGATGAACGCGGCGATCGCCTTCAGGTCTTGCAGATCAGGCGGCGGCTGCGGTGGGTCGGATACGGCAGTCAGTGCTGTGTGCATGTGCGAACGCTTCCTCTGTCGACGGCGGCCGGCCGGTCACAGCGTCAGAACGGCACGATCGGGGCGATGGGGACGTGCCTCTGGAGCGGACCCGCGCGATGCTCTCAGCGCGCGGCCTTCAGCGGCTGCTGCCGCCCCTGGCGGGCCACGGCGAGCTGCGCCATGGTCCAGGAACGGTGGGTCCCGTCCGCCGACCGCGCGGCGCAGTGCCGGTTGATGCACGCGACCTTGCCCAGTGCCCGCACCCAGACCAGACCGACGGTGCGGCACTCGGGGCACGTCTGACTGCGTACGACGAAGGTCTCGCCCATGTGAAGGGCGCTCTCGGCCGCGGCCTGCCAGGCCATCGCGTCCAGGTAGGTCTGCCAGTCGAGCCCGAGGTCGGTGGCCCGCTGCATCGCCTCGCGGTACGCGCCGGCGCGGTCGGCGGGCAGCGGGGCCGGCTCGGAGCCGGCGGCCTCGCGGGCGCGGGTGATGAAGTCGGTCACCGCGTTGTCGCACCGGGAGATGTGCTGAAGAAGGTTGACGTTCACGGGCGTGCCCGGCCCGCTTCGGGCGCCGGTGCTCGCGGCTGTCGAACTGCGTGTCAACCACTCGGGGCGGTCGAGCTCGTTCAGAAGCCGGACCGGATCCGCAGTCGGTTCCCCGGGCCGCCGCCGTGTCGTCATTGTGTGTTCGCCCCCTGCCTCTGCCGCCCGCCCCGCGGTGGCCCGGGGGCGCCGAGGGCGCCGAGCATCAGGCCAAGGGCGTAGCGGAATGATCACATCCAGGCATATGCCGACGCCCATCATGGCAGACAGGGTTCCGGATGAGGAGGTTCCAAACTGAACAAACTCGGCGTGGTCGGTAGCCGTACAGGCACTCAGAGCTGATCAGGGGCTTGGATTCCCTCGATGAGCAGGCCCCGCAGGTAGGTTGCCGCGTCTGCCGCGACCTCGCCGGCGGCCTCGGCTCCGTCCAAGAGCAGAGCGAATGTGGCAAGTGCGATGCGGTGGGGGTCCGCCGTACCGATGTCCTTGAGCGTCCGGCCCTGCTGGGTATAGATCTGCTCCCAGAACTCGGCAGCGGTGCCCTGGTCGGTGCTGACCGTGCCGACCCGCCCGGTCCTTCTCCTCAACGGGGTCACCGTCGCTACGAACTCGTGATCCGGTTCTGGGGCCAGGCCGGGCATGGGAGTCTCCTCGTCCGGCATCACGGGGGAAGGCACGCTCGGGCCGCCGGTGAGCGCCGGGCCAGGGCTAGCGTCGCAAACGATCTAACGATCGCGCCATACCCGCAGGCCTATTTGGCGCTTAAGTGACGCTCCATCTAGACCTCGGTGGCGCAGTGTAGCTAAGGGTATGGAGATGCCCCCGCACCGAGAGGTTCAGATTGTTTACCGACAACGAACCACACGCTACGGGGGCACTGAGAGTCCCCACGGGCCGCCCCTGACGAGGCACACGCCCGTGAATACACGGCGAGTGTAGCCCGAACCGATTTCACGCGGTACCCGCCTGATGGCGGGTACCGCGTGATTGCGCGGCAATCAGCTGCGACTGAAGCCGAGCGCCTTGACCACCGCGGCGTAGTCGGTGGTGACCTCGTCGGCGCGCGCGTAGAAGGGGAGCGCCTTCTGGTGGGCGTAGGCCTCGGGCACCTTCGTCGATCGGCGGATGGTGGGGAGGAACCTGTCCTGGTAGGCCGTGGCCGCTTCGGTCTTCGAGTCGTCGTAGACGGCACCGGCGGAACGAGTGGTCGGAACATCGACCATGAGAACACCGGTCATCTGCGGATTCGCGCCGTTGGCAGCGAAGGTGCCGGCGATGCGGTTGATGTTCTGCTCGATCCGGGTCAGCGCGCGAAGTTCCTTCCACCCCGGCTTCACGCAGACGATGACCTCGGTGGCGACGACGAGTGCGTTCACGACGACCAGCCCAAGGTTTCCCGGGCAGTCGAGCAGGATGACGTCGTAATCGTCGACGACAGGAGCGAGTACCTGCTGGAGCCACATCTCCCGCCCCATACGGGTGGTGAGGAGCTGTTCGGCGTTCTCCAGTTCAACGGATTCGAGGACCAGGTCCAGGCCGTCGATCGGCTTGCTCTTGGGGTCCTCTACGGGGCCGGCATAGGCGGGCACGATGGCGTCGCGGAGCTTGACGGCTGGGTCGGTGAGTACGTCGTAGAGGGTGCTCTGACCAGGGATCTCGTCCGGCGCGTCGTAGCCAAGGGCCGCGGATCCGTCGCATTGCGCATCGAGGCCGACGAACAACACCTTCAGCCCGTATCGCGCGAGCCAGGCCGCGATGGTGACCGCCGAGGTGGTCTTCCCCGCTCCGCCGGCCTGGTTGATGAAGGCGATGATTCGGGTGCTGGTGGTCTTGTTGAGGTACTTGGCCGACACGAGGTCTCCCACGGAATTGGGGCACTGCGCTACCGACGCGTGCCTTCGAGATGATTGCGCGGCAATCACTCACGCCCTCAGCTGGGCACAATCTTGTGTCCCAGGGAGAGGTGGTGTGCTGCGCAGGTTCGTCCGGGTTGCGCGCCGGGCGGGCGGCCTTGGGGCCAGCCGTTGGCAGGCGGCTCTCGGCGGCCGGCATGTGGCACGGCGGGCGAGTAAGGACGTGAGGTTCGACGGCACCGTACACCGGCTTCCAACAAGGCGCCACCCACCCCGCCGATGAATCACTCGGCGGGGTGAACGGTAGGACCTGTCAGCCGCCGCCCAACAGGTTGCGGAAGGTGTCGATCTCTTCTGCCGTCAGTGCGTCGAGAACCGCCAGCGCCACCTGCTCAGGACCACCGCTGAGAGTCACTACCCGGGTGGCTGGTTCCATGGGGTCCTGCTGAGCCGACTCGGGCTCCGCCGTGGCCAGAACGGGTGTGCCGTTGTCCGGCAACGAGGTGGCACTGCCTGCCGGCTCAGCCACGCCTGCGCTGACAAGGGCCGGGACAAGGGCCGGCAGAGGTGATTGCGGCGCAATCACCCCGCCCGCCGCGACCCGGTCGGCCTCAGTGGCGGCTCGCTGGGCAGGCATCGACCCCTCAGCAACAGCCGCGCCCGTACCGGTGGCAGTTGGCGGGGGTGATTGCGGCGCAATCACCCCGTCTGGCGTCGCCTGGCCCGCAGCCGTCACGACTGCTCCTTCGGGGCTGCCTGTCGGCTCAGCCGCGCCCGCGCTGACGACGGCCGGCGAAGGTGATTGCGGCGCAATCACCCCGTCTGGCGTCGCCTGGCCCGCAGCCGTCACGACTGCTCCTTCGGGGCTGCCTGTCGGCTCAGCCGCGCCCGTACCGGTGGCAGTTGGCGGGGGTGATTGCGGCGCAATCACCCCGTCAGCCGCTGTCTGGCCATCGCCCGCTGCCAGACGTTCGGCCGCCAGTTCGCGAAGGACCGTGGTCACGTCATCCGTGGTGAGTTCACCGCTTCGGCGGCGGGTTGCTACCGCCACATCCTCCCTGCTGAACTGGCCCTTCAAGAACGCGCGCTGCGCCTCGTGGGTCAGACGCGCCAGCATCTCGGCAGCGAACTTGAGCGTGAGACCGGTATCGCGCTCGCCGCTCCAGTGGTCATCAACGGCATCTTGGAGCTCGGAAATCAACTTCAAGAGGGCGATGCGCTGCGAGATGTAGGTCTGCGAGATCCGCTTGTTGGTCTCGGCGCCGAGCCGCTTTGCGAGACCACGCTGGGACAGAGACAGCTCAGTCAGCGCCCGCTGAAACTCCTCGCCTTCCTCAACAGGGGTGAGGGGCTCGCGCTGGAGGTTCTCCTGAAGTGAGGCGATGCGGATGTTCTTGACTTCGAACACCACGTTGATCGCAACACGGGCCAGGCCCGCAGCCTTCGCTGCTTCAAGACGGCGGTGACCGCCGAGCACAACGTAGGGCTTGCCGGCCTGGGTGACAGCCTCGGTGTGCTCGGGGTGGTGCTTGAGGTAGTGGTCGGCCGGGACGACAGTGAGTGCCGTGTTCAAGCCGTCCGTTGCGATGGTGGCGGCCAGCGCCTCGATGTTCCGCAGCCGTTTGCGGCCGTTGGTCGGGCTGGGGAAGAGATCATCAACGCTGGCGGTCGGCTGCCTGCTGGCGAGTTGCTGGGCCTGGGATCGAGCGGCCATGAGGTTGCGACCGCCGAGGCCGGATGTGGCCATGGGTGTTCTCCGGAGGGGGACAGGGGGACTCTCGGGCGTGAGCTTAGCTCCCGGGTCACTGCTCGTCGGCGGCCCGGTAGTGATTGCGGCGCAATCACTCGGGACGGCATTACGGGCAAACTGCTCATTTCGAGGTGAGGTCGAACCTCGGCAGGAAGCGGCGGCGAGCAAGCTCAAGCGCGCGTTCCGGAACAGTATGTCGCCTCTGCCTGGCTTCTGATGCCGCAATAGCCGCTTCAGCGCGTCGCCTGCTATCGCAGCCACTGGGGGTGCAGTGATTGCCGCGCAATCACTCGGGTGCTAGTCACGGAGCCCAATCAGATGCTCGGCCTCCGTGGCCTCGGCGTCCGACCAGGCCCTGCCCGACGGCGTGCTGTCGAGCTCCCAGCCGTCCAGCCAGTCACGGCGCGGGGCGTTGGTCGGCGCGTCCAGGCCGCGCCACTTCGCGTCGTCCTCCGCCCATCGAGCGAAGGCCTCGGCCGCTGCCCGCTCCGAGGGGGTCGGGCGGGGGTCGCAGTACTGGCAGAGTTCGCCAGGAACGGTGGGCCGGCCACAGGTACCGTTCTTGCCCTCGCACTCCGGGTGGACAGTGTGGTTCTTCGCCTGGTTGACCGTGCGGTTCGCGGCCTCGGTGCTGCTGTGGCGGGGGCCTACCTCGTCCAGCCACCAGGCGTGACGCTCGGCGAGCCGGTGGGCGTTGGAGTCGGGCTCGTCGACGAGGCCGGCCCGTCGCGGCTGGGGAACCGGTCCGGCAGCAGCAGTACGCAGCCGGCCGGCCACCACGGCGCCGATGCTGGTCGTGACCTCGGCCGGGTGCGGGAGAGGCTGGCCGTCCAGCAAGGCGTCGATGTGCTGCGGGGTCCACCCGATAGCCAGCAGGCCGTCAACGACGACGCCCTGGTCCTCGAGAACGATTCCCCTGACCTGCGACCAGCGCGGGTCACCGAGAGCCAGCCGGGCGCAGATCGACCCGAGCAGTCGGGTGCCCTCGGTGATCCGCATCGGCTGGGTTCGGAGCGCCGGCTTGGACTTGGCGGCAGGAGATTCGGATCCGTCCGTTCGGCCTACCTCCCGCACCTTCTGAACGGACAGTTCACCATCGAGAGTTGTAAGGGGAGCGTCCTGTTCCGGCAGAAGGGGACGCCGGTCCTGACCTGCGGCGATTCGGTGTTTGTGCAGGTCAGAACCAAAGTTGATCTTGAAGGGTCCATTCGGCAGAAGGGGACGCCGGTCGAGACCGGCAAAGAGGTCGTCGGGAAGGGGCGCCTCAAGGTCTTCCAGCGCGGCGAACCCGGCCTTCGCGGTCGCGACGGCAGCCACGATCGGAACGATGCACCACCGGCTCAGTCCCACCCGGCCACTGCCCTCGCGCAGCTGCTCCGTGGTCAGCACCCCGGCCTTCCGCATCCGGGCGACCGCCTTCCGAGTGCCGCCGGCCGAGAGACCCCACAGGCCGGCCAGCACGGCCTGGGTACCGAAGAAGACCCCCTCCGTGTACTCGGCGGCGGCCAGGAGCAGACGCCAGCGGTCGTCCGGGCCGAGATCGGTGACGTCGCGGTCGGAGAGCAGCGCGGCGGTCCAGCGGATCAGAACGGCGCACTGAGCGGCCGTCATCCGGCGGCGGGTGCCATCTGCCGTGGCGTCGGTGATCGAGCGGACGCCAACCCGGTAGACGGACAAGGACCCGTCGTCGCGGCGGGTACGGCCGGTGGTCCGCAGGTACCCGAGACCCGAGACACGGCGGAGGTAGTCGCCGGCGGTCTCGGCGTCGACGCCGAGGAGGGCGCCGACGCGGCTCAACCCCGGGGTGGCGTAGCCCTGGCTGTTCGCGTGGGTCACGTAGAGGTGGGCGGTGAGGCGCTCGCCTGCGCCGAGCCGCGCGAGGTGCTGGTGGCCGTTGGTGTATCGGACGATGGTCCGGATCATGGCGGCCTGCTCGGGCGCGAGGGAGAGAGCCGGCAGGCCGCTCTCGGCCTCGGCCTTGGCTACCCGGGCGCGGATGCGCTCCAGAGCGCCCTGCGTGGCGGGAGCCGTTCCGCGGGGGGAACGAGCACGGGACGGAGAAGATCCATTCCCTGCGGTGTCGAACTGGAATTCGAATTCAGAGTTCGACGTGTCCTCATCCGGGACGGTGTCGGCGTCGGAAATGTCCCCCGTCAGGGTGGAGATTCGGCCGACATCGACGATCTGGCCGGCCTCGACCTGACAAAGGGCATGCGGATCCTGCATTATGGCGTTGCTCCTTCGACCTGTACGAGGGCGCAGAAAGGCCCACCCTCGGCGGCTCCTGATTTCGATCTAGGAGCCGGCTGTGTGGTGGTTCTTGGGGAACCAGAAGGACCCGCTCCGGGAAGTGGAGCGGTGAGCGTTGTCCCGCGGACCGGGGTGGAACCTGGTCGCGGGCCCTAGTCGGACAGCTGGGCAGAGGCGGGAACCTCGGCACGGCGGCACCGGCAGTGACATGGCGGCTGTGACGGGTGCGGGAACACCCGGACGGCCGGGCGGTGTGGAAGTCCCCCGGGAAGGGGACAGCGGATCACCGCCCAGAGACTCAGCTCAAGGCGATCAGCCCCCAACGGGGAATCGCACCTACGGGACAGCCGATCCGGAAACGCCACCAGGGCGACATCGGAGCGGACACCTGGGGGATGGACAGAGCCGGGGGAAGATCCGGACGAATAGCCTCAGACACGACGAGACCCACCCGACCGACGCGGAGACTTCACGCGCGCGGGGTGGGTCTTCTTGCGTCCCCCGGGGGGAACGCGGGTACCATCGATCACGTCGAGACTTCCGTTCTGGTCTTGGCGCCTTCCACCCCGAGCATCCTCCCCAGCGCCGGCAAGCTATCTGGGATCCCGAGGACTCGGGGTTTTGGCGTTCCTGTGCTCTGTCAGTGGGGGTCATCAAGATCACCGATCTCTGACCCGGTACCACACTACCGTCCGTCACACCTCGGTGGCGACTCATCAGCACCAGCGCGCCGATTCTCTATCCACAGGGGTGAGTCCGATCATCATCCGATGACCCTACCGTCTGGTCAACCCTCGGCGAGCCTTAATAACGGGCCCGGTCCGATCCCTTCCTCAGGTCCAATGCAGACCTTTCACCTGCGGAAACGGGCCGACCCAAGATCCTCCTATCTGGGGTGTGAGGGTTCACGGTGCAGCGTCTCCCGCGCGGCACCGCTGCAAGGCCGGGCGCGCCGACCGTTCCTCTGTTCGGCCCCCTCATCCCCCCTTCGGGCATCCGTACGATCCGGCCGCCATCCGCGCTGCCCGGCGCCGGCCGACCCGGGCCGCCGACGCCACCGGAACACACTTCTCGCAGCGGCAACGCTGATTGACGTACCGGCTCTCCCGCCCGTGCCGCGCCGGACCCCGGCGTGCGGCCCGGCCGGCCCTCTGCGCCTCCTTCAACGCCTGCCGGAACGTCGCCTCCTGGCGGCGCAGCCGGTACACCGGGCCGACCGACAGGCCGATCTCGGCGGCCGCCGCCCTCAGACTCATCCCCGACCCCACCGCGGTGAGCAACTCGGAGATGCGCTCCTGGTCCTCGATGGTGAGCAGCGGTGGTCGGCCCGGACCGCGGGCGCTCAACACGGGGACCTGGCGGTGGCTGGATCGCCGAGCAGCGCGGCCGCGCCCAACGCCCGGGTGGCCTTGCGGGCCATCAGGTCGTAGCCGGCCTCCCGCAGCCGGGCGGTGACGTCGGCGAACTCGGCCGGGTCCCATCCGGTGCCGCGCCAGCGCCGGGCCGCGGAGGCGGTGGCGGCGCTGGCGCCGGCGAGGAAGAACGCGGCGTCGCGCTCACGGCCGGCCGGGAGGTCAGGCAACAGCAGGTCGAGCAGGCCGTCCAGGCCGCGGGCGTGCTCGACCAGGCCGAGGACGAGCAGGCCTTCGAGGACCTGGGCGGTTCCGGTGACCAGCACCGCGCCGGCCTGGTCAGCGCCGGTGACCGTCCGCGCGTTCACGCGGCTCGCTCCAGGGCCTCGCGGGCAAGCCGGCCGAGCTCGGTGACACGGGCGAGGACCTCCGGGATCCGTTCGTACCCCTCGTCGACCAGGCCCAGGCGATCAACGATGGCCCGGTAGGTGGAGCACGCGGTCGTGTAGGGGGTGGAGATGGCGGCCGCGGCCTCTCGCAGGTTGCCGTTCGCGTAGAAGACCGCGCGCAGCAGGTCGGCCTGGTAGGGCGTGCGAACGACGGTGCCGTCGGGTTCGGCGGGCGGCTCCACCAGCCGGTGCGAGGTGGAGCCGGAGGCCTCGGCCTGAACGGCGGCCAGCCGGGCCAGCCGGCGGGCCCTCTTGCGGCGAATGGAAGCGCGCTGCTCCTCGTCGAGACCGCCCCAGACGCCGTACGGTTCGCGGTGGTCGATGGCGTAGCTGGCGCAGGCCCTGACGATGGGGCAACCGGAGCAGTGGGCCTTGGCTACCCCGATGTGCTTGGCGTCCGTGGACCACCAAAGGTCGGCGTCGAGTCGGCCGGGCGCGCATGCCCGCTTGTCGTAGCCGGGGTGTGCGGTCAGCGCGTCGAGGGCGTTCAGACGTTCAGTCGCGGCTTGGGTGGTGGGCATCAGACGTCTCCCTTCGGGGGTCGATCGCCGGCGGGCCGGCGACGGTTGAGGTGCTGGGCAGTCACGTCGGCCTCGAACCGGGCGGTCAGCGCGGCGGCGCGGGCGGTGGCGCTCTCCCGGCGGGCCCGGCGCAGCTGCAGCCAGCCGGCTGCGGCCAGGGCGAGGACAAGGAGGGTGAGAGGGGTGGTTCGGCGCACGGCGGCGCTCCCGGGGGCGGTGGGGCCGGGCCGGACGGTTGGGGGCCGTCCGACCCAGTCGCGGCGGGTGGTGGTGCTGGCCCCGGTCCGCAGTCGGGCAGGGGCGTCCGGGACGACGGGCCCGGTTCCGGTGGTCGGTCAGGCCGGAGAGTCGGCGAACAGCGAGGCCGCCTTCAGCTCCTCCTGGCGCGAGTGGATGAGATTCCGCAGGGTCCAGTACCGGCCATCGGTGCAGAACACCCGCTCGTCCAGCACCGACCGCTCCACGGCCCGCGTCCAGGCCTCGATCAACCTGAACGGCTCGTCCCAGGCGCCCGGGGCTCGCAGGAGGGTGACGACAGCGGCCTTGGACAGCTCGGTGGGGTCGGTCTCGCCGACGACGGGGATCTCCTCCGGGAGACTGGCGGCGGGGGTGTCGGACCGGCCACCGAAGGAGGGCGGCGGTTCGTCCTGGGGCGATCGCGCCGGGGTTGGCGCGGGGGAGGAGGGGGTTGCGGCGGTCGGGGCGGGCGGCTGTGTTCGGGCGGGGGGCGTCGAGCGCCGTGCCTTCTCCTCGTTGGCCCGCAGCGTCTCCAGACGACGGGCGACCAGCACCCCGAGGGCGATCGGGTCCCCCTCCCGCTCCTGGTGGTTGTCGACCCGGCGCGGCACGATGTTGTACGCCGCCATACCGTGGGCCCGGGTGTCGACCAGCTGGCCGCGGAGCCGTTCCAGGTCGGGGATGGTCGCCTCCATGTCGTAGGCCCGGGTGTAGAACTCCGCCTTCGGCGCGCAGTCGATCCCGTCGGCCGCCCACTCGGCGATCTGGCCGCCGATCTCGCGGACCGGCCGCTCGGTGAGCTGCAGAAGCTGCCCGTCCAGGGCCCGCAGGTGACTCTTCGTCACGACGGCCTGGTGGTCGCCGCCCGGCAGCAGGCTGAAGCAGATGTCGAACAGCGACTCGACGTTCTGGCGCTGGTCCAACTTCGTGCCGTGTCGGCGCGGCACCGTACGGCCCGAAGCCGTCTCCTCCAGCACGGTCTCGGTGATGGCGTTGACGGTGACGATGACGTGGCCAGGGTAGGCGAGCAGCGCGTCGGCGACCATTCGCTCGCGCGGTCGGACCGCAGTCCAGCCAGCCGCGTTGCCGGGCAGCGGTTGCTTCCGCTTCGCGGCCTCCGCGTTCGCCTTCGCCGTTTCGGCGTCGGCGAGTTCCAGCAGGCCGCCGGGGCCGGACCAGAACGGGCTGTAGGTATCGACGATGACGACGTCGCAGCCCCTGGTGCCCAGGGTGTACAGGGCCCAGTAGAGGTCCTCAGGCCGAAACGAGGTCAGCTCCAGGACCGCGAACCTGAACTCGTCGGCGTAGCGCTGGCTGGCACCGCCGGAGGTGTCGATCACGCCGATCCGGCCTTCGGGGCCGACCAGGCCGACCGCGAGGTCCAACGCGTTCCACGTCCGGCCGGAGCCGGGCGGGCCGTCGATCATGATGCGCGCGGGACGGGCCTGCCGCAGCGCGAGGCGCAGCTGGTTGTGCATGAAGGTGTGCGGAACCAGGGCCCCCGTGGTCACGGGGGCCCCGTTGGCTGTCGCAGCCATGGGGACTCTCTCCTATGCGGTTGTGCGAGGGCGGGGGTACGGGCCCGGTTGTCGGTGGTCAGGCGCCGGATCCCCGCGGTGACGCGCTACTCCTCGGCCGGGTCGTCCATGCCGAGGAGGTGGCGTAGGTGCTGCTCGACGAGGGTGGAGGGGTTGACCTTGAAGCCGTGCTCCTCGGCAGCGTCCTTGCACCGTTCGGTCAGGCTGTCCCAGAACTCGTCCTCCTCCCACTGGACCAACTTCGCCTTGGTCTCCCCGGAGCCACGGACGGCACGGCGGGGCGGCTGCGGGATGAGGTCGCCGGCCAGGAACTGGTCCCAGGCCTGCCGGGCGTAGACGGCCAGGTCCTCGCCTTCTGCCCGCGCCCGGTCCTGGGCGCCCTCCTTCACCTCCGCGGCGAGGTAGATGGAGCGGGCTCGGGACGTCACCGTCTTACCGGGGGCGCGCCGGCCACGGGTCGTACGGGCGGATGCGGGTGGTTGGTCCTTCGGGGACGCGGGCACGTAGAGATGTCCTCTCGGGGGTCCGCGCCGGCCTGTCTTGGGCGGCGCGATCACAGCGGTCGACATGCCCAGTCTCCTATCCGTGTAGCCGCACGCACCTCACCGGGTGCGATCTGCGGCGGCCGGGCGCTCTGCCCGGTGTCCACACCCTGACATAGACAACTTCCTAAGAGCAAGTTGTTTAGGCTAGGATCCGAAGCGTCCACCACCCCGAGAACGACAAAGGCCGCCACCCTTCAAGGGCAACGGCCTGAGCGCGGGGTTGCGACTCCCGCACGACGCGTGCAGCGTAACCCGGACCCTTTTCATAACGCCACCCCTGTTTTCACCACGAGCACGGAGGCACCGTGAACGCCACCCCGAGCACCCTCCTGGACAGCGCGCTTCAGAAGCTCGTCCACCTGGTCCACGACCAGCAGCCCATCCAGATCGGCCCCGACCTCATACACCCCGTCAAGGTGACCATCACCCACAAGGAGATGGAGCGCTCCGCCCTCCCCCACGTCGTCACCGTCCAGCTCAGTGGCCGGTTCGACGGAACCACCATGACGAACACCTACGACCTCGAGCGTCACGAATGGCCGGACTTCGTCACCGCACTCGTCACCGAGAGCGCCCCCACTTGGTGGACCGGCCGATAGCTACCTCCAGCCGCCCCTTCGTGAACGGGCAACCGGCGGAAGGCCTCCCCTGCGCTCCGGCGGGCGACTACGCTGCGCCTGGGCCGGATCGGCCCGGGAGAGGGGACCCGTTGCGATGACCTACCGATACCGCCCGCCGCCGCCCCGCCCGCCCCAGCGGCCCCGTCCTCCTCTACTCGCCGTGCAGCCGGCCGGTAACCAGCAGAAGGCGGTGGCGGCCGTCCTCGCCCTCGTGATGCTCGCCTTCGTGGCGATCCAGCTGTGGAAGCTGGCCCAGCCGACACCGTGGGGGGAGTGCACCGAGTACCGGACTTCCGGGAGGGTAGTCGGGCGGGAGACACGCGAGCCCCGGACCTTCAGGCAGGACGACCGCGGCCGCGTCTGCGAGGACCCGGCCGACCGCCGGACCGGCACACCGGTGCTTCCGCCCGACCCGGCCGAAACGCTCCCCCGGGACCCGGACCGAGCGTAGGGCCGGCCACGCCCGATGGGGTTCGCCCGTAGGCTGTGCTCCCGTGCCTGATGACATCGCGATCCCCGACGACCTGATCCAGCTGGAGCTCGCGGCCCGGGCCGCGCAGCGCGCAGCCGAGGCCCGGGAGAAGTTCCCGGCTCCCGACCAGTGGCTGGAGCGGCTTTGCTGGCCCGGCGACGTCCCCGCGGGCGGTCTGCAGGAGGGACCCGCCCACTCGTTCTGGCCGCCGGAGCTCGCCGAGCAACTGGCGAGGCTGCGGGAGGAGGCTGTCACCGCCTGGAGGCGGGTCAGCGACCACCCCGCCTTCGCCGACGCCCGCCAAGCCGGCCACTACCCGAGATTCCTGGACACCCTGCACCGGCGCATCCGCGAGGCCGAGGGCCCCGCGGCCGGATCGCCCGCGGCGTAGAGCGGCGGTAGCGCCCGGCGTTGAGCGGCCCCGATCTGCAGGAGCAGGACCGAGTGCCCACCCCAGCCAGCCCCGCCGAACACACACCCTGACCCTTGGGAGCGCCGATGACCACCACCCCCACCGATCTCGCGGCCGGCAAGCCGCTCACCGACAACGCCGGCCACAGCATCACCCTCAACCTCCTCGCCACCGCCCACCTCCTCGCCGCCTTCGACACCGACCGCAGCACCCGCGCGCTGTACAACACCCCCCACCCCGCTCACTGGTCCCTCACCCTGGAGGACCCCGACCCCGAGGCGCCGATCATCAACGCCTACGGGCTGCGCTACTGCATCGAGATCGACTCCGAGGCCGACCTCACCGTGATGCGGATGTGCATCGTGCGGGGCTGCGACCAGCAGCTGCTCGGCACCGGCTCGCTGCTCACCCTGGTGTGTCACGAGCACCTGGACATCCCCTCGGAGATCGCCGAACTCGCTGGGGAGATTCCGCGCGCCGCCCGCCTGCGGGCATGGGAAGAGCAGGCGCAGGAGAGGATCCTCGACGCGCAGGGCGAACTCCGGCACATCCAGCAGCTGCGAGCGGAAGCCACTGTCCAGCAGGGGTCGTGACGCCCTGTCACCCGCGGACCCTATGGTGAATGCCACCGACCATCCGCCCCGAGGAAGACGCTGCGATGCCCCCGACGACTCGACCCTCCGTTCCCAGGCCCGGCGACGACGAGAAGAAGATCATGAAGCTCGCCGAGAAGCGAGCGAAGGTGTTCCTCGACGAGGCCCGCCGGCGCTACCCCCAGGGATTCACCCAGCTGAACGGCATGGCGGCATCACGCGGGACCAGCCTGGACTGGCCGGACTGGTGCTGGCTGCCCATGGGCGCGTCCTACGCGGTCGTCTCCGGCGGCGGTAACCGCCGCCTGTCCCCGCTCGATCCCCGCAGGGCCGATGTCGCCCGCCTGGCGGCCCTGTCCGCCTGGCGCCTGACCAAGGGCGTCTACTGGATCGACCCGGACGCCCAGGAGAAGCACATCTCCCGCATGTGGAAGGACCGGGCCAACCTGGTCCCGGCCAACCCCCGCCTCGACGCTGCCCACCTCCAGCGCAGCCTGCCCCAGCACTGCGTCTACATCGCCCTGCCTCCGCTGGCCGGACCGATCAAAGTCGGCCCCGTCACCCTGCCGCTGGGCCTGTTCATGCACCTGGAGCACGACACCAACAACGGCCGGCCGGAACTGCGGCTCCTCGCCGACACCGACGGAACGTGGGAGGGCCTGCTGGCCCATCCCGTGCTGCTCGACCGCCCCACACTCCTCGCCTCCACTCGCGAACTCGGCAGCAACGCTTTCACCACCCTGCTCGACGGCACGCAGGACGATGACGCCGAGGAGGCACTGGTCGAGTTCGCCAACAGCGCCCTGTTCACGCTGTGGCCGCTGGTCGAGGCCCTGACCGACCCGGAGGCGGAGATCGGCGGCTGGGAGCTGCCCGGAATCCGGCCCGAGCCCGCCGTGCCCGACCACCACAACGGCCGACCCGCCTGGCAGGCCGCCGACACCACCAGCCACTGGCGAGTCAGCCTCGCCCCCCAACGACCGACCCTCCGCGCCACCTGAGACACGCGGCCGACCACCACCCGGGGGCGCGGCGAGATCGCCGCACCCCCGTGGGTTCCACGAGCAGGTGACAGTACCGCCGTTCTGCCCCCGTGACCCCGCTGCCACCCCTACGCTGCGCAGCAGCGATCGGGGCGTCCGTGCGCCGACCGCCGCTGACAGGCGAGCCGGAGAGGGGGCGTCGGTGACCGAGGTGGACCAGGTGGTGGTTCGCTACCGGCCGCAGCGGGCCAGGGTGGCCAAGATCCTCGTCTCGCACGCGGTGATGGCCCACCAGGCGCCCGGGTGGGACGAGGGTTGCGTGGTGCGCAGCTCCGGATTCGTCCTCTGGGGTGGCCATGACCCTCTCAGCGTGCGGTGCCGCTACGTCCACTACGAGGGCACCGAGGTGACCGAGGGCGAGTATCACGACCGGATCCGCCGGATCCTGGACCGCGCCGGCTACGAGACCGAGCAGATCGACGCCCCGGCCTGCGCCAACGTCGGCGTTCGGGTCACCGGCATCCGGCTGCTCGAGGCGGAGGACCATCGGCTTCTCGACGCCCTGGCGCGCGGCCGGCTGCGCCTGGCCGGCGGCCGCTGGCACGACGACAGCCGGCCCGGCCGGCCGCTCGCTCACACCACCCCGGTCCGGGACTACGTGCTCGGCGGCCTGGTCGAGCTTGGCCCGGATCAGGTCGGCAGGCTCACCCCGGCAGGCTGGGAGCTGTACCGCCGGGCTACCCAGGGCACTGTCCCGGCCGTGGACCTGAGCGAATACGGCTGACCGGTCGGCGGGAGGCCATCGCCCGGAGGCAGGGCCGAACCCGGCCCCGTCGGTTCAGCGGTACTGCTGCGCGCGCTCCTCCGCCATCGTCAGCGGCCGCGGAACGGGTCCGGGCGCTCCCCGGTGAGGACGTCGTGAACGATCTCCGCGACTTCCCGCGCACCGGCCTCGGTGGCCGGGGCGTAGACGGAGAACACCCTGCTCTGCGGCTGGTTGACCATCACGTCCCACCCGCCGTTGAGGTAGATGCCCACCGCCAGGCCGGTGCGGCCGTTCCAACCCCAGGCCGGGCCGCCCGGCAGCGGCTCGACCGCGGCACCGGTCCGGCCGGCGGTCGGGGCCAGGGTCAGCCCGGCCTCGGTGAACGCCGTGGTGAGTGCCTTCGTGAGCTGCTGCAGCTCGGCCAGCGACCGGTCGGGCCCGCGGTGGCGGTACCTCGTTCTGGTGGCCTCGGTGGCGGCCGTGATCAGCGAACCGAGGTCCGCGCTGGCGCGGTCGTGCCCGTGCCTGGCCGCGGCCTCGTACAGGTCGTCCAGCAGCGCGGCGACCTCGGCATGGACGGTCGGTCCGAACAGTCCGGCCAGCCGCTCGTAGGCGCGGGCGACGGCAGCGGTGGACTCCGGCGACGGGGTGGTGCTCATGGCCTTGTGCTCCTTGCTCGTCATCGGGCAGCGGTCAGCGGTACAGGTCGGGGTCGAACCCGGCGGAGCCCTTCATCAGCCAGGTGGCGACTCCGAAGATGAGGTCCTGGTCGTGGCCGGCGCGGGCGCGCGGCTGGAACCACTGGTCCGCCACCGCCTTCCACCCGCCCGCCCGGTCGGCATGCCGACCGAACAGGGCGGAGAGGGTCTCGGCGACCTCGGTGTAGGAGTCCGGGTGTCGCACCCAGCCCTCCAGGACGTCGGCGATGCCCTCGGCCGCCGCCTCGTCGTAGCGCTTCGGCTTCTTGCTCAGCTCCTCGCCGATCCCCCACGCCAGAGAGAGCAGGCGTTCAGCCTCCCAACTGTCCTCACGGCCGGACGTCAGCGGATGCGGCCCGCCGAACACGAGCCGGGGCAGGCGCTGCTCGGCCAGGTACAGCGCGACCAAGGTGGACGCGACGGCCTTGCGGCCGGCCTGCTGCCACAGCGCGGCCAGGCGCTCGGCGGAGTCGTCGCCCGCGATCTCGTGGTTGACCGGGCGCACCGGGCTCCGCTCGGCCACGATCCGCGCGTACGGCCACGGCTCCTCCAGTCCCTCCCGCTTGAAGCCGAACGAGGCCTTGTAGAGGCCGTTCCCGGCGGTGAGCCAGCCCTGCCACCGGGCGTCGACCAGCCGGTACGGCCAACCGCCGGCCAGCTCCTCCTGGACGTCGGACCAAGCGGTCAGGTCGGGCTGCGGGTCCAGGTCGACCGCGACCGGGCATCGGCCGCGCCCGGCCGCATCCACGTCCAGCTCTGAGACGGCGATGGTCTTGCCCTCGCCGCCCGCGACGACCGGCACCATGGTCACGTTCCTGCGGCCGGCCCGCTCCGGCGGCGGAAGAAGTGCGGCAAGTCGTGGGTCGATGCCCCGGGTCCGGACGCCGGCCTCCGCCAGCACCACCACGCGCTGGCCGAGTTCGGCCGCATCAAGCTCTTCGATCGCGGAGCCGTACTCACCGAGCTTCGGCCACCGCTCGGCGACCGCGTGCAGGGCCGTGCGGCGCAGATCATCCACGGTGTCCGCCAGTGCGAACTTGCTGCTCCAGTCCCGCAGTGCCTGCACCGTGGCGGCCGCCTGCACGAAACCCGGCTCATCCGCAGTGTTGCTGTACAGCGGCATCACGGTCGCAGCGGCCGGGTACTCGTCCCCGGCCAGGCCGGTCAGGGTGGCCCAGGCATCGGCGACCAGCTGCGCGCACTCGCGGCGCTGCTCGGCGGTGTCACCCGGAGCGGTCACCGCGAGCTGCACGAACAGCGTGCGCAGCGACCACGCCGCGGCGCCGGATGGAGGGGTGGCTCGCAGCAGCGCGGTGTACGGGGTGGTGGAGCCGGCCTGCTGCGCCTGGCGGGCGCGGGCGCCGGCACGGGAGGTGTTCTTCTTCGTCACGGTGCTCTCGGATCCGGCGGGCCTGCCCACGCGCTCCCCGCCCGATGGGCACGGCGAAGCGACACGGGCGTCTGGTGTGGACCCCTTGGTCGTACGACGCCCGTCCCGGCGTGGGCGGGGTGGGCAGCGACGAGCGGCAGTGCGTGTCCAGCCGCGGGGTCAGCGTAGTGGATCGGGCCCTGGCCGGGGCCCGATCCACCTGGTTCAACTGCCGTCGGCGGGGCCGGGCGAACACCCGGCCCCGCCGACGGGGGCCGGTCAGCCCGTCTGGCCCAGGACGCGGGCGACCGCCGAGCCGGCGTGCTGGTTGACCAGCTCCACCAACGTCTCCACCGCGGTGGTGGCGTCCATCACCAGTCCGGGTCCGGACAGCGTCGTCGGGACGTGGAGATGGGCCTTCGGGAGGGTGAGCCGCACCGTGGTGTTGGTCAGCACCGCCACCTTGTCCTGGACGAGGTCGGGCGTTTCCCGGCCCCGGAACTCGTCGTCAGCGGAGAAGCGCTCCCGCTCCCAGTCCTGCCAGTCGTACGGCCACCGGTCCGCCCCCACGAGATGCCCGTGCGACAGCGGCATCGACACCGCGACCGCCAAGGCACCCTCGTAGTCGTCCCGGTACACCCGCACGGAGGTCAGGTCGGGGCGGATCCGGACGAACCCGGGGGACATCACCGGGCCGGTGGCGATGCGCCAGGCCTCCCCGGCGAACCGCGCCGGGTCAAGGTCGCTCTCGTCGCCCCAGTAGTTGAAGGCCTCGCCCTTCATCCGGACGTAGGCGGCGTACCGGGAGCCCCCGGCGTGGTCGGCGTTCGCACGGTCGTAGTCGTAGTCGATCCGGACGAGCGTGGTGGGGGACCAGGCGAGGGACATGCGGGTACCTCCGGTGGTGGGGGTGGCCGGAGCCTGGTCGGGCTTGCCAGCGGGGGCGGAGCCGGCGGCCTGCTCGGCGCGCAACAGCTCGGTGTAGGGGATCTCGGGGTTGTCCTGCTGCGCCGCGCGGGCGCGCTTGGCGGCCGTGGAGCGGTTGCGCTTGGGTGACACGGGGGCTTCGATCCTGGCGGGTTGTCCCACGCACCCCGCCGGAGAAGGCAGTTGGGTGTCCAGCTACACGGGAACCCTTGAGTCCCTAGTCATCGGCGACGCCCGGACACCCCCGGCGTGGGCGGGGATCGGGCAGCGACGAGCGGCAGTGCGTGTCCAGCCAAGGGGCAGACTACAACGCCGGCGCCGCTGCTGGGGAGGTCTTCGGCCGAGGGCCACCCGACCAGCGGTGCGCGCCCGGGGCCGGGGAACATTCATGTGCTGCCCGGCCGGGTGGCCGGCCGGGCAGCAGGGTGTTCACACGTCGTCGGCGGTTGCGGGCGGCGTATCAGAACAACGGCGGTTCGAACGACGGGTGTTCGTCCTCGACCCGCCAGAGCAGGCGGATGTAGCGGGCGGGGTAGTCGGTGATGTCGGCGCCGGCCCGGCGCACCGCGAAGGGGGGTTCGCCCTCGACCTGGACCCGGGTGAGGATGGCGTTCGCCAGGGGGATCCAGGCGTCGCGGTGGGTTCCTCCGCCGAGTTCCGCCAACCCGTGGTCGGGGTCGCGGCGGAACCAGGGGGCGTGGAGGGTCACGGTCGTGCCGTCGGGCAGCGTGAGGAGCGCCGGCGGCCCTGGCGGCCGCAGGGTGAAGGTGTCGGCCATGCCGTGGGCGTGCAGCCAGTGGTCGACGGCGTCGGCGTCGAACGTCGGGTGCACGCCGTCGCCGCCGACCGGTGCGGGGAAGTCGTCGTGCCGCCGGCGCCAGTTGACGACGGCGGCCCGGCCGACGTGGGCGCGGCGGGCGATCTGTGCGAGGAGCAGTGGTTCAGACATGGCGGGTCACCGTGATGGTGGGGCCGAGGGTGTCCAGGCGCTCGTCCACCCGCCGGGTCGCCTCGGCCAGGCGTGCCTTGTGGGGCTGCTCGGTGAGCCGGCCGGTGCTGGTGCGACATGGCGCGCCCGCGTCCTGGCCGCACGTGTCGTTGCCGCACTCGATTGCCAACACCTCGACGCGGATCGCCTTCTCCCGCTCGGCGGCGCGGCGGCCGGCGGCGACCTTGGACTCCACGAAGTGCACGCCGTCCATGGCCTCGGGGAACGTGGTCGTCTCGACCTGCGACCACCTGTGCATGGGGTGGTCGGCGGGGACGGTGCGGCCGCGCTGGGCCAGCATGATCAGCTGCTTGTAGGTGGGCACGACCGCGGGCGGGTAGGCCTGGCGGCCGGTGGTGTCGCGGACCTCTTCGCGAGCGGCGGCGCCCCAGCGCCGGCCGTCGTCGAAGGTGGCGGCCAGCGGGAGGTCGCCGTCGGCGGCGGCCGCCAGCCGCTGGACGGTCCCGGCTTCCCGGGCGATCTCGTCGGCGCTCCGGTTGAGGGTGTCGATGAGGTCGGCGAGTTCGACGGGGACGGCCGGGGTCTCGGCGGCGCGGCCGAGCTGGCGCAGCAGGACGGCGGCGCTCGACATGTGGCCTGCGATCTCCTCCAGGGTGATGCGGCGCCCGGCGCGCAGGTGGGCGGTGTCCGCGGGGTCGGTGCTGGTCTGTGCGGCGGTGGTGGTGGGGTCAGCGGGCATCGGCGCACAGTTCCTCGGTCAGCTCGGCCTGGCGGGCGCGGGGGAAGCCGGACATGCCGGCGGCGATGCAGAACAGGTAGCGCACCAGGCCGTCCAGCTCGGCGCCGGTCAGGTCGTCGCTCAGGATCCTCTCGGCGCCGGGCCGGCCGGTGGCGATGAACGCGGACAGCAGCAGGTGCAGGGTGGTCAGCGCCGGGGCCTGAGTCATCATCGGGGGCGGCTGCTGGCGGTAGTAGCGCACGGCTGCCTCCATGCCGGTGCCGTAGTAGCCGGTGGAGAGCACGTACTGGGCCAGGAGGAGAGCGGCCTGGCGGCCGGCGGCCGGCCCGCGCTCGACCAGGCCCTGGAAAAGGTCGTGGGCGTGCTCGGTGATCTCGTCGTCCACGGTGCCGGCCAGCGCGGACTGCACGAGCATCGGCAGTGGGATCCCCGCGGCCAGCTGCTCGCCGGTCAGGAACACCAGGCCCTCGCCGGTGAACGGGTTCTCGGGGGGCTCGGTGGCCTCCGGCAGGTCGTCCTCCGGATCCTGCGGGTCCTGCTGCGGGTCGTCCTCGGTGGGCGGGGCGGCCGCGGCCGCGAACTCTTCGGGGGTGGCGCCGAGCGCGGCCCACAGGTCGAGAGCGTCCTCCACCACGTCGCGCACCTCGGTCAGGCTCAGCTCCTCCAGCACGGCGAGCATCGGTGCGGCCGGGGCGGGGCCCTCCAAGCTCTCGTCGAGCATCCGGCGGGCGACCTTCCACACCCGTACCGAGGCGGGCGACATCAGGCCAGGGGTAGGCAGCAGGCTGAACGGCAGCCCGGCCAGGTGGGCCACCACCAGCCGGTCGCCGGCCACCAGGGCGGGGATCGCGGAGTCCTGGCACGGTCGGCACCCGGCGCGGGCGGCACCGACCAGCGCGGCCGCGGGGCACAGGCTCACCTGCCGGGTGACCCCGTACAGGCGGGAGTCCAGCACGCCGAAGTCGGGCGCCGGGTGCTGGTGTCCGGATCCGCCGGCGGCGGCGGTGTAGGGGGCTCCGGTGGCCCGCTGCTTCGCGCGGGCGGTCTTCTTCTGGGAACGCTTGTTCTTGGGCACGTGATGCCTCTCGGCGCGGTGCTCGGTCCCGCGACCCGGGCCCGCGCGCAGCATCAGCGCAAGGCGGTGGGTGGACCTGACGGACGTTCAACATCGCGCGGTGCGGGAGCTCTTCGACTCCTACCACCTTGACCGCTGTGCCGCCCGTCGCGGGCAGGATCGGCGGGACTCGGGCTCGGCGCGCTAGCCCATACCTCCACAGGTACGGACAACACCCTAGCGGCACCAGATCACACGCGATACCACCAGACACCACGTGTTACCACGCGAGTCCAGGAACTCGCCGTCCGGCACCGGTTCGCCGAAACCCGGGCGGCCGACGACGATGCGCAGGCGGCCAGGGCTAGGGCCGCTGCGCTGGCCGACCGAGCCCGGCTCCGGCGGCGCTCGCGGCCGCGGGCCAGGAGTAGCCAGGGTGTCGGCCGGTGTTCAGCGGCCGGCGCCGAGTTGGAGCATCCGGTCGACCACGCGGCGCGCGGCGCCGCCGTCATCGAGTCGGCAGTGTGTGTCGCGGAAGGCGCGGTAGCGCTCCCGGTACCCGGCCGGGGGGCGGGAGCGGTCGTCGGCGAGGCCGCGCAGCGCGTCCAGTAGGTGGCACGAGGTGGGGATGAGCGGGCCGGGGGCCTGGGCCTCGAAGTCGAAGTAGAAGCCGCGCAGGGTGTCGCGGTAGTGCTCCAGGTCGTAGGTGAAGAAGAGCACGGGGCGGCCGGTGATCGCGAAGTCGAACATGATCGACGAGTAGTCGGTGACCAGCACGTCGGCGATCAGCAGCAGTTCCTGGACGTCGGGGTAGTCGCCGCAGTCGTAGAGGAAGCCGTCGCCGGCGCCGGGCAGGGGTTCGCGGACGTGGGCGTGCGGGCGGATCAGCAGGACGTGGTCGTGGCCGAGGGCGCGCCGGGCGTGGTCGAGGTCGATCCGCAGGTCGAGGCGGAAGCCGTCGCCGTCGCCGCGGCGCTGGTCCTCGCGCCAGGTCGGGGCGTAGAGCACGACGCGCTTGCCGTCGGGGATGCCGAGCCGGCGCCGGACGGCCGCAGCGGCGTGCTCGTCCTGGCGGGCGAGCACGTCCCCTCTCGGGTAGCCGGACTCCAGGATCTCGCCGTCATAGCGGAACGCCCGGCGCAGCAGCGGGGTGGCGAAGGGGCTGGGGGAGAGCAGCAGGCTCCACTGCGGGGTCTCCCGGTCGAGGGCCTCCAGGTAGCCGTGGTCGGCGAGCCAGGGGTTCTCGACGTCGTGGGCGATTCGCTTGAGCGGCGAGCCGTGCCAGGTCTGGACGACCACCTGGCCGTCCCGGCGTTCGAGGAAGTCGGGGAAGTGCGTGTTGCCGACCAGGTAGCGGCTGGTGGCGAGTGCCTCGTACCACTCGGGGCTCCAGATCCGCACCGCGCGGACGCCGGCGGGCAGTTCGGCCTGGGCGTCGTCGACCGTCCAGAGGTGTTCCAGCGGCTCGCCGCGTCGGGCGAGTTCGGCGTGCACCGCGCGCGGTGAGTCGGCGTAGCCGCGGCCGCCGAACACGTCGTACAGCACCGTGTCGCGCAGCGGCTGCCGGCGGGCGGCCGGGTAGCCGGCGGTGCGCTGGCGGGCCTGGGTCCAGGCGCTGCGCTCGGTGGGGGTGAGGACGGGGGTGGAGTCCAGGAGCAGGGTGTCGTTCCAGCGGCGTTGGAGCAGGATCCGCTTGCCGCCGGCTCCGGTGGCGGCGGGCAGTGCGGGGAGCACCGCGGGGGCGGCGATCAGCGGCCGGGCCGGCCCGCTGTGGCCGGCCGGGTGCAGCGAGGCCTCCCAGATGCCCTTGCGCAGGGGCAGTGCGGTGCCGTCGGAGCCGGTGCGGGTGGCGGGCAGCTGGATTCGGAACCGGCCGCCCTCGGCGGTGGCCACCGGGTGGCGGATCTCGCCGGCCGTGCCGGTGTGGCGCAGGACGAGTTCGAGCGGCTCCGGGGCGGGGCAGTGGCCGCTGAGCTCGAAGCCCCCGGCCCGCACCGCGATGCGCTCGACAAAGCCGGCCGCCGGCTGGACGCAGAACTGGAGTCGGCCGTCGGCGAGGTGCTTGAGGTAGAGGACCCGGTCCGCGGTGTCGGGCAGGGGGTGCTGACCGGCCACCGGGCCGCCGCGTTCGTCCAGGGTCAGCTGCTCGGTGGAGCCGTCCGGGCGCAGCAGTTCGGCGTCCCAGTGCTCCAGCTCATCGGTGCCGCGCCCGTCGGCGGTGAACGGCCGGTAGGGCAGGTGGGCGGTGAACATGGTCTTCGATGCCTGGGTGAACCGCACCGGGGAGGTGAGTACCGCGGCCGACTGACGGTGGCGCAGAGTGAGGAGTGTGCCGGGCGGGCAGTCGAGGGCGAAGCCCGCCAGTTCGATGCCGCTGTCGCCGGCCCGGACGTTGGTGATCCGGACGCGGACCCTCTCGACGCGCAGCCGCAGCCGATCCTCATGGAAGTGGGGGACGACCCGGACGTCGCGGTCGATCCACCCGGCGAGGGGGTATTCGCCGGAGCCGCACCAGTGCGGGGCGATGCCCCCGCTGAGTCCGCGGCCGCGCAGGTTGCCCGGCAGGGCGCCCCGCGCTCCGGTGAACAGCGCGGCCTCGACGTCCCAGTCGGCGTCCGGTCCGTCGGCAACGGCCAGCCGGGCCGGGTCGATCAGGGCGGTGAACCCCGACCAGTCGTGGTTGTGGTCGGGCTGGGCGCTGTCGTCGGTGACTTCGGGCAGCAGACGCGGCCGGGACCGGACCTCGACCGTGCGCCCGCCGGCCGGGTCGCGCAGGGTCAGCCAGGTCCACGAGCTGCCGCGGCGGGCACTGTCCTGGTCCTCGCGCAGGCCGTAGCCGGTGAGTTCGAGCCTGTGCCCGACCCATCGAGACCTCAGGAGCGCGAACCGCGCGTCCGAGCCGCCCTCCCCCGGGAAGTGGCGCGGCCGCGAGGGAAGGCCTCCGGTCGCCCGAAGCCTCAGGGCGGTCGAATCCACGCGGCGCATGATCTTTTCCCGACGATGAAGAGAGATTCCCCTGACCGCCGACAGGCATTCCGGAGACTGACCGCCGATATTAGGTCATCGACCGCGTACAGAGCGAAGACTTTAGCCACGGTTTGATAACCCATGCCCTTGGCGACGGGCCCCCTTGACATGATCTTGGCGCTTTATTTACCTGACAATTCGCCCAAAGCGCCGACCCCCAGGCCGCAGGGCACGACGGCACCAGCGGCCGACGCCGACGCCCCTCCCGCGTGCGGTCGGCCACCGCCGAGCAGGGGGGGCGCCGCTTTCAAGCGGACTTCCCGAGCGTGCCCGTCAGCCGACCTCGAAGGCCCGCGGATCGAGCCGGCCGCTCACCACCCGGGCGATCGTGTCCAGCGCGGCGCGCAGCCGCAGATGCTCGACGCCGTCCACCACCGCGGTGGTGCGCACGAGCGGGCTGGCACTGGCCAGCGTGCTGTACCCGGCGCCCGGCCGCCCGTACAGGACCTGGCCGACCGTCACAGTCACCGAGTGCCCGACCGGCAGAGTCAACGTCACCGTCGCGCCGGCGGCCACCGCCCGCTGCCCGCCCAGAGCGACATCCTCCCGGTCCGCCTCGGCGGCGAGCTGCGCCCGGCCGTGCAGATCGGCCCGTGCGGTCTGCGCGCGCTCAAGAGCCTCGCGCAGGTGGTCGACCAGATCGCGGGTCATCTCGGTGATCCGCTCGGTCGGCTCGGCCGGATCGATCCCGGTGGCCAGCCGAGCGAGGGCGATGCACAGGTGCCACGCCACCTCGGCGAGCGGCTCCGGCTCGGCGGTGAGCATCGCCAGCCCCACCACCTGGTCGGCGACGTCGCCCAGGGCCCGGACCTCGTCCGCGTTCAGCGGCGCGTAGCGGGGCCGGGGCGGCGGCCCGTAGGTGGCGCCCTCGGGGGCATGCCCGGCTCAACGACGCGCCGCGACGCCGGGTTACGACGGGCCGGCGCGCAGGCCTCGCCATACCGGCTGGCGCAGCCGGCCCGCGGGGGTGAGCTCCAGGAACTCGACCTCGGCGTGGAGCTCGGGGCGTACGAAGCGCACCTCGGTGCCGCGCGGCAGTCCCAGGCCCGTCCGGGCGCCGGTGAACGGTGACGTGGACTGGTCGAGGCGGCGCAGCGCGGCGGCGAGGGCGCGGCGTTCGGCTGCGGTGAAGCCGGTGCCGACCGATCCGGCGTAGAGGAGCCGGCCGGGTTCGCCGGTGGGCGCTCCGACCAGGACGGCGCGCACCGTGGTGCCGGCCGGGCCGCCGGGCAGCCAGCCCCCGATGACGACGTCGGCCGTGCGCAGGTGCTTGATCTTGATCCAGTCGCGGGAGCGGGCACCGGGCCGGTACGGGGAGTCGGCTCGCTTGCAGATGATGCCTTCCAGCTGGTGCTCGCGCGTCCAGGCGACGGCGTCGGTGAGCGACTCCCACGCCGGGGGAACGCGCAGCCCGGGCCGGTCCAGGTTCAGGTCCTCCAGCAGGGCGCGCCGGCGTCGGTAGGGCTCGGTGAGCAGGGGCCGGTCGGTGTGGGGGAGGTCGAAGGCGATGAACAGGGCGGGGGCGGCGCGGGCGCCGGCCTGGACGGAGGCTGGGCGGGTGCGGTGGATGCGGCCCTGGAGCGCGGCGAACGACGGCGTCCCGCTCCGCATGACGACCAGCTCGCCGTCCAGGACCAAGGGGCCGGGCACGTCGGCGAGGGCGGCGGCGACCTCGGGGAAGCGCTCCGTGTAGTCGGTGCCGTGCCGGCCGAGCAGCCGGGCCCGCCCGTCCTCCAGGTAGGCGCAGGCCCGGGCACCGTCCCATTTCACCTCGGCGCACCAACCCGGCCCGGACGGCAGCGGCCCGGCCGTCGCGAGCATCGGTTCGATGTGCGGCAGCCGGACCCGCGCGGATCCTCGGGAGGCCATACCTCCAGCATCCGACCAGATCGGCCGACGCCGGAACGCGATGCCGCCGAGCGGCGCAGCGCACCGGCCGACGCGCGAGGATGGAGGGGTGACCACCTCACCCCGCTACCGGCGCGGCGACCTCCTCGAAGAGGCCGGCGGCCGGCTCCTGCGGGTCCTGGCCGTCGGCGACGAGGCCTACTTCCTGCGCCGCCTGGACGACCAGCCCGGCCGGGACATCGAGCCGGCCGAGAGCGCGTGGGCCTTCGCGGGCTGCGAGGACGCGACCCATCGGATCCGCATGGGCGCAGATGAGACCACCGGCGCCTGACGTTTGACCAGCTCGAACGGATGTTCGATCGTAAGGGGTGTGCCGACCTACCCGTCCCGACGACCGCCCGCCGGCGCCCCCGGCTCCTGGCGCGACGCCCGCCGCGCGCCCGACGGCGAGGTCGAGCAGGCGGCCGCCCTGGAGCGCCCGGCCTGGACGGTCGCCCTGCTCGCCGTGGGCGGCACCCTGGTCCCCGCCCTCATCACCGCGTGGCGCCCCCTCGCCGCCGGCCGCTGGGCCGCCCACGTCCAGTGGGGGCCGCCGCCCGCCGCAGACTGGGTCATCTACACCCCGCACACCCTGCTGCCAGCCACTGTCACCCCCCGCACCGACCGGCCGGAGGCCGGCCCATGCTGACCCCCGTCCCGGACCTGGACCCGGGCAGGGACCGAAGGGACCGACTCGCCGAACTTCTGGCGGACACCTCCCCCGAGGCCCGCCGCGCCCGACTGAACGCCAGCACCTGGCCCGCCCTGGACACGATCGCCCCGCTGCTGCCCGACGGCCGCCTGCCCCGCGGCTGCGCCGTCGAAGTACTCGACGACCGCTACCTGCTCGGCGCCCTGGCGGCCGGCGCCGCCCAGCACCCCGACCTGTTCCTCGGGATCGTCGGCCTCCCCGACCTCGGCTACGCCGCCCTGAACGGGCTCGGCGTCCCCTACGCCAGACTCGCCTGCGTCGACGACCCGGGCCCGCACTGGCCCGAGATCGTCGCCGCCCTCGCGACGGACGGCGCGTTCGGCGTGGTCATGCTGCAGCCCACCACCGCGCCCCAGCCCCGCGACCAGCAGCGTCTCGCCGCCCGGCTCCGGGAATCCGGCACCACCCTGCTCGTGACCACTCCCTGGCCCGGCGCCGCCTTGACCCTCGCCAGCGATAACCCCCGCTTCGCGGGTCTGGGCGACGGCTGGGGACAGATCACCTCCCGCACCGTCACCGTGCACTGCACCGGCCGCGGCCGCGCCGGCGTCCGAACCCGCACCACCACCCTGCTCCTGCCCGGCCCCGACGGCACCGCCCAACCGCTCACCCCGGCCGCCGAGCAGAGCGTCCCCACATTCGACGCCGCCACGGCGTAGCCCGAAGGCCGGGGTCGGATCCGGCGACGCTAGTCCACCTCGTACGGCAGGACGCTGAACACACCGGTCACGGACACGGCGGCGTCGATGATCTCCTTGCCGTTCTCGTGGTCGATCTCCAGCGGCCTCTCCGAGATCAGGACGTACAGCACGGCGGGGGTCGGCCCGTACCACGTCGGCGTGCCGGTGACGTTGGTGTGCCGGAACGCCTTGCCGGGTCGGCCGATGTCGAGGCGGCCGCCGGCGAACCGGACCTTCCAGCCCATCCGGGCCGCGCCGCGCAGCTGGGCAGGGGTGTGCCGGGCAGGCGTGCCGTCGGCGATCTGGGTGAAGCCCTCCAGCCCGCCGAGGAGGTATGGCACGGAACTCTGGCCGGCGAACTCGCCGCTGACGATCTCGTCGTGGAAGGCGGGGTAGAGGAGGAGCGCCGGCCGGCCCGGGCCGAGCGCTGGGCCGGTGAAGGTCTCCAGCGTGTGGAACGGCAGGTCATCGGGGAGCTGTCCGGAGTCGTTGCTGAAGGCGTAGTCCGGCACGCTGAGCACCGGCTTTCGTCGAGTCATGTGCACCGAGCGTAGTGCCGCAACTACCCGGCCGGGGTGACTTGCTCAGGATCGACCCGGACCTGCCACACCCAGTCGTCCGGCCGGGCTCCGAGCCGCTGACGCCGCGCCCGCGCCAACGCCTGCCCCAGCGTCGGCGGCTCGACCTCGGCCAACCGCTCCGCCGGTACCCGCCGGGGACTGCGTGACCCGGCCAACCGCACCGGCACCCGCAGATCAAGACCCCGACCCAGACCACCACCAGCACGAACGCTGCTCATACCGTGCTCAACGAGCCGGCCCGCCGGCCGCTACCGCCCCGCCGACGGCCCACCGTGGGCCGTCCACCGGATCCTTCAGCCACACGAACTGGCGGTCCGGACGCACCGTGATGCCGTAGTCGCACGGCTCCGGCCGGCCCAGACTGTCCCACTGCGCCCAGGCGACCATCAGTTCGTCACCGATGCGCCGATCACCGCCCTGGTGCAGCACGGTCGTGCCGTCACCCACCGCGCCGAACGCCGCCCACGAGGTGGCTCCGTCGTGGACCCAGGCGTTCACCCCGTCTTCGTCCCGCCCGGTGGTGATCACCGCGTCCGGCACCGCCACCCGCAGCGCGAACGTGAGATCCCAGTTCCCCTCAAGAGGCTCGAGATCCCGCTCCACCACCCGCTCGGTCTCGGCCGGGCCCTCGCCACGGACCGCCGCGTACCCGGCGAACCCGGCCACCGGCGGCGCCGCCCCGGCCCGATCCGCCATGAACTGCCCCAGGCCCTGCACCCAGCCCGTCGCGCTGCGGCCATCGTCGGCGACCGTGAGGGCGACGTGGCCCAGCCGTCCCCACGG
>NZ_JBITSA010000025.1:0-91386 GCF_044540385.1 Kitasatospora sp. NPDC086009
CCGCCGCGAACGGAGCGATCTTCGCCTCGGCCAGCGAACGCACCGCCTCACGCAGCATCTCGTGCTCCTCGGAGATCCGGAAGAGATCGAAGTCCTGGCTCATGATCGGCACTCCTGTTTCGCGACGGTACTCAGTACCCTTCATTATGCATGCGCGTAGCAAAAAGGGAACTCAGTGCCTTCCCAGGGCGGTACTGAGTTCCCTATCCTTTTGCTGGCGTACGGAGGCCGTATCGCGGACGTACGCCGAGGACACACCCCGGCCGCCCGCCGGCCGTACGCCGGCGACGCACAGCGAGCCGGCAGCCCAGTCCGAGTGCAGGGAGATGACACCGTGGTCCACTCAGCCATCGACGCCGACATCGACAGCACCCCGCTGTACTTCCAGCGCTGTACGTGGTGCAGCAACCCGACCTTCCAGCGGCTGCTCTGCCCCACCTGCGGCTCCACCGACCTGCGCCTGGAGCGCAGCCAGGGCACCGGCGTGGTGCGCCGGTGCGCCGTCGAGCAGGCCAGGACGCCCCTGGCCCGGCAGAAGTCGCTGATCCGGATGGCCGAGGGCTTCGACGTCTGGTGCATCGTCAGCGGTCTGCGCAGCACCGTCCCGGTGGGCACCCGGGTCCGGCTGACCCCGGCCCCCGACTCCGACCAGCCGGAGCTCACGCTGCTGCCGCAGGAGGAGCCCGAGCGGGTGCAGCCCGTCGAGCCGCGCCCGCTGCCGCCGAACCAGGGCGGCTTCACCCAGCACCTGGCGGCCTGCGCCGAGTAGTCCGCACACGTGCCGCGGGCGTCGCGGAGCAGGCCTGGACCACCTGCGGGACGCACGCCGCGCGGGGCAGCAGCGGATACGCCGGAGGGCGTGGCACCGGGTACTCGGTGCCACGCCCTCCGGCGCGTCGTGCTCGGTCGTGCGGTCAGCCCTTGCGGGCCTGGACCTCGCCGGTGAGCTGCGGCAGCACGGCGAAGAGGTCGCCGACCACGCCGTAGTCCGCCAGCTCGAAGATCGGGGCCTCCGGGTCCTTGTTGACGGCCACGATGGTCTTCGAGGTCTGCATGCCGGCCCGGTGCTGGATGGCACCCGAGATGCCGTTGGCCACGTACAGCTGCGGGGAGACCTGCTTGCCGGTCTGGCCGACCTGGTTGCTGTGCGGGTACCAGCCGGCGTCGACGGCGGCGCGCGAGGCACCGACGGCCGCGCCCAGCGCGTCGGCCAGCTCCTCGACCACGCCGAAGCCGGCCGCCTCGCCGACGCCGCGGCCGCCGGAGACCACGATCGCGGCCTCGGTCAGCTCCGGGCGCCCCGAGGAGACCCGCGGGGTGCGCGAGGTGACCTTGGCGGCGTTGCCGGTGAACTCGACGGTGACGTTCTCCACCGCGCCCGCGGCCGGAGCGGCCTCGGGGGCCACCGCGTTCGGCTTCACCGTGATGACCGGGGCGCCGTTGCTGACGCGCGAGTCGACGGTGTACGAGGCGGCGAAGACGGCCTGGGTGGCGACCGGGCCGTCGGCGCCGGCCCGGAGGTCGACGGCGTCGGTGATGATGCCGGAGCCGATCCGCAGCGCGACCCGCGCGGCGACCTCCTTGCCCTCCCCGGAGGAGGTGACCAGCACCGCCGCGGCACCGGTCGCCTTGGCGATCTGGGCCAGCGCGTCCACCTTCGGGACGACCAGCTGGTCGGCGAACTCCGCGCCGTCCGCGACGTACACCTTCGCCGCACCGAACTCGCCGGCCTTGGCGGCCAGGTCGGCCGCGGCCGCACCGGCGCCCAGCACGACCGCCGACGGCTCGCCGATCCGGCGGGCCAGGGTCAGCAGTTCGAGGGCCGGCTTGCGGACCGCACCGTCGGCGTGGTCCACCAGGACGAGAATCTCAGCCATTGCTCAATGTCTCCGTACTTCGCTGTGGGCTCGTGATGGGGGGCGGAGGCTCAGATGAACTTCTGCTCGGCGAGGAACGCGGCGAGCTGCTTGCCGCCCTCACCCTCGTCCTTGACGACCGTGCCGGCCGTCCGCGCCGGACGCGCCGTCACCGACTCCACCGCCGTCCACGCACCCGCCAGACCGACCTCACCGGCCTCGATGCCCAGATCGTCCAGGTCGAACGACTGCACCGGCTTCTTCTTCGCCGCCATGATGCCCTTGAACGACGGGTACCGCGCCTCACCCGACTGGTCCGTCACCGACACCACCGCCGGCAGCGCCGCCTCCACCAGCTCCGTCGCCGCGTCACCGTCACGACGGCCCTTCACCACACCGCCCTCGACCGACACCTCCGACAGCAGCGTCAGCTGCGGCACACCCAGCCGCTCCGCCAGCAGCGCCGGCAGCACACCCATCGTGCCGTCCGTCGACGCCATACCACCGATCACCAGGTCGAACCCGGTCTTCTCCAGCGCCTTCGCCACCACCGCCGACGTCCCGATCACATCCGTACCGTGGATGTCGTCGTCGTTCACGTGCACGGCCTTGTCCGCACCCATCGACAGCGCCTTGCGCAGCGCGTCCTTGGCGTCGTCCGGCCCCACCGTCAGCACCGTCACCTCGGCATCGCCGTGCGCCTCGGAGATCCGCAGCGCCTGCTCCACGCCGTACTCGTCCAGCTCCGACAGAAGGCCGTCCACACCCTCCCGGTCGGTGGTGTGGTCGTCCGCGAAACGACGGTCACCCGTCGCGTCCGGCACGTACTTCACACAGACAACGATCCTCAAGCTCATGAGCGGTTCTCCTGATACGGGTGCACTGGTCCATGGCCTCAGGTCATGCCCAGGGTACTGAGTGCCAAGTCCGGCCCGGCCGCGCCGCACGCGGAGCGGGCGCCACCTGGACCGGCATGCCGTGTCGGCTCTCTTCGACTGGCGTCAGAGGCTCGCCTCAGAGAATACGGCACTCAGTACCCCGCGTAAAGGAACTCAGTACCCTTCGCCCGTCGCCGGGGAGCCCGGGGGCACCCCGGGCGCCCGCGAGCATCGTCCAGGACCCCGCGCGGAATCCACCGGACCCTCCGGGCGGGCCTCCGCCGGGGCCACCCGTCCGGCGGCTCCCGACCGGGCCGGACGCTCGCGGCGTGCTGCGGCCATCACGCCCTGCGTGCTACCTTGCTTTGCATGGTAGCTGGCAATGCAAGCATCCCCGCGGCGGACGGGCCCGTGGCGAGCCAACTCCGCAAGGGGGTGCTGGAGTACTGCGTCCTGGCCCTGCTCCGGGACGGACCCCGCTACGGCGTGGAGCTGCTGGCGGAGCTCGCCCGGGTCGAGGTGATGGCCACCAGCCAGGGCACGATCTACCCCCTGCTGTCCCGCCTCCGGCGGACCGGGCTCGCCGACACCCACCTGCGGGACTCCGAGAGCGGGCCGCCGCGCAGGTACTACACGCTGACCGACGCCGGCCGGAGCGCGCTGGAGGAGTTCACCACGAGCTGGCCCTCCTTCCGCGCCGCCGTCGACCACTTCCTCACCCCTGGAGAGACGCCGTGACGGACACCCTCGCCCACCCCCTCGTACGGGACTACCTCTCCTCGGTCGAGGCGCTGACGGCCGCGCTTCCCGAGCTCCACCGCCGGGAGCTGCTGGCGGACCTGCGCGAGCACATCGAGGTGGCACTGGCGGACGCCGGCCACCTCGACGGGGGCGGCGTGCGCGGCGTACTGGACCAGCTGGGGGCGCCCGGCGAGATCGCGGCGGCCGCGCTGGCGGAGGAACCGGGCGACGACCGGCCGGTGCCGGAGAGCGGCGGGCGGACCGCGGTCACCGCCGCCCTGATCGCCGTACCGCTGCCGGCCGCGCTCGTCCCGGTGATCGGGGCGCCGCTGGGACTGGTCGCCGCGGTCGTCGGGCTCGTCCGGTTGTGGAAGTCCCCGCAGTGGTCCCGGCGGGAGAAGCGGGAGGCGACGCTGCTCGCGCTCTCGCCCGTCCTGGTCCTCCCGGTGGTCGCGGCAGTGCTCTCGGTGGTGCTCGGTGGCCTGAGCGCGCGCACGGTGACGATCGCGCTCCTGGTGACCCTGGCCCTCCCGGTGGTGGCGGCCGCCCGGCTGGTCCGCTCGGCCGCCCGGCTCCGCTAGGGCAGGTCGGACAGGCTCCGGCCGACCAGGGCGACGGCGGCCTCGGCCGTGTAGAGACGGAAGGTCAGCGACTCCTGGAGGTAGAGGTCGACCGAGTCGGCGGTGTGGGAGAGGTAGCCGACCGAGATGTCCTGGCCCAGGACGAGTTCGAAGTCCCCGCCACGGGCCGACAGCAGGAAGGCGCCCTCGATGGCCGGGGCCCAGATGATCTCGCCGTCGAGAAGCCGGGCGATGTGCGCCGCCACCGGGTAGCCGTGGTCGCTGGTCTCGCTGACCGCGGTGAAGGCGTCGGCGCCGAGCAGCAGCGCGTAGGGCCCGCCGACTCCGGCGAGGCGCAGCGCGGAGAGCGCCCTCGCCACCGCGTTCGGGTATTCGCGGACGTCCGCCGGGAGCTGGATCGCCGGGTTGCTCGCACCGGCGCGGATGCCCTCGATGGCGGCGGCCCGGTACCCCTCGAAGACGGCGCGGTCCTCGGCGAGGGCGATGGTGCGGGCCGCGTCCTTGACCGGCTGCCAGTCGGAGTCGCGGGAGCCGCGCTCGACGTCGTCGACGGCGGCGCGGCTGACGGTGAAGGGTACCTGGAGCTCGACGACGGGCTGGGAGTCGCGGGCGTGGGCGAGCACCCCGTCGGCGGGCGGGGTGATGCCGGTCAGGTGGCCGGTGCCGACGGCGGCGAGGGTGGTGCCCTCGGGGCCGCTCAGGTCCACCACCCGGCGGCCGGCGATGTGGAGCTTGAAGGTCTGCCGGGCCTCCTCCTCGATCTCCTCCCAGGCCGCGGCGGAGACGGGGGCCAGGTCGCGGTGCAGATTGCTCATGACGGAGGGGTCCCTTTCAGGCTGCCGATGCCGAGCGAGCCGTCGGCGGCGGAGGGGGCGGTGGCGGTACTGGCGGTGTCGGTGGCGGTACTGGCGGTGGCGGTACTGGCGGCGGTGACCTCGGCCGGGGCGCCGGCGGGAGCGGGCGCGGCCGGCGGCCCGTCGAGGAACTCGGCGGTCGGGACGAAGAAGAGCGAGCCGGTCACCGCCGTGGAGAAGTCGAGCAGCCGGTCGTGACTGCCCGGCGGGCGGCCGACGAACATGTTGCGCAGCATCTCCTCCGTCACCTCGGGCGTGCGCGCGTAACCGATGAAGTACGTCCCGAACTCGCCGCCGCCGTCGAAGGATCCGAACGCCATGTTGAAGCGCATGATCTGCCGCTCCTCACCGTCGGGGCCGGTGATCGTGGTGAGGGCGACGTGCGAGTCGGCGGGCTTGGTCGCGTCGTCCAGCTCGATGTCGGTGAGCTTGGTGCGGCCGACGGCCCGTTCCTGCTGCTCCACCGGGAGGGTGTTCCAGGCGGTGAGGTCGTGCAGGTACTTCTGGACGACGACGTAGCTGCCGCCGGCGAACCCCGGGTCCTCCGCGCCGACCACCACGGCCGCCGCGGCCGCCCGCCCCTCGGGGTTCTCGGTACCGTCGACGAAGCCCAGCAGGTCGCGGTCGTCGAAGTAGCGGAAGCCGTGGACGGAGTCGACGACGGTGGCGGCACCGGACAGCCGGCGGGTGAGCTGGCCGGCCAGTTCGAAGCAGAGGTCCAACCGGGTGGCCCGCAGGTGGAGCAGCAGGTCGCCGGGGGTGGCGGGGGCCCGGTGACGGGCGCCCGCCACCTCCCGGAACGGGTGGAGCCCGGCGGGCCTGGGGCCGGCGAAGAGGCGGTCCCAGGCGTCGGAGCCGATGCCGGTGACGCAGGTCAGCCCGGCGTCGGGGGCCCGGAAGCCGACCGAGCGCCGCAGGCCGGCGAGGTCGGGCAGCAGGTCGCGGACGGCCTGCTCACCGCCGGGGTCGATGGTGAGCACCAGGAAGATCGCGACGTTGGTCAGCGGGGTGAGGACGGCCTGCGGCTCCCCGGCGGGCGCGTTCGGGCTGTCGGGCGGCATGACGGTCTCCACCTCAGGGTTCCCGCGTGCTTCCCCGCCCGGTCCGGCGGTCCGCGACCGGACGGCCGGCGGGGCGGAGCGGCTCCGCGCTCGGAGCATGACGGACCGGCAGTGATCTGATCATGTGTACGATTACACCGCATAGTGGACATTAGGGCGCGATCAACACGCACCCGTCCGGCCCAGCGCCACGGCCCGGCGGACGCCCCCGTAAGGGGCGGCCCACTCGGCCCGCCCCTCGTCCCGCTCCGGCTCTCGTCCCGCTCCGGCCGTCGCCCGTTCGTGCCGTCAGGCCCGGAGGGCGGCCAGTTGCTCGGCGAACGGCACCACGGCCGGCGTGTCGGCCGGTGACGGCGCCGCTGTCGGCGGGCGGCCGGCCAGCAGGGTGGCCAGCTCGCCGGCCGCCCGGTCGATCCGGCCCTGCAGGCCGTCGGTGTGCCGGTCCCCGGTCGCGCCCCAGTCGTCCGTCGCCGCGTACACCGCGGTGGGGACGACCACCGAGCGCAGGTAGGCGAAGAGCGGCCGGACGGCGTGCTCCAGGGCGAGCGAGTGCCGGGGAGTGCCGCCGGTGGCGGCGATCAGCACCGGCTTCCCGGCGAGGACGTCGTGGTCGATCACGTCGAAGAAGGACTTGAACAGGCCGCTGTAGGAGGCGGTGAAGATCGGCGTCACGGCGATCAGGCCGTCGGCGCGCGTCACCGCCTCGACCGCCTCGCGCAGGGCCGCACCCGGGAACCCGGTCACGAAGTTGTGCGCGATGTCGGTCGCGAGGTCCCGCAGTTCGATCACCGTGACGTCCACCGCGCCGCCTGCCGCGCCGAGCTGACGGACCGTCGCCTCGGTCAGCCGGTCGGCCAGCAGGCGCGTCGAGGACGGCTTGCTCAGCCCGGCGGTCACCACCGCCAGTCGGTACGTGCTCACTCGGCCACCTCCGTCGTCTCCTGCTGCGCGGCGAGTGCGGCCGCGACCCGGGCCGCGTGCGTCGGCCCGTCCGGGACGCCCGCCGGGCGGCCCTTGGCGAACTCCTCGCGCAGCACCGGCACGACCTCCTCTCCCAGCAGGTCCAGCTGCTCCAGCACGGTCTTCAGCGGCAGGCCGGCGTGGTCCATCAGGAACAGCTGGCGCTGGTAGTCGCCGAACGACTCGCGGAAGGTCAGCGTCTTCTCGATGACCTCCTGCGGGCTGCCCACGGTGAGCGGGGTCTGCTCGGTGAACTCCTCCAGCGAGGGGCCGTGGCCGTACACCGGCGCGTTGTCGAAGTACGGGCGGAACTCGCGCACCGCGTCCTGCGAGTTCTTCCGCATGAACAGCTGGCCGCCGAGCCCGACGTAGGCCTGTTCCGCCGTGCCGTGCCCGTAGTGGGCGTAGCGCTCGCGGTAGAGGTCGACCAGCTTCTGGAAGTGCTCCTTGGGCCAGAAGATGTTGTTCGCGAAGAAGCCGTCACCGTAGTAGGCGGCCTGCTCGGCGATCTCCGGGCTGCGGATCGAGCCGTGCCAGACGAACGGCGCGACGCCGTCCAGCGGGCGCGGGGTGGAGGTGAAGGACTGCAGCGGGGTGCGGAAGCGGCCCGACCAGTCCACCACGTCCTCGCGCCACAGCTGGTGCAGCAGCGCGTAGTTCTCGACCGCCAGCGGGATGCCCTGGCGGATGTCCTTGCCGAACCACGGGTACACCGGGCCGGTGTTGCCGCGGCCCATCATGAGGTCGACCCGGCCGTCCGCGAGGTGCTGGAGCATCGCGAAGTCCTCGGCGATCTTCACCGGGTCGTTCGTGGTGATCAGCGTGGTCGAGGTGGAGAGGATGATGCGTTCGGTCCGCGCGGCTATGTAGCCGAGCATGGTCGTCGGCGAGGACGGCACGAACGGCGGGTTGTGGTGCTCGCCGGTCGCGAAGACGTCCAGGCCGACCTCCTCGGCCTTGCGGGCGATGGCCACCATCGCCTTGATCCGCTCATGCTCGGTCGGGGTGCGGCCGGTGGTCGGGTCGGGGGTGACGTCGCCGACGGTGAAGATTCCGAACTGCATGCTGCTCACCACACTCCTGGTGAATCCCGGGGCGCGGGATCCGATCGTCAAAGTTTCAACCACCTTAGCACCGGCCGATCCGCCGGTATTCCCCTGCGCGCCCCGCGGGCCGCCCAGGACCGCACGGGTGCGGGGCCGTACCGGCACACGGGCCGGGCAGGCCTTGAGGGCCCCGGGGCGGACCGGGCGGTTTCCCGGGCCGGCGGGACAATGGGAGGAGCAAGGACGGCCGACCCGGAGTCCCGGAAGGGCGGCGAGCCGATGGCGGCCTACATCGCGGTGAGCGCGCTGAGCCACGAGGGCCTGGTGCGCGAACACAACGAGGACAGCCTGACGGTCGGGCCGTGGACGCTCTGCGCGACCGTGACCGGCAACCCGCAGACCCTGCTCTTCCCGACCGGACCGCCCTGCGTGGTCGCGGTGGCGGACGGGCTCGGCGGGCACCCGGGGGGCGAGGTGGCGAGCGCGCTGGTGGCCCGGCGGCTGGCCACCGCCGGGCCGGGCCTGGAGGGCGAGGAGACCGTCCGGGAGGCCCTGCAGTCCTGCAACCAGGCGGTGTACGCCGCGGCGACCGAGGATCCGGAACTCGCCGCGATGGGCACGACGGTGGCGGGTGTGGTGCTGCTCCCCGAGCGGATCGTCGCCTTCAACGTCGGCGACAGCCGGGTCTACCGGGTGGAGCGGGACGGCCTGCGGCGGATCAGCGTGGACGACAGTCCGCCGCCGGCCCCCGGGCGGCGGACCACCTCGCTGATCACCCAGTCGCTCGGCGGCTCGTTCGGCCTGACCTTCGTCGAACCGCATGTGCGCGGCATGCCGCTGGCGGTCGGTGACCGGTACCTGGTGTGCAGCGACGGCCTGACCGATCCGGTGCCGGAGGAGGAGCTGTCGGCGCTGCTGACGGGCTCCGCCGAAGGATCGGAACGGGCCGACGGGCGCGCGGTCTACGACCTCTGGAGGGCGGCGATCGAGGCCGGCGGGCCGGACAACATCACGATGGCCCTGGTCCGGGTCGCCGGGTAGCCCCGGCGCGATCAGCCGCCGGGCCCACGCGGGAGGCCCCGGCGGAGCGCCGCACGCGCTCCCCCGGGGCCTCCGGTCATCCGGGGCCGATCAGAACTCGGCCTTGATGTTCGCGCCGCCGAAGCCCTGCTGGGCGTAGAGGCTGGCGTAGACGTAACCCGCGGGCGGGTTGTCGATGGTGAGGGTCTCGGTGTTGTTGGAGGCGTTGACCGACCGGGCCGTGTAGGCGTTGGTGTACGCCCACGAGGCGGTGTTGAAGTAGAGGTCGGCGTTGCCGGTGCCGCCGGTGCTGGTCAGCTTCAGCTGCTTCGTCCCGGCCGGGATGTAGAGGTAGAAGTGGGCGTAGTTGCCGGTGGTCGCCGCCAGGTTGCTGCGCCGGCAGTTCCGGTCGAGCAGGCGGGTGTCGGCGGCGGAGCACTCGGGCATCCGCGAGACGGTGACCGCCCGGCTGGTGCTCGCGGTGGCGCCCTTGTCGTCGGTCACGGTCAGGGTGACGGTGTAGGTGCCGTCCGCGCCGTAGGTCTTGGTCGGGTTGGCGGCGGTGGAGGTGGTGCCGTCACCGAAGTTCCACGCGCGGGAGGCGATCGTGCCGTCCTTGTCGGTGGAGCGGTCGACGAAGGTGACGCTCAGCTCGCCGGTCGCGGTCGTGAAGGCCGCTGTGGGCGCCTGGTTGCCGCCCGGGTCGGTGCCGGTGCCGCAGGAGCCGGCCGCGCAGGCGGTCAGCCAGGCGTCGAAGTCGGCGTTGTAGCGGGTGCCGATGGTGGAGGTCAGGTAGCCGCGGGCGCCGTTCCAGTCCCCGGCGCGGTACTTGGCGAGCACCGCGTCCATGTCCGCGCGGTGCTTCTCCAGCATGTAACGGACGGCCAGGTAGCCCCAGTTGTAGACGCGGGTCTGGTCGGCGTTGTCGTACGTGGTGTCGAAGAGCGTGCTCAGGCTGTAGGTGTGCAGGCCGGCGGCGGACATCGCCGCGTCGTACGACACCTTGCGGTACGAGTAGGAGACGTACTCGGCGAAGCCCTCGACCCACCAGACGGTCGGCGTGGTCATCCCGGCGTTGAAGTCGCCGGCCATGTCGAACCGGCCGTCCAGGTAGTGGGTGTACTCGTGATTGAGGTTCCAGATCTGGAAGTCCGGACGCACCCACTCGGCCTCGTAGGCGAGGAAGCGCGGCTGGTTGCCGACCGCGGCCGGGTCGCCCTCCAGGTACATGCCGCCGTTGTTGGTGTTGATGCCGTAGATGATCGCGGCGAACACGCCGTAGTCGAAGCGGCCGTGGAAGACCACGACCTCGATGGTGGTGTTCCGGTCGTTGGCCACCGGGCCGCCGTCGCGGACCACGGAGTGGAAGTAGGCGTCCTGGCCGGTCAGGCTGGTACAGGCGGTGGACAGCTGGGTGGAGTCCAGGGCCTGGGCGAGGATCTTGATGCTCGGGCTGCAGGTGTAGCTGACCGTCAGATTGGCCGCCTTGAGGCGGTTGGCGGCGTCGCAGGTGCCGTAGTACGAGCAGTTGGCGGCGTCGTAGGCGGCCGTCATCTCGGCGGCGGCGGCCCACTGGTAGGCGGTGCGGCCGCCGACCGATGACTGGTCGACCAGGCCCTTGACCAGCGGGCGGTCCTTGGCCTGCAGCGGGGCGTACTGGAGGAAGCGGCCCATCTCGCGGGTGGCGTTGTAGACCAGGAAGCCGTAGTCACCGCCGAGCAGGGCGTTGTTGGCGCCGGCGAAGCCGTACAGCGAGTCCAGCACGCTCGGGTCGGCCTGGACGGCCGAGACGAACGCGGGGATCTGGTGGCCGCGCCACAGCACGGTGAAGACGCCGTTGAGGGCGTTCCCCATCCCGGCCGGGTTGTGGGTGGCGGCGTTGTAGTCGGCCAGCATGCGCTTGACGACGTACAGGTAGCGGACGTTCTCCTGCGCGCTGTCGATCAGTACGACGGCCTCGCCCAGCGTGCCCGAGTTGTCGGAACTCACGTCACGCGAGTGGGAGTTGGCGAAGAAGGTGTCCAGCGCGCCACGGATCGCGGTCTGCAGGGCGGTGCCGTAGGTGCCGACGTCGGCGGGGTGGTACCACTGCACGAAGTAGCCCGCGCGCAGGAAGAGCACCAACTGTCCGGCGGAGGTGGTGTTGTTGCCCGGGTAGGCGGCGGCGGTGTCGCGCAGGGCGTTGGCCACGGTGACCATCTGCGCCTCGCGGAAGGCCTTGTTGGCGTCGGTGCCGGTGAGCGTGAACAGCTGGTTGACGCAGCCGAGTTCGGCGGACTTGATCTGCTGGACCAGGGCGCTGCCGGTGCGGCTGGTGAAGTCGCCGACGTTGCAGGCCGCGGCGGTCGCGGCGGCGGACTGCTGCCCGGCGGACTTGGCCGACGTGGCGGCCGCCCCCGTCGAGGCGGCGTCCGCGGGCGCGGTGGCCGAGAGCGGGGCGCGGTCACTGGCGGGGACGGACCGGTTCTGGCCGTCGCCCTGCGCGGCGGCGCCGATGCCGGGCTGCGGGGCCGGACCGGCCGCCGTGGCCGACGGGGCGCCGCCGGGCTGGGGCGGGACCGGGGCAGGGGCGGCCTGGCCGCGCGGGGCGAACAGGCCGAGCGCCAGGAGCATCGCCAGGGCGATCGTCACCAGCCTGGCCAACTGAGGCAGTGGTGAAAAAGGTCGTGCGGTTCTCACGTGGGGGCCTCCGGGCCTTCTTCAACCGCGCTGGGGAGACGCGGCCTTGACGGGAGTGAGGACCGTTGCGACGGCGCCGTGGGGTGGCTCCGTCGTGCACACGGTGGGGAGTGTGACATGTACAATGGCATACATCACATGACGTGTGAAGCCCCTGGACACCGGCCTTCGGGCCGGACCCCGGGGCAGGCTCCCCGGACCGGTGACGACGAACGGCCGTTGGGCCGAGGAAGTCGATTCCTCGGCCCAACGGCCGTTCTCCTACCGGGAGCTGAGCGGCCGGCAGCCGCGCACGTCACCGTGCGGGCCGGACGGCCCCTCGGGTCCGGGCAGGTCAGGCAGGTCGGACGGATCGGGCGGTCCGCCCCCCGGACCCCGGACCCGGGCGGATCACTTGCGCAGCAGCAGGATGACGCCGGCGGTGACCAGGCCGACCACCACCGCGGCCGCGCCGTACGCGAGCCGGTGCGCGCGCAGGACGGGCAGGAAGCGGTCCACGGCGTACCGGCCGGGCCCGGTCAGGGCGAGCGCGGCGGCGCCGGCGGTGAGCAGCAGCTCGTACTCGCTGCCCTTGGGCGCGAAGAAGCCGCCGCCCCAGGTGACGGCGAGCGCGTTGACCATGGTGCCCAGGATGGCGGCTGCGGCCAGCGGGGTCAGCAGGCCGGCGGCGAGCGCGAGGCCGCCGAAGGTCTCGGTGAGGCCGGCGACCACGGCCATGGCGTCGCCGGCCGGGTAGCCGCTCATGGTGAAGAACTGACCGGTGCCGTCGAGGCCACCGCCGCCGAACCAGCCGAACAGCTTCTGACTGCCGTGCGCGGCCATGGTCAGGCCGAGCGCGAGGCGCAGCAGGAGCAGGCCCGCGTCATAGGCGTGCGGCGAGGTCAGCGCGGGCTCGGGGGCTGCCCGGCCCGGGAGGACGGTGGCGGTGGTGGGGGCGGTCGTGCTCGGGCTGGTGCTCGGCATGCGCGTCTCCATCGATCGGGGTCGGTCGAAGCAAAAGGGTCACGGACGGTTACGGACGAACCGGTCGTTCAAATTCGAACCGCCGCCGTTCGACCGTACCTGGGAGTTCGAATTTGAACAACCGGCGCGAGTGCGGGGAGTGAGCGAACGGGCACGCGGACCGGCCGACCGGTACGTGGCAACCGGTCGCGCCCGGCCGGGCACCGGGGCAGGGTGGAGGCATGGCTCACACGGAATTCCAGCGACCGGCCCGGCCCGGCACCCCGTACGCCGAGGCGCTGGCGGCCTTCGGCGAGCGCGTCCGGCTGGTCGGGCCCGACCGGTGGGACGCGCCCACTCCGTGCACCGACTGGTCGGTGCGGGACCTCGTCAACCACCTCACCGGTGAGCAGCTCTGGGTGCCCGAGCTGCTGATGGGCTCGACCGTCTCCGAGGTCGGCGGCCGGTTCGACGGCGATGTCCTCGGCGCCGACCCGGCCGCCGCCTGGACGGCCGCCGCCGAGGCCGCCCGCACCGCGTTCGAGGTGCCCGGCGCCACCGAGCTGACCGTCCACCTCTCGTTCGGCGACGCCTCCGGTCAGTACTACCTGGACCAGCTCACCGCCGACACCGTCGTCCACACCTGGGACCTCGCCGAGGCGATCGGCCACGGCACCCGGCTGCCGGACGGCCTGGTGGAGTTCGCGCTCGGCGAGCTGGCCGGGTACGGGGACCTCTCCGGCAGCGGAGTGTTCGACCCGCCGCTGCCGGTGCCGGACGGCGCGAGCCCGCAGACCCGGCTGCTCGCCCTCGCCGGCCGCCGCGACCGCCCCTGACGTGACACCCAGGGTCCCCGGCCGGTCACCCGGGGTGGTACGACCGGCCCGACCGGTGCCGGACGCCGGATACTGGAGGTGTTCGGGGGGATCACCGGACGAGAGGCGGGCGCGCCATGAGCCGCAGGCCTGACATCCTCGGCGAGTTCACCGCCGACCACCGGGCGGTGACGGAGCTGCTCGCCCGGATCGAGGCCGCGCCGGACGGCGCGCCCGAGCGCGGCGAGCTGGTCGGGCAGCTGACCGACCTGCTGTTCGCCCACTGCGCCGCCGAGGAGGAGTACCTGTTCCCGGTCGTCCAGCACGATGTGCCGGACGGCGGGGCGGTGGTGTTCACGAGCATCCACGAGCACCTCGCGATCGGCCAGTACCTCTCCGACCTGCAAGGGGTCGGACCGGGCGAGCCGGCCTTCGCCACGCTGTACCAGGGCCTCGCCGACGCCGTCCGCCGGCATCTGGCGGTGGAGGAGGAGCAGGTCTTCCCGCTCGCCCGGAAGGCGCTGCCGGCCGCCGCCCGGGCCGAACTCGGCGAGCGGCTGCGGGCCGGGCGGCGGGAGGCCGCCGAGCCGGGGCCGTAGCCGCGCCGGCCGGTCAGGGCCCGCCGCGGGCCCGAGGGCGCCCGGCGGCCCTACGGCGGCGCGGGCCTCAGGCCTTCGGACTGATCACCGCGAAGCGGCCGCCCTCCGGGTCCCGGAGGCGGGCCACCCGCCCGTACGGCGAGTCGAAGGCCGCCCCGAGGGCCGAGCCGCCGAGTTCCTCCGCCCGGGCGAGCGCCGCGTCGGTGTCCGGCACCGAGAACGACACCTCCCAGTGCGGTGACAGCCCGGTCGGGCCGCCCGCCTGCTCCCTGGCGAGGGCCGCCACGCTGTGGCCCTCGGCCCGCAGCACCACCCGGTCGTGCTCCCAGCGCACCTCGAAGTGCTCCGGATCGCGGCCGTCCCAGCGGAACACCTCGCCGTAGAAGAGCGCGGCCGCGAACGGGTCCGGCGTGCGCAGCTCGATCCAGACCGGCGCGCCCGGCAGGTCCAGGCGCCGGGCCCGGCCCAGCGGGCCCTCCCAGATCCCGAACACCGCGCCCGCCGGGTCCGCGGCGAACGCGACCCGCCCGGCGTCGAAGGCCAGCGGGCCCACCGCCAAGGTCGCGCCGCGCTCACGGACGGCGTCGGCGGCGGCATCGGCGCTCTCCGTCCCGAAGTAGCTGGTCCACGCCACGGGCATCTGCCAGGCACCGCCGGCGACCCCCAGACCGGCCACCGCCTCGCCGCCGGCCACCGCGTGCACGTACGGGCCGAAGCGGTCCGGTCCGGGCTCGAACTCCCAGCCCAGCAGCGGCCCGTAGAACGCCTTCGCCGCGTCGAGATCACGCGCCATCAGGCTCACCCAGCACGGAACGGCCGCCACGCAGCGCACCTTGGCGGTCTCACCGCTGCCCATCGCGCACCTCCTCGGCGCCCGGCCGCCGGGCCCCTCCCGACTCCCACGGCCTACCGGCCGCCCGGGCGGGTTCAGCCTAGGCCGACATGCCGACCCGGGCACGCCGCGGCGCGCAGGGGCGACGGCGCTCGCGCGGCCCGCCGGGCGTGCGGCTACCGCCCGGGCGCGGGCGGCTACCCGGCGTGACGGCGCCGCTCGCGTCCTGCGGGCCGGGTCGGCCGGAGGGCGGGTGCGGTCACCGGCGCCTCCCCCGCCGGTCGCCGACCGGGCCCTGGAGCCGGGCGACCAGGTGGAGGCGGTCGTCCGCCGCGGTGTCGGCGGGCCGGGCGCCCTCGGTCCAGGGCGGTTCGGTGCGCGGACCGGGCCGGTCGTAGAGGTCGAGGACGGTGAAGCCGTGGGCGGCGAGCAGACCGCGCAGCTCCTGCGGGAAGAGCAGCCGCCAGGCCGAGTGCTGCACGACGGCCGGGGCGCCGTCGTCGCTCGTCCAGGTCCGGGTGCGGCGCAGCAGCTGGGCGGCGTGGTCGATCCGGAGCACGGTGTGCGAGGTGTGGGTGACGCCGTCGTGCGTGACGCGGTCGGTGCGCGGGGCGTCGAGGAGGTCGGTGCGGCCGAGGAAGAAGGCGCCGTTGCGCAGCTCGGCGACCAGCAGGCCGCCCGGGCGCAGGTGGCGGCGGAGCCGGCCGAACAGCGCGTCGAGGTCCTCGTTGGTGTGGCAGTAGAGGAGGGCGCTGTCCAGGCAGAGGACGGCGTCGAAGCGTCCGGGCAGGCGGAAGGTCCGCATGTCGCCGACGTGGTAGGCGGGCCCGGGGTGGTGGGTGCGGGCGTGCCGGATCATCGCCTCCGAGCTGTCGACGCCGGTCACCGCCCGCCCGGCGGCGCGGTGCAGCCAGCCGGCGTCCCGGCCGGTACCGCAGCCGAGGTCGAGCACCTGGGGCCCGGCGCGGTGCTCGCGGAGCACCGACTCGGCCCACCGGGCGGCGACGAACCCCGGGTCGGGGAAGCGGAGTTCGTAGAGCTCCGGGGTGTCGGTGAGCAGGTTGTGGCCGGTCATCGGGCCTCGCTGGGGAGTGGGCGGGCGGGGGCGGGCGGCGGCCGGTGGCGCGTCATCGCCCGGCGGCCGGGGCCGGGCGGACGCCGAGCCCGGCCCGGGCCGGGGTGCGGACGATGCCGTCGCCGCCGCCGATGCCCTGCCAGGGGTCGTGGGCGAGCAGCAGGTGCCCGTCCAGGTCGATCCAGCGGGCCCGGTCGGCGAGGTGGACGGCCGGGGCGATGCCGAGCGAGCTGGCGACGAGGCAGCCGAGCATCAGCTCGGTGCCGCTGCCCCGCAGGGCCGCCCGGATGCGCAGCACCTGGTGCACGCCGCCGCATTTGGCGAGCTTGAGGTTGACCCCGTGGACGCGCCCGGCGAGCCGGCAGGCGTCCTCGTAGCCGACGGCGTCCTCGTCGGCGATCACCGGGACCGGTGAGCGTTCGGCGACGGCGGCCAGCGCGTCCGGACGGCCGGGGGCGATCGGCTGCTCGACGGCCTCGACGCCGGCGGCGGCGAAGGCCGGGAGGAGCCGGTGGGCCTGTTCCTCCGTCCAGGCGCCGTTGGGGTCGAGCAGCAGCCCGGCCCCGGGGGCGGCCTCGCGGACGGCGCGGACCCGGGCGAGGTCGTCCGCGGGATCGGCGGAGCCGGCCTTGACCTTGAGCACGGTGAACCCGGCGGCGGCCAGCCGGGCGGCCCGGTCCGCGGCCCGGTCGGGCGGCTCGATGCCGATGGTGCGGGCGGTGGCGACGGCCACCGGCTCCGGCCGGCCGAGCAGCCGGTGGACGGGCTCACCGGCCCGCCGGCCGGCCAGGTCGAGCAGGGCGGCCTCGACGGCGGCCAGCACCCCGGCCGACAGCTCCTTGAACGGGGCGGCGCCGAGGCGGAGTTCGGCGAGCGCCTGGTCCGGATCCGGCAGGCGCTCCAACGCCGGTCGCAGCTCGGCGAGTTCACGCCGGATGAGCTCGGTGGGCTGGCGCAGGTAGCCGCTGGCGACGGCCTCGCCGCGGCCCGTGAGGCCGTCGTACCGCAGGGCGACCAGGACGGCGTCGCGCTCGGCGGTCACCGAGCGGGAGATCCGCAGCGGTTCGGCGAGCCGGAGCCGTACGGTGCGTACGTCGAGCCTCATCGGCCCTCCCCGGGGCGGTCCGTGGGGTCGGGGAGGGCCGGGCGGTCGGGGCGGTCGGGGCGGTCGGGGCGGACGGCCGGGCCGCCGTGCCCGGTGCGCCAGCGCGCCCAGCCGGTGACCTCGACGGCGGCGGGGTGCGGGATCTCGATCGGGCGCGGCGCGGCGTGCTCCGCCCCCAGCCCGTGCCGCCGGCAGAACGCGTCGTCGTAGACGGTGCCCAGGTAGCGGTGCGGACCGTCGGGGAAGACGGTGGCGACGGCGGCGCCCGGCTGCACCCGCGCGGCCCAGGCGGCGACCAGGGCGACGGCGCCGGTGCTCCAGCCCCCGCTGACGAAGGCCCCGCGGGCCAGCCGGCGGCAGGCGTCCACGGCCTCGGCCGGGCCGACCCAGTGGATCTCGTCGAAGGCCTGGTGGGCGACGTTGCGCGGGTGGATCGAGCTGCCGAGTCCGCGCATCAGCCGGGGCCGGGCGGGCTGGCCGAAGATGGTCGAGCCGACCGAGTCGACGCCGATGATCCGCAGGGCCGGCCAGCGGCGGCGGAGCGGTTCGGCCAGCCCGGCGCTGTGGCCGCCGGTGCCGACGCTGCACACCAGCACGTCCAGGTGGTCGAGCTCGGCGGTGATCTCCCGGGCCATCGCCCGGTAGCCGGCCGCATTGTCGGGGTTGTTGTACTGGTCGGGCCAGTAGGCGCCGGGGAGTTGGTCGAGCAGGGTGCGCAGCCGGGCCAGCCGGGCGGCCTGCCAGCCGCCGTGCCGGGCCGGCCGGTCGACGAGCTCCAGCCGGGCGCCGTAGGAGTGGAGCAACTGGCGCATGGACGGTTCGAGTTCGGCGTCGCCGACCAGGACGACGGGGTGGCCGAGGGCCTGACCGGCGAAGGCGAGGCCGATGCCGAGGGTGCCCGAGGTGGACTCCACCACCGTGGCGCCGGGCCGGAGTTCACCGCGTTCGTGGGCGCCGCGGAGTATGGCGATGGCGGACCGGGCCTTCATCCCGCCGGCGCCGAGGCCCTCCAGCTTGGCCCAGAAGCCGGGGTGCGGGTGCGGCAGCGGGGTGCTGATCCGGGCGAGCGGGGTGCGGCCGAGCAGCGGCAGCAGGTCGGGGTTGCCGAGGGCCGTGGGGGCGAGCAGCGTGGTCACCGGCCACCGCCGTCCGCCCGGCCGGCCGGCGGGTGCCCGCCGTACAGGTGGAGCGGGCTGGGGCCGCCGTCGAGCCAGAAGAAGGGGTAGGGCTCGGCGCTGACGGCGCTCACGCCGTCGCCGAGCAGCCGGGGCAGCACGGCGCTGCCGGTCTGGGCGAAGAGCACCAGCGGCTTGCCGGTGGCGCGGGCGTGCGCGAGCAGCGGGTCGAGCGTGCCGTTGCCGAGGGTCATGCCGGAGGCGAGGATCGCGTCGCACTCGTCGAGCCGGGCGGACGCGTCGGGGTGGACGGTCTCGCCCCACTCGGTGGTGCCGCCGACGAGGTCGCAGGCCAGGTACCCGAGGCCGCGCGAACGAAGCTGCTCCAGCAGGGAGTTGACCACGCCGACGACCAGCACCCGGCCGGTCGTCGCGGCCGGGAGCAGGCCGACGACGGCGCGCGCCCGGGCCCGGGACTTCGCCAGCGAGTCACCGGCCGGAACGGTCACCGGCCGGGCGCCGTGAGCCGGGCCGTGCGGGCGGCAACGCATCAGGTAGGCGTCGAGCGCGGCGACCCGGACCGGTACGAGCGGGTGGTCGAGCAGTTCGGCGACGGACGCGCCGACGCAGTCGGTGAGCGCCTCGGCGGGCAGCTCGCCGGGTTCGACCGCGCAGGAGCCGACGGCCGCGCCGAGGCGCAGGCTGAGCACCTCGTTGCGGTAGCCGCGGGCGCGTCCGGCGTGCCGCACGGCCTGCGTGGTGGTGAAGGCGAGGGCGATCCGCTGCCCGGCCGGGTCGGGCCCGTACGCTCCGGCGCGGGCCCGCCCGGCGATCCGGTCCAGGGCCGTACCGGGGAGGGTGGTGGTCATCCGGACACCGCCGCCCCGGCGGCGCGGTCGGACCGGAGGGGTGCGGGCGGGCCCTTCGACCCGGCGGGCCCCGCGTCCGGGCCGTCGGCGGTGCAGCGGGGGATCAGCCCGGCGATCAGCCGCTCGGCCTCCCGGCGGGCGCCGGCGCCGGCGGTGTCGGTGGTCATCACATGGCCGAGGTACTCGTTGTTGCTGGTGGCGGGCCGGACGTCGCGCCCGGGGGCGGCGAGGGCCAGCTCGACCACGGCGCCGTCACGCCGGACGGCCGGTTCGCCCTCGAAGCCCTCCAACAGGCCGGCCTGCCCCTCCACCGGGACGAGGAAGGCGATCGCGGCGCTGCTGACCCCGGTGCGGTGGACAGTCAGGTCGGGACGGCGGCCGAGCGCGAGGTCCACGCAGGCGGCGGCGAGGTCGACGCCGGTGACCCGGCGGACCAGCTCGGTGATCCGGTTGCCGGCCGGGCGGGGGTTGACCTCCACCACCCGTGGCCCGGTCGGGGTCAGTTTGATCTCGGTGTGCGCGACGACCCGGTCCAGGCCGAGGGCGGCCAGCGCGGCGACGGCCGTCCCGGCCGCGGCGGCCGTGTCTTCGGCGCTCAGCACGGCGGGGAACATGTGGCCGGTCTCGACGAAGGCGGGCGCACCGCCGACGCTCTTGTCGGTGACCCCGACCACCACGGTGTCGCCGTCGGCGCAGACGGTCTCGACACTGACCTCCGGGCCGGTCAGCAGTTCCTCCAGCAGGACGACGGAGGCCCGGCGCTGGCCGCGGGCGTTGACCGGGAAGGCCTCCAGGGCCCGGAGCGCGGAGGCCAGTTCGCGTTCGTCCGCGACCGCGCGGACGAGCATCCCGGCGCAGAGGTCCACCGGCTTGACCACCAGCGGGAAGCCGAGCTCCCGGGCGGCGGCCAGGGCCTGCTCCCGGTCGGCGCAGAGCGCGTACGCGGGCCCGGGGACGCCGGCCGCGGCGAGCGCGCGGCGGGTGAGGTCCTTGCGGCAGGCGGCGGCGACGGCCTCGGGTGCCGGCCCGGGCAGCCCGAGCCGGCGGGCGACCCGGGCGACCAGCGGCAGGTAGTAGTCGCAGGAGGAGATCACCCCGTCGAAGCCGAGCACCCCGTGCAGCCGCTCGACGTACGGGAGCAGGGCGGCGGGATCGTTGGTGTCGGCGGTGAGCACGTTCTCCGCGGCGAGCAGCGGGTGCGGGCCGTCGGTGGGCGCCTCCCGCAGGTAGTGGTGCAGGTCGCGGGTGAGGAAGGTGAAGCGGTGGCCGCTCTCCCCCAGGGCCCTGGGCAGCAGTCTGCTCATCGAGCCGACCCAGCTTTCGATCACCAGCAGATGCGCCACGGATCTCCCTCTCGACGACGCGCGCGGCAAGCCGGTCCGACGTGCCGAAGGCGACCGTAACGGCATTCGTTTTCATTTTCAACACGCTCGCACGGCTCCTCCGACAGAGCGTCAGATGACATTCGTTTTCAGGTACGGTGACGGGGACCCAGCCCCGACCCGACCCGTGGAGCCCTCCGATGGACCGTCCGGATGCCTATGTGATCAGGCACGCCCTGCCCGAGGACGTGCCCGGCGCCCGCCGGCTGATCCTGGACACCTTCTACCGCGAGTTCGGCTACGGCTACGTCCCCGACTGGCACGCCGACGTGGTCGACCTCCAGGCGCACTACCTCGACCACCCCCGGCACGCCCTGCTGGTCGCCACCCGGGCCGGCGAGGTGGTCGCCACCACCGCACTGCACTCCCGCGGGCCAGTCCACCCGCCGCACCCGCGCGAGCTGGCCGAGCGCTACCCCGACGGCACCACCGCCCAGCTGGTCCGGGTCTACGTCCGGACCGAGCACCGCCGGCACGGACTGGCCCGGGAGCTGGTGCGCCGGGCATGCGAGTTCGCCGTGGACGAGGGCGGCTACCGGCACCTCTACCTGCACACCAACGCCGCCGTCCCGGGCGCCGAGGCGTTCTGGCGCAGCCTCGCCGAGGAGGTCCACGACGCCCGCCCGAGCGGCGAGCACGGCCCCGGGGTGGCCACCGTCCACTTCGAGATCCCGCTGCGCCGGCCGGCGCGGGTCTGACGCCGCGCTTCCACCCTGCGGGTGAATGTGATGCAGGTCACATCCAGCGGGGAATTTCCGGGGACCGAATCCCCGTTTGCTCCTTCGTAGGCCTAAACGGGGAAAGTTTCCCCGCTATGCTGGGAGGAGCGAGAAGTGAGCAGCACCGTCACCGCGGCGACCCGCACCGCGGAGCCCGTCCGCACGCCGAAGCTGCGCGCGGACGCGACTCGCAACCGTGAGCGGATCCTGCTGGCGGCGCGGGACGCCCTCGTCGAGCACGGCGCGGACGCGCCGCTGGACGAGATCGCCAAGCGGGCCGGCGTGGGCAACGCCACGCTGTACCGGAACTTTCCGGACCGCTCGGCGCTGATCCGCGAGGTGGCGCTGCTCATCAAGGGCCGTATCCTGGCCATCGCCGAGTCGGCGACGGCGGAGGCTTCTGGCCCGTTCGACGCCCTCCAGCGGTTCGCGCACGCCACGGTCGAGGAGAAGATGGGCGCCCTGTGCCCGATCCTCACCAACCGGGTCGACCCCTTCGATCCGGACCTGACGGACGCGCGCGAGCGACTGGTGACCGCCGTCGATGACCTTATGGCACGCGCCAAGGAGGCCGGCGAACTGCGGCCGGACGTCGACCCCGGTGACCTGTTCATCGCGATGAGCCAGCTCACCCGCCCCCTGCCGGGCACCTCCTGCCAGTTCCTGGACGGCTTCGTCCACCGGCACCTGCAGCTGTTCCTGGACGGCCTGCGGGCGCCCGCCCGCTCGACCCTGCCCGGCCGGGCCGCGACCTTCGAGGACTTCCACCCCGAGCACTGACCCGCAGCGCCGAGCGCTGACCGACGGCCCGCCGGTCCACTGCCGCACCGGCGGCCGGGGCCGACCGTGCCCGCCCGACTTTCCCCTGATCCTTACGCACCGCACCCCGAAGTGAGTACTCCCATGCCAAAAACCGACGCCCTGCCGGCCACCCAGCCCGATCCGCGGCGCTGGAAGGCCCTGATATTCATCGGCCTCGCCCAGCTGATGGTCGTCCTCGACGCCACCATCGTGAACATCGCCCTGCCGTCGGCCCAGAAGGACCTCGGCATCACCGACGGCAACCGCCAGTGGGTGATCACCGCCTACGCGCTGGCCTTCGGTGGCCTGCTGCTGTTCGGCGGCCGGATCGCCGACCTGTGGGGCCGTAAGCGGACCTTCGTGGTCGGCCTGACCGGCTTCGCCCTCGCCTCCGCGCTGGGCGGCGCCGCCGCCAACACCGCCATGCTGCTCGGCGCCCGCGCCCTGCAGGGCGTGTTCGGAGCCCTGCTCGCCCCGGCCGCGCTCTCGCTGCTGGCCGTGATGTTCACCGAGGCCAAGGAGCGCGCCAAGGCGTTCGGCATCTACGGCGCCATCGCCGGCGGTGGCGGCGCGATCGGCCTGATCCTCGGCGGCCTGCTGACCGAGTACATGAACTGGCGCTGGACCTTCTTCGTCAACATCCCGTTCGCCGTGGTCGCCGCCGTCGGCGCCGTCATGGTGATCCGCGAGCCCGCCCAGGGCCGCAACCGCAACCGCCTGGACATCCCCGGCGTGCTGCTGGTCACCACCGGCCTGGTCTCCCTGGTCTACGCCTTCACCCGCGCCGAGTCGGACGGCTGGAGCTCCGGCACCACGCTGGGCCTGTTCGCCGCCGCCGCCGTGCTGCTGGCCGCGTTCGCCGTGGTCGAGATGAAGGTCAAGGCGCCGCTGCTGCCGCTGCGGGTCGTCCTGGACCGCAACCGCGGCGGGGTCTACCTGTCGCTCGGCCTGGCCGTGATCGGCATGTTCGGCCTCTTCCTCTTCCTGACCTACTACCTGCAGATCGTGCTCGGCTACAGCCCGGTGCTCACCGGCGTCGCCTTCCTGCCGATGGTGGCGGGCATGATCACCGGCTCGACCCAGATCGGCGCCCGGCTGATGACCCGCGTGCCGGCCCGCTACCTGATGGCGCCCGGCTTCCTGGTCGCCTCGGTCGGCATGCTGATCCTGACCCAGATCGGCCTGGACACCTCCTACCCGGCGCTGATCCTGCCCGGTCTGATCCTGATGGGCCTCGGCATGGGCACCGCGTTCATGCCCGCGATGAGCCTGGCCACGCACGGTGTCGAGCCCCGCGACGCGGGTGTCGCCTCCGCCATGGTCAACACCTCGCAGCAGGTCGGCGGCGCCATCGGCACCGCACTGCTGAACACCATCGCGGCCAGCGCCACGGCGACCTGGCTGGCCTCCCACGCCACCGCCGTGACCAGCCCGGCCGCGGCCCAGGCGGCGCAGTTCCAGGGCATGGTGCACGGCTTCTCGACCGCGATCTGGTGGTCCTTCGGCATCCTGGTCGCCGCCGCGGCGATCGCCTTCACCCTGATCAACGCCGGTCGCCCCGACCAGGCGGCGACGGGGTCGGGTGCGGTGGAGAGCAACGAGGTGCCGGTGCTGGTGCACTGACCCTCCGGGGTACACACAAAGGGTGCGTAGCGGCCCGTCCGGTGTTTCGACACCGGGCGGGCCGCTCGCCGTTTCCGGGGTGTCGCTTGCGGGCGGCCGTTTCCGGGGCGTCGCTTCCGCGCCGCTCGCCGATTCCGGGTCGCCGTGGAGACGACAGCGGCACCCCGGGTAGAAACGGGGAGCGGGCCCCGTTTACTCTGGTCCCAGCTCGAAGCGGGGAACGATCCCCGCTTCATGGACCGAGGTGCGTGGAAATGACCCGGAATCAGAACCCCGGACGCGGCCGGCGGGCCGCCGACTGGGCGGACGGCCGGCTGGGGGTCTACACCCTGGCCAGGGCGAACGTGCGCAAGATCTTCCCGGACCACTGGTCCTTCATGCTGGGCGAGATCTGCCTCTACACCTTCGTCATCATCATCCTGACCGGCGTCTGGCTCACGCTGTTCTTCAAGCCCGGCATGGGCGAGGTGATCTACGACGGCTCGTACGTCCCGCTCAAGGGCGTGCCGATGTCGGAGGCCTACGCCTCGACGATGGACATCAGCTTCGAGGTCCGCGGCGGGCTGCTGATCCGGCAGATCCACCACTGGGCGGCCGTGGTGTTCGTCGCGGCGATGTTCGTGCACATGATGCGGGTGTTCTTCACCGGGGCGTTCCGCAAGCCGCGCGAGATCAACTGGCTGTTCGGCTTCCTGCTGCTCTTCCTCGGCCTGCTGGACGGCTTCTTCGGCTACTCACTGCCCGACGACCTGCTCTCGGGCACCGGCATCCGCTTCGTCGAGGGCGTGGTCCTGGCCCTCCCGCTGGTGGGCAGCTACGTCCAGATGTTCCTGTTCGGCGGCGAGTTCCCCGGTCACGACATCGTGCCGCGGTTCTTCACCGTCCACGTGCTGCTGATCCCCGGCATCATGCTCGGCCTGCTGGTCGCGCACCTGATCCTGGTCTTCTACCACAAGCACACCCAGTGGGCGGGCCCCGGCCGGACCGAGCAGAACGTCGTCGGCATGCCACTGATGCCGGTCTACCTGGCCAAGGCCGGCGGGTTCTTCTTCCTGGTCTTCGGGATCATCGCGCTGATGGCGGCCGTCGCCTCGATCAACCCGATCTGGGCCTACGGCCCGTACCGCCCCGACCAGGTGTCCACCGACGCGCAGCCGGACTGGTACATGGGCTTCGCCGAGGGGCTGATCCGGGTGATGCCCGGCTGGGAGGTCGGCCTGTGGGGGCACACCCTCAACCTGGGCGTGCTGATCCCGTTCACGCTCTTCCCGGTGATCCTCGGCGCGATCGCGGTCTACCCCTTCGTCGAGTCCTGGCTGACCGAGGACGCGCGCGAGCACCACCTCCTGGACCGCCCGCGCAACGCCCCCGTGCGCACCGCACTCGGCGCGGCCTGGATCGCGCTCTACCTGGTGATGCTGATCGGCGGCGGCAACGACCTGGTCGCCACCCGTCTGCACCTGTCGCTGAACTCGATCACCTACGCCGTCCGGGTGGGGTTCTTCGTGGTGCCGGTGGTGGTCTTCGTGATCACCAAGCGGTGGTGCCTGGGCCTCCAGCGGCGCGACCGGGACAAGGTGCTGCACGGCCGGGAGACGGGCCTCATCAGGCGGCTGCCGCACGGCGAGTTCACCGAGGCGCACGCCCCGCTCGCGCCGGCGGAACTGCACCGGCTGACCGCCCACGAGCAGCCCCGCCCCCTCGAACTACCGGCCCCGGTGGACCAGAATGGGGTGGCCCACCCGGTCGGCGCGCTCACCCGCGTCCGCGCGAGGCTCTCCCGCGGCCTGCACGGCGAGGGCGCCAGGATCCCCCGGCCGACCGCCGAGGAGTACCACGAGATCACCGGCGGCCACGGTCACTGAGCCGCCCGCTCCGGCGCCGCGGCACCGGCCCGCGACCGCGGCAACGGACCGCGCCCGGCCCCTGGACAGGGAGGACATCGTGCACGACCGTACCGACCGGCTGGCCGACACCAGATACCTCCTGCTCACCACCTTCGACGAGGACGGCAGCCGGCTGCGCTCGGCGATCTGGGTGGTGGCGGACGGCACGGCGCTCGGCATCTGGACCCCCGCCCACTCCGGCGAGGCCGAGCGGATCCGCCGCCACCCCCGGGTGCTGGTCGGCCCCTGCGACGCCCACGGGCGCCCGACCGGGCGCCAGCTGCCCGCGCGGGCGACGGTCTGCGACCCGGACGACACCGCGCGCTACCGCACCTCGCTGATCAACAAGTACGGCATGACCGCCCTGATCGCACTGGCCCGCAGCCGGTTCCGGCTCGGCCTGTCCGGGACGGTCGGCATCCGGATCACGCTCAGCCGGGTGGAGCAGCGGCTGGTCGGGCCGGAGTGGCAGCTGCCGACGTCGTACTGCCCGAACTGAGAGGCCGCGAGGCGGGCGCGGCGGTGCCGGGACCGGTCACAGGACTGGTCCCGGCACCGCCGTCGTCCGTGGGACTACGCCCGTGGGTTCGCCTGCGCCCGTGGGTTCGGCTACGCCTGTCGGGTCGCCTTCGTCCTCGGGCCGGACGGGCCCGGCTCAGCCCACGTCGTCCGGAGCCGTGGCGAGGTCGCCCGGCTCGCAGGCCTCCCGGCCGGTCCCGGCGTGCACGACACGCACGGCCCGGTCGGGACCACCCGGGACGACCTGCTGCTCCCGCCCGCAGCGCGGACAGATCAGCGGGATGCGGGCCCTTCTGGGCTCCTCGGCCCCGGAGCCGGCACCGACCTGCGGCGCCGTCACGACAGCGGGTGGGACGGGACGGGACTGGCGTCCTGGATCTCGCCGTGGGCCTTGGTGAGAAGCTGCGAGGCGAGATCGTTGAGCGCCCGGGCGGCGGCGACCTCCTCGCCGACCCGCAGCTGCTCCGGGTCCGACGGGTGGCGGCTGGTGTAGCCGTGGGCGCGGATTTCGGTTCCGTCACCGAGTCTCAGCAGGGCGGCGGCGGCCGTCCGCGCCCCCTCCTCACGGAACTCCATCTCGATGTGCCAACCAACGAGTGTCTGCATGGCGGATCACCTCCAGAGATTCCTTCTCCAGAGTGCGCCGCCTGCGGCGCGAGCACCAGGGGAGGCGGCTCCAGCTCGACTTGAACACGTTCAAGTGCGCCGCGTACAGTCACTGGCGCAAGGCTTTGAACGTGTTCAAGGAAGGGGTGCGGCCACCATGGGCAGAGGCACCGCGGAGCTGGTCGACCTGCTGGTCCTGCTCGGCATGGGCGCCGTGATCCCGCTCGGCCTGACCCTGATCGACGAGCCCGGGCTGGCCCGCGTCCGCCGGCTCTGGCCCCTGGCCGCCGTCCCCGGCGCACTGTCGCTCTGGCTGCCGCGCGGCGGCCTCGCCACCGGCTGCGCCGCACTCTACGCGCTCGGCACCCTCGCCCTGGCCGCCCACGCACCGGCCCGGCTCGCCCGCATTCGCTCGCTCGCGCCGCGCGAGATCGCCGTGCTCACCGCCCTCGCCACCCCCTCGGTGGCCGGGCTCGCGCTGGTCGCCGAGCGCTCGGGCCACGAACTCCTCGGCTTCGACCTCGACATCCTGGCGCTGACCGTGCCGCACTTCCACTACGCCGGGTTCACCGCCGCCCTGGTCGCCGGGCTGGTCTGCCGGGCCGCGCCGGAGAGCGCCGCCGCCCGCTGGGCCGCGCTCAGCGTGCCGCTCGGCACCCTGCTCGTCCTGGCCGGCTACTTCGTCGACGACTGGGCCGAACTCGCCGGAGCCGTCGTGCTCACCACCGGGATGTGGCTGGTCGGCCTGCTCACCTGGCGGGACCTGCGCACCCGCACCGCCGACCGGCCCGCAGCCGTCCTGCTCGGGACCGCCTCCGCCGTCCTCGCCGCGACCATGCTGCTCGCGCTCTGGTGGGCGCTGGGCGAGGCCTCCGGCGTCGCGCACCCCACCCTCACCTGGATGGCCGCCACCCACGGCGTCGGCAACGCCCTCGGCTTCGCGCTCTGCTCGCTGCTCGCCTGGCGCCGCCTCGCCCGACCTCAGGCGCCGACCGCGCGCCTCCCCCACCCGAAGGAAGCCCTGCGATGAACCGCCCCCGGGCCACCGACCTCAACTACCCCGAGACCGGCGCCAGCACCACCCCCGACCGCCCGCTGCCCGGCGGCTACCACCACCTCCGCCACCGCGCCCTGATCGGCCACGGCCGCGCCGCCCTGGAAGCCGCCGGAGCCGCCGTGCTCGACTGGCGGATGCACCGCGCCGCCGGCGTCCGCATCGCCGCCGAAGCCACCCGGGCCACCCCCGGCACCGCCGTCACCTGCGCGATCGGCCTCGGACCGGTGCGCGCCGCCGCCCCCTGCCGGGTGATCTGGAGCGCGGACGGCCCCGACCGCTTCGGCTTCGCGTACGGCACCCGGCGCGGGCACCTCGCGGTCGGCGAGGAGACCTTCCTGGTCGAGATGGGCCCCGACAAGGCCGTCTGGTTCACCGTGAACGCCTTCAGCCGCCCCGACCGCTGGTTCGCCCACCTCGCCGGCCCGCTGCTCCCGCTGGGCCAGCGGCTCTTCGCCCGACGCTGCGCCCGCGCCCTGACCCGGATCGCCGCAGCGGCGGAACAGCGGGCGTCGGCGGGGCGGTAGCCGGGGGCGGGGGACGCGACGCACGGTCGGCGTTCCGGACCGGCCCGGGTATCCGCAGCCGGCGGGCTCAGGCGAGGCGGTAACCGCAGGTGCCGGCCGCGACGCATGACCGGACCGGAGCGGCAGCGCCCGCCGGGAGCGGCGGACACCGGCCGGCGTGCCGGATCGGCCCGGGGCAGCCGAAGCCCCGGGGGCACGACCCCCGACAACGGGGCGCCGTCCCGAGCGGGGGTCCGTCAGACTCGCCCGGTGATCGAGATGCAGCCCGTCCTGGAGACGCCCGGCCGCGACGGCTTCGACCTCTGGCCCGTCGGCCCGTACGAGCCGTACGGCTTCCTCCCGCTGGGCGCCGCGATGAGCCCGGCCGACGTCGGTACGGCGGTGATGCAGATCGCCGACCACAACGAGGCCGAGCCCGGCCCCGGTGAGGAACCGGCCGGGTCCGGCGACCCGGCCGGCCGGTTCCTGCACGGCCTGCTGACCTCGGAGTACCCGGTCGCCCCCGGCGGCTTCCGGGTCTTCGCCCCGGCCACCGGCACCGTCCTTCGTCCGGGCTGCTGCAACGGGCTGGAGGAGTGGCGGGACTGGTACGAAGTCCTGGACGGCGACGGGTTCGCCCTCTTCGGCCACGACCCCACTCCGGAGGCCCGGCGCGAGGGCACGCTCGTGCGGCTGACCCCGGACAGCGCCGTCCGGGACGGTCCCGGCATCGAGCTGCCGCTCGACGGACTGCGCCGCCTCGTCACCGCAGCGGCGGACGAGCTCGCCGCCTTCCTGCGGCTGGCCGACGCCTGGGCCGCGGACCACTGTCCCGACCGCCGCACGCCGCTGGTGGCCGCCCTCGCCCGCGCGGTGGGCCTGGGCGCGGACACCGAGGAGGCGTAGCACCGGCCCCCCGACCCCGCCGCCCGCCCGACCACCCGGGGGGGCGTGGGCGCGCGGGCACCGGGGAGGCCGCGCCCGGGTCAGGCCGGGTGGACCGGGACGGTGACCAGGACGGTGGCGCCGTCCAGGGTGCGGACCTCGAAGTGGTCGATGTCCGTGGGCTGGAGGCCCGTGCCGCCGGTGGTCCGCAGGGCGGCCGGGGCCGCGCCGGTGGTGCCGTAGCCGGCCGCGGGGACGCTCCAGCTGGTCACCGTCCAGCGCTCCCCGGTGTGCGAGACAGCGACCAGGTCGCAGCTCAACGGGCCCTGGACGTTGGAGAGTTCGAGGCTCACCTGGCTGCCCCACCCCTTGCCGTCGACGCCGACGACGGCGTGCGCGCCGGTGGTCGGGTCGGTGGCGGTGAACTGCTGGGCCGCGACGGCGACCACGCCGGGCGTGGAGTCCGCGGTGACCACGACGGCGGTGACGGCCGGACCGGCGACCACCAGGACCGCGGCCGCGGCGACCAGGACCAGCCGCCGCACCCTCCCCCGCCGTCGGCCTGCCGAGACCTCGGCGACCAGCCGGTCCAGCAGTCGCCCGTCCGGCCGGGGCGCCGGCCCTGCCGGATCGATCCCGGCGGCCTCGGCGGAGGCCGCGTACTCGGCCAGCAGCGGCTCCACGAAGCCGAGTTCGGCCACCTCCCGGGTGCACTGCGGGCAGCCGGCCAGGTGCGCCGCGAACGCGTCGCGCTCGGCCGGTTCGAGCAGGCCGAGGAGGTAGCCGCCGACGTCCAGGTGCTCGCCGCCGGCGGTGTGGCCCTGCTCGGAGCCGGTCGGTCCGGGCTCGGACGATGTCACGATGTCACTCCCCGTTCCTCCAGCGCGAGCTTCAGCGAGCGCAGCGCGTAGAACACCCGCGACCGTACGGTACCGGCCGGGATGCCGAGTTCGGCGGCCGCCTCGTTCACCGAGCGGCCCTTGAAGTAGGTCTCGACGACGATCTGCCGGTGCGCCTCCGAGAGGTCCCCGAGCGCCTCCGAGATGGTCATCAGCCGCAGTGCGCGGTCCAGTTCGTCCTCCGCGGGCAGCAGCTCCAGCGGTGCCGGGTCGACCTCGCGCGGGCGGGCCAGACTGCTGCGGTGGCCGTCGATGACGATCCGCCGGGCGACCGTGACCAGCCAGGGCCGCAGCGAGCCGCCGCCCGGGTCGAGCCGGTCGATGTTGCGCCAGGCCCGGACCAGCGTCTCCTGCACCACGTCCTCGGCCCGCTGGCGGTCCCCCGCGACCAGGTGGAGGACGAAGCCGAAGAGCGGCCCCGCGTGCTCGTGGTACAGGGCTCGCATCAGTTCTTCGTCCGGGGCGGCGGCGCCGCGTGCGGGCGCACCGCCACCGCGGTGCTCGTCGGTCACGACGCCATTTTCGCGCACCCGTACCTCCGGGTCGAGGGTTCCACGTCCGGTCCGGACCGTCGTCGGGGCGGGTCAGTAGCCACCGCCGGGGGCGGCCGGCGTGCTCGGGGCGGAACTCGCGGCGCCCGCCTTGCCACCCGCCGGGGTCAGCGCCCACCAGGTGCCGCCGACGCCCTGGCCCTTGGTGTCACCGGGCTGCTTGTCGGGCGCGTAGCGGTAGGCCGGCCAGCCGTTCAGGGTGAGCTGCTTGCTGCCGTCGGCCCGGGTGACGGTGCCGACCAGCTTGCTGTCGATGCCCTTGACGGTGACCGAGCCGTCGGCCGGCGCGGGTGGCCAGATCGAGGCGCAGTTGCCGTTGCAGTTGGACATCGGGGGCTGCGCGGTGTCCTGGTCGAAGCGGTAGAGGGTGAAGCCGGCGCTGTCGGTCACGATGGTGCCGAGCTTGGGGTCGGCGGCCGTCTTCAGGGTGGCGTCGGCGGGGGCGGCGGGGCTGCTCGGCGTCGCGGGCGCGGTCGGGGCGGCGCCGGAGCCGGCGGGCGTGGCGGACCCGCCGCTGCCGGAGCCGGACGACCCGCACCCGGCCACCAGGGCGCCCACGGCGATCCCGGACGCGGCGAGCACGGCGATCCGACTGGTACGGGTGGTGCGACTGTTGCTGCGCATGGGTGCTTCTCCCCCGGCTGGACGCGCACGGCCGCTCGGACACGGGCCGCGCTGTTCGTACCGCGCTGACGCGGACACCCACCAGTACGGGCGCCGACGGCGGAGCACTCAACGCCCGGCCGGGAAATCCGCGGGAGGGGGCTCCGGAATAGTGCGCGGACGGTCGCGGTTGTGCCGGGCAGATGGCCTGGACCGCCACCCCCGGAAGGGCAGGAACCGCGAGATGAGCAACACGGTCGAGCTGACCAAGGAGAACTTCGACGACATCGTCCCTGGCCAGGACGGTAAGGACTTCGTCTTCATCGACTTCTGGGCGGCCTGGTGCGGCCCGTGCCGCCAGTTCGCCCCGGTCTACGAGAAGGCGGCCGAGCGCCACTCGGACCTGGTCTTCGCGAAGGTCGACACCGAGGCGCAGCAGGAGCTGGCCGCCGCGTTCGGCATCCAGTCGATCCCGACGCTGGCGATCATCCGCGAGGGCGTGCTGGTGTTCTCGCAGGCGGGCGCGCTGCCGGAGGCCGTGTTCGAGGATCTGATCGGTCAGGCCCGCAAGCTGGACATGGCCGAGGTGAAGCGCAAGGTCGCGGCCGAGCAGAACGGCGGCCCGGAGGCCTGAGCGCGGCCGTCGGGGCGGCCGGTCGGGCGGGCGGAGCCGCCCGGGCCGGTCGTACGGCGGCGCGGGTGACTCCGCGACGGTAGGCCCGGGTGGCGAGTGCCCCCGGGCCCGTCGCCGTTGCGGGCCGTCGTCACGCTGTCCGCCGGGGCGCCCCGGTCAGGGCGTGGGCAGCCGGGCCGCGAGGCCGTCCAGGAGCAGGCGCAGCGCGAGTTCGAAGCCGCGCTCGTCCAGCCCGGGTGCCCCGGAGCCGGGCCCGCCGCCGCGTTCGGCGGCGGCCTCCAGCGCACCGGCGAGGGCCGGGTAGCGGGGCCGGTACTCGGCCGGCGGGCGGGTGAAGCCCGCGGTGAAGGTCTCCAGCGCGGAGCCGAGCACCAGGTAGTCGACCGCGGCGGCGACCTCGGCGGCGTCGGCGGGCGCCAGCCCGGCCCGGCCGAGCGCCCCGAGCAGGGCCTCGTAGCCGAGCAGTTGGAGGTCGGCCCCGACCCGGCGGCGGGCCAGCAGCGCGATGGTGTGGGGGTGGCGCAGGAAGGCGGCGCGGTAGCCGCGGACGTAGGCGGTGAGGCCGGTCCGCCACTCCCGGTGATCGGTGCCGTCGAGCGGCCCCAGGTCGATCTCGGCGTTGACGAGCTCGGCGAGCCCGTCGATCAGGTCGTCCTTGCCGCTCACGTGGTTGTAGAGCGAGGCCGCCTTCACGCCCAGCCGGTCGGCCACCGCGCGCATGGTGAGGCCGTCGGAGCCCTGCTCGTCGACCACGGCGAGGGCGGCCCTGGCGATGATCTCCCTGCTCAGCAACGCCCTGGTCGGTCGTCCCACGCTCGTCGTCCCTCCCTGCCGGCTGCGTCGGCCCCACGGTATTACAGCCCGGTCTCGACTCTTCCCTTGCCCCGGGTGAGGGGTTACCGTCCCTGACTAACAAAGTTAGTTTTCTGTGGCGGGCCCGTCCGAGGGGCTCACCACGGGTGACGGCAAGGTGGACGCCCCATGACCGACAACCTCCCGAGAGCCCGCGGCGGCGTGACGCCCGGCGGCCCGGGCACCGCTCCCTCCGGCGGCAGCCCGACCGGCGACAGCGGTGCGGCCCGGTCCGACGCCGAGCGGCTCGCCGCCCTCGGCTACCGCCAGGAGCTGCGCCGCAGCCTCGGCGTGCTCGGCAACATCTCGATGGGCTTCGCCGTCGTCTCCCCGGTGGTCGGCCTCTACGCCGTCGGCCAGGTCGGCCTCGGGGTGGCCGGCGGCGCCTGGGTCTGGGCGCTGCCGGTCTGCCTGCTCGGCCAGATGCTGGTGGTGGCGGTCTACTCCGAACTCGCCTCGCAGTGGCCGCTGGCCGGCGGTGCCTACCAGTGGAGCCGGCGCCTCACCGGGCCGACCTTTGCCTGGCTGACCGGCTGGATGTGGCAGTTCGCGGTGATGTTCGCCAACACCACCGTCGCCTACCTCGCCTCGCCCTGGTTCTTCGCGCTCTTCGGAGTGACCCCGACACCCGCGCAACTGGTGCTGGTGTCGGCCGCGTTCCTGCTCGCCTGCACGCTGGTCAACGCCTACGGCGTCAACGTGCTGCGCCGGTTCGTCTCGCTGGGCATCGCCGCCGAGACGGTCGCCTCCGTGCTGGTGGGGCTCGCGCTGCTGCTGCTCTTCCGGGCGCACGGCTTCGGCCTGGTGACCGACCTCCTGGACGCCCCCGCCACCGCCGGGGTCTCCACCGGAGCGGCCTTCCTGGCCGTGATCGCGGTCGGCGGATGGGCGTTCATCGGCTTCGACGCGTGCGTCTCCACCGCCGAGGAGACCAAGGACGCGAGCCGGCAGGTCCCGCGGGCGATGTGGTGGGCGCTGATGAGCGTCGGCGTCGTGGTGATCCTGAACGCCGTCGCCGTGGAACTCGCCCACCCCGACCCGGCCGCCGTGGTGCGCGGGGAGGACCTCGACCCGGTCACCACCGCCGTCACCTCGGCCTTCGGCGACTGGTCCGCCAAGCCGTTCGTGGTCGTCGTGCTGATCTCGTTCACCGCCTGCCTGCTGGCCTCGCAGGGCGGCGCCGCCCGCGGCCTCTACTCGCTGGCCCGGGACGGCGTCTTCCCGTTCGCCGGCCAGGTCCGCAGGGTCAACCGGCACCGGGCGCCGATCGGCGGGCTGGTCGCGGCGACCGTGGTCAGCTCCGCCGCGCTGCCGCTGGGGCTGGAGTCCACCGCTATGGGCAGCCTGATCACCTTCGGCACGGCCGCGACCTTCCTGCCGTTCTTCCTGCTCAGCGTGGCCGCGCTGGTGGCCAGGCTGCGCGGCGTGTGGCGGCCGTCCGGCCAGGTCTCGTACGGGCGCGCCGGCACGGTGATCAACGCCCTGGCGGTGCTGTGGACCGGGCTGGAGGTGGTCAACATCTGCTGGCCGCGCAGCATCCTGGCGCCGCCCGGCGCGCCCTGGTACCAGGTGTGGGCCGCGCTCCTGGGCGTCGGCCTGGTGACCCTGGCGGGCGTCGGCTACCTGCTGGTCCGGCGGCCGCAGCGGCTGATGCGCGGCGGGGCCTCCGAGGACCGGCCGGTCACGGACGAGCTCGCGCCCGCCGTGCACTGATCCGGTGCCCGGGCCCGCTCACCCCTGCTCGGCCCACCCGGCGAGCCGGGCGGCGAGCGCCCGGACCTCCGTGCGCAGCGCGTCCGGGCGCAGGACGGTGAACGGCCGGCCCAGCCCGGCCAGCATCACCGCGAACCCGTCGAGGTTCTGGGCCCGGGCGCGCAGCAGGACGCGGCCGTCGTCCGCCGCGGTGAGCGTCCCGACCACGGGTGGGATCCGCTGCCGGGCCTCGTCGAGGGTGGTCGTGAGGAGCACCTCCACCTCGTGCGTCCACGGCACCGAGGCCAGCGACTCCACCACCCGCTGGACCGGGTCGAAGTCCTCCGGCGGCTCGAAGGGCGTCCCGCTCGGCTCCGCCGTCCCGATCCGGTCCAGCCGGAAGGTCCGCAGCTCGCCGCTGCGGTGGTCCAGCCCGGTGGTGTACCAGCGGCCCGAGTGGAAGACCAGCCCGTACGGGTCGAACTCGCGCTCGCTAGGGACGCCCAGGCGGTCGCGGTAGGCGAGCCGGACGCGGCGCCGGCGGCGGGCCGCCTCGGCGAGCGCGAACAGCGCGGCTCCGGCCGGACTCGGGCCGGCGGCGGGCGCCGAGGTCAGCCCCAGGGTCTGCTCCACCGCCTCGACCCGCTCGCGCAGCTCCGTCGGCAGCACCCGCTGGATCTTGGCCAGCGCCGACTCGGCGGCCTGCTCCCCCACCGACAGCCCCGACCGGCGACCGGCCAGCAGTCCGAGCACCACCGAGGCCGCCTCGTCCGCGGTGAGCATCAGCGGCGGCAGCCGGAATCCGGGGCGCAGCCGGTAACCGCCGTAGCGGCCGCGGTCGGCCTGCACCGGGATGCCGAGGTCGGCCAGCCTGGCGGCGTACCGGCGCACCGTGCGCTCGTCCACCTCCAGGCGGGCGGCCAGCTCCGGGCCGGTGAGGCCGGGCCTGGCCTGGAGCAGCTCCAGCAGGGCCAGGACCCGGCTGACCGGGTGGTTCATCGGCTCCCCCTTCGTCGGCCGGCCGGCCCGTGCCGACCCGGCCGGGATCCGGAATCAATCCGGGCGAGATCTGTCCGGCTCCGATCCTAGAGTCGGTCCTGACGGATTCCCCCCGGACAAGGAGTGGTCCCATGAGTACCTTCGTTCTCGTTCCCGGTTTCTGGCTGGGCGCCTGGGCGTGGGACGACGTCGCCCGCCCGCTGCGCGAGGCCGGGCACACCGTCCACGCGGTGACCCCGGCCGGGATGGCCGAGCGTGCCGCCGAGCCGGGGCCCGAGGTCGGCGTGGAGACCCACATCGCCGACCTCACCGACCTGCTGACCCGCGAGGACCTGTGGGACGTCGTCCTCGTCGGCCACAGCGGCGGCAGCACCGCGGTCACCGGTGCGGCCGACCGGATGCCCGAGCGGATCCGGCGGGTGGTCTACCTCGACAGCGGTCCCGTCCCCGACGGCGCCGCGCTGGGCGACCTCTGGGAGCCCGAGCACCGGGCCCACGTGCTGGCCACCCTGGTCGACGGCCGCCACCCGTTGCCGTCCTGGGAGGAACTCGCCGCCGCCGGCAGCAGCGCGGACGGCCTGGACGAGGCCGCCCGCGCCGCCGTCCGCGAGCGCGCCACCGACCAGCCGGCCGCCACCTTCACCGAGCCGCTGCGGCTGACCGGCGCCGGGGCGGACCTGCCGAAGGCGCTGATCTCCTGCTCGTTCCCGCTGGAGCAGGTCCGCGCCATGATCGCCTCGGGCCATCCGTACTTCGCGCAGCTCGGCGGCCCGGAGTGGGAGCTGCGGGAGCTGCCGACCGGGCACTGGCCGATGTTCTCCCGGCCGGCGGAGACGGCGGCGGTGCTGGCGGAACTCGCGGAGCGGGTGGGCCCGGAAGGCTCCGCGGCCCGGTGATCGTGGGGGCCCGGTGGTCGTAGGCCCGGTGATCGTGGGGGCCCGGTGATCCGCCGGCCCGGGCGGGGTCGGCGCGCCGCTGTGCGCGGCGGCCCGGCCCGGTGATCCACCCTCTGCGCGCCCGGGTGCTTGCCCCTCAGCGCACTCGCCCGCGTGTTCGGCTGCGCGCGGCGGGCCGGGCGGCGCAGGATGGGCACGGCGCCCGTGTCCCTCCGGGCGCCCGTGCCACCGAACGAGAGCGAGGCCGCCCGCCATGAGCCAGACCCCGACCAGCACGACCGGCGCCGAGGCGGCCGCGGCGCCGCCGAGGTTCCGGCGGGTCACCACCGCCGAGGTGACCGGCAGCGGCGCCGACGTGCCGTTCCACGTCGACGTGCTGGCCGGCACCCACCCGCTGACCGCCGACGAGCCGGTGCGCCGCGGCGGTTCGGACACCGGGCCGGAGCCGTTCGCGCTGCTGCTCTCCGCACTCGGCTCCTGCACCGCGATCACCCTGCGGATGTACGCGGCGCGCAAGGAGTGGCCGTTGGAGGCCGTCCGGGTCAGGCTCGACTACGAGACGGACGGGCAGCACGGACGGGTCTCGCGCCTCGTCTCGCTCACCGGCGCCCTGGACGACGACCAGCGCGCCCGGCTGCTCGACGTCTGCGAACGCACGCCCGTGACCCTGGCCCTGCGCGCCGGGGTGACCATCGACACGACGGAGGACCGCACGTGACGACCACCCCCGAGGAGTACGACGTCATCGTGGTGGGCGCCGGCCCGACCGGCGAGAACGTCGCCGACCGGACCGCCGCCGCCGGGCTCCGCACGGTGATCGTGGAGGCCGAACTGGTCGGCGGTGAATGCTCCTACTGGGCCTGCATGCCGAGCAAGGCGCTGCTGCGCCCGGTGGCCGCGCTGGCCGGCGCCCGCGCGGTGGCCGGTTCGCGGGAGGCCGTCGGCGACCGGGCGCTGGACGCGGCCGCCGTCCTGGCCCGGCGCGACTCGTTCACCTCGCACTGGCAGGACGACGGCCAGGTCCAGTGGCTCCGTGACACCGGCATCGAGCTGGTCCGCGGGCACGGCCGGCTGGCCGGCGAACGGGCGGTCACGGTCGAGGCGGAGGACGGCACCGAGCGGCTGCTCACCGCCCGGCACGCCGTCGCGGTCTGCACCGGCAGCCGGCCGGTGCTGCCGGAGGGCGTCCCCGGCCTGGCCGAGTCCCGGCCGTGGACCAACCGGGAGGCGACCGGCTCGGCCACCGTGCCCGGGCGGCTGGCGGTGGTCGGCGGCGGCGTGGTCGGCGTGGAGCTGGCCACCGCGTGGCGCGCGCTCGGTTCGCAGGTCGTCCTGTTGGTGCGCGGCGACGCGCTGCTGCCCCGGATGGAGCCGTTCGCGGGCGAGCTGGTCGCGGAGGGCCTGCGGGCCGCCGGGGTGGACCTGCGCTTCGGCGCGGCGGTGGCCTCGCTGGAGCGCGTCGACGGCGCCGGGGTGACGCTGGTGCTGGACGGCGGCGAGCGGCTGACCGCCGACGAGGTGCTCTACGCCACCGGCCGGGCCCCGCGCACGGCGGACGTCGGCCTGGAGCAGGTCGGCCTGAAGCCGGGCACCTGGATGGAGGTGGACGACAGCTGCACCGTGCTCGGCGTCGACGGCGACTGGCTGTACGCGGCCGGGGACGTGAACCACCGGGCGCTGCTCACCCACCAGGGCAAGTACCAGGCCCGGATCGCGGGTGCGGCGATCGTCGCGCGGGCCGAGGGGCGGGCACTGGACACCGCGCGCTGGGGCGCGCACGCCGCGTCGGCCGACAGCGCCGGAGCGCCGCAGGTCGTCTTCACCGAGCCGGAGGTGGCGGCCGTCGGTCTGACGCTGGAGGCGGCCGAGCGGGCCGGGCTGCGGGTCAGGTCGATCGACCACGACCTCGGTGCCGTCGCCGGCGCCTCGCTGTACGGCGACGACTACCGGGGGCGGGCCCGGGTGGTCTTCGACCAGGACCGTCAGGTACTGGTGGGTGCCTCCTTCGTCGGCCCCGGGGTGGCCGAGCTGCTGCACTCGGCCACCGTCGCGGTGGTCGGCGAGGTGCCGATCGACCGGCTCTGGCACGCCGTGCCCGCGTACCCCACGATCAGCGAGGTGTGGCTGCGCCTGCTGGAGGGCTGCCGGGGCTGAGCTCCGGTGCGGCGGCCGGCGCCGCCCGGGTGGCGCCGGCCGCCGCACCGCTCCCGGCACCTCGCCGCGTCGGCGTGGCAAGGTGTGGCCCCGGGCGGGTGGCGGGACACTGACCCGTGGAGGGGTGTCCGGTGGGGGCCGTTGCGCCGAACAGGTGGTGGCCGGTATGACCGAGGTGTTGTTGGCCGTCGGGACGGAGAAGGGCCTCTTTCTCGGCCGCAGCCGATCCCGGGCGGACTGGCAGTTCAGCGGGCCGCACTTCCCGATGAACGCGATCTACGCCGTCTCGATCGATCGCCGGGGCGGCCGGACCAGGCTCCTGGTCGGTGCGGACAGCAGCCACTGGGGCCCGTCGGTCTGGCGCTCCGACGACCTCGGCGCGAGCTGGTTCGAGCCGGCGAAGCCGGCCGTCCGCTTCCCCGAGCACACCGGAGCGTCGCTCACCCGGGTCTGGCAGCTCCAGCCGGCCGGTGAGGAGGCGCCCGGCGTGGTCTACGCGGGCACCGAACCGGCGGCGCTGTTCCGCTCCGAGGACGGCGGCGAGACCTTCGCCCTGGTCGAGCCGCTCTGGAACCATCCGCAGCGGTCCGAATGGGGCGCCGGGTACGGCGGCCAGGGGCTGCACACGGTCCTCACCGATCCGCGCGACCCCGGACGCCTGCTCGTCGCCGTCTCCAGCGGCGGCCTCTACCGGAGCAAGGACGGCGGCGCGAGCTGGGAGCCCTCCAACACCGGGCTGCGCGCGGAGTTCTTCCCGGAGGAGAGCCAGTACCCCGAGTTCGGCCAGTGCGTGCACAAGATCGCACCGGACGCCGTCCGGCGGGACCGCCTCTACCTGCAGAACCACGGCGGCGTGTACCGCAGTGACGACGCGGGCGCGAGCTGGCGCTCCGTCACCGACGGCCTGCCCGCCGACTTCGGCTTCGCCGTCGCCGCCCACCCGCGCCGGGCCGACACCGCCTACCTCTTCCCGCTCGGCGGCGCCGGCGACCGGATCCCCCCGGGCCGCCGCTGCCGGGTCTACCGCACCGAGGACGGCGGGGACAGCTGGCAGCCGCTCGCCAACGGTCTGCCGGGCGAGGACCACTACGGCGTCGTCCTGCGCGACGCCCTGCGCACCGACGACGCCGAACCGGCCGGGATCTACTTCGGCAACCGCACCGGCGAGGTCTACGGCAGCCCCGACGAGGGCGAGAGCTGGTCGCTGCTGCTCTCCCACCTGCCGGACGTGCTCTGTGTCAGGGCGGCGACGGTGTCGTGACCGGACCGGGCAGGCAGACCCCGGCCACTTGATCCACGAACGGCCGCCCGACGAGCATGGCGGAGGCAGGACGGCTCTCGGAGATCGGATGGACCGCGTGACAGAGATGGAACCCGACTGGGAGTTCGGGCGCGACGCCGACGGCCTTCCGGTCGTCCGCTACCAGCGCGGCGAGCGGGAGGGCCGGCCCTGGGCCGGTCTGCTGGAGGTCATGGGCCCGGGGACGCCCGGGGGCGAGGCCGTGAGCGCCGTCGACCCGGTGGAGTTCGTGCTGACGGACATGTCGGGCTGGGTCGTCTCCAGCCGGGTGGGCTTCGGCGAGCGGTTGCGGCGCCGCGGGGCCCGCCCGCTCCGGCTCGGGCACACCATGCTGCGCGACCTCGCCGGTGATCCGCCGCCGGCCGGATGGCCGGACTGGGCGCGGACCCCGCTGCGGGAGGGGTACCGCAGCGTGCCGTGCGACCGCCCCGCCGAGGAGCTCGCCCCGGCGCTGGGCGCCGCGTTCGGCCCCGGCCACCCCGACCACCGCCCCGACCACGACGAGCGGACCTCGCGGGAGGAACTGCGCAGCCTGCTGGCCGGCGGGGTGGTCGGCCCCGTGCTGCCGTCCAGCGCCCTGGTCGTGGACGCGGACGACCGGGTCGTGGCCGGCGCCGTCGTGACCGACTACGAGGGCCTGCCCTGGATCGCCCATGTCTTCCGGCACCCGGAGCTCGGCTACCCGGGGCTCGGCCGCGACCTGATGCGCCGGGTGATGGCCGACCTCGCCGGCCGCGGGAACCCCGGGATGGGGCTGGCCGTCACCGAGGGCAACGCGGCCCGCCGGCTGTACGAGTCGCTCGGATTCCGGCTCACCAGGAGCACGCTGACGGTCATCGTCCCCTGAGCCGCCCGGTGCTCGCCCGGCCGCTACGGACGGGCGAGCTCCAGCACGGCGATCCCGGCCAGGACGGTGGCGCTCGCGGTCATCCGCAGCCGTCCGAGCCGTTCGCGGAAGACCACGGTCGCGATCAGCGCGGCGATCACGATGCTCGTCTCGCGCAGCGCGGCGACGGCCGCCAGGCTGCCCCGGGACTGCGCCCAGACCACCAGCCCGTAGGCGGTCAGGGAGAGCACCCCGCCGACGATCCCCACCGGCACCACCGGGCCGGCCCCGACGAGCAGGCCGCGGCCCCGGCGGATCCGGGCGATCAGCGCCAGGCACGGCCCCTGGAGCAGGAAGAGCCAGGCCACGTAGCCGCCGACGGTGCCCGCGTGCCGGACCCCGCTGCCGTCCAGCACGGTGTACGAGGCGATCATCACGCCGGTACCGGCGGCGGCGGTGAGAGCGGGCAGCTGCGCCCGCCCGGGTATCCCCCGGGCGAAGGCCAGCCCGATCAGGCCGCAGGAGATCACCAGCACGCCCAGCAGCTCGCCGCCGCCCAGGGCCTGGCCGAGCACCGTCACGGACAGCACCGCCACCAGCAGCGGCGCCGAACCCCGGGCGATCGGGTACATCTGCCCGAAGTCGCCGAGCTGGTAGGCGCGCAGCAGCAGGAGCTGGGAGGAGACCTGCATCGCCACGGAGGCGAGGAGGTACGGCCAGGCCCCGGCGGCCGGCAGCGGGTTGAGCGCGACCAGGACCACCGCGCAGGCGGTGCAGGTGAGGTTGATCAGGGCGAAGCCGACCAGCTTGTCCCGGATCCGGTGGGCCAGCCCGTTCCAGACGGCGTGCAGGACCGCCGCGGTGAGGACGGCGACCGGCACGGCCGCCGCCGACCCACCGCTCGGCAGCGCGGACGCGATTGCGGGCATGGCGAAGCTCCCCCCCGACGGGCTGGAATGGAATTCCACGCTACTCTAGATCCATGGAAGAGCGTTCCGAATTCTCGCCACTGGAATCCCAGCTGGCCGCCCACATCCGCGCCCGCCTCGGCGAGCTGCGCGGCACCGAGGCGCGCGTCGCGCAGGTCGTCCTCGACCGGGGGGCCGATCTGGTGCACCTGAGCGTGAGCGACGTCGCCGAACTGGCCGGCACCGCCTCCTCCTCCGTGGTGCGGGCGTGCCAGCGGCTCGGCTTCAAGGGTTACCAGGAGCTGAAGATCGCGGCCGTCCGCCAGACCCCGGCCCCCGCGCCGGACCCCTCGGAGGAGGCGGACCCGGCGGCCCGCGCGCTGACCGACACCGTCCGCGCCGCCCGTGAGGCACTCGACGGGATCGCCACCACGCTGTCCGCGCAGGCCCTGCGGGCGGCGGCCGAGCTGCTGAACGCGGCCGACCGGGTCGTCCTGGTCGGCACCGGCCTCTCCGGCGCGGTCGTCCTGGACGCGGCCTACCGCCTGCGCGCCCTGGGCATCCCGGTCGACGCCCCCGCCGACCCGCTCACCGCGCAGCTGGCCGCCGCCGGGCTCCCGGCCACCGGGGTCTGCCTGGCCGTCAGCCACACCGGCGCGTCACCGACCGTGGTCGACACCGCCCGCCGGGCGCGCGACGCCGGCGCGAGCGTCGTCGCGCTCACCAGCTACGCCCACTCGCCGCTGAGCGAGGCCGCCACCCACACACTGGTCGCCGGCGGGCAGGACCTCGTCTTCGGCCTGGAGACCACGGCCAGCCGGCTGGTCCACCTGGCGGTGGTCGACGCGCTGACGCTGACCCTGCTGGCCCTGCGGGGGGAGGCAGCGGAACGCGCGCTCAACCTCTCGGCGGACGTGACGGCCGATCACACCTACTAGCGCCGGACGGGCACCCGCGCCGGGGCGGGTGCCCGTTCAGGCGGGTGCCCGTGCCGGGCGGGTCAGGCCTCCGAGGCCGGCCCGACCATCGCGCCGCCGCCCTCCGGCCGCGGGGGGCCGGCGGCGGCCGGACGCCCCCGGGGGGCCGGCGCGTCCGGACTCCGGACACCGGTCGGTCCGGCGTCTTCGGGCCTGGTCAGCGGTGATGTGTAGGCTCGCGGGCATGGCAAGGGTGACGCGGGACGACGTGGCGCGGGCGGCGGGAACGTCGACGGCGGTGGTCAGCTATGTGATCAACGACGGACCACGACCGGTGGCCGCGGCCACCCGCGCCCGTGTCCTGGCGGCGGTCGAGGAGCTGGGGTACCGGCCGAACCGGGTGGCCCAGGCGATGGCCCGCCGCCGGACCAACCTGATCGGCATGGTCGTGCCGGACGCCCGGCAGCCGTTCTTCGCCGGGCTCGCGCACATGGTCGAGCAGGCGGCGGCCGAGCGCGGCCGACTGCTGCTGATCGGCAACTCCGACTACGCCGACGAGCGGGAGGCGCACTACATCCGGGCCTTCCTCGGCATGCAGGTGGACGGGCTGATCCTGGTCACCCAGGACCCGTCCGTCCCCGGGGTGGCCGGGTTCGAGGCCACCGACGGCACCCCCGTCGTGCTGCTGCACCACCGGGCGGAGACCGAGACCGGCGCGGCCGTGGTCGCCGACGACGACGGCGGCGCCCGCGAAATGGTGCGCCACCTGCTGGCCCACGGGCACGCCGACGTCCACTGCTTCGGCGGGACGTTCGCGCTCAGCCCGAACGACCCGGTGACCTCGCGGACCGCCGGCTGGGCGGCCGCCCTGGCCGAGGCCGGGCTGCCCACCGACGGCCGGCTGACGCCCGCGCCCTTCGACCGCGTCCGGGCCCACGCCGAGGCCCTCGCCCTGCTGGCCCGGCCCGACCGGCCGTCCGCCGTGTTCTGCGCGACCGACGACCAGGCGATCGGACTGCTGCGCGCCGCCGACGACCTGGGCATCCGGGTGCCGGAAGACCTCGCGGTGGCCGCCTTCGACGACATCGCCGAGGCCGTCATCGCCGGGCCGCCGCTCACCACCGTCGCCACCGCGCAGGGCGAGATGGCCCGGGCCGCCGTGGACCTGGTGCTGACCGCCAAGGCGAACGAGCAGCCCGTCCCGGCGGGCGCGCACACCTTCCCCGCCCGTCTGGTGATCCGCCGCTCCTGCGGCTGCCCGGGGGCGGCGGCCGCCTGAGCCGACGAGCCGCCCCGGAGCCGTCGTTCAGCTCCCCGCGGCCTGCGCGGCGGCGAGGAGGCCGGCGCCGGCGCCCAGGAAGTCGACCAGCAGCGCGTTGACCTCGTCGGGCCGCTCCAGGGCGGGCAGGTGGCCGGCCCAGGGCAGGTCGAGGCGGCGGGCACCGGCGATGCGCTCGGCGAGGCGGTCGGCGATCCGACCGAAGTCGGCGAAGTCGTGCGCGCCGGTGACCAGCAGCGTGGGCGCCGTGACGGCGGCCGGGTCGGTCTCGACCCGGATCTGCGGGAAGTCCTCCTCGGCGGCCAGTTGGACGTCGAAGGCGTGCCGCTGCATCCGGCGCACCTGCTCCCTGACGGCCTCGCCCGCCTCGGGACCCAGCCAGGTCCGCACGTTGAGCTCGGTCGCTCCGGCGATGTCCCCCGCCTCGATCAGCGCGTCCTCGCGCTCGCCGAAGGCGCGGAGTTCGGCGCTCGGTTCCTGCCCGGCGAGCGCGGTGCAGAGCAGCGCGAGCGCCGTCACCCGGTCCGGCCATCGCGCCGCCAGCGCCAGCGCGACCCGGCCCCCGCCGGACGCCCCGACCAGCGCCGCACGCTCGATCCCGAGCCCGTCCAGGAGGTCCAGGACGTCCCGGGCGTTGTCGTACGGCCGGTCCGGGACGGGCGTCCCGCCGAAGCCCCGCAGGTCGCAGCGGACCACCCGGAAGCCCGCTCCGACCAGGGCGGGCACCTGCCCGTCCCACATCCGCCGGTCGCAGACCGTGGAGTGCAGCAGGACCACCGCCGGGCCGCTCCCGGCCACCTCATGAGAAATGATCATTGCGCCACCCTACGGATCGACCGGGCACGGCACACCCGATTTCGCCCCCGCACCGGCGGGCTCCGTCGGCGGCGTGCCCTACGGTGACCCCGTCCGCCCGCCCTGACCCCGGAGGTCCCCCGTGGCCCGGCTCCTCGTCCGCCCCGGCATCGACCCCGACGAGCCCGACGTGCCCGTCGTCGCCCTCCTCGTCGACCCCGACGGCCCGCCGGCCGAGCGCGCCGTCGCCCGGCTCGGTACCCACTGCCACGAGGGCGACGGCGTGCTCCACCTGGTGCGGACCGACGGTTGGGCCGAGCGCGCCCTGGCCGGTGAGCGCCTGGTGGTCGAGGTCGCCGTGTACCCGGCGCCGCTCGACCGGGCCGGCGTCGACCTCGCGGCCTTCACCGGCCGCTCGTCCGTCGACCCGGAGGCCGTGCTGGTGCTCCGGGCCGGGGCCGCGGTGGAGCCGGAGCTGTACGCGCGGGCGGCGCCCGCGACGGTGGTGTTCACGGCGGGCCCGGACGAGACGCTCGACGACCTGCTCGCCGGCGGGGAGGCCTGGCCGATGGTGCTCGCGCCCCCGCCCGAGCACCGAGCGCCGGACACCGGGGCGCGGGCCGTGGGCCGCCCGCCGTCGAAGGCCGCATCGACGCGCAACTCTCCGGTTGCACTTGGCCGACCCACGTGCAACTCTGGGGTTGCACACAGTTGGCAGCGACGAAGGAGTTCCCCATGAGTGAGGACCGGATCGAGCGCGAGACCCTGATCGCGGCATCCCCGGAGCTGGTCTGGACCCTGGTGGCCCAGCCCGGGTTCTGGGTGGCCGAGGAGGCAAGCCTGGCCGGCACGGTGGCCCGCGAGGGCGAGTCGATGGTGGCGAAGAACCCCGAGTACGGGGTCTTCCCGGTGCGGGTCGAGAAGGTCGAGCCGCCGACCTACCTGGCCTACCGCTGGGCCAGCGCCTTCCCCGGCGAGGACCTGCGCGAGGACAACAGCACCCTCGTGGAGTTCACACTGACCCCGGAGGGCGCGGGGACGCGGCTGCGCGTGGTCGAGAGCGGGTTCGCCGCCCTGGCCGGCTCCGAGGAGCTGCGCGGCAAGGCGGTCGAGGACAACTCCGGCGGATGGCCCCAGGTGCTCGACGCGCTCCGCAAGCGCGCCGAACAGCCGCCCGCGTGAGCGACGGTGACCGCGGCGGCGCCGAGCCGGTCGACGGTGTGCTCGCCGCCCTCGCCGACCCGACGCGGCGTCAGCTGCTGGACCTGCTGGCCGAACGGGGCGAGGCCACCGCGACCACGCTCGCCGAGCGGCTGCCCGTCTCGCGGCAGGCGGTGGTCAAGCACCTGGCCGTCCTGGACGGTGCCGGGCTGGTCACCGCCGCCCGGGCCGGCCGCGAGGTGCGGTACGCGGTCCGGCCCGCGGCGCTCGACGCGACGGCCCGGTGGATGGCGGCGCTCGCGACCGACTGGGACCGACGGCTGGCCGCCATCAAGCGCCTCGCCGAAGCGGCCGAGGCCGCCGAGCAGGAGGCCCGGCACGCACCGCGGCCGCCGGACGCGCGGTAGGGCCCGTGGCCGGGGCCCCGGCCACTACCGGAGTTCGTCGGCCAGCAGGTCCATCAGCAGGTTGTCGTGCCAGCTGCCGTCGGAGCCGCGTTCGTACTGGCGCATGATGCCCACCGGGCGGAAGCCGACCTTCTCGTAGCAGCGGATCGCCGCCGCGTTGTCCGCCGCCGGGTCGATGATCAGGCGGTGGTAGTGGTGGTCGGCGACGAGGTGGCGGGCCAGCGTGCGGACGGCGTCGGTGCCCAGGCCGCGACCGTGGCGGGCCGGGTCGAGGTAGATGTCCATGCCCGCGTGGCGGTACTCGTCGTCGTTCTCGGCGTACCACTGGATGGCGCCGGCCACCTGACCCTCGACCAGGATCGCCAGGGTCTCGGTGCCCGGCTCCTTGAGGTCGGTGGCGACGGCGTCGGCGAGATCGGCGCCACCGCGCCAGCGCGCGAAGACCTCGGGCGTGCCGCGGATGGCCACGAGGGCCGGGATGTCCGCCTCCGCGGCGGGGCGGAGAGTGACCTGGGCGCCGTACAGAATCGTCCCCATATAGGGCATGTTTGCATGGAAAAGGGTGTTCGGCGAGCCTTTTTCGACGTTGCATTCACCCCCTCCCACCAGGGATGATTCGCCGCCGTGACCCATTTCCTGCTCATTCTCGTGGCCGTTCTCGTCTACTTCGCGGTGAAGAAGTCCCGCGCCACCAAGTCCGTGGAGTGGGCCAGGCACCGGTTCGATCCGGCCGCCTTCGGCCTCGTCCCCCGCGAACGGCTCGACCCGCGCCGGTCCGGGCCGCCGGTGCCGGAGGAGCGGCGCCAACGGTCCCAGGCGATAGCCGACGCGGCCTGGGGCGGGGACTGGCGGCCCGCCGCCGCCCACGTCGAGGCGGCCGGCCAGGACTGGGAGGAGCGCTGGTCGCGGCTGGAGCTGCTGGCGAGCATCGCCAACGAGGACGACGCCTGGCTGACGGCCTGGCGCGCCGCGGACCCGGACAGCTGCGACGCGGCCACCCTGGAGGCCAAGCAGATGGTGCACCGCGCCTGGGCGATCCGCGGTTCCAAGTACGCGCACGAGGTGCCCGCCGAGGACATGGCGAAGTTCCGCGAGCTGCTGCCCGCCGCGATCGAGGCGGCCCGCCGCGCCGCGCTGCTGGCACCGCGGGACCCGGCTCCGTGGGTGGTCATGGTGACGACGGCGCGCGGCGCGCAGTACACCCCGGAGCAGTTCGAGCCGCTCTGGGCCGGACTGGCCGAGCGGGCCCCGCACCACTACGAGGCGCACTGGCAGGGCATGCAGTACTGGTGCGCCAAGTGGTTCGGCTCGGACAAGCAGATGCTGGCGTTCGCGGAGCGGGCGATGGACCACGCTCCGGCCGGGAGCCCGCTGCCGGGGATCTACCTGCACGCGCTGTCCGAGCTGGAGAAGCGCAAGACCCTCGGGTCCACGCTGGCCGGGGAGAAGGCCAAGGAGCGGCTGAAGGCGGTCGCGACGGCGCTGGCGGCCGTCCCGGCGGACGACGAGCGGCTGCCGATGCTGCGCCACCTGCTCGCCTACTACTGCGGCAAGGCCGAGTTGCCCGCGGAGGCGCTGGAGCAGTTCCGGCTGATCGGCCGCTGGTGCGGCGCCGAGGTCTGGGCCGACCAGGGCGATCCGGTGACGGCCTTCGACCTCGCGCGCGGGTTGGCCGTGAAGCTCTCGGAGGCGCCCCCGCTGCCGCCCGAGCTGCGGCCCACCAAGGACACGGATCATCACTACAACGGGTAATCATTTCAGTTCGTACCGTGCTGACCGGCCGTCATTTGGGTGTACCGTGACCGCCAGAAGCGGATCGCCCCCGAAGAATGGGGCGAGCCCGGCAACGTGTTAGCGCACGCGGCCGGGCTCTTCATACGCCGAGTGGTAAGGCCTCCACTGACGATGCTCCTGCATGCTATCGCGCCGTCGCGCGACTTCACCCAGATTGCCAACTCCTTGGTGTGGGACGACGAGTTGTCGGACTCCGCCTTTCGACTCCTTGTACGAGCCCTGGCACTGGGCCCGGCGAAGGCCCGCGCCACCACGGTGACGGCCCTCGCCGCCGGGCTCTCCGGCGGGCGCGTCACCACCGATCGCGCCCGCCGCCAACTCGCCCGCGCGGGACTGCTGCACACCACCCGGCGGCGCGGCGCCGCCGGGCAGGTGCGAACCGAATCCCTGCTCTCCAGCGTGCCGTTGGGCGCGGCGGAGGCGGAACGGTTGTTCGACGGACAGTTCGAGCGGGCGGGGCGGTCCGGCCCCGGCGTCCCGCCGGATGCCGGGAAACGTCGCCGCGGGTCGTCGTCCGTCCGGTCCTCCGGCACCGCCCTCCCGGGGGTGACACCCAGGGTGAACACCTCCCCCCTCCCTCCCCCGCCGGCCCTCGAACCCGCCGTCACCTGGGGTGAGTTCACCGAGCACGGGTTCGGCGAGGGCGGGTCCACCGATGCCGAGCGGGCGCTGCTGGAGCTGCGGCGGATCGACCCCCGGCTGACCCTGGGGGCCCGCGAGGTACGGCGGTTGGCGCCCCTGGCCGCCGAGTGGCTGGCCAGGGGAGTGAGTTCGGCCGCCCTGCGCGCCGCGCTGACCAGCGGACTGCCGGACCAGGTCAAGTCTCCTGCCGCCCTGGTGCGTTGGCGCCTGGAGGGCAAGATGCCCGCCCCGCTGGAGCCGAGCACCGTGACGGCACCCGTCTGCTGCGACTCCTGTGACCGTGCCTTCCGCCCGGTGAACGGCGAACACCGCTGCGGGGACTGCCGCACCCGCGCCGCCGCCCGCACCGCCTCCTCCACCGCCCACACCGCGGAGCCCGCTCCCAGCACCTCGCGGCGGGTCGACTGGCGCACCCTGGTCGCCCAGATCGGCGCGGCGACGGGGTAGTGGCGGCAGGTGGAGTGGAGTGGCGGCAGGTGCAGTGGCGACGGGTACTGGCGACGGGTACTGGCGACGACGGCGGGCCGCTACCGCCCGAGGCCCTCCACCAGCAGCTCCGCGGCCACCGCCGCGCCGTCGGTGCGGAACGCACCGGCCACGGCCGCAGCCCGCTCACGGACCTCGGGGGCCAGCGCCACCTTGAGCGCCGCCGACAGCGACTCGGTGGTCGGCGTCGGCCCGTCGTGCTCCGCGCCGATGCCCAGACCGACCACCCGGCCCGCGAAGTACGGCTGGTCCCCGCCCTGGGCCACCACCACCTGGGGCGCACCCGCCCAGGTCGCCGTCGTCGTGGTGCCCGCGCCACCGTGGTGCACGACGGCCGCCACCCGGCGGAACAGCGCCTGGTGGTTGACCTCACCGACGACGAAGCAGTCGTCCCGGTCGTCGGCCGACCCCAGGTCGGCCCAGCCACGGGAGATCACCGCACGGCGGCCCTGCGCGCGGACCGCCTCGACGACCGCCCGGGCGACCTCCTGCGGATCGCGCACCGGAACGCTGCCGAAGCCCACGTACACCGGCGGCGCGCCCGCGTCCAGGAACTCCACCAGGTCGGCGGGGAGCGGGCGTTCGTCCGGCAGGACCCACGCGCCGGTCTGCACCACGTCCAGCTCCGCCGGCCGCTGCCACGGCGCCAGGGTCGGGTCCGTGGCCAGCCACGGCAGGTCGGTGAAGACATGGTCGCGGACGTTGTCCACGGGCAGCAGGCCGATCGACGCCCGGTGGGCGTTGACCACCTCGCCGAACACCTCCTGCGCGTCCACGGCGTCCTGCTCCCAGAGCACCCGGTTGTCGGTCACGTCCGAACGGAGCGGCCGCCCGGGGCGCGGCATCGGCGGGTGGTGCGGGGACGGCAGGCTGACCGGCTGGTAACTCGCGTACACGTAACGGACGCCCAGCTTCTCGGCCGCCGCCCGCACCCCGGCCACCGCCGGCACCAGACCGGTCGCCACCAGCACGTCGCACCCCTCGGCCACCGACATGACGCCGTCGTAGAACGCGGCCACCAGGTCGGCCGCCCGCCGGACCACACCGCCCGGTGACGGCGGCGTCCGCCCGGTCACCAGATCGCGCACCGACTGCCCGGTCGGCACCATCTCCACCCCGACCACCGCCAGCCGCCTCGCGAACTCCTCGTCCGGCGGCGCACAGACCCGCACCTGCGCGCCGCGCTCCCGCAACCGCACCGCGAGCCCGACCAGCGGCTCGACGCCCCCGCGCGAATCGTAGGCGGACAGCACCACACGCATTCAGAACTCCCCTGTGCATCGACATCGGCTTCGACCGCAGATTCTGCGTCATGACCGGGGCCTTGCCGCAAGGCCCCCGGTGCGCTATAAGTTGAGAGTGGAAAGGAGTGGGCACTCCTCCTTCGCCGCTCGTCGCAGCCGAGTTGACGGCCATTCCTTTCTCTTCTCTCCGAGGCGGAGCCGACTCGACGTGTCCGTACCGGGACACGGATTCGCACCGCGGCCGTTGGCCCGCACCGGAGTTGACGGTGGCGCTGGATGGAAGGCGCGCCGACGAAGCCGTCGCTCCCGACGAGCGGGTCGCCGCCGACCTGGCGCGCGTCCTCGGTCCCGGACACCCCGAGACCTTCGCCATCCGCAGGACTCCGGACGTCGTGCGCCGTGGCCGTTCCGAACGCGAGACCTCCGACGCCGGACCGTCCGCCCCGGCGTAGGCGCGCCGGGGCGGACGGTTCCCGAGGGGCGTCAGGCGTGGGCCGCCTCGTCGCACAGGCGGCGGGCCGGTTCCGTCTGCAGCGTCGCGTGGCTGATGCCGAAGTGGTCGGCGGCGCAGCGGCCCAGTCGGGTGAGGAGGTCGGCGGGCGGGTGGGGGTCGGCGACCACGTGGGCGGTGAGGACGGGCATGCCGGAGGTGATCGTCCAGGCGTGCAGGTCGTGGACCTCGCGGACGCCGTCCTCGGCCAGGAAGTGGGTGCGGAGTTCGGCGAGGTCCACGTCCGCGGGGGTGGCCTCCAGGAGGACGCGCAGGGCGTCGCGGCCCAGCAGGTAGGCGCGCGGCAGGATCATCACGCCGATCAGCAGCGAGGCGATCGGGTCGGCGTACTGCCAGCCGGTGAGCTGGATGGTGACGGCGGCGGCGATGGCGGCGACCGAGCCGAGGGCGTCGCCGAGCACTTCCAGGTAGGCGCCGCGCAGGTTGAGGCTGTGGTCCTTGCCGCCGCGCAGCAGGACGACGCCGACCAGGTTGGCGGCGAGGCCGACGAGCGCGACGGTCAGCATCAGGCCGCCCCGGACCTCGACGGGCTCGCCGAAGCGCCGGACGGCGCCGTAGGCGACCCAGGCGAAGACGGCGACCAGGAGGACGGCGTTGGCGAGCGCGGCCAGGATCTCCAGCCGGTAGTGGCCGAAGGTGCGCCGCAGGGTGGGCGAGCGCTGGGCGACCTGGACGGCCAGCAGAGCGAGGGCGACGCCGGAGAGGTCGGTCAGCATGTGCCCGGAGTCGGCGAGCAGGGCGAGGCTGCCGGAGAGCAGGCCGCCGACCACCTGGAGGACCAGCACGGCGGCGGTGACGGTGATGGTCAGCAGCATCCGGCGGCGGTAGGCGCCGCTGACGGTGGCCGGGGCGGCGGGGCCGTGGTTCGCTCCCATGTCAGTGCTCCTTCTCGGGCGGCAGGACGGCGGCGAGCAGGTCCCGCAGGGCGTGGGCGAGGCGGTCGTCGGCCAGGTGGTAGCGGGTGCGGCGGCCTTCGGGGACGGTCCGCACCAGGCCGCAGTCGCGCAGGCAGGCGAGGTGGTTGGAGACGTTGGCCCTGGTCAGGCCCAGCTCCTCGGCGAGGTCGGCCGGGTAGTGCGGGGCGGCGAGCAGGGCGAGCAGGATCCGGCGCCGACTGGTGTCGGCGAGGGCCTTGCCCACCCGCTCCATGGCCGCCTCCTGCGCCTCGGCGGGCAGGTGCGGATCGCGGGGGTTCACGGCGGTCGGTTCCATGACTCCCACAGTACAGCGGTTACTGAATTCAGTAACTACTGAACTGTCGGGAGCGCCAGATGCGAGCCCGCCGCACCCCGGGCCCTGGCAGCTGCGACGGGCGCCGGGCTGAGCAGCCGCGACCAGATCCCGGGCGCGGTCGCCGAGGTGGCCGCCGGCGGCGCGATGGCCGGGGTGAAGGTCGAGGTCGCGGACGGCGCCCTGACCGCCGCGACCACCGCCGAGGCGGCCGCGATCTCGGCCCAGGAGACGACCGCCCGGCGCCCTGCGGTGGCCGCTCCCGGAATCTCCGGAAAGAATTCCGTCGCGGCTGTCGAAACGGCCGCTCCCCGTTCGACGCAGGAGTGAGAGGCGGGGAGAAGCCCCGCCCTCCCGACCGAGGAGTCACCATGCCGCGCTTCATGTCACTGATCCGTATCGACGAGCAGGACGCCCCGGACATGCAGTCGGCGGGTCCGGAGTTCGAGCAGCGGATGGGGGCGCTGTTCGAGGAGATCACCAAGGCCGGGGTGATGCTGGACACCGCCGGGCTGCTGCCGACCGCCGAGGGCACCCGGGTCACCTGGGAGGGCGGGAAGCTGAGCTTCACCGACGGGCCGTTCACCGAGACCAAGGAGGTCGTCGGCGGCTACGCCATCATGCAGTGCAAGGACAAGGCCGAGGCCCTGGAGTGGACCAAGCGGTTCCTGGAGATCCACCCGGAGAGCTGGAAGGTCGGCGCCGAGCTGCGCCAGATCGACGGGAACACCACCCCGCCGGAGGCCTGATCCCCGACCCGCCCGGCCCGCGCCCGGCCGCCGCGCCGCGTTTGCCCCGGTGCCGTCCGGCTGCTCTGATGGGTGGCCGTGACGGAGAGCAGCGCGACCGCGGCGGTCGAGGCCGTGTTCAGGATCGAGTCCCCGCGGATCATCGCCGGTGTCACCCGCATCGTGCGGGATGTCGGCATCGCTGAGGAGATCGCCCAGGACGCGCTGGTCGCGGCGCTGGAGCAGTGGCCCGGGCAGGGCGTCCCGGACCGGCCGGGCGCGTGGCTGATGACCACCGCCAAGCACCGCGCGATCGACCTGGTCCGCCGCAGGGAGACGTACGCGCGCAAGCTCGCGGAGGTCGGCCGGACGCTGGAGGACGTGGCGCCGCCGGAGCCGGCCGAGCCGGACGACATCGACGACGACCTGCTCCGGCTGATCTTCACCGCCTGCCACCCCGTGCTGTCGGCCCAGGCCCGGATCGCGCTCACCCTGCGGCTGCTGGGCGGCCTCACCACCCAGGAGATCGCCCGGGCGTTCCTCAGCACCGAACCGGCCGTCGCCCAGCGGATCGTCCGGGCCAAACGGACGCTCGCCACCGCGCGGGTGCCGTTCGAGGTCCCCCGCGGCGAGGACCGGGCGGCCCGGCTCTCGTCCGTCCTGGAGGTCGTCTACCTGATCTTCAACGAGGGTTACGCGGCCACGGCCGGCGACGACCTGCTCCGGCCGGGGCTCTGCGAGGACGCGCTGCGGCTGGCCCGGGTACTCGCCGGGCTGGCCCCACAGGAGCCCGAAGTCCATGGCCTGGCCGCCCTGCTGGAGTTCCAGGCGTCCCGGACGGCGACCCGCACCGGGCCCGACGGGCAGCCGGTGCTGCTGGCCGACCAGAACCGCGCCCGCTGGGACCGGCTGCTGATCCGGCGCGGCTTCGCGGCCCTGCGGCTGGCCGGCACCGGGCCGTACGCGGTCCAGGCCGCGATCGCCGCCTGCCACGCGCGGGCCGCCCGCTACGAGGACACCGACTGGGCGATGATCGCCACGCTCTACGGGCGGCTCGCGGCGCTGACGCCGTCCCCGGTGGTCGAGCTGAACCGCGCGGTGGCGGTCTCGATGGCCCGGGGCCCGGCGGCCGGACTGGAGCTGGTGGACGCGCTGGCCGCGGAGCCGGCCCTGCGGGCGTACCACCTGCTGCCGAGCGTGCGCGGCGACCTGCTGGCGCGGCTCGGGCGGGCCGAGGAGGCCCGGGCGGAGTTCGAGCGGGCGGCGTCGCTGGCCCGCAACGCGCGGGAGCGCGCCCTGCTGCTGGAGCGGGCCGCGGCCGCCGTCGCCCCCGCTACGCCCCGTCGTCCAGACGCAGCCGGGCACTGACCTCCCCGAGGCCCTCGGCCAGCACGGCGAGCTGCTCGCGGCTGAGCACGTCGATCAGCAGCTCGCGGACCAGGGCGACGTGGCCGGGCGCCGCCCGGCGCAGCATGTCCCGCCCCTCGTCGGTGAGTTCGGCGAAGACGCCGCGCACGTCGCTGGGGCACGAACGGCGCCCCACCAGGCCCATCCGCTCCAGCTGGGTGACCTGGTAGGTCAGCCCGCTCTTGGAGGTGACGAGCTTCTCCGCCAGTTCGGTCATCCGCAGCGAGCCGGCCGGGGCGGCGGAGAGGTGCACCAGGATCTCGTACTGGGTGTGCGAGAGGCCGGAGTCCTCCTTGAGCTGGCGTTCCAGCCGGCGGTTCAGGAGGTTGCTCGCGGTGACGAAGCCCCGCCAGGCGGCCATCTCGTCGTGGTCCAGCCAGCGCGGTTCGTTCAGGGAGGCCATGGAGGAAGCGTACTCCTGTTGTTCAAATTCGAACCAAGGTGTACGGTCGACATGTTGAGGTTCAAAATTGAACTACTTTGAAAGCGAGAGAAGCCGTCATGAGCACCGCCGCCCCCGAGCGCATGCCCGCCCTCTACCTCTCGCACGGCGCACCGCCGCTCGCCGACGACCCGCTGTGGCCCGGCCAGCTGGCCGCCTGGTCCGCCGAGCTGCCCCGCCCCAAAGCCGTCCTGATGGTCTCCGCCCACTGGGAGGAGGCCCCGCTGGCCCTCGGGGCCGTCACCACCGTGCCGCTGGTCTACGACTTCTGGGGCTTCCCCGAGCACTACTACCGGGTGCGGTACGCCGCCCCCGGCGCCCCCGCGCTCGCCGAGCGGGTCCGCAAGCTGCTGCGCGCCCCCGGCACGCCCGTCCAGGACATCCCGGACCGCGGGCTGGACCACGGCGCCTACGTCCCGCTGGTGGAGATGTTCCCCGAGGCGGACGTCCCCGTCCTCCAGGTCTCCATGCCCACCCTGGACCCGCAGCGGCTGCTGGAGATCGGCCGCCGGCTCGCCCCGCTGCGCGACGAGGGCGTGCTGATCGTCGGCAGCGGCTTCTTCACCCACAACCTGCGGGCGCTCAGCTCCGACGGCCGGATCAGCTCGGTGATGGCCGAGTTCGACGACTGGGGCCGCCGCGCCCTGGCCGCCGAGGACCTGGACGCGCTGCTCGACTTCGAGCGGAAGGCCCCGGCCGGGCGGCTCGCCCACCCGCGCACCGAGCACTTCGCCCCGCTGTTCGTCACCCTCGGCGCCGGCGAGGCCGACCTGGGCAGCCAGCGCAGCGTGATCGACGGGTTCTGGATGGGCCTGGCCAAGCGCTCGATCCAGCTCGGCTGACCGGCACAGCGAGCCGCCCGAACCGCCCGACGCTCGATCCAGCCCGGCTGGCCGGCGGCCCGGACCGCCCGGACGGCGGGCCGTCGCGCGCTCCCACGGGACGGGCCCGGCGCACCGGGGGGAAGTGCGAGGCTGCCGCCATGAACGGTGACGACGTCCGGGCCGCGCTCGGGGAACTGCGGGACACCCTCGGTCCGCACACCGGTGACGGCCCGGCCTGGGCCGCGCCGGCCGGGCCGCTGGAGTGGAGCTGCCGGGAGACGGCCGTCCACCTCGCGCACGACCTGCTCGCCTACGCCGGGCAGCTCGCCGCCCGGCCCGCCACCGGATACCTGCCGCTCGACCTCACCGTGCGGGCCGATGCCCCGCCCGAGGACGTCCTGGCGGTGGTGACGGCCTGCGGGCACCTGCTGGCCACCGCCCTGGACGCCGCGCCGCCCGACCTGCGGGCCTGGCACTACGGGCCCTGCGACCCAGCCGGGTTCGCCGCGATGGGCGTGGCCGAACTGCTGCTGCACACCCATGACATCGCCCTCGGACTCGGCCTGCCCTGGCGGCCCCCGGCCGGGCTCTGCGCGGCGGTCCTGGCCCGCCTGTTCCCCGACGCCCCGCCCGGCGGGTCCACCGCCGTCCTGCTCTGGTGCACCGGGCGCGGCGAGCTGAACGGCCGTCCGCGCAGGGCCTCGTGGAGCTGGCGGGCGGCCGTGGCCGGGGAGTGACCCCGGGATCCAGGAGCCAGGAGTCGGGGGCCGGCGAGCCGGGGAGCCGGCGACCGGTCAGGCGGTGGCGGCCCGCTCGGCGGCGCTGCGCTCGACGCAGAACTCGTTGCCCTCGATGTCCGCCATGGTCACCCAGCCGGTGCCGTCCGGGCGCCGCTGGTCGTCGTGGACGGTGGCGCCCAGCTCCAGCAGGCGCTCCACCTCCTCGTCCCGGGAGCGGTCCTGGGGCTGGAGGTCCAGGTGGACGCGGTTCTTCACGGTCTTGCCGTCGGGCACCCGGATGAACAGCAGCACCGCGCCCGGCGTCTCCAGGAGGGCCTCCGGGTCCCCCGGGAAGTCGTCGTCGGCCAGCTTGCCGTCCAGCACCTTCGCCCAGAACTCGCCGAGGCGGTAGGGGTCGGCGCAGTCGATCGTCACATGTCGTACCAGAGAAGCCATGGGGAGCACTCTGGACCGCCGCCCCGGCCCGCGTCCACCCGATTCGCCGCGAACCCGTCAATGGGGGGCCGGGCCGAGCGGCTGTGCAGGTCAGGCCGAGCGGCTGTGCAGGTGGCCGTCCAGGGGGAACTCCGGCGGGCCGGCCCGCAGAACGCTCCCGAACCGGTAGCCGGCCTTCTCGGCCACCCGGCAGGAGGCCGTGTTGTCCACCTGGTGGAGCAGGTCGAGCCGGACCAGCCCGTCCGCCGCGAAGGCCGCGAACGCCCAGCGGGTGAGCCCCTCCAGGGCGCGCGGGGCCACGCCGCGGCCGCGGGCGGCGGCGGCCGTCCAGTAGCCCACCTCGGCCGCCGGCGCACCGGGCGCACCGCGCTTGAGCACCACGTTGGCGACCAGCTCGGCCGGCCGCTCCCCGGCCAGGCCGCCGTCGGCGGGCAACGCCCCGGCGGGGCCGCCGAGGGGCGCCAGGACGGCGAAGCTGTACCGCTCGCCGGCCGCCCGGCCGCGCTCCTGCGCCTCCAGCCAGCGGGCCGCCCCGTCCAGGTCCGCCACAGGGGTACGGGTGAAGTGCCGCAGTGTCTCGTCCCGGTAGATCTCGACCAGGGCAGCCGCGTCCTCGTCCCGGAACGGGCGCAGCAGCAGGCCCTCGGCGACGGGCGATTCGGTGGCGACCGTCATCGCAGGCCCTCCCAGCCCCAGCGCGGGGTCGGCCCCGGCTCCCCGAGGTCCTCGCCGACGGGCGCCGCCGAGACGTCCCTGGCGATCTTCGTGCCCCAGTCGAAGTACTCCAGCACCCGGCGGCGCAGCAGCTCGTCCCCGGGCAGCTCCTGCCGCACGGCGGCGCCCATCAGCTCCATCCAGCGCCCGCGCTGCTCCTCGGTGATGGCGAGTCCGAGGTGCGTGCGGAGCAGCGCCTGGTGGCCGCCGAGGTCGGCGGTGAACCGGGCCGGGCCGCCGAAGACCTCGGCCAGCCAGACGGCGACGTGTTCGATGTGGGTGGTGGTGAAGTTCGCGAAGACGGGCTTCAGCACCGGGTCGGCCAGGACGCCCTCGTAGAAGGTGTTGCTGAGACGGCGGAGCGCCTCCATGCCCCCCAGCGCGTCGTACAGGCTCTCGGACCGTTCGTCGCTCATGCGTGTTCTCCCCGTTCGGATCCGACGGCACCTTTCCGACGGCGCCTTCCGATGGCACCTTCCTAGCAGCCAGCCCGGCCCGCGACCGCCCCCGGGCGGCGCCTGTTCGCGCCCGGCACAGCAAGCGGAGGCGGATGTTCCGGCCCGCCGCCCCCGCCGGTACTCCGCCCGCCGCCGGTGGCCTCCGCCCACCGCCGCCGACCGGAGCCGGGCACCCGCTTGACCTTGCCACTGGCGGCAGGGTCGGAGGGTGGACCGCATGAACGAGCACACGCAGCACCGACCGGCCACCCGCATCGTGCTGGTCACCGGCGCCGGGACGGGGATCGGCCGGGCCACCGCACACGCCTTCGCGGCCCAGGACCCGGAGGTCGAGGTGGTGGCGGTCGGACGGCGGGCCGAGCCACTGGCGGAGACCGCGCACGGCGCCCCCGGCCGGATCCACCCGCTGACCGCGGACATCACCGGCGCCGACGCCCCCGAGGCACTCGTACGCGAGGTGCTCGACCGGTACGGGCGGCTGGACGTGCTGGTGAACAACGCCGGGATCGTCCGCGGCGGCGCCCTCGGCGGGATCACCCGGGACGCGGTCGCGGACCAGCTCGCGACCAACCTGACCGCCGCCGTCCTGCTCGGCCAGGCCGCCCTGGCGCCGCTGGAGGCGAGCGGGGGCGTGATCGTCAACGTCACGACGTCCGTCGGCCAGCGCGGCTGGCCGGGCAACGCGGTGTACGCGGCGAGCAAGGCCGCACTGGAGTCGGTGACCCGCAGCTGGGCGGTGGAGCTGGCGCCGCGCGGCGTGCGGGTGGTCGCGGTCGCGCCCGGGGCGATCGAGACCCCGATCGGCGAGCACTCCGGGCTCGACGCCGGACAGCGGGAGGCCGTGCGGCGGTGGCAGATCGCCCACACCCCGCTCGGGCGGATCGGCCGGCCCGCCGAGGTGGCCTGGGCGATCACGCAACTCGCCTCCCCACAGGCCTCGTTCGTCACCGGAGTAGTGTTGCCGGTGGACGGCGGTGCCGTCGTGGGGTGAGCCGGGCGGTGGTCCGGAGCGAGCCGGGCGGTGCCGTCCGGGAAGGGGCGGGGCAGCGGTGCGGATCGGCGAACTGGCCCGGGTGACCGGCAGCACGGCGCGGGCCCTGCGGCACTACGAGCAGGCCGGGCTGATCGCGTCCTCCCGCGCGGCCAACGGCTACCGGGTGTACGAGGACTCGGCGGCCGTCCGGGTCCGCAACATCCGCGGCCTGCTCGCGGCCGGGTTCACCCTGGAGGACGTCCGGCCTTTCCTGTCCTGCCTGGACGGCGACATGCTGGCCGCGCGACCCTCGGCCGGCGCGCTGCGGATCGCCCGGAACCGGCTCGCCGTCCTGGAGCGCCGGATCGCCGCCCAGACCGAGGCCCGGGACCGGCTGCTCGCCGCGCTGGCGGCGGCCGGCGACGAGGCGGCGCCGGTGGTGGCGGGCGACCGCTGACGGTGGCCGGCGGCGGGGCGCCGGTGGTGGCGGGCGACCGCTGACGGTGACGGGCGGCGGGCGCTGACACTCCCGGCCCGTCCGGGTGACACCCTTGATCAGGGGTGTGCAGCGGGCGGTCGGCGGAGGAAAGTGGGCGCATGCAGATTCCACTCACCGTGATGGACTTCCTCGACCGGGCCGAGCTGGTCTACGGCGACCGGGTCGGCATCGTCGACGAGCCGGCGCAACCCGCCGAATCCTGGGGCGAGCTCACCTACCGCCGGGTCGCCGAGCTGGCCCGGGCGCAGGCGGCCGGCCTGGACCGGCTGGGCGTCGGGCCGGGCGAACGGGTCGCGATCGTGTCGCACAACTCGGCCCGGCTGATGACCTCGCTCTACGGCGTGAGCGGACACGGCCGGGTCCTGGTACCGGTGAACTTCCGGCTGCGGGCCGAGGAGGTCTCGTACATCGTCGAGCAGAGCGGCGCCTCCGTGCTGCTGGTCGACCCCGAACTCGCCGAGCCGCTGGCCGGCGTCCGCGCCCGGCACACCTTCGTGCTCGGCACGGACAGCGACGCCCGGCTGTACGACTTCGACCGCGCGCCGCGCCGCTACGAGATCGGCGAGAACGACACCGCGACCATCAACTACACCAGCGGAACCACCGCCCGCCCCAAGGGCGTCCAGCTCACCCACCGCAACATCTGGCTGAACTCCGTGCTGATGGGTCTGCACTTCGGTGCCGGTGACCGGGATGTCTACCTGCACACCCTGCCGATGTTCCACGCCAACGGCTGGGGCCTGCCGTTCGCCCTCACCGGGCTGGGCGCGCGGCACATCGTGCTGCGCAAGGTGGACGGCGCCGAGATCCTGCGCCGGGTCGAGCGGCACGGGGTGACCTTCCTGAGCGGCGCGCCCGCGGTGGTCCAGATGGTGCTGGACGCGGCCGCCGACTGGGACGGCCCCGTCCCCGGCCGGGACAAGGTGCGGATGATCGTGGCCGGCGCGCCGCCGCCGACCTCCGTGGTGCAGCGGGTCGAGGCCGAACTCGGCTGGGAGTTCATGCAGATCTACGGCCTGACCGAGACCTCGCCGGTGGTCACGGTGAACCGCTCGCGCGCCGAGTGGGACGAACTGCCCGCCGGTGAGCGCGCGGAGAAGCTGGTACAGGCGGGCGCGCCGGCCCTCGGCAACCAGGTGCGGGTCGACGGCCAGGGCGAGGTGCTCGTCCGCGCCAACGTCGTGATGGACGGCTACTGGCAGCAGCCGAAGGAGACGGCGGAGGCGGTCCGGGACGGCTGGTTCCACACCGGGGACGGCGGCACCCTCACCGACGGCTACCTGACCATCTCGGACCGGAAGAAGGACGTCATCATCAGCGGCGGGGAGAACGTCTCCTCGATCGAGGTGGAGGACTGCCTCTACGACCACCCGGCGGTCGGCGAGGTCGCGGTGATCGGCGTGCCGGACGAGAAGTGGGGCGAGACGGTCAAGGCCCTGGTCGTGCTCAAGCCCGGGTACGACGTCCTGGAGGCCGACCTCATCGCGCACTGCAAGCAGCGGCTGGCCGGCTACAAGTCGCCCACCTCGGTGGAGTTCCGGGACACCCTGCCGCGCACCACCACCGGGAAGCTGCAGAAGTTCCGGCTCCGCGAGCCCTACTGGGTCGAGCGCGACCGGCAGGTCAACTGACCGGTCCGGGCCGGGTGCCGGGCTCCCGGCCCGGCACCCGGCGCCCCCTTCCGGTGCGCCCATGGGCGTCCCGACCGGCGGGTTCCGTGGAGTTGCGGGTGGCGGCCGCGGGCACGGCGTAGGGTGCGGGCGCGGGTTACCGGTGAGTCACTACCGAGGAGACGAGGACGCCCATGACGACGGACGGTACGGCCCCGGCGGCCGCAGCTGTGCTGACCGGCCTGCTCGACGACCTGCGGGCCGAGAGCGAGGCCCTGGACGACCTGGTGGCCCCGCTGGCGCCCGAGCAGTGGGCGACGGACACCCCCGCGCCGGGGTGGACGATCGCGCACCAGATCGCCCACCTGGCCTGGACGGACCACTGGACCACGCTCTCCGCCCGCGATCCGGAGGCCTTCGTCGCCGAGTCCGGCCGGGTCTTCGGCGAGCTGCTGGCCGCCGGGGCGGACCCCGTCGACGAGGGCGCGGCGCGCGGCGCGGCGGAGGAGCCGCACGCGCTGCTGACGCGCTGGCGGGCCGGCCGGGAACGGCTCCGGTCGGCGCTGGCCGAGGCCCCGGACGGCCTCCGGCTCCCGTGGTTCGGGCCGCCGATGAAGGCCCCGTCGATGGCGACCGCCCGGCTGATGGAGACCTGGGCGCACGGGCAGGACGTCGCGGACACCCTGGGCGCGGTCCGCGAGCCGACCGCGCGGCTGCGGCACATCGCCCACCTGGGCGTACGGACCATGGGATTCGCCTTCACCCTGCACGGGCTGCCGACGCCGCAGACCCCGGTCCGGGTCGAACTGACGGCGCCGGACGGCGACTTGTGGGGCTGGGGCCCGGAGGACGCGGCGGACCGGGTGAGCGGGCCGGCCCTGGACTTCTGCCTGCTGGTGACCCAGCGCCGCCACCGGGACGACCTCGCCCTGAGCGCCACCGGCCCGACGGCCGCGGCCTGGCTGCCGATCGCCCAGGCCTTCGCCGGGAACCCGGGCAAGGGACGCCCGGCGGGCGGGTGAGACGGGCGGGTGCGACGGGCCCGCCGAACCGGCGTCGTCGTACCCGGCCCCTACCCTGGGCCGCATGACCATTCAGCGCATGGACAACGTCGGCATCGTCGTCGACGACCTCGACGCCGCCGTCGCCTTCTTCCTCGAACTCGGCATGGAGCTGGAAGGCCGGATGCCGATCGAAGGACGCTGGGCGGGCGCGGTCGTCGGGCTCGACGGCATGCGGAGCGAGATCGCGATGATGCGGATCCCGGGCGCCCCGGGCCGGCTCGAACTGGCGAAGTACCACAACCCGGAGGCGATCACCCCCGAGCCGGAGATCACCCCGGCGAACACACGGGGCCTGCACCGCGTGATGTTCGCCGTCGACGACCTCGCGGACACCCTCGCCCGCCTCCGCCCTCACGGCGCCGAACTCGTCGGCGAAGTGACGCGCTTCGAGGACAGCTACCTGCTCTGCTACCTCCGCGGGCCGAGCGGCATCATCCTCGCGCTGGCCGAACAGCTGAGCTGACGACCAGGCCCCCGCCCACCGGGGCACTGGGTGATTAGTCGTCAAATAACAACGGTGGGCGGCCAAACCACTCCTTTCGGCGATATACGGAGTTCGTCGACGAATGGTGAAATTCCCCCATGATTCGCGCTGACGCCCTGCGTACCGTTCTGGCCGGAGCCGCCTTCGTCGGCCTGCTCGCGATCGGTGGGCCGGCCGGCTCCGCCCAGGCGGCCTTCGCCCGGCCCACCGACGTGCCCGGCTCCTCCCGGGCGGAGGCCCGGGCCGGGACGGCCGCCGCCCACCGGGTGGTCACCTTCGTGGAGGAGTACGGCAGGGCGGTGCTCCACCAGAGCGGCGAGACGCCGCGCGCCGTCCGTGAGCGCTTCCTCGCCCCGCACCTGAACGTCCGGCTGGACGCCTGGGCCTCCGAGCACGGGGCCGACCCGGTGTTCCGCGCCCAGAACGTGCCGTCGGAGTGGTCCGTGCAGCAGGTCGGGGAGGAGCACGGCTTCGCCTCGGTCCGCTTCACCGAGTACTGGGGCGGCGGCAGCGGCCAGGAGGTCTGGTACACCGTGCGCCTGGGCGATCTGCGGATCGTCGAGCTGAACGACGCCCCCGCCTTCTGAGCCCGCCGCTCCCCCTCCAGCCCCGGCGCGGCGCAGGCGCCCCCACGACTGCGCCGCGCCGGTACCCGGGCGACCGGTGCCCCGACCACCGGCGCCCCGACCACCGGCGCCCCGACGCGCCGAGCCGGGCTCGGCTACCGGGCGGGCGGGGCTCCCGGGCGGTCGTTCCCCAGCCGGGCGGCCGCGGTGGCCTCGGCCCAGGCGGAGATGCCCAGCCGGCCGGTGGTGCCGAGATCGAGGTAGGCCGGGACGACGACCGGGGGGCGGCCGGGCAGCGGGGCGATCTCCAGGAAGCGCCCGTTGTCGGCCCCCTTCGTCCCCGAGGTGACGGTGTTGCGCCAGACCAGTTGGAACGCCGCGTACTCACCGGGCCGGAGCGTCACCGCCGTCGGCGCCGCGTCGAAGCCCTCCAGGGTCGCGATGCCGGCCGAACCCTTCTGCACGGCGATGTCGAGCGGCGCACGGTCGGCGTCGAGGACGCGGACCCCCGGTCGACCGTTCAGCGTGTAGGGGGCGGCTCCGCAGTTGGTCAGGCGGATCGCCATCACCCGCAGGCCCATGGCGGCGTTCGCCTCCTCCGCGGCCAGCGAGACGCCCTCCGGGGAACAGGTCGGCGCCGGCACCGGCGTCGGTGTGGGGAGGGCCGCCGAGCTGGGAGTGTCCGGGGCGGTGGCCTTCGCGGAGGTCCTGCCGCCGGTCGCACCCACGGGCCCCGGGGCTCCCCCGCCCGCGCCCGACACCTGCGTGCTGCCGCACCCCGCCAGCAGGGCCGCCCCCACGAGCAGCAGCGCCGCCCGGGCCGGCGGCGCGATTCGACGGATTCCGTTCGGCGGCGTCGGGTTCATGCGGACGATCATGACACGAACCGTCGTCCGGACGGCCCGGGGAAGGCGCTCCGCACGACCGCGGGCGGGAACGCCGGCAGGGCGGCGCAGGCCGACACCCGGTGTCGGTACGCCGCCCTGGGACGGGGCGAGGTGCGGGAGGCGACCCGCACCGTCGTCCCGGTTACTTCGGGTCACGGTTGAACGTCGAGGTCGACCAGAAGTAGCCGAGCGCGGTGAGCGCCAGGCACCAGGCGACGGCGAGCCAGCCGTTGTAGCCGATCCCGCTGCCGAGCAGCAGGCCGCGCAGGGTCTCGATGGCCGGCGTGAACGGCTGGTACTGGGCGATCGGCTGGAACCAGCCCGGCATCGCGTCGACGGGGGTGAAGGCGCTGGAGATGAGCGGCAGCAGGATCAGCGGCATCGCGCTGTTGCTGGCCGCCTCGGCGTTCGGGCTGGCCATGCCCATCCCGACCGCGATCCAGGTGAGCGCCAGGGCGAAGAGGACGAGCAGCCCGAAGGCCGCCAGCCACTCCAGGGCGGTGGCGTCCGTGGAGCGGAAGCCGATGGCCACGGCGACCGCGCCGACCAGGACCACGCTGGCGACCGACTGCAGCACGCCGCCCACGACGTGCCCGACGAGCACCGACCCGCGGTGGATCGCCATGGTGCGGAAGCGGGCGATGATGCCCTCGGACATGTCGGTGGAGACGGACACCGCGGCCCCGATGACGGTGCTGCCGATGGTCATCAGCAGGATGCCGGGGACGAGGTAGGCGATGTAGGCGGAGCGGTCGCCGCCGCCGATGCCGGCGCTCATCGTGTTGCCGAAGATGTAGACGAAGAGCAGCAGCAGCATGACCGGGGTGAGCAGCAGGTTCAGGGTGAGTGACGGGTAGCGCCGGGCGTGCAGCAGGTTGCGGCGCAGCATGGTGGCCGAGTCACGGGCGGCGAGGGTGAAGGTGCTCATCGGACGGTCTCCTTGGACTGGTTGTTCTGGGCGGGCACGCTGGAGCCGGTCAGGGCGAAGAACACGTCGTCGAGGTCGGGGGTGTGGACGGTGAGTTCGTCGGCCTCGATGCCGGTGGCGTCCAGCCGGTCGAGGACGGCGCGCAGGTCGCGCTGGCTGCCGTCGCTGGGGATCTGCAGAGCCAGGGCCTCGTCGTCGCGGGTGACGTCGTGCAGGGCGAGGGCGGCGGACCGGTAGGCCGCCGGATCGGCGAAGCGCAGCCGCACGTGGCCGCCGGGGATGAGTCGCTTCAGCTCGTCGGCGGTGCCTTCGGCGGCGATCCGGCCGTCGTTCAGGACCGCGATGCGGTCGGCGAGTTGGTCGGCCTCCTCCAGGTACTGGGTGGTGAGGAAGACGGTCACGCCGCCGGTGACGAGTTCGCGGATGATCTGCCACATGGTGTGGCGCGAGCGCGGGTCGAGGCCGGTGGTCGGCTCGTCGAGGAAGATGACCCGCGGGCCGCCGACCAGCGTCATGGCGATGTCCAGCCGGCGCTTCATGCCGCCGGAGTAGGTGGAGGCGGGCTTTCCGGCCGCCTCCACCAGGTCGAAGCGTTCCAGGAGTTCGGCGGCGACCCGGCGGCCCTCGCGCTTGGAGAGGTGGTGCAGGTCGGCCATCAGGAGCATGTTCTCCTCGCCGGTGATCAGGCCGTCGACGGCGGAGAACTGCCCGGTGACACCGATCGCGGCGCGCACCGCCTGCGGCGCGGTGGCGATGTCGTGGCCCGCCACCCGGGCCTGTCCGCCGTCGGCCCCGATCAGGGTCGAGAGGATCTTGACGACGGTGGTCTTGCCGGCCCCGTTCGGGCCGAGCAGGGAGAACACCGTTCCTTCGGGGACGGCGAGGTCGATCCCGGCGAGGACGCTCTTGTCGCCGTAGGACTTGCGCAGCCCGTTCGCCGCGATGGCCAGGTCGGTCATGAGAGGTGCTCCTTCAGAGGCTGCGAACAGTGGTGCGGGGGCTGTGAGCGGTTCAGAGGCTGCGGGCGGTTCGGGGGCTGTGAGCGGTTCGGGGGCTGTGGGCGGTTCGGGGGCTGCGGGCGGTTCAGAGGCTGCGGGCGGTGATGTCGCCGTGGGAGGTGGTGGCGCGGATGGTGAGTGCGGCGTCGGTGCCGGCGGTGTTCTGGAGGGTGTTGTGGATCCGGCCGTGGGCGGTGCCGGCGTCGAGGGTCGCGCAGACCCCGCGGGCGGCGCCGATCTCGATGGCGCCGGCGTCGGTGCGCAGGTCGAGGGTGCCGCCGGTGGCCTCGGTGATCCGCAGGTCGCCCTTGCGGGTGCTGAGCTGTGCGGAGCCGTTGAGCCGGCCGACGGTGATGTCGCCCGCGAGGAGGGTGAGGTGGGCGTTCGCGGTCTCGTCGAGCTTGACCGAGCCCTGGGCGCCGTCGAGGGTGACGTCGCCCAGGCGTCCGACGCCCCGCAGGTCGGCGGCGGCCGTCTTCGCCTGGATCCGGGAGCCGGCGGGGAGCTGGACGGTGACCTCGACGGCGCCGGACTGGCCGAGGAGGCGGTTGGCGGCCGGGGCGGCCGTGATCCGCAGGACGCCGTCGGTGTACTCGACCGTGATCCGCTCGGCGGCCTTCACGTCGGCGCCCTTGGCGGCGTTCGCGGGGAGGACCTCGACGGTGGTGTCGCTGCGGTCGGCGGCGATCAGCCGGACGCTGCCGGCGGGGATGTCGAGGACGGCGGCGATCGGGGTGGTGGTGGCGAACTTCTGCATCGTTCTTCTCCTTCTGCGGCGGCGGGCACTCGGTCGGCCCGTCGTTTCCGATGAGGGAAAAGCTACGTTGCATTCACGATGCTGGCAACACGTTCGTTGCGTCAGAATCCCATCGTCGCAGGTAGTTGCGGTGATTTCATTGCAATGGTTTCGCGCCTAATGCAACGAGCCGCTATCCACTCGTTGCAATGGATTGAGAGTGAACGCTATGCTCGGCGCACTACCCACCCCGAAGGAGACCGCGATGCCCGGAGGCAGGCTCACCCAGCAGGAACGCCAGCAGATCGCGCTCGGGCTGGCCGACGGCCTCCCCTACGCCGAGATCGCCAGGCGGCTCGACCGCCCGACCTCGACGATCACGCGCGAGGTGATGCGCAACGGCGGCCCCACCGGCTACCGCGCCGACCTGGCCCAGCGCGCCACCGGGCACCGCGCCCGCCGCCGGCAGGCGGCGCCCCGGGACCCCGCCGCCGTCCCGCAGGAGCACGGCCGCGACGCCGACGCGGTGCGCGCGTACGAGGAGGTGTTCACCACCGCGATGCTGCAGTCGGGCATGCCCCAGATGATGGCCCGGGTGATGGCCTGCCTCTGCCTCACCGACTCGGGCAGCCTCACCGCGTCCGAACTCGTCCAGCGCCTCCAGGTCAGCCCGGCCTCCGTCTCCAAGGCGATCACGTTCCTCGACGCCCAGGGCTTCGTCCGCCGGGAGCGCGACGAGCGCCGCCGCGAGCGCTACCTCGTCGACAACGACATCTGGTACCAGTCGATGATCGCCAGCGCCCGCTCCACCGCCCAGATCGCCGAGACCGCACGCCAGGGTGTCGGCGTGCTCGACGCCGGCACGCCGGCCGGCGCCCGCCTCGAAAACATCGCCCGCTTCCTCGACTTCGTCTCCGAGAGCATCGCCCGGTCCGCCGAGCAGGCCCGCGAGATCCTGCACCCGCAGCCCGCGGCGGCTCCGGACGGCGCCACCGGGCCGGTGTCGGACGGCTGACCGGCCAGCCGTCACCGGCGCCCCCCGGGTCAGGCGCCCAGGCGCAGCGGGGTGAGCCGGGTGGCGACCAGGTTGGTGGCCCCGCGGTCCCGTTCGACGTGGCCGTGCACCAGCAGGCCGGCCCGGTCCAGGGCGGTGCGGCGCTGGGACTCCCAGACCGGGCGGCTGCAGATCACGTTGATCAGGCCGGTCTCGTCCTCCAGGCTGAGGAACAGCACACCGCCCGCCGTCGGCGGCCGCTGACGGTGCGTCACCAGTCCGCCGACCACCACCGCCGAGCCGGGTTCCACCCCCGGCAGCTGGGCGGCGGTCAGTGCGCCGCCGCGCTCCAGGTGCGCGCGCAGGTGCTGGACGGGGTGGCTGGTGGCGGAGGCCCCGGTGGCCCAGAGGTCGGCGATGGTCTCCTCCACCGGGGTCATCTCGGGCAGCGGCGGGGCCTCGGTGCCGGGCGTGGTACCGGGGATCAGCGCCGTCGACACTCCGGCGAACGCCCCGGCGGCCCAGAGCGCCTGACGCCGGCCCAGCCCGAAGCAGCCGAACGCGCCCGCCGCGGCGAGGGCCTCCAGGACCGGCGCGGGCAGGCCCGTGCGCCGCGCGAAGTCCTCCAGGTCGGCGTACGGCTGCCCGGCCGCGATCGCCTCGGCCTGCGGGGTGCCGACCCCGCGCACGGTGTCCAGCCCGAGCCGGATGGCCGCCTGCGGTTTGCCGGCGGTGAGCGGCGGCTCCGGGGTCGGCCCCCGGTACGGCTCCAGGGTCGGCCGGGCCCCGCTGGCGTTGACGTCCACCCCGCGCACCCGTACGCCGTGCCGCCGGGCGTCCGAGATCAGGCTGAGCGGCGCGTAGAAGCCCATCGGCTGGTTGGCGAGCAGCGCACAGGTGAAGGCGGCCGGGTAGTGGTACTTGAGCCAGGCGCTCGCGTACACCAGGTGGGCGAAGCTGATCGCGTGGCTCTCCGGGAAGCCGTAGTTGGAGAACGCCTCGATCTTGACGTAGACGTCCTCGGCGGTCTCCGGCGGGATGCCGCGTTCGGCCATGCCGCCCAGCAGCCGCTCGCGCAGCCGGGCGACCCGCTCGTGCGAGCGCTTGGAGCCCATCGCCTGGCGCAGCCGGTCCGCCTCGGCGGGGGTGAACCCGGCGCAGTCGATGGCCAGTTGCATCATCTGTTCCTGGAACAGCGGCACCCCGAGGGTCTTGCCGAGCGCGTTCTCCATCAACGGGTGCGGGCAGCCGGCCGGTTCGACCCCGGCCCGGCGGCGCAGGTACGGATGGACCGAGCCGCCCTGGATCGGGCCCGGACGGATCAGCGCCACCTCGACCACCAGGTCGTAGAAGTGGTCCGGCTTGAGCCGCGGCAGGGTCGCCATCTGGGCGCGCGACTCGACCTGGAAGACACCGACCGTGTCGGCCCGGCGCAGCATCGCGTACACGCCCGCGTCGTCGACCGGGATGGTCGCCAGGTCGTAGTGCGCGCCGTGGTGTTCGGCGATCAGGTCGCAGGTGTCGTGCAGGGCGGAGAGCATGCCGAGGCCCAGCAGGTCGATCTTGACCAGTCCGGCACCGGCCGTGGAGTCCTTGTCCCACTGCAGCACCGACCGCCCCGGCATCCGGGCCCACTCGGTCGGGCAGATCTCGGCGATCGGCTCCCTGGTGAGCACCATGCCGCCCGAGTGGATGCCCAGGTGGCGCGGCAGGCCGTGCAGTTGACCGGCCAGGGCGAGCACGTCGGCGGGGATGACGGCGTCCGGACCGGGCGCGGAGCGGAAGTCGCTCTGCCGGCTGAAGGCGTCCACCTGCCCCTGCGGGTAGCCGAGCACCCGGGCCGCGTCGCGCAGCGCCAGCCGGGGCCGGTAGGTGATCACGTTGGCGACCTGGGCGGCGTGCTCGCGCCCGTAGCGGCGGTAGACGTACTGGATGACCTCCTCGCGGCGGCGGTGCTCGATGTCCAGGTCGATGTCGGGCGGGCCGTCCCGGGCGACGGAGAGAAAGCGTTCGAACAGCAGCCGGTAGTGGATCGGGTCGACGGCGGTGATGCCGAGCGCGTAGCAGACCGCCGAGTTGGCCGCCGAACCCCGGCCCTGGCACCAGATGGACTCCCGGCGGCAGAAGTCGACGATGTCGTGGACGATCAGGAAGTACCCGGCCAGCTCCAGGTCCTCGATGACGTCCAGTTCCTTGCCGAGCTGCCGGCGGGCGGCCGCGTTCCCGGGCCCGAAGCGGGCCGGGCCGCCGGCGGCGACCAGCGCGCGCAGATGGCTGATCTCGGTGTGGCCGGGCGGGACGGGGAAGCCGGGCAGCTCCGGGTCGAGCCGGGTGAAGTCGAACGCGCAGGCCCGGGCCAGGTCGACGGTGGCCTGCCGCACCCCCGGGAAGCGGGCCAGCCGGGCCGCCATCTCGCGGCCCGAGCGCAGGTGCGCGGTGCCGGCCGCCTGCGTCCAGCCCGCCGCGTCCTGGAGCGTCCGGCGCTCGTGCAGGGCGGCCAGGCTCTGGGCCAGCCGGCCCTGGGCCGGGCCCGCGTGGTGCGCGTTGGTGGAGGCGACGACGGGGAGGCCGAGCCGGGCCGCCAGCGCGGCGAGGGCGTCGTTGCGCAGGTCGTCGCCGGGCAGCCACTGGTCGATCAGCTCGACGTGGACGTTCTCGCGGCCGAACGCCTCGGTGAGGGTGCGCAGCCGGCGCTCGGCCCCGTCGACGCCCCGGGAGGTGTCCGCGCGGGCCCCGCCCCCGGCGGCTCCGGCGGCCAGGGCGGACTCGGCGGCTCCGGCGCCGGGAGCGGATGCGGCGGCTCCGGCGGCCAGGGCGGCCGGGACCCGGCCGAGGCGGCAGCCGGTGAGCACCGCCCAGTGGCCGTCGTGCGCGTCGGCGAGCGCGGCGAAGTCGTACGCCGGACGGCCCTTGGCCCCGCCCGCCAGCTGGGCGGCGCCGATCGCCGCGGAGAGCCGGCGGTAGCCGGCCGGGTCGCGGGCCAGGACGAGCAGGTGCTCCACCTCCTGGTCGCGGCGCAGCGTCAACTCGGCGCCGAACACCGTGCCGACGCCCGCCTCGCGGGCCGCCTCGGCGAAGCGGACCGCGCCGTAGAGGCCGTCGTGGTCGGTGAGCGCGAGCACCTCGACGCCCAGCCGGGCGGCCTCCGCGACCAGCTCCTCGGGGTCGCTGGCACCGTCGAGGAAGCTGAAGGCCGAGTGGACGTGCAGTTCCGCCCAGGCCGGATCGCCGGTCGGCCCGGCCGGCCCGGGGCCGCGGTCCTCGGCCCGGCGGCGGATCGGCACCACCTGGCCGGCGGTCGGGCCCGGCCGGCCGCCGGCCAGGCGTCGGTGCAGCTCGCTCCAGGGGAGCGCGGGGTGGCTGGTGAATCCCATCGGGGGTTGTCGCCTTCGGTCTCTCGCTCGTGTCCTGCCCCCCTGCCGTGCTCCCGCCGGCCTCTCCTCGCCGATCTCTCCCTGCCGTGCTCCGTCCCCGCCGCACCGTCCCGGCGCTCCGCCGCCCGTGCTCCGCCGCCGTGCTCCGTCAGTCGTAACCGGCCTCCAGGAACCACTCGCCGTTCTCCACCGTGAGCAGCAGCGCCCGCCCGTCCGCCACCGTGACCTGGAAGCGTGCCCGGCGGCGGGCGCGCGCCTGGTCCCACCAGTACTCGACCGCCGGCCAGGGCCCGGTCCAGCCGTCGACCACCAGGTCCCGACCGCGCACCGCGATCCGGGCCGGCCGGGCCGACACCCCCGCCCGGCCGTCCACGTCCACCGGCCGCCCGGCCGTGTCCAGCACCGCGACCGGCACCGGGGCGCGGTGCACCACGGCCGGCCAGACGTCCCGCAGCCGCCCCGGCCAGGGCGCGTCGGCCGGCGCCGCCGGGTCGTACGGCTCGCCCCACGGCACCCGGACCACCTGCTCGCCCGGTCCCCGCCCGCCGGCCGGTTCGATCCGGCGCAGCCCGGCGTGCCCGAGCACCGCCTGGACCCGGGCCACCGCCCGCTCCACCCGGTCGTCCGCGACCGCCTGCCCCCAGAGCGCCAGCTGCCGGCCCTGGTCGGGCGAGAGGTCGTCGGGTACGAGCCGCAGGGCGGTGAACCCCGCGTCGTGCGACGGCCCGCCGTCCGGCACGGCGAACGTCCCCGCGCCCTGCCAGGCCTGGAGCTGCCAGCGGACGCGCTCGGCGAGCGCCGCCGCCGACAGCCGGCCCTCGTGCCGCCAGAGCCGCGAGACGGTCCGCCCGTCCGCGCAGGCCACCTCGACGGCGACCCGCTGGCAGGTCAGACCCGCCCCGGCGAGCCGCTGGTGCAACTGCTCGGCCAGGGTGCGGGCGACGAACACCAGCGGTTCGGCGAGCGCCTCCGGCGGGTCGAAGCACTGCTCGACGGAGAGGTCCGGCCCCTCCATCCGCGGTACCAGCGGGCGCGGCTGCAGCCCCCGGGCCAGCCGGTGGGCGGCCGTGCCCGCCGGGCCGAAGCGGTCCGCGACCGCCTCGGCGGGCAGCGCGGCGAACGCCCCGACGGTGGGCAGGCCGAGCCGGTCCAGCAGCTCCGCCAGCCCCTCGTCGCCGAGCGCGGCCACCGGATAGGGGGCGAGGAACTCCGCCGTCCGGCCGGCCGGCACCAGCACCCCCGCCCGGGCTGCCAGCACGGCGGCGAACAGGCCGTCGGCGACCCCGATCCGGGCCGGCGGCACCGCGTCCGCCTCCCCGGGGCGCGCCTCGGTGTCCGGCCCGGAATCCGGGCCGGCGGGCGGCTCGGGCGGCCGGGCGAACCCGCCCGGTGCGCCGTCCCGGGCCGCGGGCGCCGCGGCGAACAGGCCGTCCACCGCCTCGGCGCGGCGCCGCGCCGCCGCGCGCTCGGCCTCCGCCGGGCGCGTCCACCCGGGGGCGTCGGCGGCCCCGGGCTCCGGCGGGTGCGCCCGTCCGGCGGGCCCGGCGTGCTCGGCGTCCGCGGGATGGGCCTGCCCGGCCCGAACCTCCGGGGCCTCCTCGCCCCGGTCCGCCGCACCGGCCAGGGCGGCCGCCACCGCCCGCTGCACCTTCGCCGTCAGCGCCTCCTCGCCGCCGAAGTACCGGCTCGGGCCCTTCATCGGGATCGCGCACAGCCCCGGGCGCAGCACCTCCACCCGGGGCGTGAACGCCTCGACCGCCGCGACCACCGGCTCGAACCGCCGGGTCTCCGCCTCCGGGTCCCGCTCCCGCAGCTCCAGCGCGGGGCAGAGCCGCTGGGCCAGCTTGAGCCGCTGCCCCTGCCGCACACCGGCCGACCGCGCCGCCTCCGAGCAGGCCAGGACCCGCCCGCCGGCGACCACCGCCACCGGGACGTCGCCGCCGCCGTCCGCGCTCCCTTCGACGGCCACCACCGGCCAGTCCGGGCACCAGACCACCAGCACCCGCGGCGTCCCGGGGGTCCCGGCTGCCGCAGGTGTTCCGGGCGTTCCGGGCGTTCCGGATGCTCCGGACGCTCCGGACGCTCCGGACGCTCCGGACGCTCCGCCGCCGGTCATCTCACACCACCGCCATTCGGTCGAGGCCCGCCCCGACCCCCGACGTCACGTCCTCCCCCGCCTCGGCGGCCTCGGCCACCGCCCGCACCTCGCCGTGCTCGTCCGGCAGCCAGAGCCGGGCGGTGCGCCCGCGCACCGCCGAGCCACGCCCCTCCACCGCCACCTCCACCTGCCGCCCGGTGAGCTGGCCGTGCCCGTCACCCAGCCCGAACCAGCGGCCGGAGCGCACCTCCAGCCGCAGCCCCGCCCCCGGCCACGGCCCGGCCACCAGCAGCACGCAGCCACTGCGCCGCAGCACGGCTGCCAGCCGGGCGGCCGGCTTGGGTGCCACCGGCCCGTCCGGACGCAGCATGATCAGCTCGACCGCCCCGGCCAGCACCGACACCACCTCGGCCCAGTGCGGCCCGGGGTCGTCCGCCACCAGTAGCCGCCGCAGGTCCAGCCCGTACCCGGCGGCCGCGGCGAGCCCGAGATCGGGCAGTCCGACCGCGGCCGCCCAGCCGCCGTCCGACCCGCGTGCCCCGGCGGCCAGCGCGAGCAGCAGCCCGGTGTCCCCGGCCCCCACCGACACCGTCGTCCCCCGCCGGAGCCCGCCCTCCGGCAGCACCGCCCCCAGCGCGGGCAGCACCGGCAGCAGCCCGCGCCGACCGTCGACCGCCTCGGTGCCGGTAGCGGCACCGAGGGCAGCCGCGGACACCACCGGGCGGAGCGGCTGCCGCTCGGCGGTGGATTCGAAAACAGATTCGAAAACGGGCACGCCCCCAGGATCGAACATTCGTTCGCAAAGATTCAAGTCTGCTTGGTCCACCCCAACGGTCACTCTCCGTGTCGCCCGCCGCTCGGGGGCCACCCCGTACGGCCCCGGACGCCGCGGACCGCCCCGGGGGTGATCGCCCAGGTCGGCACGGGTGCCCCGTCGCGGCGCGGGCGCCGCCCTCCCGGCACGGCGGGGTCCGGGCACCTCACGGAACGGCCGTGTCACAACTCGCCGGGCTACCTCGTCAAAGGAGTGCAAGCCGCCGGACACCGACTTTGGAGCGCGTCATGGAAGCACGCCTGAACCCCTTCACCAACCCGGTCCTGGGCAAGGTCTTCAAGCACATCATCGCCGCGGGCAAGGTGCTCGAAGGCTCGACCCTGCCGGCCGCGACGCAGGAGCTGGTGAAGCTCCGCGCCAGCCAGATCAACGGCTGCGGCTTCTGCACCGACATGCACTTCAAGGACGCCGTGCACGCCGGAGAGTCCCCGGAGCGCCTCAACCTGGTCGCGGCCTGGCGCGAGGCCACGGTGTTCACCGAGGCCGAGCGCGCCGCCCTGGAACTCGCCGAGGAGGCCACCCGCATCGCCGATGCGGCCGGTGGCGTCTCCGACCGGGTCTGGGCGAACGCCGCCCAGCACTACGACGAGGACCAGCTCGGCGCCCTGGTCGGAGTGATCACCGTCATCAACGCCTTCAACCGCGGGAACGTCATGCTCCAGATGCCCGCCGGCGACTACCGGCCCGGCCAGTTCGCCTGAGCGGGAGCACCGCCCGGAGCGGCCGGATCCGGCCCGGACCGGGGTCACCAACGAGGCGGACACCCGCGCACCCGACGGGCGGCGAGGTGTCCGCCTCGCCGCCTTCGCGAGCCCGGCTCCGCGACCGACGCCTTCGCCAACCGGGCGTGACCGCAGTCACACTGATGGAGCGTCACATCCCGCCGGTGCACGTCGTCTCCCTGGCACACGAGGAAGCGACCCGCTCGACCGAGGAGGACGCACCATGGAAACCATGACCGTCGAACGCGTCATCGACGCCCCCATCGACGACGTGTTCCGCTGGCTCACCACGACCACCAACTACACGGCCTCGCCGCTGGTGCTGCGCTGCCGCCTCGCCCGGCGCGGCAGCGGGGCGCCCTACGGCGTCGGCGCCGTCCGCAACCACCTGTGGCTCATCGGCTGGTTCAGCGAGCGCATCACCCACTACGACCCCCCGTACGCCACCGAGTACGTCGTCGACCGCAGCCTGCCGCCGTCCCGTCACGAACTCGGCCGGATGACCTTCACGGAGGTCGACGGCGGCACCCACGTCCGGTGGACCACCCGCGCCGAGGTCGGCGTCCCGCTGCTCGGCGGCCCGCTCACCCGGCTGTTCGCCCGGCCGGTCATCACCCGCACGTTCCGGAACATCCTCGACGCCGCCGCCACCGCGCTGACCACGCCTCCCGGCCGGACCCCGCCGCGGCGCTGACCGCCCGTCGGTCGGAGGCGGGGTGGCAGACTGGTCCCATGATCGGACCGGACTTCAAGAAGGACCTTCAGATCTATCTGCAGGACGCCCGGGACGCCCTGCTCTGGAAGCTCGACGGGCTGTCGGAGTACGACATCCGCCGCCCGATGACGCCGACCGGCACCAACCTGCTGGGGCTGGTCAAGCACGCGACCGGCGCCGAGGCCCTCTACTTCGGAGCCACCTTCGGGCGGCCGTTCGCCGGAACGCCCCTGTGGATCACGGGCGACGCCGAGCCGAACGCCGACCTCTGGGCGACCCCCGAGGAGACCCGGGAGCAGATCGTCGACCGGTACCGCGCGGCATGGGTCCACGCGGACGCGACGATCGGGTCACTCCCGCTGGACGCCGTCGGCCGGGTGCCCTTCGGCAACCGGAGCGAACTGACGCTCCACCGAGCCCTCGTCCACATGATCGCGGAGATCCAACGCCACGCCGGCCACGCGGACATCGTCCGGGAACAGCTCGACGGGACCACCGGCCTGCGCGACGGAGACGGGAACATGGCCCCCGGCGACCGCCCCCAGTGGGAGGAGCACCACACCCGGGTCGAACAAGCAGCCCGCACGGCCGCCCAGCCCACCTGACACCCCCACCCCCCGAGCGGACCTCAGCCCGCGCCGTCCGTGCCGTGGTACTCGCTCGGCATGGAGCTGTGGTGCTCCACGGGCCGTTCGGTGCCGGCTCTCGCCCACCACCAGTACGCGAGGCCGGCCACGGCGACGAGGCCGACCGGAATCAGGACCACCAGAAGCCATTCGAGCATGCCGTCTCCCCCTCCCCCGGCGGCCGACCCGGCGCGCCGCCCCCGGGAAGCGTAGGCCCACGCGCGCCACGGAGTGGCCGGCGGCGCGGCGGGGCCGCGTTGACCTGTCCCTGACCGGGACCCTAGGGTCTGGCCCGTGCAGCGATACGACTGGCTGAAGACGATTCAGCGGATGGAGCCGGAGACCGAGTTCACCGAGATCTACCGGATCAGCAGCTGGTACGAGTTCCCGTGGGACACCACCCAGTCGCTCAGCTTCGCGCTCTACCGCACCTACGCCGTCCCGAGCATCGGCCGACTGCTCGCGCGGACCGGCGAGTTCACCCGCCGCGCGCAGAAGCGCTACGACGACACCGTGCTGATCCTGGAGGCCGTGGTCGAGCACGGCTTCGCCTCGGAGCAGGGCCGGGAGGCGATCCGGCGGATGAACCGGATGCACCACCGGTACGACATCTCCAACGAGGACTTCCTGTACGTGCTCGCCACCTTCGTCGTGGTGCCCAAGCGCTGGCTGGACGACTACGGCTGGCGCCCGTACTCCGAGCACGAGGTGCGGGCCACCACCAACTACTACCGCGAACTGGGCCGCCACATGGGCCTGAGCGACATCCCGGAGACGTACGACGCGTTCGAGCGGCTGCTGGACGGCTACGAGCGCGCCCACTTCGGCCACGACCGGGGCGGCCGGGAGGTCTCCGACGCCACCCTCGGCCTGATGGCCTCCTGGTACCCGGCCCCGCTGCGGCCCTCGATGCGGGTGTCCTCGATCTGCCTGCTCGACGATCCGCTGCGCGAGGCCTTCGGGTACTCCCGGCCCCCGGCCGCGCTCCGGTACGCCGTCCGCTCCGGCATGCGGCTGCGCGGGCGGCTCGTCCGCCTCCTGCCGCCGCGCCGCTCCCCGCGCCTGGCTCGCGACGGCCGGCAGGTGCGCAGCTACCCGGGCGGGTACCGGATCGCCGAGCTCGGCACCTTCGAGGACGGCGCCTTCGGGGACGGCGCCGCGCCCCGGGGCGGCTGCCCCTTCCCGCCCGCCGCGACCGGGCCGACCGGGGGCACGGACCCGGCCGGGGGCTGACCGCCCGCCGCACCCGATCCGCCCCGGACCGGCGCCCTCACTCGGGGACGACGAGGGTGTTCTGGCAGGCCGTCAGGAGCCAGCGCCCGTCCTCCTTGGCCATCACGTACAGCGGGCTGCCCTCCTCGCCGACCTGTTCGCCGGCGAGGGTGAGGTAGCGCTGGCGGACCTTGACCGCGGCCACGTCGGGGCGGACGAAGAGGACGTGCACCACCTCGTACTCGGCGGTGTTCCCGGAGCCGAGGAAGGCGCCCGGGAGCACCGTGCGGGTGAACGCGGCGATCTCGTCCCGCCCGGTGAGGCGCTTGCCGTGGCCGGTGGTCCAGATCGCGTCCTCGCGGAAGAGACTGACGAACTCCTCCACGAGTTCGTTGACCTGGGCGTACTGGAGGGCGGCGACGACCTGCCCGACGGCCTCGGTCTCAACGGCGGTGTCGGCCTCGGCACCGATCCGGGCATCGGCCTCGACGGCCGTGGTGTTCGTGTTCATGATGACCATGATTGACCTTCAAGCCGACTTGAGGTCAAGCCTTTTCGGCCGCCGGCTCCACCCCGGCCCTGACCTGCCCGGCGCTCGCGCCGTGGGCGGTGACGGCGGTCAGGGGCAGTGCGACGTGGCCGATGCCGGTGCCGAGCCGGGTGAGCGCGGTGGCGGTGAACAGGGTGCGGAAGCCGGGTGTCCGCCAGAGTGATCCGGCGCTCCCGGTCCGTTCGTCCGGTCGGCGGGCAGGGCGGGCGCGGCGGGCAGAGCGGGCACGGGGGTCGCCCGGGCGTCCGGGACGGCCGTGACCGCCCGTTCCCGGGTCGGCCGCGGACGGGTCAGGAGGACCCCGGCCAGCACCACGGCCATTCCCGTGACACCCCTCGGGCTCAACGGTTCGTCGAGCACGAGCGCGCCGAGCCCGGTGGAGACGACGGGCAGCAGGTAGCCGACGGTGGCGGCCGCGGTGGCGCCCTCGGTGGCGATGAGCCGGTAGTTGAGGTGGAAGGTGAGCCCGGTGGAGAGCACCCCGAGCACGGTCACCGCCGCGAGGGCCCGGACGTTGAACCCGTCGGTGGCACCGGCGGCGGCCGGCAGCGCCAGCGAGCCGAGCCCGGCCGCCACGGTGAGCTGGGCGGCGGAGAGGGCGAGCGGGGCGGTACCGGTGCCGGTGAGCACGCGGCCCATGTAGGTGAACGCCACCGCGTAGCTCGCGGCCGCGCCCAGCAGGGCGAGCACGCCCCAGCCGGGGGCGCCGCCGTGCTGGTGCGCCGGCCCCGCGTCGCCCTGCCACGGCGAGAAGATCACCAGCACCCCCGCGAAGCCGAGCAGCAGACCGCCGAGGCGCCTCGGGTGCCACCCGCGTTCCGTCCCGAGCGCCAGGCCGATCAGCAGCGACCAGAGCGGGGTCGTCGCGTTGAGCACCCCGGCGGGCCCCGAGCCGACGGTCCGCATGCCCAGGGCGGCCAGGAAGAAGGGCAGCACGTTGCAGGACAGGGCGGCCACGGCGAGCCGGAGCCAGACCGCGGCGCCGCGCGGCAGCCGCTGCCGGGCGGAGCGGGCGAGGAGCAGCAGCACCGCGGCCCCGAGGGCGGAGCGCAGCACGGTGATCTGCAGCGGGGCCAGCCCGTTCCGGAGCGCGAGTTCGGTCCACAGGAAGCCCGATCCCCAGAGCAGGGCGAGCACGGCCATCCGCAGCACGGGACACCTGCCTTTCGTCGGTCGGCCTCCCGACCGGGAGGCCGGGAGCACCGGAAACGCCGGGAGCGCCAGAAGCGCCGGGAGCACCGGGAGCACCGGGAGCACCGGAAGCACCGGAAGCACCGGAAGGAACGCTGCCCGCCCGGACCCGACAGGACAAGTGAAAAGTTCTTCAGCACGTTTAAGCTGGACTACATGCTCGATGTGCGACGTCTGCAGGTGCTGCGCGCCGTGGTCACCGGCGGCTCGGTGAGCGCGGCCGCCACCGCGCTCGGCTACACGCCGTCCGCCGTCAGCCAGCAGGTGGCGGCGCTGGAGAAGCAGACCGGGACGGCGCTGCTCGAACGCGCCGGGCGCGGCGTGCGGCCGACCGCCGCCGGACGGCTGCTCGCCGAGCACGCCGCCGTCATCGAACGGCAGGTGGCCGAGGCCGGCACGGCGCTCGCCGATCTGCTGGCCGGGCGCAGCGGCTCCCTGACGGTCCGCTACTTCGCCACGGCGGGAGCCGCCCTGGTGGCGCCCGCCGTCGCGGCCTTCCGCCGCGAGCACCCGGGGGTGCGGCTCGACCTGGGGATGACCGACCCCGAGGACCCGCTGGAGGACGTCCTGCGGGGGCGGGCGGATGTGGCGGTGGTGGTCCGGCCGCACGGGGGCGAGCACCCCGGGCTGCGCCTCGTCCCCCTGCTCGACGACCCGTACCGCGCCGTCCTGCCGAGGGGCCACCGGCTCGGTGCGAGGCGCGTCCTCGACCTGGCCGACCTGGCCGGTGAGCCCTGGGTCGGCAGCGAGCGGACCGGTCCCTGCCTCGACACCGTCCTGGACGCCTGCGCCGAGGCCGGGTTCCGCCCCGGCTTCGCGGTGGACAGCGAGGACTACCCGACCGCCCAGGGCTTCGTCGCGGCCGGGCTCGGGGTGGCCCTGGTCCCGCTCCTGGGCCTCGCCCGGCGCCACCCCGGTGTGACCGTCCGCAGGCTCCGCGCCCCGGAGCCGGTCCGCGCCGTGCACGCCGCCGTCCGCACCACCGCCTGGGGACAGCCCGCCCTCGCCCAGCTGCTCGCCTCCCTCCGGGAGGCGGCCCGGGCGGCACGGGTCTGACCGGTGGCGCGAGCGCCGGGACAGCCTTGTCAGGGCCACGTCATCAACTCGGTGCAGGGGTCTCCCCCGGCGGTGCGACCGTCATTTAGGCTGGTGAGGTGCTCATACTCGTTCGCCGTCGCCACGTGGACCTGCTCCGCGTGACGAGCATGTCCTGTCGACGCTCCAGCTGAACCTCGCGCCTCCCACCCTCCTACGCGGCCCCAGGCGGCCGCGTCCCCCCTCCTGACCCCCGGAGCACCCGCCGCACCAGGCGCGGCCCCGGCATCCCCGGTCGATCACCGGGACAGGCCAGGACGAGACCCAGCGGATGTCACCCATGACGCAGCAGCACTCCTCCAGCACCCCCTCCGCCGCCCCCGCGGACGCCCTCCCGGTGATCGACCTCTCGCTCGCCGACGGCAGCGCCGACGACCGGCTCCGCCTGCACGACGACCTGCGGAAGGCGGCCACCGGCGTCGGCTTCTTCCAGCTCGTCGGCCACGGCGTCACCCCGGCCGAGACGGCCGCCCTGATCGACGCGATGCGGGCGTTCTTCGCCCTGCCGGAGGCCGACCGGCTCGCCGTGAGCAACCTCAACTCCCCGCACTTCCGCGGTTACACCCGCACCGGGCACGAGCTCACCGGCGGCAGCCAGGACTGGCGGGACCAGCTGGACATCGGGGCCGAGCTGCCCCCGCACGTCCCGGAGCGGGGCGAGCCCCCCTACTGGTGGCTGGAGGGCCCGAACCAGTGGCCCACCGCGCTCCCCGAGCTGCGGACCGCCGCGCTCGGCTGGATCGACCGCCTCGGCGCGGTCGCCCAGCGGCTGCTGCACGAACTCCTCGCCTCGATCGGCGCCGCTCCCGACTTCTACGACTACGCCTTCGCCGGCCACCCGCACCTGCGGCTGAAGCTGGTCCGCTACCCCGGCACCGCGCCCGACGGCGCCGGCCAGGGCGTCGGCGCGCACAAGGACTACGGCTTCATCACCCTCCTGCTCCAGGACACCGTCGGCGGCCTCCAGGTCGAGCGCGCGGACGGCAGCTTCCTGGAGGTGCCGCCGATGGAGGGCGCCTTCGTGGTCAACCTGGGCGAGCTGCTGGAGGTCGCCACCGACGGCTACCTCAAGGCCACCAACCACCGCGTGGTCAGCCCGGCCGGCGCCCGCGAGCGCTTCTCCATCCCGTTCTTCTACAACCCGCGCCTCGACGCCCACATCGAGCCGCTCGACTTCCCCCTCGCGCACCACGCCCCGGGCGCCACCCAGGACCCGGGCAACCCGCTCTTCGCCGAGTTCGGCCTCAACGAGTGGAAGGGCTACACCCGCGCCCACCCCGAGGTCACCCGCCGCCACCACCCCGACCTCGCCGACGCCGGCTCGCGCTGACCCCCGGCGGGTTCGGCCGCAACGAGGGGTAGGGCTGCACCCGCGCCCACCACCCCAGGTCTCGCCGACCACTCGGCGGCACCGGCGGACACCGCCCCCCGGGCCCCGCTCCCGCGCCGACGGCGCCGGGCGGGGCCCGGGGCGTGCCGGGCACCGCCGGTGGACCGGGTCGCCCGGCACTGTCACACTGCTGCTGTCACAGCAGTGGTGCAACAGAGGCGGAGGTGGCGGATGGGGGCGCGGGAGGGTGTCGAGATCCGGCTGACGGTGGACGAGCTGGCGGCGCGGGCGGGAGTGACCGTGCGCACGGTGCGGTTCTACGGTACGAAGGGGCTGCTGCCGCCACCGGAGCTGGGGCCGCGCCGGGTCGGCTGGTACGGGGCGGAGCACCTGGACCGGCTCGGGCTGATCGAGGAGCTGCAGCGGCAGGGCCTGACGCTGGCGGCGATCGAGCGCTACCTGGCCTGGCTGCCGCAGGACAGCACGCCGCTGGACCTGGCCATCCACCGGGCGCTGGTGGCGTCCTGGACGCCGGAGACGGCGGAGGAGCTGAGCCGCGGGCAGCTGGAGCGGCGGGCCGGGCGGGCACTCTCGCCCGCGCAGCTGGAACGGCTGGCGGCGATGGGCGCGCTGGAGCGAACGCCCGACCCGGAGGTGTTCCGGGTGGACCCGGGGCTGCTGCCGCTCGGGGTGCGGATCCTGGACGTGCCGATCCCGCTGAAGACCCTGCTGGCCGCGCGCGCGGTGGTGCTGGAGCACAGCCGGGCGACGGCGCACGAGTTGCAGCGGCTGTTCCGCGAGACGGTCTGGAAGCCGTACCGGGAGAGCGAGCCCGCGCCGGCCGAGCTGGAGCGGATGAAGGAACTCACCGACCACATCCAGCCGATGGTGGCGCAGGCCCTGGTGACCGCGTTCCAGCGGTCGCTGCGGGAGGAGCTGGGCGAGGCGGCGCGCTCCGTGGAGGACGCCGCCCCGCCCGGCTGACCGACCGGTCGTCAGTCGGAGAAGGTCCGGCCCTCGGCGGCGACCCGCTCCAGCAGGGCCGGCGGCGCGAACCGCTCGCCGTAGGCGGCGGCGAGTTCCCGGGCGCGGGCCGCGAAGCCCGCCGGGCCGCCCTCGTACCCGTTGATGTACTGGAAGACGCCGCCCGTCCAGGCCGGGAAGCCGATGCCGAGGATGGAGCCCACGTTGGCGTCGGCGACCGAGGTCAGCACGCCCTCCTCCAGGCACCGGACCGAGTCCAGTGCCTCGCTGAAGAGCATCCGCTCCTTGAGGTCCTCGAAGGGGACGGCGCTCCCGGCCGCACCCGCGGCCGAGGTGAAGTGCTCGCGCAGGCCCGGCCAGAGCCTGCCGCGCCGGCCGTCCTCGCCGTACTCGTAGAAGCCGGCGCCGCCGCTGCGGCCGGGGCGGCCGAACTCGTCGACCATCCGGTCCACCACCGCGTCCGCCGGGTGGGCGGTCCAGCTGCCGCCGGCCTCCTCGACCGCGCGCCGGTACTCGTCGCGGATCTTGCGCGGCAGCGTCAGCGTCAGCTCGTCCAGCAGCGAGAGCACCTTGGCGGGGTAGCCCGCCTGGGCGGCGGCCTGCTCGACGGTGGCCGGGTCGACGCCCTCGCCGACCATCGCCACGCCCTCGTTGATGAACTGGCCGATCACCCGGGAGGTGAAGAAGCCGCGCGAGTCGTTGACCACGATCGGCGTCCGGTCGATCTGCCGGACCAGATCGAAGGCGCGGGCGAGCGCCTCGTCGCCGGTCTGCGGACCGCGGATGATCTCCACCAGCCGCATCTTGTCGACCGGCGAGAAGAAGTGCAGGCCGATGAAGTCGGCGGTGCGCCCGACGCCCTCGGCGAGCAGGCCGATCGGCAGGGTGGAGGTGTTGGAGCAGAGCAGCGCGTCCGGCGCCACCACGCCCTCGATCTCCTGGAACACCTTCCGCTTGAGCTCGGGGTTCTCGAAGACCGCCTCGATCACGGCGTCGCAGCCGGCCAGGTCGGCGGCCTCGGCGGTGGGGGTGATCCGGGCGAGCAGCTCCTCGCGCTGCGCCTCGGTGGCCCGGCCGCGCGCCACCGCCTTGTCCAGCAGGCCGGCGGAGTACGCCTTCCCGCGCTCGGCGGCCTCGGTGCTGACGTCCTTCAGCAGCACCTCGATGCCGGCCTTGGCACAGGTGTAGGCGATCCCGGCGCCCATCATGCCCGCGCCGAGCACGGCGACCCTGCGCACCGTCCGCTTCTCGACGCCCTGCGGCCGGCCGGCGCCGGAGTTGACCGCCTGCATGTCGAAGAAGAGCGCCTGGATCATGTTCTTGCTGGTCTGCCCGCAGGCCAGCTCGGTGAAGTAGCGGGCCTCGATCACCATCGCGGTGTCGACGTCCACCTGGGCGCCCTCGACCGCCGCCGCCAGCACGTTGCGCGGCGCCGGGTAGGGCGCGCCGGCCAGCTGCTTGCGCAGGTTGGACGGGAAGGCCGGCAGGTTGGCGGCCAGCGCCGGGGTGGCCGGGGTGCCGCCGGGGATCCGGTACCCCTTGACGTCCCAGGGCTGGACGGCGGCCGGGTTGGCCTCGATCCAGGCGCGCGCCCGGGTAATCAACTCCTCCGGGGTGTCCACCAGTTCGTGGAGCAGGCCGTGCTGGAGCGCCTGCTCCGGGCGGTACTGGCGGCCCTGAAGGAGCACCTTCAGCAGGGCGTCGGCGATGCCGAAGAGCCGCACCGTGCGAACGATCCCGCCGCCACCGGGCAGCAGGCCGAGGGTGACTTCGGGCAGGCCGATCCGGCTGGCCGGGGCGGTCAGCGCGATCCGGTGGTGGCAGGCGAGGGCGATCTCCAGACCGCCGCCGAGCGCGCTGCCGTTGAGGGCGGCGACCACCGGCTTGCCGAGCGTCTCCAGCCGGCGCAGCGCCCGCTTGATCCGCATCGACTTCTCGAAGACGGCGGCGGCGTCCTCGGGGCGGGCGGCGGACAGCATCCGGAGGTCCCCACCGGCGAAGAAGGTCTTCTTCGCCGAGGTGACCACGACGCCGCGCAGGTCGTCGCCGAGGGCGGCGAGGCGCTCGACGGTGGCGTCGAAGTCGGCCGTGAAGGCCTCGTTCATGGTGTTCACGGACTGGGTGGGATCGTCGAGGACGAGGGTGACCACGCCGTCCTGGTCCTGCTCCCAGCGGATGGTGGTGGTGTCGCTCATGGGGTTGGGGTCTCCTGTGAGGGCCGGGACAAGGGGGGTGCCGCGCGCACCGCGCCACGGGAAGGGGCGGCGGCGGGCCGCCGGAGGCTCAGACGCGCTCGACGACGGTGGCGATGCCCATCCCGCCGCCCACGCAGAGGGTGACCAGGCCGTAGCGCAGGTCGCGGCGCTCCAGCTCGTCGACCAGGGTGCCGAGGAGCATCGCGCCGGTGGCGCCGAGCGGGTGGCCGAGGGCGATCGCGCCGCCGTTGACGTTCACCTGGTCCGGGCGGAAGCCGAGCTCGCGGACGAAGCGCAGGGCGACGGCGGCGAAGGCCTCGTTGATCTCGACCAGGTCGATGTCGGCGGCGGTCAGCCCGGCCTTGGCGAGCGCCTTGCGGGTGGCGGGGGCCGGCCCGGTGAGCATGATCGTGGGCTCGGAGCCGGAGACGGCGGCCGAGACGATCCGGGCGCGCGGGCGCAGGCCGTACCGCTCGCCGATGCCGCGGTTGCCGATCGCGACCAGGGCCGCGCCGTCCACGATGCCGGAGGAGTTGCCGGCGTGGTGCACGTGGTCGATGGCCTCGACCCAGTGGTACTTCTGCAGGGCGACCGCGTCGAAGCCGCCGGCCTCGCCGATGCCGGCGAAGGAGGGCTTGAGGCCCGCCAGGGTCTCCACGGTGGTGCCGGGGCGGATGAACTCGTCGCGGTCCAGCACCACCAGGCCGTTGCGGTCGCGGACCGGGACGACCGAGCGGTCGAACAGGCCGTCGGCCTGGGCCTTGGCGGCCCGGGCCTGCGACTCGGCGGCGAAGGCGTCCACGTCGGTGCGGGAGAGGCCCTCGATGGTGGCGATCAGGTCGGCGCCGATGCCCTGCGGGACGAAGTGGTTCTCGTAGTTGGTCATCGGGTCCATCGCCCAGGCACCGCCGTCGGAGCCCATCCTCACCCGGGACATCGACTCGACGCCGCCGGCCAGGATGAGGTCCTCCCAGCCCGAACGGACCTTGGCGGCGGCCAGGTTGACCGCCTCCAGGCCGGAGGCGCAGAAGCGGTTCTCCTGGACGCCGGCCACCGAGTCGGGCAGGCCGGCGGTGATGGCGGCGATCCGGGCGATGTCGGAGCCCTGGTCGCCGATCGGGCTGACCACGCCGAGCACGATGTCGTCGACCGCCGCCGGGTCCAGCTCGGGGAAGCGGCGGCGCAGTTCGTGGATCAGGCCGACGACCAGGTCGATCGGCTTGGTGCCGTGCAGTGAGCCGTTGGCCTTGCCCCGGCCGCGCGGGGTGCGGATCGCGTCGTAGACGTACGCTTCGGTGGTCACGGTGGATTGCCTTTCGGGGGTCTGACCGGGCGGGGGGTGGGAGGGTTCGGGAGGGGCCGGGGCGGGTGTTCCGCGGTCTGGCGGGCGCTTCGCCGGGCGGGCGGGGGGCGGGGACCGGGGTCAGCCCAGCAGGGAGCGCCCGACGATCTCCTTCATGATCTCGGTGGTCCCGCCGTAGATGGTCTGGATCCGGCCGTCGGTGAACGCGCGGGCGACCGGGTACTCGGTCATGTACCCGTAGCCGCCGTGGAGTTGGAGGCAGCGGTCGGCCGTGCGCTTCTGCAGTTCGGTGGCCCACCACTTGGCCATCGAGGCGTCCGCCGGGGTGAGCGCGTAGCGGTTGTGCTCGGTGATGCAGCGGTCCACGAAGGCCCGGGTGACCGCGCACTCGGTGGCCATCTCGGCGATCTCGAACCGGACGTGCTGGAGCTTGGCGAGCGGCCGGCCGAAGGCCTCGCGCTGCTTCACGTACTCGGTGGTGATCTCGACCAGGTACTCGGCGCCGGCGATCGCGGCGGCCGCGATGGTGAGCCGCTCCTGCGCGAGGTTCCGCATCAGGTAGAGGAAGCCCTGGTGCTCCTCGCCGAGCAGGTTCGCCTTGGGGACGCGGACGTCCTCGAAGAACAACTCGGCGGTGTCCTGGGCCTTCTGGCCGATCTTGTCGAGGTTGCGGCCGCGCTCGAAGCCGGGCGTCCCGCGCTCGACCACCAGCAGGCTCAGGCCGCGCGAACCGCCCTCGGGGGTGGTCCTGGCGACCACGACCACCAGGTCGGCCAGGATGCCGTTGGAGATGAAGGTCTTGGCACCGTTGAGCAGGTAGTGGTCGCCCTGGTCCACGGCGTGGGTGCGGATGCCCTGGAGGTCGGAGCCGGTGCCGGGTTCGGTCATCGCGATGGCGGTGATCAGCTCGCCGCTGCAGAACCCGGGCAGCCAGCGGCGCTTCTGCTCGTCGGTGGCGAGCGAGGTGAGGTACGGGCCGATGATGTCGTTGTGCAGGCCGAGCGCCAGGCCGGAGGCGCCCGCCCGGGCGAACTCCTCGGCGAGCACGGCGGCGTAGCGGAAGTCGGCGGCGCCCCCGCCGCCGTACTCCTCGGGGACGGCGAGCCCGAGCAGCCCCTGCCGGCCGGCGGCCAGCCAGGCGGAGCGGTCCACGATGCCGGCCCGCTCCCAGCGGTCGTAGTGCGGCAGCACCTCCTTGGCGAGGAAGGACCGGACGGTCGCCCGGAAGTCCTCGTGCTCCTCGGTGTAGATGTCGCGTTCCACGGCAAGCTCCTTAACGGGCCTCGGAGCCCAGGGAATTCGGGGAATCCGGGGACTCGGGGGCGTCCGGGGAATCCGGGACGGCCCGGTCGGCAGGGACAGCGGGGAGAGCCGGCTCAGCAGGGGCAGCGGGCTCAGCGGGCTCAGCGGGCTCAGCGGGTGAGCCCGGCGGGGCCAGCAGGGCGGGCACGCCCCAGTCGCGGGCCACCTCGTCGGTGTCGGCGCCCGGCCTGGCCGGCGGGCGGCGCAGCGTGCCGGGGGTGGCGGAGAACCGGGGCGCGGGCGCCGGCTGGGTGACGCCGTCCGCCTCGACGTACGTCCCCCGGGCCACCAGGTGCCCGTACGAGGCAGCCTGACGCATCGTCAGAACCGGCTCCACGCAGGCGTCGGAGCCGGCGAAGACGGCCTCCCACTCGGCGCGGGTACGGGTGGCGAAGCGGGCCGAGATCCGCGCCCGCAGTTCGGGCCAGCGGGCCACCTCGTACTGGCCCGGGGCGTCCGGACCGAGCTCCAGCAGCCGGGCGAACTCGGCGTAGAACCGCGGCTCCAGCGCGCCGACGGCGAGGTCGCCGCCGTCCTTGGCCCGGTACACGGCGTAGCAGGGCGCACCGCCGTCGAGCAGGTTCACACCGCGCCGGTCCTGCCACTGCCCGGCCGCGAGCAGCCCCCAGAGCACGGTGGTGAGGTGGGCGGCGCCGTCCACGATGGCGGCGTCGACGACCTGGCCGGCGCCGGTCGCACCGGCGTGGTGGAGGGCCGCGAGCAGACCGACGACCAGGTAGAGCGAGCCGCCGGCGTAGTCGCCGAGCAAATTGGCGGGGACGGCGGGCGGCTGCTCGGGCGATCCGATCAGGCCGAGCACCCCGGCCACCGCCGCGTACCCGATGTCGTGGCCGGCCCGGGCGGCCAGCGGTCCGTCCTGACCCCAGCCGGTCATCCGGCCGTAGACCAGGGCGGGGTTGCGGGCGAGACAGGCCTCGGGGCCGACGCCGAGGCGTTCGGCGACTCCGGGGCGGTAGCCCTCGATCAGCAGGTGGGCGCGTTCGACCAGGTCGAGCACCTGCTCGGGCCCGCCGGGGGACTTGAGGTCGACCAGCACCGAGCGCTTGTTGCGGTTGGTGACGTCGTAGGCCGGGTCCTGGGAGAGCGGTGAGGGGTCGGGCCGGTCCACCCGGACCACGTCGGCCCCGAGGTCGGCCAGCAGCATGCCCGCGAAGGGCCCGGGGCCGATCCCCGCGAGCTCGACCACCCGGACCCCGGCCAGCGGGCCGGGACTGCTCGGGTCACGCACTGGCGACCGCCCCCTCGGGGTTTGACAGTAAAGCTGTAACACTCGCGATGATAGGGAAGCGACCCGCCGGTAACAAGACCCTCCGCCCGCCGACACAGCCCTGACGAATCCCTGACACGGAGAGCGCAACCGGGGTGACGGAGGGTGCGTCGGTACACCTACGGGGCGGGCCTGTACGGTCGCCCTGTTGTCGGAGTGGTTCTGATCTCTCGTCAGAGGAAAGGAAGCAGACGCACATGGCCTCCCCAGGGTTCACCACCGGGCCGGTCCAGCCGGCCTCCCCGCCGGGCGCACCGCGCAACCCGTCGCCGGACATCGTCATCCCGATCTCGGCACCGGGCACGTCCCCGTTCGCGGCCGGGCCCACCCCGAACCCCTCCCCCGGCCCGCCGCCGTCCGCCCCCACCACCCGGCTGGACCGGCCGCACGAGCTCAACGCCTCGGCCGGCATCGCCCGGCAGATCGCCACCGACCTCGACAGTGCCAACGGCAAGGGTGGCAACAACCTCGCCGAGCACGCGACCACCGCCGCCACCAGGATCCGCGGCTTCTCCTTCGCCGGCGCGCTCACCGGCTCGACCGAGCGCTGGCTGCAGCAGTGCAAGACCCTGCACGACAAGCTGACCGGCACCGCCGACAACCTCGACACCACCCAGCGCACCTACCAGGCGAACGAGCACGCCACCGCCGGCCAGTTCGGCCGCTGAGCCCCCGGCCCCGAGAACCGAGAACCGACAGAGGAGCCCCAGCGGCATGGTGTCCTTCAGGGAACTGCACGAGGCCGACTTCTCCGGCGTCACCGAGGCGGCCGAGGCCTGGACCAACATGGCCAAGGCGCTCAGCTCGCTCGACGCCCGAGTCGGCACAGACCTCACCAACACCCCGCAGCGGGCGGGCTGGCAGGGCGCGGCCGCCGACGACGCGGGCCGCACCCTCAAGACCATCGACACCGACTTCACCCAGGCCTCCGGCGTCGCCACCGCCCTCGCCGCGATCATCCGCGACGCAGCGTCGGACTTCACCGCGGCCCGCAAGGACCTGGATGCGGCGCTCCACGACGCGGAGCGCCAGCAGCTCACCGTGGCCGCCGACGGCACGGTCGGCTGGCCGCCGATGCCGACCGACTCCACCTCGCACAACGACCCGGACTTCCAGGAGTCCCAACGCCAGTACCAGTCGGACCGGCAGGCCAAGGCCCAGGCGATATCCGACCGGCTGACCAAGGCCGTCGAGAAGGCCACCGCCGCCGACCAGCGCGCCTCCTCAGCGCTCGAGACCGATGTCGGCACCAGCACGACGGCCTTCAACGCCAGCCCGTACGGCGGCGGCGACGTGGCCGACGCGAAGCGCGCCGCCGACCTGCTGGGCAAGGGCCAGAGCCTCTCCGACGAGGAACGGCTGCGGCTGCGGAACCTGATGGCCGCCGACTCCGGCTCCAAGGACTTCTCCACCACCCTGCTCAACAGCCTCAAGGCAGGCGACCAGACCGGCCCGGACGCGCTGCTGGTGTACGCCAAGAGCTACAACGACTTCGCCCACGGGGACCGCGACGCCAAGGGCTACCAGGACATCTACGGCAACCTGTCCCAGGTGCTCGCCACCGCCACCAAGGACGGCGGCATGGGCAAGGAGTGGCAGGACAACCTGCTCAAGGCCGCCCGCAAGCCCGGCGGTTCGGCCGCCGGGTTCAACGACGACTACCCGGTCCTCACCCAGCTGATGGGCGCGAAGGGCGACTACGACAAGGCGTTCCTGGAGAAGATCGGCAACGACCTGGTCGACTACGAGCGCACCAGCAAGCGGAAGGGCGCCGAGCTGTGGGGCCCGCTCTACGACCGGGACGACCCGATGGGCGGCTTGATGCGGGCGATGAGCCGCAACCCGGAGGCCTCCGAGGAGTTCCTCGACCCGGGTGCCAACAAGAACCTCGACTACCTGCTCAAGGACCGTACGTGGCCCTTCCAGGGACACGAGGACAAGCTGCTCGACAGTGTCGCGCGCGAATCCTCGCGCGGCGCCTTCGGCGACGCCCTGGAGGCCGCCGCCACCGGCCGCGACCCGCACGGCAACCAGCCGCCGCGCCCGCACGACCCCGTGATGTCCCGGATCATGAACGAGACCGTCGCGACCCTCGGCGGCGACAAGGCCGGCGGTGAGAACGGCCTGCCCGCCGGTCTGCGCCGCCCGCTCGGCAACATGATCGCGGACTACGCGCCGGACGTGCACGAGATCCTGGGCAAGGAGGTCCGCGGCGGCTCCGAGCCCAGCGGCCTCACCTTCAGCCGCGAGCAGCTGCTGCGCGCCATCCGCGGCTCCGCCGAGGACCCGGAGGCCTTCCGGGTGATCCACACCGCGGAGACCCAGGAGATCGCCCGCCGGATGGACACCTACGGCCCGGACGACTTCGAGCCCGACGCGACCGGCCGGGTGAACCCGAGGTTCGCCGGCTTCACCCAGGAGGCCGGCCAGGCCCTGGGCGCCCTCGACGGCGTGCGCGGCGACGTCCTGATCGACCACCGCGAGGACCAGAAGTTCAAGAACAACTGGCAATCCAAGATCGATTACCACATCTACGGCACCCCGGTGAACTACTTCCTCCCCGGCCCGTTCGGCGACATCGCCCAGCGCCTGGTCGACGTCGGCACCGCCGACTACGCCAACAAGGCCAACGCCGAGCTCGACACCAAGGCCCAGGGCGACCTCAGCAAGAACTACTCCGCGGGTGAGGAGCAGCTCAAGTCCATGATCGAGTACAAGGCGGTGCTGTCGGGCGTCTCCCAACGGGACGTCGACGCCACCGGCGGCGTGACCCAACAGCTCATGGAGGGCGTCACCCAGAACTACTCGACGGCGATCGACCGCACCTACAACGGTGCGCTCGGCAGGGGGTGAGGACGCCATGACGGCCCAACAGGACCGCGCGGACGGGAGCACGGACCGGACCGCGGGCGCGCTGCGCCGCACGACCCCGTGATGTCCCGGATCATGAACGAGACCGTCGCGACCCTCGGCGGCGACAAGGCCGGCGGTGAGAACGGCCTGCCCGCCGGTCTGCGCCGCCCGCTCGGCAACATGATCGCGGACTACGCGCCGGACGTGCACGAGATCCTGGGCAAGGAGGTCCGCGGCGGCTCCGAGCCCAGCGGCCTCACCTTCAGCCGCGAGCAGCTGCTGCGCGCCATCCGCGGCTCCGCCGAGGACCCGGAGGCCTTCCGGGTGATCCACACCGCGGAAACCCAGGAGATCGCCCGCCGGATGGACACCTACGGCCCGGACGACTTCGAGCCCGACGCGACCGGCCGGGTGAACCCGAGGTTCGCCGGCTTCAC
>NZ_JBITSA010000026.1:0-73335 GCF_044540385.1 Kitasatospora sp. NPDC086009
TGGCACGCTGTTGAGTTCTCAAGGAACGGACACTTCCTTCGGACCGCCTTCCAGCGGGCCCTCCGGGCGCTTCGTTCTTTCGTGTTTCCAGCTTATCAGATGTTTTCCGCTCCGTTTTCCGGAGTTTCATTTACCTGATCGGCTTTCGCCTTTCGGCGCTCCCGAACTCTAGCAGAGTTTTTCGGGCCGTTTTCCGCCTGTTGTTCTCGAATTTCGTTCGAGAACTTCCGGCAGGCCGTCCCGTGGGGCAACCCGGAGAACACTACGCACCGGGTCGCCCCACGTCAAACTGGCCGTGGGGAGGCTCAGACCTCGACGACGACCGGCAGGATCATCGGCCGGCGGCGGTAGTTGTCCGCCACCCACTTGCCCATGGTCCGGCGCACGAGCTGCTGGACCTGGCGGATCTCCAGGACACCGTCGCCCGCCGAGCGGTCCAGTGCCTCCTGGAGCTTGGCCGTCACCGGGGCGAACGCCTTGTCGTCGATGCCGGAACCGCGGGCCTGGATGGTCGGACCGCCCACGATCTTCCCGTTGGTGGAGTCGACCACCACGAAGACCGAGATGAAGCCCTCCTCGCCGAGGATCCGGCGGTCCTTCAGGGATGCCTCGGTGATGTCGCCGACGGACGAACCGTCGACGTAGACGTAGCCGGCCTGCACCTTGCCCACGATGCGGGCGACGCCGTTCTCCAGGTCGACGCAGACGCCGTCCTCGGCGATGACCGTGCGGTGCTTCGGGATGCCCGTCGCGATGCCCAGGTCGGCGGCGGCGCGCAGGTGGCGCCATTCGCCGTGCACCGGCATCAGGTTGCGCGGCTTGCAGATGTTGAAGAAGTACAGCAGCTCGCCGGCCGAGGCGTGGCCCGAGACGTGCACCTTGGCGTTGCCCTTGTGCACGACCTTGGCGCCCCAGCGGGTCAGGCCGTTGATCACCCGGTACACGGCGTTCTCGTTGCCGGGGATCAGCGACGAGGCCAGGATGACGGTGTCGCCCTCGACGATGCGGATCTGGTGGTCGCGGTTGGCCATCCGGGACAGCGCCGCCATCGGCTCGCCCTGCGAACCGGTGCAGATCAGCACGACCTCCTTGTCCGGGAGGTCGTCCAGCTGCTTGACGTCGACGACCAGGTTGCCGGGGACCTTCAGGTAGCCGAGGTCGCGGGCGATGCCCATGTTGCGGACCATCGAGCGGCCGACGAAGGCGACCTTGCGCTTGTACTCGTGCGCGGCGTCCAGCACCTGCTGGATGCGGTGCACGTGGCTGGCGAAGGAGGCGACGATGATGCGCTTGTCGGCGTTGGCGAAGACGTTCCGCAGCGCGGCCGAGATGTCCCGCTCGTGCGGGATGAAGCCGGGGACCTCGGCGTTGGTGGAGTCCACCAGCAGCAGGTCCATGCCCTCCTCGGCCAGCTTGGCGAAAGCCGGGAGGTCGGTGAGGCGGCCGTCGAGCGGCAGCTGGTCCATCTTGAAGTCACCGGTGGCGACCACCATGCCGGCGGGCGTGCGCACGGCGACGGCCAGCGCGTCCGGGATGGAGTGGTTGACCGCGATGAACTGGCAGTCGAAGGGGCCGATCCGCTCGCGGTCGCCCTCCTTCACCTCCAGCACGTACGGGTGGATGCGGTGCTCGGCGAGCTTGGCCTCGATCAGCGCCAGGGTGAGCTTCGAACCGATCAGCGGGATGTCCGGGTTCTCCCGGAGCAGGAACGGGACGGCACCGATGTGGTCCTCGTGCCCGTGGGTCAGCACGATGCCGTCGATCTTGTCGAGCCGGCCCCGGATGTAGCTGAAGTCCGGGAGGATCAGGTCGACGCCGGGCTGCTCGTCCTCGGGGAAGAGGACGCCGCAGTCGACGATGAGAATGCGGTCCCCGAATTCGAGGACCGTCATGTTGCGGCCGATCTCGCCGAGACCGCCGAGCGGAGTGATGCGCAGGGCGCCCTCCTTGAGGGCCGGGGGCGCGCCGAGTTCGGGATGCGGGTGGCTCAAAAGACTCTCCTCACGACGCACGCCATACGCCTGGGGTCCTCCCCGAGAGACATATGGCGTGCGTACTCAGTGTCGGTTTCCTACTGGGTAAGTACTCTCACGCCTTCGTTCCGGTCCAGCGGCGGCCCTCCTGGGAGGTCCGGCGAGCCGGGGCGCGCACGTCTTGTCTGTTACAGGTGTACCCCGCCGGCGGCGAGATCCTTCTTCAATTGCGCGATCTCCTCGGAAGTCGCGCCGACCAGCGGCAGCCGGAGCGGGCCGGCGGGCCGGCCCTGCAGCTCCAGGGCCGCCTTGGCGAGGATGACACCCTGCGTGCGGAACATACCGCTGAAGACCGGCAGCAGGCTCTGGTGGATCGCCGTGGCCTTGGCCACATCCCCGCCCAGGTAGGCGTCGACCATGCTGCGCAGCTCCGCGGCGACCACGTGCCCGACCACGCTGACCAGACCGACGGCGCCGACCGAGAGCAGCGGCAGGTTGAGAATGTCGTCGCCGGAGTACCACGCCAGGTCGGAGCGGGCGATGGCCCAGGCGGCGGCGCCGAGGTCGCCCTTGGCGTCCTTGTTGGCGACGATCCGCGGGTGCTCGCCGAGCCGGACCAGCGTCTCGTGGCTCAGCGCGACACCGCTGCGGCCGGGAATGTCGTAGAGCATGACCGGCAGGCCGGTGGCGTCCGCGATGTGCGTGGTGTGCCGGTACAGGCCCTCCTGCGGGGGCTTGCTGTAGTACGGCGTGACGACCAGCAGGCCGTGGGCCCCGGCCGCCTCGGCCTGGCGGGCGAGGTCGGCGCTGTGGTGCGTGTCGTTGGTGCCGACACCGGCCACCACGTGGGCGCGGTCCCCCACCGCTTCCACGACGGCGCGGACCAGCCGGGCCTTCTCGGCGTCGCTGGTGGTCGGGGACTCACCGGTGGTGCCGTTGAGGACGAGGCCGTCGTTGCCTGCGTCGACGAGGTGTGCGGCGAGGCGCTGGGCGCCGTCGAGGTCGAGCCCGCCGTCAGCGGTGAACGGGGTCACCATCGCGGTCAGGACCCGGCCGAACGGCGTCTGGGGGGTGGAGGTCGGAGCCATGCGTCCAAAACTACTCGTAGGCGGTGGGGCGGTACCCAGGCCGGTCCAGGGTTCGGACAGGTGTGGCGCGCGGAGCGGCACAAAGATGGGATTCCGGTGCTGCATGCTCGGGGGTTCACGCAGCACCGGAATCCGTGTCACGAGCGTAGGGAGCGGCTAGAAAAGCCGCAATCCAGACATGCCAGGCAAGCCGCCCATATGCCTGTCACCCCAGGTCAGGGGGCGACCCGGCCGTGCTTCTCGAAGGCCGCATGGGTGAGCGGCATGAGCCGGGCCCACTGCTCCTCCATCTGCTCGGCGACCATCTCGATCTCGCGCTGCGGGAACGACGGCACCGCGGCGTTCTCCTTCTTGGTCCGCAGCGACAGGAAGTGCATCAGCGAGCGGGCGTTGCAGGTCGCGTACATCGAGGAGAACAGGCCGACCGGCAGCACGGCCCTGGCCACCTCGCGGGCGACACCGGCCGCCAGCATCTCCTGGTACGCCCGGTAGGCCCCCTGGTAGGCGGCCTCCATCTGCTCGGCGACCACGTCGAACTGCTTCGGCGTGCCCTCGACGAACTCGTAGCGCCCCGGGCGGCCCTGCTGGACGAGCTTGCGCTCCTCACCGGGCACGTAGAACACCGGCTGCAGCTCGCGGTAGCGGCCGGACTCCTCGTTGTACGACCAGCCGCTGCGGTGGCGGTGGAACTCCCGGAAGACGAAGATCGGCGCACTGATGAAGAAGGTCATCGAGTTGTGCTCGAACGGCGTACCGTGCCGGTCCCGCATCAGGTAGTTGATCAGACCGGTGGACTTCTCCGGGTCCTGCTGCAACGCCTCCAGGGACTGCTCCCCGGCCGTCGAGACCCGGGCCGCCCAGATGACGTCCGAGTCGGCGGCGGAGCTGCGGACCAGCTCCACGGTGACATCGCTGCGGAACCTGGGGGCGGTGGGTTCGTCGGTCACGCGGTACTCCTTGCGGGTTCGTTGGTGCGGTGCAGCCGGATCGCGTGCTGCATGGTCTTACGGGCGCGCGGGGTGTCGCCGGCGTCGGCGTACGCCACCGCGAGGCGGAAGAAGACCCGCCAGTCGCCGGGCGAGGCCTCCGCCTCGGCCTTGCGGCGGGCGAACACCGCGTCGGCCGAGTCCCGGTCGATCCGGCCGCCGGCGGTGCGCTTCAGCTCGTCCACCGGCAGGCCGCCCTCGGCCTCCAGCTCGCGGGCGAGCCGCTCGCTGGCCCGGCCGAAGCGGACGGTCTGGCGCAGGAACCAGACCCCGATCGGCGGGACGACGAAGGCGCACAGGCCCAGGCCGATGCCGAGCGGCTTGCCGGTGGCGATCAGCTGGACGCCCTCGCCGACGCAGACCAGGGCCACCAGCAGCAGCACGCCGGAGAGGACGAAGAAACCGGTACGGGAGGTCACCGGTCGCTCACAGGTCCAGGAAGTTCTCAAGGCCCACGGTGAGACCGTGGTTCTCGACGACCTTGCGCACCCCGAGCAGGATGCCCGGCATGAAGCTGCTGTGGTGCAGCGAGTCGTGCCGGATGGTGAGGGTCTCGCCGGTGTCGCCGAACATCACCTGCTGGTGCGCCAGCAGGCCGCGCAGCCGGACGGCGTGCACCGGGATCCCGTCCACGTCCGCGCCGCGGGCACCGGGCAGGCTGTGCGTGGTCGGGTCCTGCTGCGGCGGGCGGCCGGCCTCGGCGCGGGCCGCGGCGATCAGCTGCGCGGTCCGGGTGGCCGTACCGCTCGGCGCGTCGGCCTTGCGGTCGTGGTGCAGCTCGACGACCTCGACCGACTCGAAGTACCTGGCGGCGGTCTGGGCGAACTTCATGCCCAGCACCGCGCCCAGCGAGAAGTTCGGCGCGACCAGCACACCGAGCGGCCGCGGCTCGCCGCCCGGCATCAGCCAGCCCTCCAGCTCGCCCAGCCGCGCGTCGTCCCAGCCCGTGGTCCCGGTGACGACGTGGATGCCGTGGTGGACGCAGTAGTCGAGGTTGGCCATCACCGAGTCGGGGTGGGTCAGCTCGACGGCGACCTGGGCCCCGGCCCGGGTCAGCTCGTCGAGGTCCGATCCCCGGCCCAGGGCGGCGACCAGCTCCAGGTCGGGGGCGGCCTCGACGGCCTTGACCGCCTCGGAGCCGATCCGGCCCTTGGCGCCGATCACGGCGACACGCAGCGTCATGGTGAGAAGTCCCTTCAGACCAGCAGGTCGGCGAGCCGGGCGGCCCGCTTGTCGTTGATCGGACCGATCAGCGCCAGCGAGGGCCGGTGCGCGCCCAGCACGTCACGGGCCACCGCGTGGACGTCGTCCAGGGTCACGGCCGCGATCCTCGCCAGCATGTCGTCCACCGAGAGGTGGTGGCCGTAGCTCAGCTCGGCCTTGCCGATCCGGTTCATCAGGGAGCCGGTGTCCTCCATGCCGAGCACGGTGGAGCCGGAGATCTGGCCGATCGCCCGGCGCAGCTCTTCCTCGGTGATGCCGTCGGCGACCACCTTGGCGAGCTCCTCGCGGCAGATCCGCAGCACCTCCTCGACGCGCTTGGGCTGGCAGCCGGCGTAGATGCCGAACAGGCCGCTGTCCGCGTAGGAGGACGAGTACGAGTACACCGAGTACGCCAGGCCGCGCTTCTCCCGGACCTCCTGGAACAGCCGCGAGCTCATCCCGCCGCCGAGTGCCGCGTTCAGCACGCCCATCGCCCAGCGGCGCTCGTCGTGGCGCGGCACCCCGGGCACGCCGAGCACCAGGTGGGCCTGCTCGGTGGAGCGGTTGAGCACCTCGACCTTGCCGGCGGTGCGCACGGCCTTGACGCCGCGGCGGGCCTCGGCGGGCTCGGCCCCGGAGCGCGCCAGCAGCGCCGCGAAGGCCTTCTCGACCTGGCGGACCACCTTGCGGTGGTCGAGATTGCCGGCCGCGGCGACGACCAGGTGCTCGGGCTTGTAGCGGCGGTGGAAGAACCCGGCGATCTGGTCGCGGGTGAGCCCGTTGACCGTCTCCTGGGTGCCGAGGATCGGGCGGCCGAGCGGGCCGCTGCCGAAGATCACCTTGGCGAAGAGGTCGTGCACCACGTCACCCGGGTCGTCCTCCGCCATCGCCATCTCCTCCAGGATGACGCCGCGCTCGGCCTCGACGTCCTCCGGGCGGATCAGCGAGCCGGTGAGCATGTCGCACACCACGTCGATGGCGAGCGGCAGGTCGGTGTCGAGCACCCTGGCGTAGTAGCAGGTGTTCTCCTTGGCGGTGAAGGCGTTCATCTCACCGCCGACCGCGTCCAGGGCGGCCGAGATGTCCAGCGCGCTGCGCCGCTCGGTGCCCTTGAAGAGCAGGTGCTCCAGGTAGTGCGTGGCTCCGTTGAGCTGGGGGGTCTCGTCCCGCGAACCGACTCCGACCCAGATGCCGAAGGTCGCGGAGCGCACCGTCGGCAGGGTCTCGGTGACGACCCGCAGGCCGCCGGGGAGGACGGTGCGGCGCACCGTGCCGGCGCCGTCCACGCCCTTGAGCAGGGTCCGGGTGGTGCCGGGGCGCTGCTTCGCCGCCGAGGCCTGGGCCACGGGGTGTACCTCCGTAGAAAGCATGTGCAACAACAGGGTGCGGCCCGCACGCCGACGGGGCGTGCGGGCCGCGGCCGCTTCTATCGAACCGGGGGGCTAGCGGCGCTTCACTCGGAAGCGGCCTCGCCACCCTCTTCGCCCTCGACGACCGGGATCAGCGAGAGCTTGCCGCGCGGGTCGATCTCGGCGATCTCGACCTGGACCTTGGCGCCGACGGCGAGCACGTCCTCGACGTTCTCCACGCGCTTGCCACCGGCCAGCTTGCGGATCTGCGAGATGTGCAGCAGGCCGTCCTTGCCCGGCATGAGCGAAACGAACGCGCCGAACGTCGTGGTCTTCACCACGGTGCCCAGGTAGCGCTCCCCGACCTCCGGCATGGTCGGGTTGGCGATCTGGTTGATCGTCGTACGGGCAGCCTCCGCCGAGGGACCGTCGACCGCACCGATGTAGATGGTGCCGTCGTCCTCGATGGTGATGTCCGCGCCGGTGTCCTCCTGGATCTGGTTGATCATCTTGCCCTTGGGGCCGATGACCTCACCGATCTTGTCCACCGGGATCTTGATGGTGATGATGCGCGGCGCGTTCGGCGACATCTCGTCGGGCGCGTCGATGGCCTCGTTCATCACGTCGAGGATGTGCAGGCGGGCGTCCTTGGCCTGCTTCAGCGCGGCGGCCAGCACGGAGGCCGGGATGCCGTTCAGCTTGGTGTCCAGCTGCAGCGCGGTGATGAAGTTGCGGGTACCGGCGACCTTGAAGTCCATGTCGCCGTACGCGTCCTCGGCGCCCAGGATGTCGGTCAGCGCGACGTAGTGCGTCTCGCCGTCGATCTCCTGCGAGATGAGGCCCATGGCGATACCGGCGACGGCGGCCTTCAGCGGCACACCGGCGTTCAGCAGCGACATGGTGGAGGCGCAGACCGAGCCCATCGAGGTGGAGCCGTTGGAGCTCAGCGCCTCGGAGACCTGGCGGATCGCGTAGGGGAACTCCTCGCGGGTCGGCAGCACGGGCAGGATCGCCCGCTCCGCCAGCGCGCCGTGGCCGATCTCGCGGCGCTTGGGCGAGCCCACGCGGCCGGTCTCGCCGACCGAGTACGGCGGGAAGTTGTAGTTGTGCATGTAGCGGCGACGCGTCTCCGGGGAGAGCGTGTCCAGCTGCTGCTCCATGCGCAGCATGTTCAGCGTGGTGACACCCAGGATCTGGGTCTCGCCGCGCTCGAACAGGGCCGAGCCGTGGACGCGCGGGATGGCCTCGACCTCGGCGGCCAGGGTGCGGATGTCGGTGACACCGCGGCCGTCGATGCGGACCTTGTCCTTGATGACGCGCTCGCGCACGACCTTCTTGGTCAGCGCGTTGTACGCGGCGCTGATCTCCTTCTCGCGACCCTCGAACTCCGGCAGGAGCTTCTCGGCGGCGATCGCCTTGACGCGGTCCAGCTCGTTGTTGCGCTCCTGCTTGCCCGGGATGGTGAGTGCCTGGGCCAGCTCGTCCTTGACCGCGGCGGTCAGGGCGGCGAGCACGTCGTCCTGGTAGTCCAGGAAGACCGGGAACTCGCCGGTGGGCTTGGCGGCCTGGGCGGCCAGCTGGGACTGCGCGGCGCAGAGCACCTTGATGAACGGCTTCGCGGCGTCCAGACCGGCGGCGACGACGTCCTCGGTCGGCGCCTCGGCGCCGCCCTCGACCAGCTTGATGGTCTTGTCGGTGGCCTCGGCCTCGACCATCATGATCGCGACGTCACCGTCGGGCAGGACGCGGCCGGCGACGACCATGTCGAAGACGGCCGACTCCAGCTCGGAGTGGGTCGGGAAGGCCACCCACTGGCCCTTGATCAGCGCGACGCGGACGCCGCCGATCGGGCCGGAGAACGGCAGGCCCGCCAGCTGGGTGGACGCGGAGGCGGCGTTGATGGCCACCACGTCGTACAGGTGGTCGGGGTTGAGCGCCATCACGGTGACGACGACCTGGATCTCGTTGCGCAGGCCCTTGACGAAGGACGGGCGCAGCGGGCGGTCGATCAGGCGGCAGGTGAGGATCGCGTCCTCGGAGGGCCGGCCCTCGCGACGGAAGAACGAGCCGGGGATGCGCCCGGCGGCGTACATCCGCTCCTCGACGTCCACGGTCAGCGGGAAGAAGTCGAAGTGCTCCTTCGGCTGCTTGGAGGCGCTGGTGGCCGACAGCACCATGGTGTCGTCGTCCAGGTAGGCCACGGCGGAGCCGGCGGCCTGACGGGCCAGGCGGCCCGTCTCGAAGCGGATGGTACGGGTGCCGAAGGAACCGTTGTCGATCACGGCTTCGGCGTAGAACACGTTCTCTTCCACCTGGAAGATCTCCTCTTTCGTACGTCTCCGGGAGAGCGCCCCCGCGCATCGCTGCCGGTGGCCCGGGGCCCTCGTGCGCTCTTGCGCAGAGGAAGGCAGTCGGGCCGGTCTTCGATCGAAGCCTCCGGTGGGCCCCGCTCGGTCTGCGGGGCTTCCGGCGGCCACTACCGAGGACCGGCGCCTCTCGGCTGCCAGGCCGGGGCGGGCGGTCCGCGTCTGGACGCTCTCTCGGATGCGGGCGGCTTCCGTTTGAAGCCTTCGTCCCGCGGGGGGTCGGGGTCTTTCGCCCGGGTGGCGCGGTGTCGCGCCATCACCCGGCATGCCCACAACCCTACGGTGCAATCCTCGGCCACCAGGGGAGGTGCGCGCGAGTTGTTATACGGTGCCGGGTCGCGGGTCGGCGACCGCGGCATACGCGCGAGGGGCGGCTCCCCGGTGTGGGGAGCCGCCCCGAGCGGCGGTCTTAGCGGGCGCCACCGGCGGCACCGCGGCGGATGCCCAGACGGTCGACGAGCGTACGGAAGCGCTCGATGTCCTTCTTGGCCAGGTACTGCAGCAGGCGGCGGCGCTGGCCGACCAGGATCAGCAGGCCACGACGCGAGTGGTGGTCGTGCTTGTGGGCCTTGAGGTGCTCGGTCAGGTCCGAGATGCGGCGCGAGAGCATGGCGACCTGGACCTCGGGGGAGCCGGTGTCGCCCTCCTTCTGGCCGAACTCGGCGAAGATCTGCTTCTTGACGTCAGAGGCGAGAGCCACTGCAACTCCTTTGAGGTGGTACCGAGCGGGCCTGGTCTACGGCACAGGACTCTGCGAGAACTCGGTGTCGTGACTGAGTGCGGCCGGCGGTCGGCGACCCGCGAGGGGCGGACACCCTGCTGCACTCGAAGGGCAAGCGTACCAGTGTGCCCGGTGCGACCGGTCAGCCGGTGGCGCCGCGGACCAGGCCGTAGACCTCCAGCACGCCCAGCGCCAGCGGGACGAGGGCGATCAGGGTGAGGCTGTCGACCAGGTCCAGGATGCGCCCCCAGAACGGCGAGACGCCGAGCCGGGGCACCACCAGGGCGATCGCGGTGAGCACCGCGGCGCCGAAGGCGATCGAGGTGGCCAGCCAGATGGTGCGCAGGTCCACGTCGGTGGAGCTGGCGGCCTTCAGGATGAACAGCGGGGTGTGCAGCGAGAGGCCGACGATCAGCAGCGACAGGCCGAACAGGCCGGCGATGGTGAGGCTGAAGACCTGCGCGGTGTAGCGGAACAGCCGGGCGCGCAGCATGGTGGCGATGCCGAGGGTGAGGGCGAGCAGCTCCGGGAAGAGCTCGTCGGTGAAGCCGAGGACGGCGCAGGCGCCGACGATCACCGCGGCGCAGCCGCCGACCAGGCCGACCAGCACCTCGTGGCCGCGGCGGGCCTGGTGGGCGATGCGCTCGTACTGGACGGCCTCGGCGCGGCCGGCCTCCTCGTCGTAGTCCCGGCTGCGGGTCCGGGTCTGGCCGGGGGCGCTGAAGCCGACGGGCAGCCGGGCGAACCGGGCGGAGAGGCCGGGCAGGAAGCCGATCACGGCGACGGCGGCGACGCCGGTGACCGCGGCGATGTGGTTGGCCGGGGTCGACGGCAGCAGGACGGCCGCGAAGGTGGCCAGCGCGCCGGCGGCGGACACGAAGGCGGCGGCCACGAACAGGGAGTCCTTCTCCGGTAGCAGGCCGACCAGCAGGACGGCCACCACCAGGACGGCGACGCAGCCGGTGAGGAACTGGAGCCGGCCCGGGCCGTCCCACGGGTGGGCGACCGCGATGAGGCCGCTGCCGCCGATCAGGGCGTGCGGCAGCGCGCCGAGGCCGAGCGCGAGCGCGGCCCAGGCGTCCTGGTACACCCGGGCGCGGACGCCGGCCAGGGCGGTGAGCACGACGGCGATGACGCCGGACAGGACGCCGGGCAGGCCGTGCATGTCGTGGCGCAGGTCGGAGAACCAGAGCGCGAAGCCGAGCAGGGTGAGCAGCACGCCGGCGCCGATCAGGCCGAAGGCCCGCATCAACTCGGGGCTCCAGAACCGGCGGTCGGCCTCGACGGCGGTGGCGATGGCGTCGGCGACGTCGTCGTAGACGGCCGGCGGCAGCGACTCGGCGAACGGGCGCAGGCTGAGCAGGTCGCCGTCGCGGACCTGCTGCGCGGCGAGCGGCAGACCGCTGTCGAGCACGGTGCCGTCGCGGCGGACCAGGTGGAAGCCGGTCGGGGCGCCGTCGGGCTGGGTCTGCCCGGAGAGCCGCAGCACCTCGGGGTAGACGTCGGCGAGCGGGACGTCCTCGGGCAGGGCGACGTCGATCCGGCTGTCCGGGGCGACGACGGTGACGCGGCAGAAGCCGGTCGTGGCGGAGGTGCTCATGCCCCCACCTCGCGGACGCTCGACGCGTGCCGGGAACGGCGCGCTTCCCTGACGAGTGGCTCGTTCCGCTCGCTCACTGCGCACCCCTCGATCGCTCGACGCACTGGGCGCTCCCCCTTGTTGACGGTGCCGCTGTACCGGCGGCGGTTCCTGCTGGCTGCTGGCGCGGGCCGGTCGGGGCTGGAACTGACTCGATCCGGCCATGAGTTGGCGCGGCGTTACCCTACCCGTTCCGTTCCCGCCCACCGGCGCGCAGGGGCCGGTGGAACGGCGGCCGGCGGGGCCCCGGGCACCACGGGGCCGCCCTGGCTGATCCGCCGGAACGCGCCCCAGTAGGATCGGCCCCTGCGCAAGGCGACGGGGGCAGGGGCCGCGCTCCTCCCCGGGTGCCTGCGGTCGGCGGAGCGGGGGCGGCGTCACACGGGGCGCCCTCACCCGTACGTATCCAGTTTGCGTGAGGGCTGATGCCGAAGTGAACGATCAGACCGTTCGAAACCGCGGGGTGGGGTGCGTATGAGCGTGATCACGGTCAAGCGCCCCGCGCGGGCCTATCCCCCGGCGGTGCCGGACGAACCGGTGGAGTTGGTCACCCCACCCGAGCTGCCCCGGTCGGGCGGCGAGGACTGGATGATGAGCCTGCTGCCGATGCTCGGCATGGGCGGGTCGGCGGTGTTCTTCTTCTCGCCCGGCGCACAGGCCCCGATGAAGATCATGGGCGGCCTGATGGTCGTCTCGACCGTCGGCATGGCGCTGGCGCAGATCGTGCGGGCGCGCAAGGGCGGTTCCACCGCCACCGCCGACGAGCGGCGCGACTACCTGAAGTACCTGCAGCAGATGCGCCGCCAGGTCCGCCGCACGGCGGAGCGCCAGCGCGGCGCGCAGCTGTTCCTGAACCCGGAGCCGGACCAGCTCTGGTCGATCGTCGCGGACGGCCGCCGGCTCTGGGAACGCCGCACGGGGGACGCCGACTTCGCGCAGATCCGGGTCGGCCGGGGGCCGGTCCAGCTGTCGACCCCGCTGGTGGCGCCGCAGACCGCGCCGATGGAGGAGCTGGAACCGCTCGCCGCGGCCGCCATGCACACCTTCCTGAAGGCCCACGGCACGCTGCAGGACCTGCCCTTGGCGGTCTCGCTGCGCGCCTTCTACCACATCACGGTGTGCGGCGACCCGGACACCGTGTACGGCAACGTCCGGGCGATGATCGCCCAGTTGACGACGCTGCACTCGCCGGACGACCTGCTGGTGACGGTGGCCGCGGCGCCGGGCGCGGTGGAGGAGTGGGAGTGGACCAAGTGGCTCCCGCACAACCAGCACCGCAAGGACAGCGACGGCGCGGGTTCGCGCCGGCTGATCGCCACCGGCCTCGGTGAGCTGGAGTACCTGCTCCAGGACGAACTGGCGGGGCGCCAGCGCTTCGTGCGCGACGCGGCGCCGTCCTCGGACCAGCCGCACATCATCGTCGTGATGGACGGCGCGTCCGTCCCGCACGACTCGCTGCTGGCCGGCGCCGAGGGCGTGCACGGGGTGACCATCGTCGAGGTGGTCCCGGGCGACCTGGACGAGCCGACCGGCCACCTGATCGTGACGGTGACCCCGGACGAGCTGGTGCTGCGTTCGGCCTCCGGCGCGACGTACTCCGGCACCCCGGACACGCTCTCCACCTGGCAGTCCGAGGCCCTGGCCCGGCAGCTGGCGCCGTACCGGATCTCGGCCGGCGGCGACGACGAACCGCTGCTGTCCAACCTGGACTTCACCGAGCTGATGAACTCGGGCGACCCGGGCTCGTTCGACGTGACGCGCAGCTGGCGGACGCGGGCGCAGCACGAGAAGCTGCGGGTGCCGATCGGCGTCGGGGCCGGCGGCGAGCACGTCTACCTGGACATCAAGGAGGCGGCGCTCGAAGGCATGGGCCCGCACGGCCTCTGCGTCGGCGCGACCGGCTCCGGCAAGTCGGAGCTGCTGCGCACCCTGGTGCTGGGCCTGGCGATGACGCACTCCTCGGAGACGCTGAACTTCGTCCTCGCGGACTTCAAGGGCGGCGCGACCTTCGCCGGGATGGCGGACATGCCGCACACCTCGGCGGTGATCACCAACCTGGAGGGCGAGCTCACCCTGGTCGACCGCATGCGCGACGCGATCGAGGGCGAGATGAACCGCCGGCAGGAGCTGCTGCGCTCGGCCGGCAACTACGCCAACCTCAACGAGTACGAGCGGGCGCGCGCGGCGGGTGCGGCGCTGGACCCGCTGCCCTCGCTGGTGCTGATCATCGACGAGTTCTCCGAGCTGCTCACCGCGAAGCCGGACTTCATCGACATGTTCATCCAGATCGGCCGGATCGGCCGTTCGCTGGGCGTGCACCTGCTGCTGGCCTCGCAGCGCCTGGAGGAGGGCAAGCTGCGCGGTCTGGACACCTACCTGTCGTACCGGATCGGTCTGCGCACCTTCTCGGCGGCCGAGTCGCGGGCGGCCATCGGCGTGCCGGACGCGTACCACCTGCCGCCGGTGCCGGGTGTCGGCTACCTGAAGTTCGGCACCGACGTGATGGACCGGTTCAAGGCCGCGTACGTCTCGGGGCCCTACCGGGCGCCGGGGCAGCAGCGGTCGACCGGCGGGCGGCTGGTGACGGCGCAGCCGGTGCTGTTCACCGCGGCCGAGGTGCCGGTGCTGGAGCCGCCGGTGCAGGAGGTGGAGCCGGAGGTCGTGGAGCAGGACGACGCGCTGGTCGACACCGTGCTGGACGTCTTCGTGCAGCGGATGGCGGGGCAGGGCCCGGCCGCGCACCAGGTGTGGCTGCCGCCGCTGGACGAGGCGCCGAGCGTCGACCAGTTGCTGCCGCCGCTGCAGGCGACCGCGGAGCGCGGTCTCACCTCGCCGGGCTTCGGCGCGCTGGGCCGGCTCAACGTGCCGGTCGGCATCGTGGACCGGCCGCGCGAGCAGCGCCGCGACGTGCTGCACCAGGACTACTCGGGTGCGGCCGGTCACGGTCTGATCGTGGGCGGCCCGCGGTCCGGCAAGTCGACGCTGGTGCGCACCACGGTGGCCGGGTTCGCGCTCACCCACACGCCGCTGGAGGCGCAGTTCTACCTGCTGGACTTCGGTGGCGGCGGCTTCCAGTCGCTGCAGGGCCTGCCGCACGTCGGCGGGGTGGCCGGTCGTCTGGACGCCGAGAAGGTGCGCCGGATGATCAGCGAGGTGCACGGGGTGCTGAACCGGCGCGAGGAGCTGTTCCGGGCGACCGGGATCGACTCGATCGCGACCTACCGGTCCCGGCGGGCCAGCGGTCAGCTGCCGGACGAGCAGTTCGGCGACGTCTTCCTGATGATCGACGGCTGGAACACCTTCAAGCAGGAGTTCGAGATGCTGGAGCCGGTGATCGGGGACATCGCCCAGCGCGGTCTCGGGTACGGCGTCCACCTGATCATCACGGCGGCCCGCTACGCGGAGGTCCGCCCTGCGCTGAAGGACCTGCTGCAGAACCGGACCGAGCTCAAGCTCGGTGACGCGATGGAGTCCGAGGTGGACCGCCGGGTGGCGCAGAACATCCCGGCCCTGCCGGGGCGCGGCGTCACCTCCGGCAAGCTGCACTTCCTCTCCGGCCTGCCCCGGCTGGACGGCTCGTCCTCGGTGGACGACCTCCAGGACGGGGTGACCGCGCTGGTCGCCGCCGTGGACGCGGCCTGGACGGGCCCGCGCGCGCCGCAGGTCCGGATGCTGCCGGCGGTGCTGGACGGCCACTCGCTGCCGAAGGGCTTCGAGTACCCGGAGCGCGGGGTCGCCTTCGGCGTGGACGAGGTCGAGCTGGCGCCGGCGTTCGTCAACTTCGAGACGGACCCGCTGTTCATCGTCTTCGGCGACACCGAGTCCGGTAAGTCGGCGACGCTGCGGATGCTGATCAAGCAGATCACCGAGCGGTACACCCCGGACCAGGCCGGCATCGTGGTCGGCGACTACCGGCGCGCGCTGCTCGGCGCGGTGCCGCAGGAGTACCTGGTCGAGTACGCGGCCGCGCAGCCGGCCATGACCAGCATCGTGGAGATGCTGCGCGGGGCCTGCTCGCGCCGGCTCCCCGGTCCGGACGTGACCGCCGACCAGCTGCGCAACCGCAGCTGGTACAGCGGCAAGGACATGTTCGTGATCGTGGACGACTACGAGCTGGTGGCGACCGGTTCGGGGAACCCGCTGGCGCCGCTGGCCGAGTTCCTGCCGTTCGCCCGGGACATCGGCCTGCGCATGATCATCGCGCGGAGCGCGGGCGGCGCCGGCCGTTCGCTCTACGAGCCGGTGATGCAGCGGATGCGGGAGCTGGGCGGCCAGGGCGTGATCCTCTCCGGCAACAAGGACGAGGGCGCGCTGCTGGGCACCGTCAAGCCGCAGCCGCTGCCGCCGGGCCGGGGCGTCTTCGTCTCGCGCCGGATCACCAGCGGGCAGATGGTGCAGACGGGCTGGTTGCCGTCGGCGTAGCGGGAGCGGCCGCCCCCGGTGGCGGTGACGGAAAGTGAGGGAAGGGGTCGGGTTCCGAGGAGCCCGGCCCCTTCCGCGTCCACGTGCTGAAACGTTATGGAGATCTTTCCGGCTCTGGGCTGCGGTTCCCGCACCCCGGGCGGGCGGTGACCGGCGCCGGGAAGCCGCCTGGGCGACCTTCTCCGAGCCGGTCATCAGCCTTGGAATGAGCGCGCGCAATGCTCCGTTCACCTTTGATTCAAGCGCGATGTGCCAGAGGTAACAAGTCGGACATGCGTGACAATCACCGTCGGTGATCATCGGATCGCATGTTTATGCCCACCTTCGCAACGGATTCCGAAGCATTTCCGGCATTGACGCAGTCAATACGGCCAAGGTTCCATGACGGCCCGGGAGCGAAGGACCAGAACCCCACAGCAGCAAGCCAGCGGAGGCGATACCGCTCCCTCTCCAGGACCGAACAGAGCCGATCGGAAGCCACATGACCGACACGCTTCGCCCGCCACACGCCGTAGCCCCCACTACGGCGGCCGAGGGCGCCGCCTCCCCCCAGACGCTCAAGCGCTCGATCGGCGTCGTGGGCGGGACCCTGCTCACGCTGTCCTGCGTCACCCCGGCCTCCACGCTCTTCGTGATCGTCCCGGAGCTGTTCTCCAGCATCGGCAGCGCCACCGCGCTGGCCATCGCGATCGGCTCGGTGCTCTGCATCGCGGTCGCCTTCTGCTACTCCGAACTCGGCACCCTGATCCCCAGCGCCGGCGGCGAGTACGCGATGGTCGGCACCCTGGCCGGGCGACTGGCCGGCTGGCTGGTCTTCGTGCTCTCGCTGATCGTGGTGCTGATCGTCCCCTCGGTGATCGCCCTCGGCACCGCCGACTACCTCGCCCCGGTGCTGCACGTCGACAAGCCGATCGCCGGCGCCGCGGTGATGCTCGCCGCCACCCTGGCCGGTCTGCTGGACCTGCGTGCCAACGCCTGGATCACCGGCGTCTTCCTGGTCCTGGAGGTCGTCGCCGCCGGTGTGGTGTCGGTGCTCGGCTTCGCCCACGCCAACGGCGACGCGCCCAGCCTGCTGCACGGGGTGGTCGCCGGCGACGGCGGCGCCACCACCACGGTGAGCATCGGCGCCATCGTCGGCGCGCTCGGCATCGCCCTCTTCATCACCCAGGGCTTCTCCACCGCGGTCTACCTCTCCGAGGAGCTGGAGGACCCCCGCCGCAACGTCTCGCGCACCGTGCTGTGGACCCTCGGCATCTCCGCCGCGGTCATCCTGATCCCGGTCACCGCGATCACCATGGGCGCCCCCGACCTGGCCACCCTGACCTCCGGCGACATCTCCGGCATGGTCACCGCGTGGAGCAACTCCGCCGTCGGCACCTTCATCAGCCTCTGCGTGGCGCTGGCGATCATCAACGCCGGCATCGTCATGGTCATCCAGAACTCCCGGGTGCTGTTCGCCTCGGCCCGCGACAAGGCCTGGCCCGAGCCGGTCAACAAGGCCTTCTCCACCCTGGGCCGGTTCGGCTCGCCGTGGGTGGCCACGCTGGCCGTCGGCCTGCCGGGCGCCGCGCTCTGCTTCGTCAAGGGCGAGCTGCTCAGCGAGATCACCGGCGTCGCCGTCACCGGGATGTACCTGCTGGTCGCCATCGCCGCGCTGCTGTCGCGCCGCGATCAGCACAAGCACGCCACCGCCTGGCGGATGCCGCTCTGGCCGGCCGTCCCGGTGGTCCTGATCGTCGTGCTGGTCTACATCATCACCCAGCTGGACACCGTGCCCCTGCTGTGGACCGGCGGCATCACCGCCGCCGCCACCCTCTACTGGCTCTTCTACCTGCGCCCCCGGCAGGAGACTCGCTGGGTGATCAGCCTGCCCGAGGACCAGCAGGCCTGACCCCGGCGGGGCCGCCCCCGACCCCCACCCCTCCCCCACACGGCGGTGCCGCGGACCACTCCCCCTCTGGTCCGCGGCACCGCCGTTCCGCACGCGCCGGCGCCACCCCGGGGTCGGCCGGTCGGACGCGGGCCGACCGGCCGGCGCAGGCTCGCGGCGGGGAGAAGGCTCCGGATCAGTCCGTGGGGCGCCGGCGGTGGTCGCGGAGCACCACGCCGCCGCCGATGAGCAGCGCGACGAGCAGGGCGCCGACGCCCAGGACGTAGGTCGCGGTGCGGCCGTCGCGGTCGGCCTGGGTCTCGCCGAGGCCGAGCGGCTGCGGCACGATCGGGGCGGCAGCCAGCTGGACGGGCTCGTCCGGCTTCGCCTTGTACGGCGGGTCCTCGGGTGCCTTGGTGACGGCCTTCACCGGGTCCACCACGCCCCAGCCGATGTACGCGTTCGCCTCGTGCCCGGTGCGCTGCGCGGTCTGCTCGATCCGGGCGCGCACCTGCGCCGGCTTCCACTTGGGGTGGGCGCCGAGCAGCAGCGCGGCCAGGCCGGCGACGTAGGGCGCGGCGAAGCTGGTGCCGTTGTCCACGCACTGGCCGCCCCGGGGGACGGTGGAGAGCATGTCGACCCCGGGCGCGACGACGTCCACGAAGTCGCCGTACTGGGAGAACGGGGCACGCTCGTTGTTGCGGTCGGAGGCTCCGACGGCGAGCACGGTCGGGAACGCGGCGGGGTAGGTGTCGCCCTCCTTGCCGTCGTTGCCGGAGGAGGCGACCACCACGATGTCCTTGGCCTCGGCGGCCTCGACGGCGGCCTTCAGCTCCGCGTAGCCGCCGAAGTCGGCGTTGCCGGCGCCGCGCACGTCCTGCGAGATGTTGATGACCTTGACGCCCCGCTGGATCGCGATGTAGATCGCCTCGACCAGGGTGTAGACGTCACCGTTGCCCTCGGCGTCGTTCTGCCGGATCGACAGGATGCCGGCGTCCGGGGCGATGCCGACGAAGCCGGTCTGGTCGTAGTGGCCGGCCGCGATGATGCCCGCGACCTTGGTGCCGTGGCCGACGAGGTCGTCCTTGCCGGTGCCCTCGACCTTCTTCTTGTCCTTGTCCTTCAACAGCGAGCCGCCGTCGACCACCCGGTTGGCCAGCTGGGGGTTCTGGTCGTTGACCCCGGTGTCGATGACCGCGACGGTCACCCCCGCACCGGTGACGGTGCCGCCCTGCCAGAGCTCGTCGAGCACCATGCGCTGCAACGACCACGGCACGGCCTGCACGTTCTGGGCGTCCTTGGCGCAGTCACCGGCGGCGGCGATGCCGGGCCCGTCCGCGTGGGCCGGGGCGGCCAGCGGACCGCCGAGCACCGCGAGCGCGGCCACCGTCGCGGCCACCTTCCGGTACCTGACTACGGACACCCTGCCACCCCTCTTGTCGTCCACCCGTGTTGCGCGCCAGGGGCGGGTGCCCGGACCGGGCACCCGCCCCTTCGGCGGAATCGATCGCCCCCACGACCGGGGGCGGGATCCGTCAGCCCCAGAGCTTGGCGTTGTTGTTCTCGGTGCTGTTGTAGCTCTCGGCCGCCTTGTCCAGCGAGCCGGCGATCTGGGACAGCACCTGCTGCAGGTGGCTGGCGCGGGAGTCCCACTTCGCCTGGTGGGCCTGGTAGCCCTGCTGAGCGGCACCCTCCCAGCTGGAGGCGATCTTGGTCACGCCCGCCTTCAGCTCCTCAAGCTGGGAGTTGATGCGGTTGGCGGTGGCGCGAACCTCGCTGCCGGCGTTCCGGACAGTTTCGAAGTTGACGAGAATGTGGTCGGACACGATGTCTCCTTGTCGAGGAACCGACGCGCTCCCTCACCAGGGGCCGCCGGTGAATGACCTGGCAGAGAGGGGATCAGATCTTGCCGGCGCCGAACGCCGCCTGCTGGTCCGCGTCGGTCGCCGAGTACTGCTTGGTCGTGATCTCGATCGCGCTCTTGATCGCCTTCAGCGACTTGTTGAGCTCGACCGCGTCCTCGTTGAACTGGCCCTGAAGGGTCTTGTAGGCCGTGGCCGCCTGACCCTGCCAACCGCCGGCGATCGAACCCACCAGGCTGTCGAGCTTGCGAATCTCGCCCTCGATCTGGCCGATGACCTCGTCCATGTGCTTGGCGAAAGCCAGCATCTCCTGAGCGGTCGTCTTGAACTGACCCATGCTCTACCGTCCCCCATGAGACAGACATTGTGTCCGGACCGCCGTTCCCGGCCGGTCCGCCGCATCACCGGTGTGATGTCCAGCAGCACTGTAGTCGGCACACGCAACTCGCCCAACACCGGGGAACCGCTAGTTACCAGACCATGACACTGGGGCCAATTCCGTTGCCGGAACGGGCCGGTCAGGCGTTCTGCTGCTGGGCCGCGGTCTTCGCGTTCAGCGCCGGACCGGACGGCACCAGGGCCGACCAGGCCAGCGGCACCGGCACCGGCTGCAGGCCCTGGTAGCCGAGCCGGGCCTGGTTGCCGCCGGCCTCGTCCTGCTGCTGACCCGGCTGCCCGGCGGCCGGGTCACCGGGCTGGACGGTCGGGGTCGCGGTGACGGTCGGGAGCGGCTTGCCCGGCTGGGCGGACGGCGCGGCCTGCGCCCCCTTGCCGCCGGTGGTGTTGGCGGGGACGGCGTAGCGCAGCCCGGTCTCGGTGATCAGGTAGTCGCTGCCGGAGCCGCCCGCACCGCCGTCCAGCGCGCGGTAGAAGAGGCCCTGACCGGGGGTCACATAGGCCGAACCGACGCCGCTGCTGTGCTTCGCCGGGAAGTCCGGGCCGGCCCAGACACTGCGCCGCGGCGTCTTGCCGTCCTCGGCCATCCCGTCGAACGTGCTGCAGATCACCGGCTTCGCGTCCTTCGCCGCCTGCCAGTTGTTGGCCGGCGCCCCCGTCCTGGTCGGCCAGTCGTCGGCGTCCTTCAGCGGGGTGCTGGAGTTGAAGGCGGCGTAGTCGGCCGGCATCAGCTCGTCGATCCGCGGCGTCCGGTCGGCGTCCTGGTTGTAGAGCCCCTGCCACGCGGGGTTCTGCCGGATCAGCTCGGCCTGGAGCTGGGTGACCACGAACAGCTGGTCCTTGCCCACCACGAAGTTCCGGTCGCCGTACCGGACCAGCCGGCCGATCTTGCGGTCCTCCGGCTTCTGCAGCGCCACCGAGGAGTTGGGGCCCTTGACGTCCGGGACCAGCCCGTCGATCTTGGGGAACTGGATCACCGAGCCGGTGACCAGGGTGTCCATCCACTCCCTCTTCACCGGCTGCGGCTTCGCGCTCGCCCCGAAGATCGCCGCCATCAGCTGCTTCTTGTCGCTCTCGGAGGTCTGCGTCCCCCCGATGGCGTGCTTGCGGCCCTGCGAGTCGATCAGGTAGAGGTTCAACTTGCTCTGGTCGATCGGCGGCTGGCCCGGGCCGGGCTGCGCGGCGACCTGCTGGTCGTCGATCTCCTTCACCAGCAGCGCCTGGTCGGTGTCCAGCACCCGATCCTTGGCGGCCAGCGTCTTGGCGTCGGCACCGCCCGCGAGGAACAGCGCCTGATTGGCCGTCTCCTGCTTGTCGTCCGGACCGGGACTGTCGCAGACCGACCACTTCATCGGCTTGCTCGCGTTCTCCTTGGTCGGCAGCCGGTCCGGCGCGTTCGGGATGCCGATGGTCGGGCCGTGGCTCGGGTACTTGTCGAGCACCTCGTCGGCGACCACCACCACCTTCGCGTCCACCGGCAGCACCAGCCGCGCCGAGGACATGTTCAGCACCTGGTGCAGCCGCTTGGTCTTGCCGTCCGGATCGGTCAGCACCACGTACCGGGTGGTGCTCTTCTTGCCCTGCACGATGTTCTTGCCGCTGTCCCAGCCCACCGGGGCGCTCGGCTTGAACACCCCCCAGACCCCGAACGCGCCGACCACCAGAGCGCCCACGATGACGCTCGGCAGGATCGCCTTCACCGGCCGCGGCGCGTCCTCGTCGCTGCCGCCCCCGTTGGGCAGCAGGAACGCGCCGACCGTTCGCTTCCGCGCGAAGGTGTAGGCGTTCAGCTCGTCCCGGCGTGATGCCATGCTCGTCGTCTCCCCTGTCTGACCGACATACCCCGTGGTCCGCACCCGCCGGGCGAGAGCGGCTTCGAACCCTCTACGATGCGGCAGCAGACGGTGAGTACGGTACGGGTACGGTTCGCGAACCGGCCAACCGGGCCGCGACAACTGATTCAGAGAGGGTCACTCGGGGGATGCCAAGCCAGACCGCTCCAGGGCGCCGCAGCACCGACGAGGGCAGGGGATCGCGCCGCTCCGGCCGACGGGCCCGGCCCGAACGGGGCCAGGTCGCCGAACCCGCGGCCGCCGTCGGGCCGACGGCCCCCGTACCGGTCCGCGTCCACCCCAGGCCCGGGCTGCTCGGCGGCCGGCTGAGGCTCCAGCAACTCGTGCTGGTCGAGGTCGCGGTGGCACTCGTGGCGGTCGGCTGGACGATCAGCAAGCCGGTGGCCGGCGGCTTCGGCGCCGTCGCCCTGGCGCTGGTCGTCCTCGCGGTCATCCCGCTGCGCGGACGCACCATCCCCGAGGCGCTGCGGGTGCGCGCCGCCCTGAAGGCCCGTCGCAAGCAGGCCCGGACGAACGTCCCGCCGGTCGGCACCGACCCGGCCATCGCCCCCGCGCTGGAGCTGGAACCCGCCCTGCGCACCTGCACCCACGCCACCGAGACCGACTTCGGCGGCCGGCCGATGCGCCGGGAGACCGGCATGGTCGGCGACGGCACCTTCCTCAGCTCGGTGCTGCTCGTCCAGGCCAAGGACCAGCCGCTGCGGCCGGTGCGCACCGCGCTGCCGCTGCCGCTGGACGTGATCTGCTCGGCACTGCGGGTGGACGACATCACGCTGGAGTCGGTCCAGATCGTCCAGCACACCCAGCCGGCGCCGGCCCCGCACCTGCCCGAGCAGTCGCTGGCCGCCCGCGCCTACCAGGAGCTGCCCGACGGCACCGCCACCCCCGGCCTGCGGCTGACCTGGGTGGCGCTCAAGCTCGACCCGGAGCGCGCGGCCACCGCCGTCCGCGCCCGCGGCGGCGGCGAGGAGGGCGCCCGCAAGGCCCTGCAGCGGGTCACCGACCAGCTCGCCGGGCGGCTCAACAGCGCCGGGTTCAACGCCACCGTGCTGGACGAGCGCGAGCTGATCGCCGCACTGGCCATCTCCACCTGCGCCAACCCGCTCGCCGTGGCCGGCCGCCAGGGGACCGGCAGCGGTGGCGGCAGCGGCCGCCGCACCCAGGAGAGCAACCGCTTCTGGCGGATCGACGACCGCTGGCACAGCACCTACTGGATCTCCCGGTGGCCGCAGCTCAGCCGCCCCGGCGGCGCCCCCGGCCGGATCGCCGCGCCGGACCTCGTCAACCTGATCACCGGCTCGCCCGCCCTGGCCAGCACCTTCAGCCTGACCGCCGGTCACGGCACCGGCGGTTCGGTGGCGATCAGCGGCCACGTCCGGGTGACCGGGCGCAGCGAGAGCGAGGTCGTCCAGGTCGGACGACTGGTGGAGGCCCGGGCGCAGAGCACCGGCCTCGGCCTCGCCCGACTCGACCTGGAGCAGGCCCCCGGCATGCTCGCCACCCTGCCCCTGGGAGGTGCTTCCTGATGGCGTACCAGACCTACCCGACGCCCGGCCCGCAGCCCGGTTCCACCGAGCAGCCCCGGGTCCGGCCGCGGATCCTGCCCGGCTTCGGACTGCGCGGCCCGCGCCGCGAGAAGCACGTGCTGACCACCGAGGACCTCGGCGCGCTCTCCTTCCCGGTCGGCGACGACGGCGTGCTGATCGGCGAGGACGTCCAGAAGCAGCCCGCCGTGCTCGGCCTCTTCCGGCCCAGCGCCTACGACCTGGTCCTGGTCGGCGGCGTCTGGACGGCCCAGGTCATCGCGTTGCGGGCGGCCGCCACCGGCGCCCGGATCGCCGTCGAGACCGCGCGCGGGCAGCTGTGGGGACCGATGGCGCAGGCCGCGGGCGGCGGCCAGCCGTGCGTGACCGTCCACCAGGTCGGCCGGCTCGGCCCGCAGGGTGCCTCGGTGACCTCGCCGGTGCTCGTGGTGCGCGACCTCGGCGCCCGCCCGCCGCGCAGCCGGCTCTCCGCCGCGCCCTGGCAGACCACCCTGACCCTGCTGCCCTACCTGGGCCCGAACGCGGCCCGGGTGCTGAACGCCGCCGACCTGGTCGGCGTGCAGCGGGTCTCGCCGCAGGAGGCCGAGCTGATCGGCCGGGTGCTCTCGCTCGGCCCGCAGGACATCGCCGCGCTGCCCACCCTCGGGGACGACATGACGCTCTGGACGACCCGGATGCGCCGCCAGTACGTACGGACCGTCGCCGGGCAGGCCGAGCAGCAGGTCCTGGGCGGGGCACGACGCATGGACTGACCTGCCGGGACCCGATCGCGCCCCGGGCGAGATGAGACTCCGCCTTCAACGGGGGGTGGTGCACGGCCTAGTCTTTGATGCGGCAACGGCACCGCGACGAGCGGCGGCGAACACGAGGGAGCCCTAGGTGAGCAGCGATCGGGACGGCGTCTACGTCGGCGACAACGCGGCGGAGGACGACGACGACTGGTCCGACGCGCCCGACTACACTCCCCCGTCCTGGTACGTGCAGACGGACTCCGCGGCGGCTCCGGCCGCCGGTCCGGGCCCTGGTCCGGGCGCCGGTCCGGCACCCGTCCAGGCGGCCGGAGCACCGGACGGGGCGGACGCTCCGGCGGCGGGCGGCGGCCCGGCCGCGCCGGCACCGGCACCGGCACCCGTCGTGGCACCGGTCCCCGCGCCCGCGCCCGTGCCCGCGGCCGAATCGTTCGGCGCACCGGCCGTTCCCCCGGCCGCGGACGGTCCGGCGGCGGCGCCGGTCGCCGCACCGGCTCCGGTGCCCACGCCTGCGCCCGTCCCGGCCGCCGAGCCGGCCCCGGCCGTCGCGACCGCCCCGGAGACGGCCCCGCCGGTCCCCGCGCCGGCCACCCATGTCGAGGCGCAGCACGTCCCGTTCGCCGCGCCCACCGCCGGTGGGCCCGCGCCCGCCCCGGCGCCGGGCCCCGCCCCCGAACAGCCGCAGGCCGCGGCGGCCCAGCCGTGGCCGCCGGCCGACGTGGCCGCGCACCAGCAGCCCGGCCCGGCCGTGCCCCCGCCGCAGCAGCCGTACACCCAGCCGCAGCCCTACCCCGGGCCGCCGCAGCAGGCCCAGCCGCCGGCCTACGCCGAGCCCCAGCAGCAGGCGCCGCAGCAGGCCCAGCCCCAGCCCTACGCGGACCCGCAGCCGTACGCCCAGCCGCAGCCCTACCCGGAGCCGCCGCAGCAGGCCCAGCCGTGGCCGCAGCCGGCGCCGCCGCAGCAGCCGGCCGACCCCCAGGAGCAGCAGGCCGCCGCCTGGGCCGCCGCCCAGCAGGCACCCGGCCCGCAGGCGCCCGGCCCGCAGGCACCGCCGGTCGACCCCCGCCAGGGCGGCTGGCCGCAGCCGACCCCGTACCAGCAGCCGCCGCAACAGCAGGCCCAGCCCCAGCAGCCCCAGCCCCAGCCCCAGCAGCCGGGCCCCGCCCAGCCGTGGCAGCAGCAGTCCGGGGTCCCGCAGGCACCCGCCGCGTTCCAGCAGTCCGCCGCCCCGCAGCAGGTCTCGCACGGCGCACCGCTCGGCTACACGGCCGCCGTCGAGCTCTCCTCGGACCGGCTGCTGCGCAACCAGCCGAAGCAGCAGCGCCAGCAGCCGCGCTTCCAGTTCGGCGGCAAGGCCGCCGCGGCCGAGCGCGGCCGCAAGCTGGAGATCATCCGGACGCCGGTGATGAGCTGCTACCGGATCGCGGTGATCAGCCTCAAGGGCGGCGTCGGCAAGACCACGACCACCACCGCGCTCGGCGCGACCCTGGCCAGCGAGCGCCAGGACAAGGTGATCGCGATCGACGCCAACCCGGACGCCGGTACCCTCGGCCGCCGGGTCAAGCGCCAGACCGGCGCGACCATCCGCGACCTGGTGACGGCCATCCCGCACCTGCGCAGCTACATGGACATCCGTCAGTTCACCTCCCAGGACCTGCACTCGGGCCTGGAGATCCTGGCGAACGACGTCGACCCGGCCGTCTCGACCACCTTCAACGACTCGGACTACCGCCAGGTCATCGACGTGCTGGGCCGCCAGTACCCGATCATCCTGACCGACTCCGGCACCGGCCTGCTGTACAGCGCGATGCGCGGGGTGCTGGACCTCGCCGACCAGCTGATCATCGTCTCCACGCCGAGCGTGGACGGCGCCTCCTCCGCGTCGACCACGCTGGACTGGCTCTCCGCGCACGGCTACGCCGACCTGGTGCAGCGCAGCATCACGGTGGTCTCCGGGGTCCGCGAGACCAGCAAGATGATCAAGGTCGAGGACATCGTCGCGCACTTCCAGACCCGCTGCCGCGGCGTCATCGTGGTGCCGTTCGACGAGAGCCTGGCGGCGGGCGCCGAGGTCAACCTCGACATGATGCGGCCCAAGGTCCGCGAGGCGTACTTCGAACTCGCCACCCTGGTCGGCGAGGACATCGTCCGCGCCCAGCAGGCCGCCGCCCAGCAGTCCGGCTGGCAGCAGCAGGCCCACCAGCCCCCGCAGCCCACCGCCCCCTACCCGGGCCAGCCGCAGCCGTACGCCGACCCGCAGCAGCCCTACCCGCAGCAGGCCCAGCAGCAGCCGTACCCGCAGCCGGGCCAGGGCGGCTACCCGGCCGGCGGGCCCGCGCCCGGCGCGCCGTGGGCCCCGCAGCCGGGGCAGGCCCCGCCGCCCCCGCCCGGTTACGGGTACCCGCAGGCCCAACCGGGTGCCCAGCAGCCCCCGCAGGACTGGCAGCAGCAGCCCCAGCCGCCGGCCGGCGGGTACGGCTACCCGCAGCCCCAGCCGGGCGCGCAGCCGCCGCCCCCCGCCGGGTACGGCTACCCGCAGCAGCCGCAGCCGTAGCGAACCGAAAGGGCCCGCCGGGCCGTCCGTGGATCCAGGGGATCCGTGGACGGCCGGCGGGCCCTTCGGCATCCGCGACCGGTCCGGTCAGCCCCCGTCGGTGAGCTCGCGGGCCTGCTTCACGTCGTCGGCCATCCGGTCCAGCAGCGCGTCGATCGAGTCGAACTTCTCCATCCCGCGCAGGTAGGCGAGGAAGTCGACCGCGACGTGCAGCCCGTACAGGTCCAGGCCGACCCGGTCGATGGCGTACGCCTCCACGGTGCGGGCCGTACCGTCGAAGGTCGGGTTGGTGCCGACCGAGATCGCGGCAGGCATCAGCTCGCCGTCCGCCGTCAGCCAGCCCGCGTAGACGCCGTCGGCCGGGATCGCGCTGTGCGGCACCGTGTCCACGTTGGCCGTCGGGAAGCCCAGCTCGCGGCCGCGCTGGGCGCCGCGCACCACCACGCCCTCGACCCGGTGCGGGCGGCCCAGCACCTCGCCCGCGCCGGCCATGTCACCGGCCGCGACCAGCCGCCGGATGAGGGTGGAGGAGAACGGCTCGCCGTCCCCGGCCGCCCCGCGCACCTGGAGGTCGACCACTTCGACGTCGAAGTCGGCGGCCCGGCCCAGCTCGGCCAGCAGCGCGACGTCGCCCGCCGCGCGGTGCCCGAAGCGGAAGTTCGGCCCCTCGATGACCTGCCGCGCGCCCAGCGCGTCCACCAGCACCTGCCGGACGAAGGTCTCCGGGGACTCCTGGGAGAACTCGGAGGTGAACGGCAATACCAGGACGGCGTCCACCCCGAGCGCCTCGATCAGCTCCGCGCGGCGCGGCTGCGGGGCGAGCAGCGGCGGGTGGCTGCCCGGGCGGACCACCTCGCTCGGGTGCGGGTCGAAGGTGACCACGACCGAGCGGACGCCGAGCTCACGGGCGCGCTCGACCGCCCGGTTGATGATCAGCTGGTGCCCGCGGTGCACACCGTCGAACGACCCGATGGTGACGACGCTGCGTCCCCAGTCCCCGGGGATCTCCTCCAGGCCACGCCAGCGCTGCACCCTGACCGCTCCTTGTTCCCTACGGCGCGTACCTTCTGTACGCTCAAACGCTCAAACCCGAACCCCTATAGCGTGCCATGCGCCCGCCCCTGCTTCGGCACCGGAAGGCGGGTTGGGCGCACCGCCGGCTGTCCGGTCCCGGACACCGGGGTGGGAACCGGCTCCCGCGGGGTCGCCCGGTCCGCCTCCCGCCCGGCCTCGGCGGCTGCCTCCCGTGGGTCGCGCCCGGCCGCCGCCGGCTTCCGCGGCCGGGCCGACCGGGGGTCGGCGGGCCGGGCCGGGGTCTCGCCCTCGGGCCACCGGGCCAGCAGCAGCGCGAACGCCGCCGAACGGCCCGCGCAGCGGGCCAGCAGCTCGTCCGCGTCCGTGAGCCCGGCCGCGGCGCGGGCCAGCACCGTCCGGGCCCGCGCCGGGCGCTCGGCCGCGCAGTGCTCGGCCAGCCGCTCCACGACGGTGGCGAGCACCTCCTGGTCGCCCTCGGTGGCCAGCAGGGTGTCCAGGAGTTCGCAGCGCAGGGCGTCGGCCTCGGCATCGGCCACCGGGACCGCCAGCACCTGGGCGAACGGCCGCCGCACCGCCACCGGACCGGCCGCCAGGGCGCTGCCGAGCAGCACCCGCAGCTCCAGCCGGGCGGCCGGTCCCCCGGCGGCGCCGCGCGTCAGCCGGCGGCCCAGGTAGTCGACGGCGACCGCGCCCGCCAGCGCCGGGCGCTCCCGCAGCAGCCGGGCCGCCAGTTCGGCGCCGCGCCGGGTGGCCTGCGGCGTCCGGGCGTCGGCCAGCACCCGCAGTGTCTCGGCGACGGCCGCGCCGGGGGCCGCCAGCCGCTGCGCGAACGCGGCCAGGACGGGCTCGGGGTCGCTCTCCAGCGCCGGGGCCAGCGCCCGGGCGGTCAGGAAGCGGTCCTCGCCATGCCGGTACGCCGCCAGCGCGGCCGGGAGGTGCCGGGCCCGGGCCCGCGGGTCGCGCACCAGCAGCGCCAGCGCGGCGCCGTGCAGGCACGGCTCCTCCTCGCGGGCGAGCAGCGCCAGTGCGGCGAACCGCAGCAACTCCGGTCCGGCGCCGCGCGCGTACGGCGCGGCGCGCAACGCGTGCACGGCGGCGGCGACGTGCCGCTCGGGCCGCCGGTCGTGGCTCCAGCGGTCCACGGCGCGACAGAGCGCCGACGGCTCCTCACCGGCGAGCACGGTGAGCAGCGCGTCCGCCCGGGGGTGCGCCGCGTCGGCCAGCGCCTCCGTCAGGTCGTCCAGGGCCAGCGCGCGGTGGTGGTACAGCAGGTCGTGGGCGAGGTCGGCGACGGTGGTGCCGGGGCGGCCGGACAGCCCGCGCGGGTCGTCGAACCAGGCGCAGAGCAGCGGCATCACCCGGGCCGGGTCGGCGCGCAGCCGCTCGGCCGTGGCGGCGAGGAACGGCCGCGCCGGTCCGTCGGCGGTGACCAGTCGGCGCAGGAGTGCCAGTTCGCTCTCGACCGGCAGGCCCAGACCGGTCCAGAAGCGCGGACCGAAGCGGCCCAGACCAGCCGCCGGGAGCCGCTCGAACCCGCCGGCCGCCGGTGCCACCTCGGCGATCCGGCCGGCCAACTGGGCGAGCAGCGCCCGGTGTTCGTCCAGATCGGGGCTGGCGGCCAGCCCGGCGGCGAGCAACCGGCCGGCCCACCAGCCGGGTTCGCTGCCCGGCGGGCGCAGGTCCAGCGCCCGCCAGAGCCGGTGCAGCCACGGGTCCAGCGCGGTGGCACCCCAGGTCTCGGCCAGCCGCCCGAGCGCGGACGCCACCGGGGCGACGCGGTGCCGGGGCACCGTACGGGCCTCCCCCGGCGGCGGGGTGTCCTCGGCCTCGCCGAGGAGCAGCCGCAGCGCCGCGTCCAGGTCCAGGTGCAGGCCCTGGAGCCAGTCGGAGAACTCGCCGTGGGCGAGCCGGAAGCCCGGGCCCGCGGGCACGAACAGGCCCTCCGCCAGCACCGCGGCCGCCCAGTTGCCGGGTGGGAAGAGCTCCTCGAAGGCGGCCCGGCCGAGCCCGCCCTGCTCCGCGCCGAGCATCCGCCGGGCCGCCTCGTGCACCCGCCCGGCCACCGCGGCGGCCAGCCTGCGCACCCGGCCGGGCGACGGACCCGCCGGCCGCCCGGCACCCCGCCGGTGGGCGCCCGGGCGCCGGGGCCGCCCGTCGGCGGCGATCCGCTGGGCCACCCGCAGGCAGCAGAGGTCCAGGTGGGCCGCGAACAGCTCGCCGCGGCCCACCGGCTCCCCCCGCAGCCCCTGCGCCCACAGCTCCCCGGCCAGCCGGACGGCGAGCGGGTGGCGGGCGTCCGCGGCCGACGTCCAGTCCGGCGGCAGCCCGTAGCGGCGGCGCACCCGGTCGGCGGCCTCGGCCGGGAGCGGGCCGAGCCGGTGGACGGCGAAGCTCCCGGCCGCCCCCGCGCAGCGGCAACGGGCCCCGGCCGGCCCGGCCGTGGTGCCGCCCGCCGGTAACTCGTCACCGGCCCACGGCTCCCGGTCCCACGGCGGGCCGTCCCCGCCGTGCCGCGGACACCCCGCCGGCGCCGTACCGGGCCCGGCCGCCGCGCGGTCGTCGTCGAGGCCCGCCAGCAGCTCCCAGGCCTCGTCCCCGCAGGCGGTGAGCAGCCGGGCCCCGACCGCCGTCAGCCACTCCCCGGCCGCCCGCCGCCAGGCCCGGTCGAGCGGGACGGGCGCCTCCTCGGGGCCGTCCAGCACGATCAGCAGCGGCCGCCGCGCGGCCGCGCAGAGGGCGGCCACGGCGTCCGGCCCGGGCGGCGGCCGGGTGCCGAGGCCGGCCGCCGCCGAGGCCAGCGCCCGCCGCACCGCCGCGGCGAGCGAGGCGTCCTCGGCGCGCAGGTCGGCGCCGCGCAGCCAGAGCGTGGGAAGCGCCCGGTCCTCGCCGCCGCGCCGGACGGCGAGGGCCGCGAGCTCGGTGGTCCGGCCGGAGCCGGGGGCGCCGACCAGCGCGGTGACCGTCGCCCGCGGGTCGTCCCCGGCCAGGCCGTCCGGGCGGTCGACCCGGTCGGCGGCCAGGGCGGCCACCCGGCCGGGACCGGCCCCGGCGGCCGCCACCTGGGCGGCGGCCAGCCGCAGCACCCCCGCCAGGTTCAGCGCCGATCCGTACGCGGGGACACCGGCGGCGTTGCGCGCCAGCGCCTCGGCCAGCGCCGGCGCGCCCTCGCCCGACCCGCTGCCGTTCGCCGGGGCGGCGGTCAGCGCGCCGCCCTGCTCCGGGGCCCGCAGCGCCGGAGCGGCGACGCCGATCACGGCGCCGCTGCGGGCGTCCAGCACCGGCGCCCCGGCGGGCACCGGCCCGGTACCCGTGACGACCGGCACGTCCAGCAGCAGCACCCCGCCCAGCAGGTGGAAGCGGTCGGGCCGGGCGTAGACCGCGCCGGTGACGCCCAGCACGCCGCAGCGCAGGGCGACCGTCCGCTCCCCCTCGCCGGTGAACGCGGGCAGCAGCACCTCCCGCCCGGCGGCCACCGCGCCCGGCGCCGCGATCGGCAGCGGGGGCACCGGCAGCCCGCCCACGCCGTCGGTCCGCAGCAGGGCCAGGCCGTGCCCGGGCAGCGGCAGGACGCTGTCCGGGCCCAGCACCCTGGTCTGGCCGCCCGGGGTGTGCAGGACGATCCGGTCGAGGTCCGCGACGCTCTCGTGCGCGGTGAGGACGGTCCCCTGCGGGTCCGCGACGAACCCCAGCCCGCGCAGTCGTCCGTCGAGGTCGCGGATCCGCAGCAGGTAGCGCCCCGGATCGTCCGCCACCCCGTCGCCGTCCAGTGCTCCCGGCATGCGTGCAGCCCTCCCGGCAGGGCCGAGCGGCCCGGGAGGCGGACGCGTCGCGGCGACCTGCTCGCCGCCCGGGAGCCTGCCCGGTGCCGGGCAGGCCCGACCGCACCCGCGCCGCTCACCACCGGGGTTCACCTCGCGCGCTCCCCCGTGCGGGTGAACCTCGCCGGCCCCGCTCCGCCAGGTGCCCGCGCGGAACGCCGAGAGCCCCCCGCCGCCCCGGACGGGGGCGGCGGGGGGCTCGACCGGCACGCGGCCCGGACCTCCCGGCGTCAGCCGACGAAGACGGCCACCGGCTTCGCCTGACCGCCGTGCTCCTCCACCAGCGCGAGGAACCGCCCGTCCGGCCCGTAGACCGCGATCGGACCGGCCACGCCCATCCCGGGCGCCTTCAGCCGGGCGCCGTGCGACAGCACCTTGGCCTGCTCGGCGTCGAGGTCCCAGCGCGGGAAGGCGGCCGCGGCGGCGTCGCCGATCGGCAGCACCTCCAGCGGAGCGCCGGCGTCACCGGTCACCGCCTCCTCCAACTGCTCCAGGGTCCGGGCCGACTCCACGCCGTAGGGGCCCACCCGGGTGCGCCGCAGCGCGGTGAGGTGGCCGCCGACGCCGAGGCCGGCGCCGAGGTCGCGGGCCAGCGCCCGGATGTAGGTGCCGGAGGCGCACTCCACCGTCACGTCGAGGTCGATCACCGGGGTGCCGTCCTCGGCGACGGCGGCCCGCTGCTCGTGGACGGTGAAGGAGTGGATGGTGGTCGGCCGGGCCGCGAGCTCGAAGTCCTCGCCCTCGCGCACCCGCGCGTAGGAGCGCTTGCCGTCGATCTTGATCGCGCTGACCTTGGACGGCACCTGCATGATCTCGCCGGTGAGGGCGGCGATCCCGGCGTCGATGTCCTCCCGGCGCACGCCGTCGGCCGGCACGGACGCGGTGACCTCGCCCTCCCGGTCGTCGGTGACGGTGGTCTGGCCGAGCCGGACGGTCGCCTCGTAGGTCTTGGCGGTCAGCATCAGGTGGCCGAGCAGCCGGGTGGCCCGCTCGATGCCGATGACCAGCACGCCGGTGGCCATCGGGTCCAGCGTGCCGGCGTGGCCGACCTTCCGCGTCCCGGCCAGCCACCGCAGTTTGGCGACCACCCCGTGCGAGGTGATGCCCTCCGGCTTGTCGACGATGACCAGGCCGTCCGGGCCGGTTCCCTTGCGCTTCATCTGTTCTTTTCTCTGGAGGCTTCTCTGGAAGTGGTCAGCTGACGGGCCGCAGCGCGCCCCGGAACCGCTCCACCGCGTCGGCCACGGGCTCGCGGGTGGAGAATCCGGCCGCGAAGGTGTGCCCGCCGCCGCCGAGCCCGGCGCAGGCCGCCGCGACGTCCACCGCGCCCTTGGAGCGCGAGGAGCCCCGCAGCGTGCCGTCCGGGTCCTGCTTGAGCACCAGCGCGACCTCGGCCTCGGCCGGGCGGCGCAGGATGTCGATCAGGCCCTCGATCTCCTCGACGGTGACGCTGAACAGCGCCAGGTCCTGGTAGGGCACCCAGGTCCACACCAGGCCCAGGCCGCCGGCCGCGTCCGGCTCGTAGACGGCCCGGTCGAGCGCGGCCGCGAGCACCTTGAGGTAGCCGAAGGACGAGGTGTCCCACAGCTGCCGGGAGATCAGGTCGTGCCGGATGCCGGTGGCCAGCAGCCGCCCGGCGAGTTCGTGGGTGGCGGGCGTGGTGGCCCGGTACTTGAACGAGCCGGTGTCGGTGGCGACACCGGTGTAGAGGCAGGTGGCCAGGGACTGGTCCAGCTCGACGCCGAGCCGGCGCAGCAGCTCGTCCACCAGGACGGCGGTGGCCGGCGCGCTCGGGTCGATCAGCTGGTGGGTGCCGAAGCCGGGGTTGGAGGCGTGGTGGTCGATGACCACCAGCACCGGCGCGGCGAAGGCCTTCTCGTGCAGCAGGCCCAGCCGGCTCTCGGCGGCCACGTCGAAGCAGAGCACCAGCTCCGGGACGGCGGGCACCTCGGAGGCCGGCACGATCAGCTCCTGGCCGGGCAGGAAGGCCAGCGACTCGGGCACGATCTGCGGGTCGTCCCCGAAGGAGACCCGGACCTCGTGGCCCAGCCCGCGCAGGGCCAGCGCGGCCGCCAGGGCCGAGCCGAGCGCGTCGCCGTCCGGGCAGATGTGGCAGATGAGGTCGATCGACCGGGCGCGCCCGATCTCCGCGACCACCTGCTGCCAGACCAGCTCGAAGCCGGGCGCCTCGGCGCGCGGCCCCGGAAGCACCGCGAGGGCACCCTCCACCGTGGTGGTGGAGGACGCCCCCGCGACTGCTCCGGCCGTCGAACCGGTCGACGCCGGCTCACCTGCCATGACTACTCGTCCTCGTCGTCACGCTCGGACGCCGGGACCTTGTAGGGGTCCGCGTCACCGGCGTACTTCGCGCCCGCCGCGGTGGTGCGCACCGCGGCGTCGATGGCCCTGGCCCGGTCGAGCAGGTCGTCGATGTTCCGGGCGTTCTCCGGCAGCGCGTCCGCGACGAAGGTCAGCGTCGGGGTGAAACGCACCCCGATCTTGCCGACCTCGGAGCGGATCACTCCCTTGGCGCTCTCCAGCGCGGCGGCCGAGGCCTCGCGCTCGGCTTCGTCACCGAAGACGGTGTAGAAGACGGTGGCCTCGCGCAGATCGCCGGTGACCCGGGTGTCGGTGATGGTCACATAGCCCAGTCGCGGGTCCTTGATCCGGCGTTGCAGGGTCTCGGCCACGACCACCTGGATGCGGTCTGCGAGCTTGCGCGCCCTAGCGGTGTCGGTCACGTTGCCTCCTCGTGCAATGGGCCGGGTAACTCGGGCGTACTGCCTGCCCGTCGGGGCCCACGCCCCAAAGTACCGGCCCGCGCCCAGCCTTGTGGGCGCTCTCGGTCCTGATCTGTGTGAGAACGGCGACTCGCGCCGGTCCGTTCCGCAGACCTCATTCGTCGTCGTCGTTGTGGTAGCGCCTCCTGGCGGAGAGCAGCTCTACCTCGGGGCGGCCGGCGACCAACCGCTCACAGCTGTCCAGGATCTCGGTGACGTACCCGGCTTCGCCGGACACCACCGCCAGGCCGATCTCGGCCCTGCGGTGCAGATCCTGGTTCCCGGTCTCGGCAGCGCACACGCTGTACTTGCGCTGCAGTTCGGCCACGATGGGCCGCACGATCGAACGCTTCTCCTTGAGCGAATGTACGTCGCCCAGCAGCAGGTCGAAGGTGAGTGTTCCCACGAACATGTATGACAGGTCTCGCCGACCTGGAGGCCTCGGGGGCAACCCTGGACCGGGCTGCTTCTCGTCATCGCTGACTACCCCAGGACCCTACACAGCGAGACCGGGGCCGGTCGACGGAAATACCACCCGTCGACCGGCCCCGGACACCACCCGCTTACGCGCGCGGCTTCTCGCGCATCTCGTAGGTCTCGACGATGTCCTCGACCTTGATGTCGTTGAACGACCCCAGGGTCACACCGGCCTCGAAGCCCTCGCGGACCTCGGTCGCGTCGTCCTTGAAGCGACGCAGACCCTCGATGGTGAGGCTCTCCGCCACGACCTTGCCGTCGCGGATGAGGCGGGCCTTGGCGTTGCGGCGCAGCAGGCCCTCGCGGACGATGACACCCGCGATGTTGCCGAACTTGGAGGAACGGAACACCTCGCGGATCTCCGCGGAGCCGAGGCGCACCTCCTCGTACTCGGGCTTGAGCATGCCCTTGAGGGCGTTCTCGATCTCCTCGATCGCCTGGTAGATGACCGAGTAGTACCGGACGTCCACGCCTTCCTTGTCGGCCGCGGCGCGCGCACGGCCTTCGGCGCGCACGTTGAAGCCGATGATGATGGCGTCCGAACCCATCGCCAGGTTGACGTCGGACTCGGTGATCGCACCCACACCGCGGTGCAGGATGCGGAGCTCGACCTCCTCGCCCACGTCCAGCTTGACGAGGGCGTCCTCGAGGGCCTCGACCGAACCGGAGACGTCACCCTTGATGATGAGGTTGAGCTGCTCGATCTCGCCCGCGGCGATGGCCTTGTCGAGGTCCTCCAGGGACACCCGGACCCGGCGCTGCGCGAACGCGGCGTTGCGGTCACGGGCCGAGCGCTTCTCGGCGATCTGGCGCGCGGTGCGGTCCTCGTCGACGACGATGAAGCTGTCGCCGGCGCGGGGCACCGAGGTCAGACCGAGGAGCAGCACCGGGCGGGACGGGCCGGCCTCGGCGAGGCTGTTGCCGTTCTCGTCCAGCATCGCGCGGACGCGGCCGTAGGCGTCGCCGACCACGATCGAGTCGCCGACGCGGAGGGTACCGCGCTGCACGAGCACGGTCGCCATGGCGCCGCGGCCCTTGTCGAGGTGGGCCTCGATGGCGATACCCTGCGCGTCCTGCTCGGGGTTGGCCCGCAGGTCCAGTGAGGCGTCCGCGGTCAGGACCACGGCCTCCAGCAGCTGGTCGATGTTGAGGCCCTGGCGCGCGGAGATGTCGACGAACATGGTGTCGCCGCCGTACTCCTCGGCCACCAGACCGAACTCGGTCAGCTGACCGCGGACCTTGGTCGGGTCGGCGCCCTCGACGTCGATCTTGTTGACCGCGACCACGATCGGCACACCCGCGGCCTTGGCGTGGTTCAACGCCTCGACCGTCTGCGGCATGACACCGTCGTTGGCCGCGACCACCAGGATCGCGATGTCGGTGGACTTGGCACCACGGGCACGCATGGCGGAGAACGCCTCGTGACCCGGGGTGTCCAGGAAGGTGATCGGGCGCTCTTCGCCGTTCACGATCGTGGCCACCTGGTAGGCACCGATGTGCTGGGTGATGCCACCCGCCTCGCCGGCCACCACGTTCGACTTGCGGATGGCGTCCAGCAGTCGGGTCTTACCGTGGTCGACGTGACCCATGACGGTGACGACCGGCGGGCGCGGGGCCAGCTGGTCTTCATCGCCCTCGTTGGCACCGAAGTCGATGTCGAACGACTCCAGCAGCTCGCGGTCCTCGTCGTCGCGGCTGACGATCTCCAGGATGAAACCCATCTCGCCGGCCAGCAGCTCGAGGGTCGCGTCGGAGACCGACTGGGTCGCGGTGACCATCTCACCGAGGTTGAACATCACGGAGACGAGCGCGGCCGGGTTGGCGTTGATCTTCTCCGCGAAGTCCATCAGCGAGGCGCCGCTGGACAGGCGAACGGTCTGGCCGTTGCCGCGGGGCAGCATCACACCGCCGACGGACGGGGCCTGCATGGCCTCGTACTCCTGGCGCTTCGCCCGCTTCGACTTGCGACCACGGGCCGGACGGCCACCGGGGCCACGGCCGAAGGCACCCTGCGTGCCACCACGGGCACCCGGGCCGCCGGGACGGCCGCCGAAGCCACCGGGACGCGGACCGAAGCCGCCGCCGCCACCGGGGGCACCGCCACCGGGACGGGGGCCGCCGAAGCCACCGGTCGGACGCGAGCCCGGACCGGCCGGACGACCGGCGAAGCCCGGACGGGCGCCACCGGCGCCACCCGGACCACCGGGACGGCCGCCGGGGCCACCGGGGCCACGGCCGCCGGGGCCCGGACGCGGGCCCGGAGCCGGACGCTGCGGCATCATGCCGGGGTTCGGACGCGGCATGCCGGACGGGCTCGGGCCACCGGGACGCGGACCGGCCGGACGGGGCATGCCGTCGGGACGCGGGGCGCCGCCGGGGCGCGGCGCGCCACCGGCGCCGGGGGCACCGGCGGGACGCGGACGGTCGCCACCGGGACGCGGACGGTCACCGGCACCGGGGGCACCGGCGGGACGCGGACGGTCGCCACCGGGACGCGGACGGTCACCGGCACCGGGGGCACCGGCGGCCGGACGGGCACCGGGCGCGGCCGGACGGCGGTCGCCGGGGCGGGCCATTCCGGTCGCGCTGCCCGAGGTGAACGGGTTGTTGCCCGGGCGCGGGCCGGCCGGACGCGGGCCCGGACGGGCACCACTGCCGGCGGCGGGGCCGGCCGGGCGCTGGGCCTGCGCGGCCGGGCGCTGGGCCTGGGTCTCCTCGGCCGGGGCCGGGGAGGAGAACTCGGCCGCCGGAGCAGCCGGGGCCGCGGGCGCGGCGGCGGGGCGAGCCGCCGGGCGCGGGCCCGGGGTCGGCGCGCCGGCCGGGCGCGGAGCGGCCGGGGCGGCCTGAGCGGGTGCGGCCGGGGCGGCGGGCGCCGCGGCAGCGGGGGTGGGACGGGGTCCCGGGGTCGCGGCAGGGCGCGGACCCGGGGTCGGGGCACCCGGCCTGGGTGCGGCCGCACCGGCGGCGGAACCGCCGGCGGGCTGGGGCGCCGCGGGCTTCCGCGGGCCAGGCTTGGCAGCGCCACCGGTGGGGGCGACTCCCAGCGCGTCAGTCAACTTGCGTACGACCGGCGCCTCGATGGTCGAGGACGCCGAACGGACGAACTCACCCAGCTCGGTCAGCTTGGCCATCACGGCCTTGCTCTCCAAACCAAGTTCCTTGGCGAGTTCGTAAACCCGGACCTTAGCCACTTCACTCCTGATCTATGAGTCCGGGGTGTCTCGTCCGCCGGACCGTCGCTACTTCATGGGCGTACCCATCGCGTACTCATCGCGTACTCATCGAGTGCTCATCGCAATCTCGACCTACTTCCACATCGCGAGGTACCTGACTGGTGGCACGGCGTGCGGCTGCCCGCGCACTGTGCTTGGTGCGGTGGTTCTCCGCCGCGTGGAGCGGCGGCCGTAACGGGGAGGTGCCCGCCAGAGGCCTGAGGAAGCTCAGGGCGCCGGGGTGTCGCCTGCCCGCTCCCCGATGTACTCGCGGAGCCGCTCGGTGTCGAGTGTGCCCTGGAGCCGGAAGGCCCGGGGGAACGCCCGACGGCGGACCGCGAGGTCGAGGCAGGCCGGATCGGGGTGCAGGTGCGCGCCCCGGCCCGGCAGCGCGCCACGCGGATCGGGGACGCAAACGCCCTCGACCGCCGTGACACGCAACAGCTGGTGCTTGGCCGCGCGCTTGCGGCAGCCCACGCAGGTGCGTTCCGGGCGTGCTCGGACGTGCGTCCGGCCAGACGAAGGCAAGTCTACCCCTCCGAAGGGACATGGCGCCGCCCCGCCGATCCGGGGTGGAACGGCGGGGGGCGGTGGAACGGTGGCGCCGGGGCGCGACTACTCGGCCGAGGACTCCCGGCCACCGTCGTCGGACTGCCCCTCGGTGTCCGGGCGGATGTCGATCCGCCAGCCGGTCAGGCGGGCGGCCAGGCGGGCGTTCTGGCCCTCCTTGCCGATCGCCAGAGACAGCTGGTAGTCCGGCACGATCACCCGTGCGGAGCGCTGCTGGAGGTCCACGATCTCGACGCTCGTCACCCGTGCGGGGGACAGCGCCGCGGCGACCATCTCGCGCGGGTCCTCGGACCAGTCGACGATGTCGATCTTCTCGCCGTGCAGCTCGCCCATCACCGCGCGCACCCGGCTGCCCATCGGGCCGATGCAGGCGCCCTTGGCGTTCAGCCCGGACCGGCGCGACCACACCGCGATCTTGGTGCGGTGACCGGCCTCACGGGCGATCGCGGCGATCTCGACGCTGCCGTCGGCGATCTCCGGCACCTCCAGGGCGAAGAGCTTCTTCACCAGGCTGGGGTGGGTGCGCGAGAGCGTCACCGACGCGCCGCGCACGCCGCGGCGCACGGCCACCACGTAGCACTTGAGACGGGTGCCGTGCCGGTAGTCCTCGCCCGGGACCTGCTCCTGCGGCGGCAGGATGGCCTCCAGCTTGCCGATGTCCACCAGCACGTTCTTCGGGTCGTTGCCCTGCTGGACGACACCGGTGACGATGTCGCCCTCCTTGCCCGCGTACTCGCCGAAGGTCTGGTCGTCGGCGGCGTCGCGCAGGCGCTGCATCATCACCTGGATGCCGATGCTGGACGCGATCCGGCCGAAGCCGCTCGGGGTGTCGTCGAACTCCTTCGGCTCGACGCCCTCGTCCAGCTCGGCCGGGTCCTCGGTCGCCCAGACCGTCACGTGGCCGGACTTGCGGTCCAGCTCGACCCGCGCGCGGCGGCGCGAGCCCTCGGTGCGGTGGTACGCGGTGAGGAGGGCCGACTCGATGGACTCGACCAGCAGGTCGAAGGGGATGTTCTTCTCGTTGACCAGCGTGCGCAGGGCACTCATGTCGATGTCCACGGCTACGCCTCCTCGTCTTTCGTCACGTTCGTCATGGTGCGGTCGGTGGGCAGGTCGTCACTGCGCACCGTCGTCCCCCTCCTCGGCGCCGTCGTCCGCCGAGTCGTCGTCCACGAAGTCCTGGGCCTGGTCGAGGAGCTCGTCGTCCTTGCGGTTGAACTCCACCTGGACGCGCGCCCGGGACACCTCGGTGTACTCCAGGCGGCGCTCCTTGGGCCGGCCGCGGCCCTTCACCGGCTGCACCTCGACCAGCGCGCCGTCCTCGTCCGCCTCCAGCACCCGGGCGACGATCTCCCCGCCGTCGACCAGGTGGATCGCGGCCAGCCGGCCCTCGGCCCGGCGCCAGTGGCGGGGCTCGACCAGCGGGCGCTCCGCGCCCGGCGAGCCGACCTCCAGCACGTACGCGCCGGTGCCCATCACGTCGGAGGTGTCCAGGGCCTCGCCGACCACCCGGCTGAACTCCGCGATGGCGTCCAGATCCACGCCGCCGTCGGCGTCCACGTCGATCTGCACCTGGCGGCGGCTGCCGGCCTGGGTGACCTTGACGTCCTCCAGGTCCAGGCCCGCCTGGGCGGCCAACGGCTCCAGCAACGCACGCAGCCGGTCGATGTGGGTGGTGCTCATCCGGGTGGACTCCTCGGCCGCGTCTGCTGTTGTCAGAGGGCGCACCGCGCCGTCCGGCGCCGCTCGGGCGCAGGCCGGGTCGCGGCAGCTCGGCCCAAATCCTATCCGGTGAAGTCGCCAACCACCGATTCCGGACCACGTGCGGGCGCCCGGGCGCCACCCACTGCGAGCAAGGTCACACCGGTGGGGCGTGGTCCAGGGCCTGGGAATCCGGGGCCGGACCCGTGAGGATTCTGTAATCATTCACGCCAACGAGGGCACGCAGGCCGTCCTCCCGCACACGCCCCGGAGTGACCGCGATGCAGCCGCCCAGCCGACGGACCCTGCTGGCCCTCGGACTGTTCCTCGCCACCGGCGGCGCCCTCGCCGCCTGCACCGGCTCCCCCGACGAGGGCGGCGCGGGCGGAGGCGAGCACCGGCGGCCCGACCCGGACGAGCCGGTCCGGCTGCGCGCCGTCGACGCCACCGACGCGCTGCTGGCCGGGTACGACGCCCTGCTGGCCGGGGCCGGGGCCGGGCAGGCCGGGCAGCTCCAGCCGCTGCGGGCCGAGGTGCTCCAGCACCGGGCCGCCCTGGCCGCCGGGCTCCCGGCCCCCTCCGCCTCCCCGTCCCTGTCGCAGTCCACGTCCCTGTCGCCGTTCGCCGGCGGGTCCGGGTCCCCCTCGGGATCCCCCGGGTCGTCGTCCGCCACCGCCCCGGCCCCGCCGGTGGCCACCGTCGCCGCGCTCGCCGCGCTGGAGCGGCAGACCGCGCAGACCCGGCTCGCCGACCTCGGCGCCGCCTCGCCCGGGCTGGCCCGGCTGCTCGCCTCGGTCTCCGCGGCCGGGGTGCTGCACGCCGTCGCCCTGGGCGACACCGCTCCGGCCGCCGCCCCGCTGCCCGGGCCCACCGACCCGCCCGGCGGGCCCGCCACGCCGTCCGGCACCGCCCCGGCCTCCCCGGACGCCTCCCCCGCCGCCTCCGGCGGCACGGCGGGCACCGCCCCGGAGGCGCTCACCGCCCTCCAGGGCGCGCTGGCCGCCGAGCACGCCGCGATCTACGGCTACGGCGTGGTCGGCGCCCGGCTCCCGGAGGACCAGCAGCGCACCGAAGCGCGGACCGCCCTGGCCGCCCACCAGGCCCGGCGGGACGCCTGGCAACGGCTGCTCGGCGGCGCCGGGGCCACCCCGGGCGCGGCGGCGGCCGGCTACCAGCTGCCCTTCGCCGTCACCGACGCGGCCGGCGCCGGCCGGCTGGCCGCGCACCTCGAAAGCCGGCTCACCGCGGTCTACGCCGACCTGGTCGCCGCCGTCGCCGCCCCGCAGCGCGGCAGTGCCGCGGACGCGCTCCGCGACTGCGCGCTGCGCGCCCGCCGCTGGGGCGCCGCCCCGACCGCGTTCCCCGGCCTGCCCGACCCCGCCGGCACGCCCGCCACGACGGGCCCCGCCACCGCCGGCACCGACCCCGCCGGCCCGGCCGCCTGACCCCCGGCACCGCCCTGACCTGCGGACGCGCCGCCACCACTGCCACCCCGGATCGCTGACCTGCGGTTTCACCGCCATGGCCGACAATGGACGGGTAGCACCACGGGGGAAGCACAACCGGAAGGCCGGCATGTCGGGAGCACCAGGGCAGATCACCGTCCCCGCATGGCTGGCGCGCAGCGTCGGCGCGGACGAGGAGGGCCGGCACTGGCTCACGGGCCTGCCGGCCCGGGTCGGCGCCGGGCTGGCACGCTGGGACCTCACCCTGGAGCGGGTGGCCGACCCGGGGGGCAGTCTGAGCCTGATCGCCTACGTGCACCGCGACGACCTGAGCCCCGCCGTCCTCAAGACCGGGCTGGTCACCCCGGAGACCGACCGGGAGCACGCCGCCCTCGCCCAGTGGGCCGGCCGCGGCGCCGTCCTGCTGCTGGCCGCCGACCCCGCCGAGGGGTCGCTGCTGCTGGAGCGGCTGCACGGTGACATCCCGCTGCGCTCGCTGGCCGAGCCGAAGGCGATGCTGGAGGCCACCAGCCTGCTCCACCGGCTCTGGGTGGAGCCGCCCGGCGACCACGGCTTCGCCACCCTCGCCGACCGGACGGCCACGACCGCCGCCGGGCTGCGCCGGCGCGGCGCGCTGCCGGGCGCCGCCGAGGCGGCCCCGCTGGTCACCGAGGCGCTGGCGGTTGCCGAGGGGCTCTGCGCCTCGGCCGACGAGGAGGTGCTGCTGCACGGCGACTTCCACCACGGCAACGTGCTCGCCGCCGACCGCGCGCCCTGGCTGGCGATCGACCCCCGGCCGCTGGTCGGCGAACGCGCCTACGACCTGGCCCGGCTGGCCCTGGACCGGGCGGACACCCTGGTCGGCTCCCCGGGCGTCCCCGCCGCCGTCCGCCGGCGGCTGCACCAGCTCGCGGACGCCCTGGACGTGGACCGGGACCGGCTGCGCGGCTGGACGCTGTTCCGGGCGGCCGACCTCGGCCTGCGCGCCCTGGCCGCGGGCCGCCGGGAGGACGCCGAGCTCTACCTGGAGTTCGCCGGCGCGCTCTGAGCCGGTCCGGTCCCCCGCAGCGGCAGCTCCGCGCCCATCACCGCGTACAGGCGCTCGGTGTTGGGGAAGTGCACCGCCCGCGCGAGGTCCCGGTAGCCGAGCGAGCGGTAGAGCCGGCGGGCGGGCGTCTCGGCGTCGATCGCGGAGAGGATGGTGCGCGACAGCCCGGAGCGCGCGCAGAGGGTCCTGATCAGGGTGGAGCCGATGCCCTGCCCCTGGAACTCGGGCAGCACGTGCAGTTCGGTGATCGCGAAGACCTCGTCCAGCCACGCGCCGTGGCCGCCGGCCTCCAGATAGGGCTGGATCACGGTGCTCCACCAGTGCTCCCGGCGGTTCGGCATGCCGTAGCCGAAGCCGACCAGCCGGCCGCCGCTGAGCGCGCCCAGCGCGATCACCCCGGGCTGCTGGGCGTGCCGCCCGACGATGTGCAGCCGGACCAGGACCTCCTCGGGGGTCAGCCCGAACGCCACCGCCTGGACGTCGAGCGCCTGCGGAGCCCATGCCGCAAGGTCGATGGCCTCGATCGTCACCCCGGTCAGCTGATCCATGCCCCGGACGTTACTACCCGTCCGGCCCCCCACGCGGGCGGAGGCGGCAAGGAGCTCAGAACAGCACGCTCATGAACGCCCCGACCTCGCGGAAGCCGACCCGGCGGTAGGCGGCGCGGGCCCGCAGGTTGTAGTCGTTCACGTAGAGCGAGACCACCGGGGCGACCTCGCGCAGGGCGATGTCCAGGACGGCGGCCATGCCGGTCTCGGAGAGGCCGCGGCCGCGGTGGGCCGGGTCGACCCAGACGCCCTGGATCTGGCAGGCGCCCTCGGTGACGGCCCCCACCTCGGCCTTGAAGACGACCTGGCCGTCCTCCGTGAAGCGCGCGAACGAACGCCCGGTGGAGATCAGTTCGGCGACCCGGGCCTGGTAGAGCAGCCCGCCGTCACCGGCCAGCGGGGAGACCCCGACCTCCTCGGTGAACATCGCCACGCAGGCCGGCATCAGCGACTCGATCTCGCTCCGCCGCACCCGCCGTACCAGCGGGTCGGGCGCGATCTCGGCGGACGGCACGGCCGTGGCGAGCAGCGGCTGGTGGGCGCGGACCTCGCGGGCCGGTCCCCAGCTGCGTTCCAGCAGGGCCCAGAGGGCGGCGGTGGCCTCGGCCGGGCCGACGATCGAGGAGCAGCGGCGGCCCTGGCGGCGGGCCCGTTCGGCGAAGGCCTGCACGGCCTGCGGGCCGGCGTCCACGAGGACCAGGTTCGCGCCGGCGTAGCAGAGCGCGTCCAGCTCACCGCGCTCGTCGTACCAGCCCCACATCTCGCCGCCGAGGCGCCAGGGGTCCAGCCCGACGGCCTCCACCCTGGTCGCGACGAAGGCGTTGGCGACCGGATCGCGCCGGAGCACCGCCAGGGTGTCCGCGAGGTCGGAGGCCTCCAGGACGCGCGTGGTCGCCAGGGCGCGGACGGCCTGGAACGAGCTGGGGAGCATCACACCTCGATCGAGCATCGAGACAGCACCTCACTGAGACGACTCTGGCCGCACCCTACTCCGTGGCCCCACCCGGCTACGGCCGCGGGGCCGTCCGCGCACGGACGGCCCCGCTTCCGGAAACTACTGCCCGCCGGTCACTCCGCGGCGGTCACGGTCGGCGCACCGGACTCGACGCCCTCGGCCTGCATCTGCTCGGCCAGCTTGAGGGCCTCCTCGATCAGGGTCTCCACGATCTTGGACTCGGGGACGGTCTTGATGACCTCGCCCTTGACGAAGATCTGGCCCTTGCCGTTGCCGGAGGCGACCCCGAGGTCGGCCTCCCGGGCCTCGCCCGGACCGTTGACGACGCAGCCCATGACCGCGACGCGCAGCGGCACCTCCATGCCCTCCAGGCCGGCGGTGACCTCCTCGGCGAGCTTGTAGACGTCGACCTGGGCGCGGCCGCAGGACGGGCAGGAGACGATCTCCAGACCGCGCTGGCGAAGGCCGAGCGACTCCAGGATCTGGTTGCCGACCTTGATCTCCTCGGCCGGCGGGGCCGACAGCGAGACCCGGATGGTGTCGCCGATGCCCTCGGCGAGCAGTGCGCCGAAGGCGACCGCGGACTTGATGGTGCCCTGGAAGGCGGGACCGGCCTCGGTGACCCCGAGGTGCAGCGGGTAGTCGCAGGCCGCGGCGAGCTGGCGGTAGGCGTTGATCATCACGACCGGGTCGTTGTGCTTGACCGAGATCTTGATGTCGCGGAAGTCGTGCTCCTCGAAGAGCGAGCACTCCCAGAGCGCGGACTCGACCAGCGCCTCGGGGGTGGCCCGGCCGTACTTCTCCAGCAGGCGCTTGTCCAGCGAGCCGGCGTTGACGCCGATCCGGATCGGGACGCCGGCGCCCTTGGCGGCCTTGGCGATCTCGCCGACCTTGTCGTCGAAGGCCTTGATGTTGCCCGGGTTGACGCGGACCGCGGCGCAGCCGGCGTCGATCGCGGCGAACACGTACTTCGGCTGGAAGTGGATGTCCGCGATGACCGGAATGCCCGACTTCTTCGCGATGATCGGCAGGGCGTCGGCGTCGTCCTGGGACGGTACGGCGACTCGCACGATCTGGCAGCCCGAGGCCGTCAGCTCGGCGATCTGCTGCAGCGTGGCGTTGATGTCGGAGGTCACCGTGGTGGTCATCGACTGCACCGAGACGGGGGCGTCGCCGCCGACCGGCACGTTGCCGACCATGATCTGCCGGGAGACTCGGCGCTTGGCGAGCGGCTTGAGCGGCAGGGACGGAATACCGAGCGAGATCGCGGTCATGTGCGCAGGGTTCCCCGGGGTTGAGGTGTGGTCGGTCCGGCCGTTCGACGGCCTGGGCCGGGCGCGCCGATGAAACGCGCACCCGGCCCCCAACGGTACGGCACGGCGGTGGCCCCGGGCACACCAGCCGTACCGGGCGACTAGCTGATCTTGACCGGGTTGACCAGGTCGGCGACCAGGACGAGCAGGGTGAACCCGATGAAGACGCTGGCCACGACGTAGGCCAGCGGCATGAGCCGGGCGACGTCGAACGGACCGGGGTCGGGCCGCTTGAACAGGCTTGCGAATCGGCGGCGCACCGACTCCCACAGGGCGCCGGCGATGTGGCCGCCGTCCAGCGGGAGCAGCGGCAGCATGTTGAAGAGGAAGAGCGACAGGTTGATGCCGGCCAGCAGGTTCACGAAGTACGCGATCCGCTGGGTGCCCGGGATGTCGAGCGAGAAGACCTCGCCGCTGACCCGGGCGGCGCCGACCATGCCGATCGGCGAGTCGACATCGCGCGGGGCGCCGTCCACCACCGAGTTCCACAGCCCCGGGACCTTGCCCGGCAGGGCCACCAGCGACTTCACACCGCTCTCGGCCATGTCGTACATCCGGTCGAGGGATTGCCCGACGCCGAGCCGGACGACACCGCTGGTCGGGGTGAAGCCGAGGAAGCCCGCCTGCACCGTCTCGCCCTTGACCGGCATGCCGTTGCCGTCGTACTTCTGGACGTCGTTGACGGCGATGGTCGGGGTGAGGGTGAGCTGCTGCCCCTCGCGCTCGACCACCACCGGCACGGTCTTCCCGGCCGAACGACGGATGTCCGCCTGGAGCTGGTCGTAGTCGCCGATCCGGTCGCCGTCGAAGGAGACCACCTTGTCGCCCGGCCGCAGCCCGGCCTGGGCGGCGGGGGTCTTCGGCGCGTCGGCCGGGCAGCTGTCGGTCGGCTGGCCGGCCTTGACCACGCACTGCGCGACGGTGCCGATGGTCGGCACCGTCATCGAGACGCCGAAGCCCATCATCACGGTCAGGAAGAGCCCGAAGGCCAGGATCAGGTTCATGAACGGCCCGGCGAACATGACGATGACGCGCTTCCACGGCTTGCGGGTGTAGAAGAGCCGGCTGTCGTCACCGTCCTGGAGCTCCTCGTAGGAGGCCTCCCGGGCGTCCTCGATCATGGTCCGCCAGGGCGAACTGCTGCGCTTGGTGATCCGCCCGTCCGCGCCGGGCGGAAACATCCCGATCATCCGGATGTACCCGCCCAGCGGGATCGCCTTGACGCCGTACTCGGTCTCGCCCTTCTTCCGGGACCAGACCGTCGGACCGAACCCGACCATGTACTGCGGCACCCTGATGCCGAACAGCTTGGCCGTGGAGAGGTGGCCGAGCTCGTGCCAGGCGATCGAGATCAGCAACCCGATCGCGAAGACCAGGATGCCGACCACCGTCAAAACCGTTGCCACCGCAGGCCCTCCGTCATTGCGCTCCGCTCGTCGTCCGGTCGTCCGCCGGGAACCGTCAGCCCGACGCCAGCTCGCGGGCCCGGGCGCGGGCCCAGTCCTCCGCGTGCAGGACGTCCTCGACGGTCAGAGAAGTTCCCGCCGCGGCCCGCCCGCTGTCGTACTGTCCGTGCTCGGCCACGACCTTGGCAACAGTGTCCACGATTCCCGTGAAGGCGAGGCGGCCCTTCAGGAAGGCCTCCACGCACTCCTCGTTCGCCGCGTTGAACACCGCCGGCGCCGTCCCACCGAGCGATCCCACCTCGCGGGCCAGCCGGACCGCCGGGAAGGCCTCGTCGTCGAGCGGGAAGAACTCCCAGGTGGCGGCCTTCGTCCAGTCGCAGGCGGGCGCCGCGTCCGGGATCCGGTCCGGCCAGCCCATCCCCAGCGCGATCGGCATCCGCATGTCCGGCGGGCTGGCCTGCGCCAGCGTGGAGCCGTCCGTGAACTCCACCATCGAGTGGACCACCGACTGCGGATGGACCACCACCTCGATCCGGTCGAAGGGCACGTCGTACAGCAGGTGCGCCTCGATCACCTCCAGGCCCTTGTTGACCAGGGTGGCCGAGTTGATCGTCACCACCGGCCCCATCGCCCAGGTCGGGTGCGCCAGCGCCTCCTGCGGCGTCACCCCCGCCAGCTGCTCGCGGGTCCGGCTGCGGAACGGGCCGCCGCTCGCCGTGACCACCAGCTTGCGCACCTCGGCGCGGGTGCCGCCGGCCAGCGCCTGGAACAGCGCGGCGTGCTCGGAGTCCACCGGCACGATCTGCCCGGGCTTCGCCACCGCCTTCACCAGCGGACCGCCGACGATCAGCGACTCCTTGTTCGCCAGCACCAGCACCCGGCCCGCCCGCAGCGCCGCCAGCGTCGGGCGCAGGCCGATCGACCCGGTGATGCCGTTCAGCACCGAGTGGCACTCCATCGCGGCCAGCTCGGTGGCCGCGTCCGGGCCCGCCAGCACGGCGGGCAGCGGACGCCCCGCCGCCTTCGCGGCCAGCGCCTCGCGCAACGCGGGCTCGGCCGCCGGGTCGGCGACCGCCACGGTGTGCACGCCCAGCTCCAGGGCCTGCTCGGCCAGCAGCTCCACCCGCCCGCCGGCCGCCGACAGGGCGACCACACGGAACCGGTCCGGGTTGCGGCGCACCACGTCGATGGCCTGGGTGCCGATCGAACCGGTCGAGCCGAGGATCACCAGCTCCCGGGGAGCGGAGGGGTCCTTCACCACGGGGGTGAAGCGCAGCTGCGGGTGGGCGAGCGAAGTCATGCGCCCATTGTGTCCTGCCGGCCGGACTCCACAGGACGCCGGGACGCGTCCCCGCTACCGTCGGAGCCATGCGTACCGTCATCGCCGGAGGCCACGGACAGATCGCGCTCAAGCTCGAACGGCTGCTCGCCGAGCGCGGCGACCGCCCCGCCGGCCTCATCCGCCGCCCCGAACAGGCCGGGGACCTGGCCGCCGCCGGAGCCGAGCCGCTGCTGCTCGACCTGGAGAGCGCCACCGCCCCCGAACTCGCCCGGCTGCTGGCGGGCGCCGACGCCGTGGTCTTCGCCGCCGGCGCCGGCCCCGGCAGCGGCGCCGACCGCAAGAACACCGTCGACCGCGACGCGGCCGTCCTGCTCGCCGACGCCGCCGAACTCGCCGGGGTCCGGCGCTACCTGATCATCTCCTCGATGGGCGCCGACGCCCAGGCGCACTACCCGGCCGACCCGGTCTTCGAGACCTACCTGCGGGCCAAGGGCGCCGCCGACGACGCCGTGCGCGCCCGTACCGCGCTCGACTGGACGGTGCTGCGCCCCGGCCGGCTCACCGACGGCCCGGGCACCGGCCTGGTCCGGCTCGCCCCCTCGGTCGAACGCGGCGCGGTGGACCGCGCCGACGTGGCGGCGGTGCTGGCCGAGCTGCTGCACGAGGCGGGCACCGCCGGGCAGACGCTGGAGCTGGTCGCCGGCAACGCCTCCGTGGCGGAGGCCGTCGCGGCCGCGGCCGGCCGGGTCTGAACCTCCCCCGGACACGCCGAGGGGCCCGGTACCGCCGCAGCGCGGCGGTACCGGGCCCCTCGGCCCGTTCGGGCCCCTCGGCGTGCCGGGAGCCCTTCGGGATCGTTCGGGATCGTTCGGGCTCGTTCGGGGTCAGAGGTCGAGGCCGGTGAGGACCAGGACCTTCTCCACGGTGTAGTCGTCCATCGCGTACTTGACGCCCTCGCGGCCGACGCCGGAGTCCTTGACCCCGCCGTACGGCATCTGGTCGGCGCGGTAGGACGGCGCGTCGCCGATGATCACACCGCCGACCTCCAGCTCCCGATGGGCGCGGAAGGCGGTCTGCAGGTCACGGGTGAAGACCCCGACCTGCAGGCCGAAGGCGGAGTCGTTGACGGCGGCGAAGGCCTCGTCGGTGCCGTCCACCCGGTGCAGCGACAGCACCGGGCCGAACACCTCGGCCTTGGCCAGGATCGCGTCGGCGGGCAGCTCGGCGAGCACGGTCGGGGCGAAGGTCGCGCCCTCACGGGTACCGCCGGTGAGCACCTTGGCGCCCTTCGCCACGGCATCGTCCACCCAGGACTCCACCCGCTTCGCGGCGTTCTCGTCGACCAGCGGGCCGACGTCGGTGGCGTCGTCGTTGGGGTCGCCGGTGACCTGCGCCTCGACCTTGGCCACCACCTTCTCCACCAGCGCGTCGTACACCGACGCGTCGGCGATCACCCGCTGCACCGAGATGCAGGACTGGCCGCCCTGGTAGTTGGCGAACATCGCGATCCGGGTGGCGGCCCAATCGAGGTCGGCCTCGGAGGACCAGTCGGCGAGCACCACGGCCGCGGCGTTGCCGCCGAGCTCCAGGGTGGTGTGCTTGCGCGGCACCGAGTCCATGATCTGGTAGCCGACCTTGTCCGAACCGGTGAAGGAGATCACCGGCAGGCGCGGGTCCTGCACCAGCGCGGGCATCCGGTCGTTCGGCACCGGCAGGACGCTCCAGGAGCCGGCCGGCAGGTCCGTCTCGGCCAGGATCTCGCCCAGCACCATCGCGGAGAGCGGGGTGGCCGGAGCCGGCTTGAGGATGATCGGGGCGCCGACCGCGATCGCCGGGGCGACCTTGTGGGCGACCAGGTTCAGCGGGAAGTTGAACGGGGCGATGCCCAGCACCACGCCGCGCGGGAACCGGCGCACCACCGCGAAACGGCCCACGCCGCCCGGGTCGGTGTCCAGCCGCATGGTCTCGCCGTTGGTCCGGCGGGACTCCTCGGCGGCCCAGCGGAAGACGGAGACGGCGCGGCCGACCTCGCCGCGCGCCCACTTGATCGGCTTGCCGTTCTCGGCGGTGATCAGCTGGGCGATCTCCTCGGTGCGCTCGGCCAGGCGCTTGGCCACGTGGTCCAGCGCGGCGGCACGGACGTGCGCGGGGGTCGCGGCGAACACCGGCAGCGCGGCCACGGCGGCGTCCAGCGCCTCCTCGACCTGGGCCTCGGTGGGGACGCTGACCTTGCCGACCAGGCGGCCGTCCCAGCTGTTGTGCACCTCGAAGTCGGCGTCGCCGCTCGCCCGGCGGCCGGCCAGCCAGAAATCGTACGTGGTGGTCACCGTGGTACCGGCCCTCTCCTCGTCGTCCTCACGGCCCCACGGACGTGGAACCAGAACCGAGGGTAGGGGCGGCGGCACGCCGACCGGGTTGGCCACGAAGTAGCGTTCGCCCCCGCGCTCACTCCATCCCGTCCAGCGGACGGGCCGGGTTCCGGTGCTCCGCCACTGCTGCGCTGCTCGGCTACTGCTCCGCTGCTCCTCGCCTACTCCTCGCCTACTCTTCGCCGGAGCGAAGGGCCAGCCAGAGTTCCATCCGGACGTCGGTGTCGTCCAGCGAGCGGCCCAGCAACTCCTCGACCCGCCGCATCCGGTAGCGCAGCGTGTGCCGGTGCACGCCCAGGTCGGCGGCGGCCGCGTCCCACTGGCCGTGTCTGGAGAGCCAGGCGCGCAGCGACGCCACCAGGTCGCCGCGGGCGGTCCGGTCGTGGTCCCGCAGCGGGCGCAGCAGCCCCTCCGCGAACGCCGTCACCGCGTCCTCGCCCAGCAGCGGCAGCAGCGAGCCGGCGCCCACCTCCTCGTGGTCCACCGCGCGGCGGCCGCCGCGCAGCGCCACCGCGAGCGCCCGCTCGGCCTGCGCGTTCGCGGTACCCGCCTCCTCCAGCGCGGCCGGCGCCGAGACCCCCAGCGACAGGCCCTCGTGCTCCTCCACCGCCCCCAGGCAGGCCCGGTGCACGGCACCGTTGTCCAGCGCCAGCACCATCAGCCGGGGCCCGTGCGTGCCGCCCTCCTCGCGCGCCACCAGCAGCTTCTCCCCCACCCGGGCGCCGGCCTGCTCGGCCCGGTCGCCCAGCTCGCCGAGCGCCTCCGTGGCGTCCACTCCCTGGCCGGCACCGGCCACCATGACCCGGACCGTCCCTTCCGGCAGACCGCCGAAGAGCCCGGCCGCCACCTGCCGGGCGGTCGCCACCTCGCCCGCCAGCACCATCCGCAGCAGCGCCGCGCCCATCCGCTCCTCCGCCTGGCGCAGCTCGCGCGAGCGCTCCAGGGTGAGGGTCAGCAGCGCCACCGCCGCGTTCAGCACGTACCGCTCGGTCGGGGTGATCCGGTCCTCGGTGCCGACCGCGAGGAAGCCCCGGGCCCGGCGGTCCGCCCCCAGCGACTGGACCACCACGTAGTCCTCGTCCGCGGTGTCTATCCCCGGCGAACGCCCCTGCAGCGCGGCGCTCGACGGCGCCGGGCGCCGGCGCAGCCGGTCCACCTCGGCCGCCAGCCGGCCGGCCCGGCGGGCCGCCCAGTCCGGGGCCACCACCGAGAGCGCGCCCGAGCCGTCGTACAGCGCCGCCCAGCCGCCCAGCCGCGCCGCCAGCCGGCGCACCACGGCCGTGGTGCCGTCCTTGCCGAGCGCCGCCCGGGTCAGCTCCTCCTGCGCCTCGAAGCTGGTGGTGACCGCCTCGTACTGCTCGGCGGCCAGGGCCGCCGAGACGACCTTGCTGATCGCGATGAACGGCGTCGGCTCCGGCACCCGCAGCAGCGGCAGCCCGCGCTGGGCGGCCGCGTCCACCAGGGGCTGCGGCACCTCGGTGTGCGAGAGGCCGACACCGAGGCCCAGCCCCACCACGCCCGCGTCGGCCAGCCGGTGCACGTACGCCTGCAACCCGGCAGCGGTGCGGCCCAGCTTGATCCCGGTGGTGAGCAGCAGCTCACCGCCTTCGAGGAAGGGCGTCGGGTCGTCCAGCTCACTGGTGTGCACCCAGCGGACCGGCCGCTCCAGGTGGTCCGCACCGGCGAGGACCGTCAGATGGAGCGAGGTGTTGCGGACGACGGAGGCGAGTGTGGGAGGCATGGCACCTTCGGGGGACGACCTGACCGCGCCGTTGCGGCCGGGCGGGGAGAGGGCTGGGGAGTCTGGTGGGGGTCTCTCCCCTCATTATGGACGCTCCGGACAACCGGCACTGCCGAATCCACCTCGGAGGCGAGCTTCAGCCCCGCAGGTCCACCAGCAGCGGCGGCACCTGCTCGCCCGAGACCGCGGTCAGCGAGATCACCGCATGGCCCGCCGGCAACGCGTGCGCCAGGTCCGACGGCGACCAGCGCAGCCGCTCCACGTCCCGGGTGGTCACCGACTCGGTCTGCGCCGTCGTCCCCGACAGCGCCTTACGCCCCAGCCGCCCGGCCCGGCGGACCAGCCCGCCCGAGGTGTCCGGCGCGTGCGTCACCGCCGTCTCCCGGACCAGGTGCGTGCCCCAGGCCTCGGAGAACATCCGGCCGTCCCACGGCGCGATCCCCGGGAACACCATCCGGCAGCCGACCGCCCCGAACAGCGGCGCCCGCAGCGCCTCGGGCAGATCGACCAGGGTCCGCAGCAACAGCACGGCGCCCGCGTTGGCCGCGCGCAGCCGCTGCAGCCCCCGGACGATGTGCGCGTCCAACGCCGTCGACGCGTCGTCGACCACCAGGCCGGCGAAGAGCGAACGGTCCTCCCGGGCCGCCGCGGCCTGCACGAACTGGCCCACCAGCAGCCGCGACAGCATCCGCGCCGCCTCCGGGTGGCTGCGCTCGGGCAGCTTCACCCGCACCCGCAGCGGGTGGTCCAGCACCCGCATCGCGAACGGCGGCCGACCGGTACCGTCGGTCGCGAACGCCCCCTCGAAGGCCGGCCGGTCCAGCAGGGCCAGCCGGTCCGCCAGCAGCGCCCCCGGGTCGTCCGCCCGGCCCCGCTGGCGCTCCCGGTACTCCAGGTCCCGCTCGTACGCTGCCAGCCGGCCCGCCGCGCGCAGCGCCTTCACCAGCGCCTCCAGGGCCTCCGGCTCACCGCCGAGCAGTGCCCGCAGCTCACGCACCGCCGGGTAGCGGCCGAACCCGGCTCGGAACGGGCCGACCACCTGCTGCAGCGCCGTCCGGGCGGTCTCCGCCCGGGCCGTCAGCTCGTCCGGCAGCAGCGCCTCGGCCAGCCGGGCGGCCGCCTCGTCCGGATCCTGCACCGCCCCGTAGAGGTCCAGCCCGTACGCCGAGCCCCGGTCCCCCGGCGCGATCACCACGTCGTACCAGGCGTCCGGCCCCAGCTCCGCGTCGGCCGCGCCGATCACCACCGCGCACGCCGTACCGGCCAGCGCCTGGAGGCAGAGCGCCTCGGCGACCGGCCGGGCCAGCCGCGCGGTCTTCCCGGTGCCCGCCGGGCCGACCGCCAGCAACGAGGTGCCCAGCAGCGACGGATCCAGCGTGAAACCGGCCGCCCGGTGCGTCAACGGGTTCTTCGGCACGTCCTGCGCCGTGCCCAGCCGCACCTGGCCCAGCAGCAGATCGTGCTGCTCCTCCCGCCCGGCCAGCTCGCGCGCCTCGGAGGGGTGGGCGAACGCCGCCGCGCCCCGGGCGGCCACCTGCTCGACGAAGGCCGGCACGAACACCGGGTCGGCCTGGGCCGACTCCCAGGCCCGCTGGATCCGCACGTAGTCGACGTCCCCGACAGGCTCGCCGTCCAGCCGGCCCGCCGCCGCGGCCGCCCCGCCGAGCCGCAGCGCCGCCCACGGGTCACGCGCCCACTCGGCCTGCGCCGCCACACCCTCCTCGGCGGGCTCCTCCGTGGTCACCGTGCGCGCCATCAACGGCGCCACGTACCGCCGCCACACCTCCGGCCAGCGCCCCATCCGGCCGAACACCTTGATCACGACAGCGAGCACGAGCACGTTGACCGAAAGGCCCACGACGGTGACCGCCGTCCCCGACGGGTGCTCCACCCACACGGTCAGGACGATCAGACGAAGCACCAGCTGCGTGCCGTAGAGGAACGCCAGCCACCCCACCACCGCGTTCAGCCCCGCTCTCAGCAGCAGGGGCCAGGTCGGGACCTTGGCGTCGTCCGCCCGGTCGGGGTCGACCTGGTCGTAGCCCCGCCGGTAGACGCCCGGGGCGGCGTCGGGGCGGGGGGCGGCGACCCAGGCGGCGAGGTCGAAGGGCGGGGGTGCCGCGGGGCGGCCGGGCCGTTGGTGCGGCATGGGTGTCGCAGGTGCGGCGGCGGTCCGCTCGCCGTGGCCCCGTGCCCCGTCCAGTCCCATGTACGGCCCCGCTCCCTCGCCCGCCCGGCCCGACCACCGTCGGTCCCGCCATACCCATGCCGCCGCACCGGCGACACGCCCGCGCTCAATGTAGTGGAGCGTGGGCTGCCGGTAGTCGCACTCCCTGCGCTGGCCGCCCCGGACAAGTCGGACGGCCCAGTGCTACCGAGTGGCGCATGCCCGGCCGGGGAGGGCCGCCGTAGCCTGCGAAGCACCGAGCCGAGAAGTCTGGAGAAACCCATGAGCGCCGCAACGCCGCTCCCGCAGGAGCGCCGCCTGGTCACCGCGATCCCCGGTCCGAAGTCGCAGGAGCTGCAGGCCCGCAAGCTGGGTGCGGTGGCGGCCGGCGTCGGCACCACCCTGCCGGTGTACGTGTCCCGTGCCAACGGCGGCGTGCTGGAGGACGTGGACGGCAACTCGCTGATCGACTTCGGCTCCGGCATCGCCGTGACCAACGTCGGCAACAGCGCCGAGGCCGTGGTGGCCAAGGCGACCGAGCAGCTGGCCGCCTTCACCCACACCTGCTTCATGGTGACCCCGTACGAGGGCTACGTGGCCGTGGCCGAGCAGCTGAACGAGCTGACCCCGGGCGACCACGACAAGCGCACCGCGCTGTTCAACTCGGGCGCCGAGGCGGTCGAGAACGCGGTGAAGATCGCCCGCGCCTACACCAAGCGCACCGCCGTCGTGGTGTTCGACCACGGGTACCACGGCCGCACCAACCTCACCATGGGCCTGACGGCGAAGAACATGCCGTACAAGCAGGGCTTCGGTCCGTTCGCGCCGGAGATCTACCGGGTGCCGGTGGCCTACCCGTACCGCTGGCTGACCGGCGCGGAGAACTGCGCCGCCGAGGCCGCCGCCCAGGCGATCGACATCATCAACAAGCAGATCGGCGCCGAGAACGTCGCCGCGATCATCATCGAGCCCATCCAGGGCGAGGGCGGCTTCATCGAGCCGGCCAAGGGCTTCATGCCGGCGATCGTGGAGTACGCCAAGGCCAACGGCATCGTCTTCGTGGCCGACGAGATCCAGACCGGCTTCTGCCGCACCGGCCAGTGGTTCGCCTGTGACGACGAGGGCATCGTCCCGGACCTGATCACCACCGCGAAGGGCATCGCCGGCGGTCTGCCGCTGGCCGCGGTGACCGGTCGCGCCGAGATCATGGACGCCGCGCACGCCGGCGGCCTGGGCGGCACCTATGGTGGCAACCCGGTGGCCTGCGCGGCCGCGCTGGGCGCCATCGAGACCATGAAGGAGCAGGACCTCAACGGCAAGGCGCAGCGGATCGGCGAGATCATGCTCGGCCGTCTGCGGGCCCTGCAGGAGAAGTTCGCCCACCACGACTCGGTGCGGATCGGCGAGGTCCGCGGCCGCGGCGCGATGATCGCCGTGGAGCTGGTGAAGCCGGGTGGCAAGGAGCCGAACGCGGAGGCCACCGCGGCCATCGCCAAGGCGTGCCACGCCGAGGGCCTGGTGGTCCTGACCGCCGGCACCTACGGCAACGTGCTGCGCTTCCTGCCGCCGCTGGTCATGCCGGAGCACCTGCTGAACGAGGGCCTGGACATCCTGGAGAACGCCTTCGCCACCGTCTGAGCGGCGGCGCCCCCACCGGGCCGCCCGTGACCGGGTGACACCGACCCGCCGGAGGGATTCCGGACAGCATCGAACGGCCCGTGCGGACACCTCGTCCGCACGGGCCGTTCGGTCGCTACGGGCGGTTTCGTCCGGGTGTGCGGGGCGGGCCGCCGCACCGCCCACCAGGGGTGAAGATGCTGTGCTGAATCGCTGAAGCTCCTCAGTGCGCCGCGGCCGTTGACGTAGTGTCATGACAGATGGACAGCGAGCCCCAGCCATTGGCGGACCCGTCCGCGGCACCGCCCCCACCGGCGGATCCGCAGGTCGCCCGCGAGGACAACCAGGCCGACCCGCAAGGGCCGGCGCACACCGAAGGCCGATCGACCGACCGTCCGACCCATACCCCCCGGGGCGCGCGGAACGGCGATCATCAGAGCCGCCCCGGAGCTCTCCCCCCTGCTCCGGGGCGGCCACTTCGCGTTCCGGAGCGCCTGGCGGGCCCGGCCGGATCGGCGGCCCTGCCGGTGGCGCTGGCCACCGTGCTGGTGCTGATCTCCTGGCAGGTGGCCGTCGACGGGCCGCTGCTCGGACTGGACCGCTGGGTCCGGCACGGCGTCCGGGAGACCCGGCACGACCTCCACAGCACGCTGCTCAACCATCTCGGCGAGGCCCTGTCGGACCTCGGCAGCTCCGTCCCGGCGATCCCGGTCCTGCTGGCCGCCGGGGCATCGGCGGCCTGGCGGTCCCGCCGGGCCGGGACGGCGCGCCCGTGGCTGCCGGCGCTGATCGCGGTACTGACGGCCGGGCTGATCCCACTGCTGGTCGTCCCGGCGAAGGCCGCGTTCGCCCGGCCGGGGCCGTTCGGGATGCCCCTGGCGCCGGACCAGTGGGGCTGGTACCCGTCCGGCCACACGGCGACCGCGACCCTCTCCTACGGGGTGGCCGCGTTCCTGCTGGCCCGCACCGCCGGCGCCCGCGCCCGCCGCCGCCTGTACGCGGCCGCCGCCCTGCTCGCGGCCGGCGTCGGCCTCGGGCTGGTGTGGAGCGACTACCACTGGCTGCTCGACGTGGTGGCCGGCTGGTGCCTCGGCGGGCTGGTGCTCCGGGCGCTCGCCGGGCTGCCACCGGCCCGGAACGACAGCGGCTCCCGGCGCCACCCCTAGATGATCGCTTCCGAGGGATCACCTGCGCGTATGGGAGGAGGGAGTCCACCGTCACTGTGTGAAGACAGAGTTGGACTCCCTCGCGGCCGCGCTCTATGTGATGACCGACGACCTGCTGAAGGATTCACCGCAGTTCAGGCGTGCCCCAAGAAGGCAATTCCCGGCCACTTCCAGGGGCCGGGACAGTGAGTTTTCGGCGACACACGGAGTTCGGGGTGCACCGGGCCAGCTGGTCAGGCCCCTCGGCTCACGGTCGGCGGCCGTCCTCGCTCCCCATGCCGCAACTAATGAACAGTCAGACCGCGTTGGTGGGGGTCGGCCGGGCGACCTGGAGGCGGTAGTCCACGGAGGTGGAGAAGGTGCCTGACTCGCCCCGCAGGCTCAGCTCGTGGCTGCCGGGGGCGAGGGGGTCCAGCCGGACCCAGAGGCCGCAGGACCAGGTGTTGAGGGGGCCGGCCGTGGTGGTGAACGGGTTGCCCTTCCGCGGGTTCATCCGGATCGGGGTGGAACCGAGCTCCTCGGGGGTCAGGGAGCGTCCGTCCAGGGTGGCGCTTCCCTTGGCGGCGTTCATGAACTCCAGGCAGTCCGCGGACTCGCCGAACAGGTTCACCAGCGGGAAAACGACCGGCACCCCGACGGGGACGGTGCAGGTGCGGGTGGCCGCGCCGCCGGTGGTACCGGCGAGGAACCAGATGCCGTCCTCCTGGCCCTGGCCGCACAGGTGGCCGTCCTGATCGAGGACCGGGTTGCGGTCCTCCGCGGTGGCGGTGGCCCAGTTCCACCAGCGGGACTGCAGCTCCGGCGAGGTGAGGCTCTGTACAGCGAGCGGGGTGCTCGGTTCGGGCGAGGGCTCGTCCGTGGCCGGGAGTGCGGGCTGCGCGGTCCTGTCGGCTGCCGGAGCGGAGGTGCAGGCCGTGGTGAGGGCCAGGGCACCGACGAGCAGGCCGGCCAGTCGTCTTGCAAGCATGATCGGAAACCTTACGACATGGTGTGCGACCCGCGACGAGCCGGTGTCCGGCACCAGCTCCCCCGCCGACTGTCGAACAGCGGTGGCCGCAGGTCAGACCGTCAACTTGCCCCCGGTGCTGACGCCGGCAGTGCCGAAAGGCGGCCCAGGCGTCGGAGGGGAAATCAAGAGAGCAGCTTTGCGCAGCGCCTGAGCAGGGGTTGGTCAACCTTCAGGGCCGTCACCACCCTTGGAATCAATCAGCTAGCCCTCGGCGGGCTCATCGTTGCGCTGGGCGAGGCCGGGCTCGCCGTTGTCGCGCTGCCAGCTGACGACCAGCTCGTCGCGGGCGCCGAAGCGGACCAGGTGACGGCCGACCACGTCCTCCAGGCCCGGCAGGTTCTCGGTCTCGCCCTCGACGGTGAGCAGCAGGGCGTCGGGGGCGGCCTCCAGCGTGGCGGTGCCGCGGCCGAAGGTCAGGGTGCCGCGACCGGTCTCCTCCGACCAGTCGGCTTCGATCTTGCGTCCCATGTGGGCGGCGAGCTGCTTGGCGTAGCGGGCGGACCGGTCGGTGGCGACGCGGGCTTCGGAACGGGGCACGGGCCCTCCAGAATCACGGGAGGGAACTTAGGTTGCCCTCACTCGGAACCAAGCTAACCCAGATAGTGAGCCAGACTCAACAACTTTACGGAGCCCTCGTCCGTGGCGCGTCCTGCCCTGCTCCCGCCCCCGGACCGGCCGATACCCTTGGTCGACACCTGCCGAGGAGAGCCCCCATGACCACCACGCCGACCGACGACGCGGGGAGCTCCTCCACCGGCCCCGGCACCGCCCGGGAGGGCGCCGCGGCCCCGGACCTCACCGTCGCGCCGGACGGCACCGCAGTGCAGGACACCGCGGCCCAGGACACCGCGGCCCAGGACACCACCGCCGAGCTCGCCGACGCGATGACCAGGGCGATCAAGCGGATCCGCCGCCTCACCAGCGAGCGCCTGGAGCCCTTCGGCATCACCCCCGGTCAGGGCCGCGCCCTGCGCACCCTCGCGCACGCCCCCGGTTGCGAGCTGCCGGACCGCGCCATGCGCCTGGGCGACCTGGCGGAGCGGCTGCACATCGCCCCCCGTTCGGCCACCACCGTGGTGGACGCGCTGGAGGAGGCGGGGCTGGTCGAGCGCACCCCGGACCCGGCCGACCGGCGCGCCGTCCGGATCGTGCTGACGACGGCCGGCCGGTCGGCGGTGGAGCGGATCGGGCAGGTCCGGCACGAGGTGGCGCAGGAGTACTTCGGCCCGATCAACCCGGCCGACCAGGACGCCCTGCTGCGAGCGCTGCGCTCCGCCGAGAGCGCGTACGCGGCCACCATGCCGCCGCGCCGGACAGCGCCCCCGGGCGCAGCGCGGTGATCCCGATCCCGGCGATCACCAGCAGCGCCGCGCAGCCGGCCACCGGGCCGATCCGCTCACCGAGCAGCAGCCAGGCGGAGGACATCCCGAACACCGGGACCAGCAGCGAGTAGGGCGCGACCGTGGTGGCGTCGTAGCTGCGCAGCAGGAAGCTCCAGGCGACGAAGCCGAACAGGGTGGAGACCAGTCCGACGTACCCGATCGCGCCCAGTCCGGCCGGGGTGAGGTCGCGCAGTGCCCGCAGGTCGGCGGCCGGGCCCTCGACCAGCAGCGAGAGCCCGAGCAGCGGCAGCGGCGGGACGGCGCTGACCCAGACCATCCAGCGCAGCGCGTCGCGCGGGGCGGCCTTGCGGGTCAGCACGTTGGACAGCCCCCAGGCGACGGCGGCGAGGACGACCAGGACGAAGGCCCCGACCGGGCCGCCGACGCCGTGGTCGACGGCGCTCAGTCCGATGCCGGCGAGCGCGATCCCGAGGCCGGCCAGGCGCTGCGGGCCGGGCCGCTCGCCCAGCAGGACGGCGGCGAACAGTGCGGTGAAGACCGCCTGGCCCTGCAGGACCAGCGAGGAGAGCCCGGCCGGCATCCCGGCGTGCATGCCGAGGAAGAGCAGTCCGAACTTGACCACCCCGAGCACCAGGCCGACCCCGAGGACCCACCGCCACGCCACGCGCGGCGGGCCGACGAAGAAGACCGCCGGGACGGCGACCACCGCGAAGCGCAGGGCGCAGAAGAGCAGCGGCGGGAAGTTCTCCAGGCCGACGTGGATCAGGACGAAGTTGAGGCCCCAGACGGCGGCGACCAGGACGGCCAGCGCGATGTGACGCGGTCTCATGCTGCCGCCGGGGGCGGCCGGTGTTGCGGTCATGGGTCGAGGATGGCCGCCATCAACCGTGTAGCACCAGCGATGAATTCTGAAGGGCGGGCTTTAGCATTGCTGCATGATGGATCTGGGACGCCTGCGGGCGCTGCACGCGGTGGCCGTACACGGTTCGGTGGGCGGGGCGGCGGCCTCGCTCGGCTTCACGCCGTCGGCGGTCTCGCAGCAGATCGCCAAACTGGAGCGCGAGACCCGGACGGTGCTGCTGGAGCGTCAGGGCCGGGGCGTGGTGCTGACCGACGCCGCCCGCGAGCTGGCCGTCACCGCGCAGGCGGTGCTGGGCCTGGTGGAACAGGCCCAGGTGCGGCTGGAGGAGCAGCGCGGCCGGGCGGTCGGGCGGCTCCTGGTGGCCGCCTTCGCCACCGGCGCGCGCGGACTGATGCCGGGCGCGCTCGCCGACCTGCGCGAGCGCTGCCCTGACCTGGACGTCCGGCTGCTGGAGAGCGACCCGTACCCGGCGGCCGAGCTGGTGGCCCGGGGCGAGGTGGACCTGGCGCTGGTCCAGGACTGGCCGACCGTGCCGCTGCCGGTGCAGGAGGGCCTGGTCCGGCTGGACTTCGGCCCGGATCCGGTGGACCTGCTGCTGCCCGCCGCGCACCCGCTGGCCGGGGAGGCCGTGGTCCCGGTGGAGCGGCTCCGCGGGCAGTGCTGGATCAGCGTGCCGCCGGGCAACATCTGCCACGACTGGCTGGTCCGCACGCTGCGCGAGGTCGGCGAGGAGCCCGACGTGCGCTACCAGGTCGGCGAGTTCGAGACCCAGATCGCGCTGATCGCGGCGGGTCTGGGGATGGGGCTGGTGCCGCGGCTCGGCCGGGGCGCCCTGCCGCCGGGGGTGGTCGCCCGGCCGGTCGTGCCGGAGCCGGCCCGGCGGGTGTTCGCGCTCTGGCGCGCCCAGGCCTCCCGGCGGCCGGCGATCACCGAGGCGCTGGCCGCTATGCGGGACCGGTGGGCCGCCCTGGCGGCGTGAGCGCGCGCCCGGCCCGGGTGAGGGGCCGCCCGGGCCGGGTGTGCGGCGCCCGGGCTGCCCGGGTCCGGCTGTTCAGCCGGCGAACCCGATCACCAGCCACATGAAGCCCACCCCGAGGATGGTGCAGAGCAGGGTGGCGCGCGAGGGGTGCGGGCTGTGCGCCTCTGGGAGGATGTCGGAGGTCGCCAGGTAGAGCAGGAAGCCGGCGAAGAACCCGAGGTAGAGGCCGAGCAGTTGCTCGGGGATGGTGAAGAGCAGGGTGATCGCGGCGCCGGTCACCGGTGCCAGCGCGTCGGCCGCGAGCAGGGTCAGCGCCCGCCGGCGGTCGTTCCCGTACAGCCGGGTGATCGTGTAGGTGTTGAAGCCGTCGGCGAAGTCGTGGGCCACCACGGCGACGGCGACCACCGTCCCGACGGTGGTCCCGGCCTGGAAGGCCGCGCCGATCGCGAAGCCGTCCATCACGCTGTGGCCGACTAGGGCGAGCGCCGCGGTCAGCCCGATCCCCGGCGCGGACGTTCCCTCGGCGACCGCCGGTTGGGCGTGCGCATGGGTGTGGACGTGCTGGTGGCCGTGCGTGTGCGCGGCGTACTCGCCCTCGTGGCCGCGGTGGATGGCGACCGCCCGCTCGACGACGTGGATCGCCAGGAACCCGGCCGCGAACATCAGCAGCGCCTGCGGGACGCCGTGGATCTCCCCGGGCGCCTGGTGCAGCGCCTCCGGCAGCAGGTCGAAGGCCACCACCCCGAGCATCAGCCCGGCGGCGAACCCGAGCACCAGATGGCGCCGGTCACCGGTGCGCTGGGCGACGTAGCCACCGATGAGCGTCATCAGGAAAGCGCCGGCGGCGACCAGGATCGCGGTCATCCCACCTCCCCCGTACCGGAGACCGTACGCATCCCCTCGCCTCCCCCGTGTCCTGAGCGTCCCGGGCAACCCCCGGGCGTCCCGGGCGTCCCGTGCCCCGGTGGCTCGCCGGGGCCGACCGCCGAACGGTGCCGGACGACCCGGGCCGGGAACGCCCCGGTGCCGGTGCCCCCAGCCTCGCCCGGTGCCCGGGGCGCCGCCCGCCGGACGGTCCGTGAGGGTGAGCCGTGAGAGCACCCGGGCACCCGTCGGGCTCGCGGCCCGGCCGGGCCCGTTCAGTGACCGGAGGCGAGCGGCAGCCCGAGGTGGGCGCGGGCGAGCTCCCGCACGCCGTCGCCGTCGACCAGATGGATGTGCTGGTGCCCGTCCTCGCCGGTGAGGTCGAGCGCCTCGTCGGTGAACCGGCCGGTGGTCAGCCGTAGACCGCGCTCGGCGGACTCCTCGCGGACGGCCTCCGCCAAGGTCCTGATCTCCTCCTCGCCCACCGCCCCGGACCCGCGGGAGGCCCAGACCACCCAGCGCCCGGGCAGCGCGCTGCCCGCCGCCCCCTCCCCGGTGGCGACCAGGCCCGCCGGGCCGCGCAGTCGTACGCTCCACTGCTCCAGCCCGCCGCGGGTGAGCAGTTCGCGGACCAGGTGGGCGAACTCGTTCGCCGAGAGGTCCGGCGCGGACGGCACGGTGGCGCCCGCCAGGGCGGCCGGTTCGACGCCCGCCCTGGCGTAGGGGTCCGGGGTCACGGCGGCGCCGAGCTGGCGCAGCCGGACCAGTGCCTCGTCCTGTTCGGCGTCCGCGTAGACGCCCTCGCCGTCGTGCTCCTCGTAGGGGGCGGCCGCCGGCAGCAGCCTGGTCCGGGCGAGGGCGTCGCGGTCGGCGTCCACGCTCACCAGGCAGAGCGGCTCCGCTCCGGCGGACTCGCGCAGCCAGCCGTTCAGCACCACCCCGGCCAGTATCTCGTCGGTGTCGACGGCATCGGCGGCCTGCAGCGCGCGCAGGGCCAGCCGGGCGACCAGCCGCAGGTAGTCGGTGGCCCGGTCGGCCGGCGGGCGCGGCACCGGGAGTATCTCGCCGTCCGGGGCGAGCCGGTACCCGGTCAGCGACGGCACGAGGTCGAGGGACGGCAGGTCGAGGTCGAGCACGGCGGTGCGGGTGAGCGGGCGGAAGACCGCCCGGCAGGGCGCGGGTACGTCCTGGGTGGCCGTCTCGGCGGCCGCCAGCGCCCGCTCCAGCAGGGACTCGACCGCGGCCGGCTCGGCCAGCCGGTACGCCCGCCGGCACTCCTCCAGGGTCTCGTTGTACTCGCGGACCGCGCGGGCCCTGGCCTGCTCGGCCTGCTCGTGGACCCGCCGCGACTCGTCCTCGGCCGGGCGGTCGGCCCCGGCCCGCCGGGTGCGCCACTCCCGGAGGGCACGCTGGTGGGTGAGCCGGGCCTGGGCCAGCTCGCGCTGGAAGCCGGAGTCCAGCAGTCGCCGGGTCGGCGGCTCGTCGGGGTCGGCCCCGGCCGGCCGCTCGGGCGCGTAGTCCGCCCAGCGCGGTTCGGCGTCGGCCTCGCCGCCGCCCGGGCCGGTGGCCGGGTAGGGCCTCGGCTCGTAGTGGCGGAGCTGGCTCTCGAAGTCCATCGCCGAGACGGGCAGCGCGGCCCGCCGCAGGAGGTCCGCGAGCCGCTCGTGCTCGGCCCGGACGGTGACGGACCGGTGGTGGGTCAGCGCGGCGGCCCGGGTGTGCGCGGCGACCGCCTCGTCCGCGCCCTCCGGGCCGGTCAGGCCGTCCGCGCCGGTCAGACCGTCCGGGCCGCCATGACCGCCGGCCGCCCGGTCGGCCGGGCCCGGCGAGCCGGGTGGCCCGTCGAGCCCGTACGGACCATCAGGCCCGTCAGGCCCGTCAGGCCCGTCAGGCCCGTCAGGCCCGTCGGGCCCGGACGATCCGTCGGATCCGTCCGGACCGTCCGGGCCGCTGACGCCGAGGTCACGGAAGACCGAGGCCAGGAAGCCGGGTTGGGGGGCCATCACGGCGCCGTCGGGCTGGCCGTCTGCTGAGTGCTGCATCGGTCGCGGTTCCCCCATGCTCGTCCGGCGCCTGCCCGGGGCGGCCGGCGAGCCTACGGGCCGCCCCTGCCGGACATTGTCCACCGAACGGGCGCACCGGTCAGCCAAGCCTCTCAGTTGGTCCGGGTGTTGGTCAGGTGCAGGCCGATGTAACCGACATAGATCCGGCCACTGCCCGAACAGTCGTCGAGGTAGTGCAGCCGCGGGGCCGTCCGCCCACCGCCGATCCGCAGGTGCGCGCCCATGAACGCCCGCCGGGAGGCGTCCACGCACTCCGGTACCGGAAGTATCCGCTCGCGCTTCCACTTGGTGTGGCTGAAGACCGTCCGTGACTCCCCGCGCACCGCCTTGCGGGGCGGGAAGCGGTGGCGGCCGGCCGGGGTGTGCTCGCACCACTGCTTGAAGTCGCCGCCCGCCTCGCCGCGCACCGCCGCCTCGGCGTACTCCTGCAGGGACGTCAGACCGCCCCAGGTGAGCCGGGCCCAGCCGGCCCCGGCGCACCGCAGGTCGTCCAGGGCGAGCGCGCTCTTCTGGTCCCCGGTGAAGGTGAGCAGCGGGAACTCGTCCAACCGGGCCATCAGTTCGGTGAAGCTGTCCGGTACCGCCCGGAACCCGGGAGCGCCCGGTGAGCCCGGTCTGCTGCCCGCGCCGGGCGCGGCCGGGCGGCGCCCCGCCGAACCCGGGCCGACGCAGAGCCGACCGGCCGGCCCGCGGGACTGGACGCCCCGGCGCGGCCCGGTGACCGACCCGCCCGGCGGCTCGTCGGCCGCCGACGGCACCCGGCGGCCCCGGCGGCGCTCCCGGCGCAGGCTGTGCCGCACCCGCTCCAGCTCGTCGGCCCTCGCCTGCTGCTCGGCGTGGTCCTGCTGCTCCTCGTGGGCGAGCGCCGCCCGCTCGGCCCGGGCGGTGGCGTCCTCCGGGCCGGTGCCCGGACGGGCCGCGGTCGCGGGCACCCGCAGCACCGGGACGGCGGCCAGCGGTGCCGGCAGCGGCAGCTCGGCGGCGAGCCGGCGCGGTTCGCGGGCCAGCAGCCCGGCCGCCCGGCGCAGGTCCTCCTCGATCCGGTGGCGGGCCAGCACCGGATGCCGCGCACCGTCCGACCGGGAGGCCGGATCGACCTCGGGCTGATAGGTGCGCACCGCCCCGCCGTAGACGGTGTGGTACTCCAGTGCGACGTTGAACTCGGTACGGGCGCCCGGATCCAGGACGTAGGTGGTGGCGAGGCCGGGGAGTTGGCGGCAGAGCGGGCGGACGACGTCCTCCACCCAGCTGTCGAGGTCGTGATTGACCGGGACGCTCGCCACCACGACGGGCAGCCGGCGCTCCGGATCGCAGAGTGCATCGATCAGGCCGTCGACCTCGGCGGCGGTCAGCACCCTCGGCTCCGACTGGACGGCGGCCGGGCCGTCGGTGGCGTCCAGCAGCGGCAGCAGACTGCAGGCGAGTTCGGGCACCGGCACCCGGCACGGCGTCCGTACCCCGGTGCCGGTGGTGTGCGTCTCGGCCTCCAGCCGGACCCAGGTGCGGCCGTCGGAGCCGGTCGCCGTGGTCAGCGTGAGTTGGTGGGTGCCGTGCGGGGCCGGGGTGCGCAGCCGGCGGCGGTCGTAGCGCCCGGCTCCCGGGCCGCCCCGCAGGGGGCCGCCGTCGCGGTCGAGCAGGACCCGGTCGCCCAGGCGCAGGCGTTCGGCGGGGACTTCGGCGGCCTCGGCGGCGACGGACCGGTGGGCGGCCGGCGGGGGCTCCTCACAGCCTTCGTGTTTCAGCCAGGCGGCGAGGCGCTGGTCCGCCAGGGCCACGGCGTCGGCGTGCGGGAGCGCGGTGGTGACGGTCATCCGATAGGGCGTCGCGAGGCCCCTGGGGCCGGGCAGACCGGCGCGGGCGGGCGACGAGGAACGGTCTGAGGTCATGCGCATACCTCCGTGGTGCGGTGGTGGGGTCTGTCGTCCTCCATCGATGGGGGTGTGTTCGTCCGGTTCTTGCCGGATCCTTGCCCAGGAAACGCCACAGCCCGGAGCGGAAGTTCCAACTCCGGGCCACGTCAATACGTTCGAGTGAATCTGCTCAAGCCGACCGCCGGACCGGACCGGCTTCTGCTGCGGCCGGTCTCAGCCCTCCGCGCGGCCCGCGCCGCTGCGGCTCCACTCCGGTTCGGCGACCGGCACCGCCAGCGGGCAGCCCTCCGGGGCGTCGTAATCGGCGATCAGCACCACGGGGACGGTCCCGTGGTTGCGGCCGACGTGGACGTGGACCGGCCCCGCCTCCTCGACCAGCGACTCGCCCGCCCGGCTGACCTCGACCCGGCCGTCGTGCAGGGTCCGGGTCAGCGTCCCCGACAGCACCACCACGTCGACCCGGCCCGGGTGGTAGTGCCAGCCGGTACTGGCGCCCGGGGGCAGGGTGATGGTCTGGACGAGGGACATCTCGGCTCGGCCTCCTGGTCGGCGATCCGCCCAGGCTAGGCAGGGTGCGGGAGGACGGGAACCCGGCCGGACCCGATCTGGCCGAAAGTCTGTCCGGCCCCCGGCCCGGTCGCTCCGCGAACCCCGGCCCGAGCGTCACCCCCGCGCCGCGGGGAACCCGCTCAGACCGGCACCTCGACATACGTCCGACCCGCCGCCACCGCCACCGCGGTACCGCCGGTCGCCTCGGCCAGCCAGGTGCGGAATTCGGCCACCTCCGGCTCCGGCACCCCGACCTCGATCCGCACCCCGGCCGCCTCGTACGCGAGGTCGCTCACCGTGTAGCCGGCCGCCCGCAGGTCGTTCTCGACCCGCCCGGCCCGGGTGTGGTCCGCCGCGACCGCGAGCAGCGCCACCGGCCGCCGCTCCAGCAGCCCGACCGCGTCCACCGCCTCCGACACCGCACTCCCGTAGGCCCGGACCAGGCCGCCCGCCCCGAGCTTGATCCCGCCGAAGTACCTGGTCACCACGGCCGCGGTGTCGGTCAGCCCGCGCCGGCGCAGCACCTCCAGCATCGGCACCCCGGCCGTACCGCCGGGCTCCCCGTCGTCGCTGGAGCGCTCGCGCCGCTGCTCGTCGCCGACCACGAAGGCGGTGCAGTTGTGCCGCGCGTCCCAGTACTGCTTGCGGATGCCCGCGATGAACGCCTGCGCCTCGTCCTCGTCGGTGACCCGGGCGAGGTGGCAGATGAAGCGGGACTTCTTGATCTCGATCTCGTGGCTGCCCGCGTGCCGGATGGTCAGGTACTGCCTCGGGGTCGGCTCCGACGTGGCGGACATGGTGCGGCGGCTCTCCCGGAAGACGGCGAAGGCTGGCGGCGGCCCCACGTGGTTCCGGGGCGCCACCGCCAGCCTAGGCCCTGCCCGTCCGGTCACCGGTCCGAGCCGGAGAGCGCCGGGTCGGAGCAGGGACGACTCGGGGCGGCGGCGAGTCGGAGCAGGGACGACTCGGAGCGGGGCCGGGAGGGCTCAGCGGCCGGCCAGCGCGTCCAGCCGGGCGCGGTCCAGACCGGTGAGCGAGAGGACCTCGGCGAGGTCGACCGCCCCGCAGTCCAGCCCGCGCAGCAGGTAGCCGCTGAGCGCCCGGGCGGTCGCCGGCTCGTCCATCACGTCGCCGCCGGTCTTGGCGACGTACGCCGCCAGCCGGGCGGCGGCGGCCGCCAGGCCCTCGCGGTAGAAGGAGTACACCGCGACGTAACGGGTCGGCAGGTGCGCCGGGTGCATGTCCCAGCCCTGGTAGTAGGCACGGGCCAACGAGCGGCGGACCAGGTCGTGGTGGAGCTTCCAGGCGGCGTGCACCTGCTCGGTGGACCCGGTCGGGATGACGTTGGTCGACCCGTCGGAGAGCCGGACGCCGGTACCCGCGGCGGCCACCTGCATCACCGCCTTGGCGTGGTCGGCGGCCGGGTGGTCCATGCTCTGGTAGGCGGCGCCGACCCCGCAGGCGGCGCTGTAGTCGAAGGTCCCGTAGTGCAGACCGGTGGCCCGCCCCTCGGCGGCCTCGATCATCCGGGCCACGGTGGCCCGGCCGTCGGGGCCGAGGATCGCCTGGGTGGTCTCGATCTGGATCTCGAAGCCGATCCGGCCGGCCGGCAGCCCCGCCGAGCGCTCGAAGTCCGCCAGCAGCCGGACCAGCGCGGTGACCTGCTCGGCGTAGGTCACCTTGGGCAGCGTGAGCACCAGCCCCTCGGGCAGGCCGCCGGAGGCCAGCAGGGTGGTCAGGAACAGCTCCAGGGTGCGGATGCCGCGGTCGCGGACGGCCGCCTCCATGCACTTGATCCGGATGCCGATGTACGGCGGGGCGCTGCCGTCCGCCACGGCGGCCGCGATCAGCTCGGCGGTCCGGACGGCGGCCGCGTCCTCCTCGGCGTCGGGCCGGGGGCCGTAGCCGTCCTCGAAGTCGATCCGCAGGTCCTCGACCGGCTCCCGCTCCAGCTTGGCGCGGACCCGGGCGTGCACGTCGGCGAGCAGCGCGTCGTCGGCCACGCCGAGCGCGCCGGCCAGGGCCGCCGGGGTACCGGCGTGCGTGTCGAACGCCTCCAGCGCCTGTCGGCCCCAGTCGCGGACGGTGTCGGCACCGAAGGCGTCGGCCGGGACGTAGACGGTGTGGACCGGCTGCCGGCTGCCGGAGTCGCCCGGGTAGCGGCGGGCCAGGTCGGCGTCGACCGGGGCGAGCAGCGCCTCCACCGCGGCACGCGCCGCTCCGGAGAACGAGGCTCCGCCCGCCGGACCGGTACCGTCCACCTCGACCTGCGACATCCGTACTCCTCCGTGCCGAACCAGCGCTTCAACAGTTTGTTGAGGCGAAGGTAGCCCCGCCGGGGTCGGGCGTCAATGGCCGACCGAGCGGCGGACGGGCGGGCGGCAGCTCCGGCTCCTGGGCGGGTCGGCCGGTCAGTCCCTCCCGGCGGCGGCGTAGCGGTCGCGCAGCTCGGGGAAGAGCTCGGCGACGTCCTTGTGGTGCACCGAGCCGTCCGGCCGGGTGCCGGTCACGCCGTACTCCTTGGTCAGCCAGTCCGCGAGACGCTGCGGGCTGGGCTCCTTCTCGAAGGTGTCGATGTAGCTGACCAGCGCCGTGTAGCAGAGCTCGGGGTCGAGCCGCGACAGCGCCGGGCGGGAGGCGGAGTCGTACGGGCGGCCGGAGCCCTCGGCCGCGTCCGGCTCCGGGGCGAAGCCCTCCTCCCGCGGGTAGTCGGCCTCGCGGACGTACTCGGGGTCCTGGGCGTAGCCGGACTCCGGCAGGACGTCCGGGTGGCCGACGCCGTCCGAACCGGTGTGGACCTCGGACTGCGCGACGGCCTGGGCGGCCGGGCGCGCCGCCGGCTGCGGCTCGGGCTGGGCGGCGGACGCCCGCGGCGGCTTGAACCACGGCGAGGCCTGGCCCGGCACCCGGCCGCCCGGGGAGCCGTCGCCCTGCGGCCCGGTGGTCCGCACCGGGCGCTCGGTCCAGACGTTCAGCTCCTCCCGGGGCTGCGGCGGCGCCTGCTCCTCCTCGGCGGCCGGCTCCTGCGAGGCCCGCAGCCGCACCGCGGCCAGCTTGGCCAGCATCGGCGCGGCCACCTCCGCGGGCACCGGCGCCACGGCGGGCACCGCCGCCTCGGACCGGACCTGCTCCACCTGAAGGCCCTCGGGCCGGGCGTTCTCCGGCCGAGTGTTCTCCGGCCGAGCGTTCTCCGGCCGGGCATTCTCCGGCCGGGCGTTCGCGGGCTGTGCCTGCGCGAGCGGCTGCGCCTGCGGCTGGGTGCCGGCGGCAGCGGCCACCGGGATGGCGGCGGCCGGCGTCCGGCTCTCCCGGAGCTCGGTGGCCGTTCGGGACTCCTCGTCCAGCCGGTCCAGCAGCGCCGGGTCCAGTGGCACCCCGTACTTGGCCAGCTTCAACGGCAGCAGCGCCTGGATCGGCGCCGAGCGGCGCCAGCCGCGCCCGTACCGGAAGCGCAGCTGCGCCCGGTAGACCAGCCGGTTCTGCTCCAGCCGGACGACCTCGTCGTAGGAGCGCAGCTCCCAGAGCTTCATCCGCCGCCAGAGCCGGAAGGTCGGCACCGGGGAGAGCAGCCAGCGCATCAGCCGGACGGACTCCATGTGCCGGTCGGCCGTGATGGCGGCGATCCGGCCGACCGCGTGCCGGGAGGCCTCGACCACGACCACGAACAGCACCGGGATGACGGCGTGCATGCCCATCCCGAGCGGGTCGCCCCAGGAGGCGGCCGCGTTGAACGCGATGGTGGCGACGGTCAGCAGCCAGGCGGTCTGCCGCAGCAGCGGGAAGGGTATGCGGAGCCAGGTCAGGACGAGGTCCAGCGCGAGCAGCACGACGATGCCGGCGTCGACACCGATCGGGAAGGCGTAGGAGAAGGCGCCGAAGCCCTTCTCGGACGCCAGCTCCCGCACCGCGTTGTACGAACCCGCGAAGCCGATGCCCGAGATCAGGCAGGCCCCGGCGGCGACCAGCCCGAGCAGGCTGCGGTGAGCCTTGGTGAGCGGAGGGCGTGCCATAACGTCTATCAACCCCTGGGTGTCGGCTGCGGCCGTGCGCTGCCTCGGCGCCGGTTCCCGGTGGTCGGGGCGCCGGACGACCGAGCAGCCGCCGGGCTCGGCCCACCGGAGTTTACTCGTACAGCTGTTTCAGCTTCCTCGCAGCCCGGGGTGGAACCGGCCCCGGCGGACACCGGGCGCGGGCCCCGTGTCGACCGGGTGTCGGCCGCGTGCCGATCGGGTGCCGACCGACCGGGCGGGGCGTCAGGCCGGTCGCCCCGCCGTCCCGTTGAGATAGGCGAGGACGGCCTGGACCCGGCGGTTGGCGTCGTCGGCGGGGGCCAGACCGAGCTTGGTGAAGATGTTGGCGATGTGCTTCGCCACCGCGCCGTCGCTCACCACCAGCCGGGCCGCGATGGCCGAGTTGGAGCAGCCCTCCGCCATCAGCTCCAGCACCTCCCGCTCGCGCGGTGAGAGGTGGTGGAGCGCGCCCGGCCGGCGCGAGGTGCGCTGTACCAGCTTGGCAATCACGTCCGGGTCCATCGCGGTGCCGCCGGCCGCCACCCGGCGGACCGCGTCGATGAACTGGTCCGCGTTGAAGACCCGGTCCTTCAGCAGGTAGCCGACACCACCCGTGCCGTCCGCCAGCAGCTCCCGTGCGTACAGCTGCTGCACGTGCTGCGAGACCACCAGCACCGGCAGGCCCGGGATCTCCCGGCGCGCCTGGAGCGCGGCCTGCAGGCCCTCGTCGGTCAGCGTCGGCGGCAGCCGGACGTCGACCACGGCGACGTCCGGCCGGTGCGTCAGCAGCGCGTCCAGCAGTTCGGGGCCGGTCTCGACCGCCGCCGCGATGGTGAAGCCGTGCGCTTCCAGCAGCCGGATCAGGCCTTCGCGAAGGAGGTAGAGGTCCTCGGCGAGGACAACTCGCACGGCAGCTCCAAGGTGATGGTGGTCGGACCGCCCGACGTGCTGTCGATGGCCAGGACACCGTCGAAGGTACCCAACCGCCGCTCGATCCCGCGCAGGCCGGTGCCCCGGCTGGGATCCGCCACACCGACGCCGTCGTCCGTCACCGTGACCCGCAGGTTGCCGGCCCGGTAGAGGATGTCCACCCAAACCTGCTCCGCGCCCGAGTGCTTGGCCGCGTTGGCCAGCAGCTCGCAGATGCTGAAGTAGACGGCGGCCTCGACCGGCGCCGGCAGCCGGTCCGGGAGGCTCACGCACACCTCGGTCGGCAGGGCGCTGTCCAGCGCCAGCAACTGCACCGCGTCGCCCAGTCCGCGCTCGGCGAGGACCGGCGGGTGGATGCCGCGCACGAGGTCGCGCAGCTCCTGGAGCGCCCGGGCCGAGGACTGCCGGGCCTCGGAGAGGAGTTCGCGGGCGGCCACCGGGTCGGTCTCCAGCAGGTGTTCGATCGTGCCGAGGGTCATCCCGATCGCGACCAGCCGTGCCTGGGCGCCGTCGTGCAGGTCCCGCTCGATCCGGCGCAGTTCCGCCGCCTGGTTGCCGGCCGCGTCCGCCCGGGTCTCCGTCAGCTGGGCGACCCGCTTGGTCAGCTGGGCGTGCGAGGCTCGGCCGTCCTGGTCCAGCACCCGCCGGGCCAGTTCCACGTAGCCCCGCACCGCGTACGGCGCCAGCACGACGCCGAGCGCCATCAGCAGCAGCCCCAGGACGACCGAGACCAGCGGGGAGGCGCCGGCCGGATCGATCGGCCCGTACTCCCGGTATTCCACCGGAGCGGTCGCCGCGTAGCCCGCCCCGCCCACCAGCAGACCGGCCACCGGCAGGGCGAGTGCGGCCGCGGCCGCCGGGCTGATCACCAACCAGGCGATCTCCGACCGGGTGGCCCGGTCCCGGGCGGCCCAGTGCAGCAGGTGGGCGAGCTTCGCGACGCCGTGGGAGCGGTGGTACGAGTACCCCGTCCACCAGTGGCCGCGCTCGTCCCGCTCCAGCGCCGGCCGGGGGTCGTACTCGACCGGCAGCCGGATCCCGTACCAGCGGGCGAGTTGACCGCGCGTCCGGTTCGCGACCCGGCGCACCAGCAGGCCGGCGGTGGCCGCGCCCGCGAGGGCCGCCGCGAGCAGGGTGAACACGGTGCCCAGCTCATAGGGGTCCAGCATGGAGTTCACCGCAGCACCGGCGAAGGACGCCGCCAGGATCGGCAGGGCGACGGTGGGTACCGCCCCCAGCGCCACCAGCGCCAACCGCACCAGACCGCGGCCGCCCGCCAGGAAGGCCGCCTCCGTCTGAGCGCGTACGCCCGCGCCGCTCGTTCGGTTCGCTGCTGTCACGGGTGCTCCTGGGGCCGGTACCGGTCGTCGTCCACCCAGTGTCGCCGGGTGGCAAGGGGCGGGGCACTGGCTGTCGCACCCCGATTCCGGGGTGGACCTAGCACCACCCCGGTGCGGCACTCCGTCCCGCCCGGTCGGGAAATCCCCCCGGCGAACCGCAGCCACCCATCGCGAATGCCGCCGGAGAATGCCCCTGGAAACGCAAAGAACCCCCCGATCCGTACGGATCGGGGGGTTCTTTGGAATGATTGTTCGGCGGCGTCCTACTCTCCCACAGGGTCCCCCCTGCA
>NZ_JBITSA010000027.1:0-65198 GCF_044540385.1 Kitasatospora sp. NPDC086009
CGGCGCTGCCGGAGCGGGCCGCGGTCCTGGGCGCGGACCGGGCGGCGCTGCTGCACGGCCTGGACGCGCTGGCCGAGGGCCGGCCCGCCGCCGCGGTGGTCCGGTCCGCCGTCACCGAGCACGACGGCACCGTCTTCGTCTTCCCGGGCCAGGGCTCGCAGTGGCTCGGGATGGGTGTCGAGCTGCTGGCGGAGTCGGAGATCTTCCGGGCCCGCATGGCGGAGTGCGCCGAGGCGCTGAAGCCCTTCGTCGACTGGGACCTCCTGGACGTCCTGCGGGGCGCGCCCGGCGCGCCGTCGCTGGACCGGATCGACGTCGTCCAGCCCGTGCTGTTCTCCGTCCTGGTGTCGCTGGCGGCGGTCTGGCGCTCCTACGGGGTGGAACCCTCGGCCGTGGTGGGGCACTCCCAGGGCGAGGTGGCGGCGGCCTGCGTGGCCGGTGTGCTGACGCTCCCGGACGCCGCCCGGCTGGCCGCGCTGCGCAGCCGGGCCCTGGCCCGACTGGCCGGACTCGGTGGGCTGGCCCCGGTGTTCCTGCCGGTGGAGCAGGTGCGCGAGCGCCTGCGGGCCTGGGAGGGCCGGCTCTCGGTGGCGGCCGTGAACGGGCCGGGCACCGTGGTGGTGTCGGGGGACCTCGACGCGCTGGGCGCCTTCGTGAAGGACTGCGAGGCGGACGGCGTCCGGGTCCGCCGGGTCCAGGCGGGCGTCGCCTCGCACGGGCCGCAGATCGATCTGGTCCGGGACGAGCTGGCCGGGGTACTGGCGCCGGTCGTGCCGGGCCCGGCCGCGATCCCGTTCTACTCCTCGGTCACCGGGCGGCTGATGGAGGGGCGGGAGCTGGACGCCGCCTACTGGTACGCCAATCTGCGCCAACCGGTGGAGTTCGAGGCCGCCACCCGGGCGCTGCTCGACGACGACCACCGGGTCTTCGTCGAGGTCAGCCCCCACCCGGTGCTGGCGGCGAGCATCCAGGACACCGTCGAGAGCGCGGAGGCCACGGCGACGGTGACGGGCACGCTGCGCCGTGACGAGGGCGGGCCGGAGCGCTTGCTGGCCTCGGTGGCCGGGCTCTGGGCCGCCGGAGTGCCGGTCGACTGGAGCGCCGCCACCGCCGGCGGCCGCCCGGTCGAACTGCCCACCTACGCCTTCCAGCGCCGCCGCTACTGGCTCGACGCCGAGCCGGAGGAGGAGCCGGAGCCGGGCGGCCGGCCGCTCGCGGACCAGCCGTTCTGGGCGGCCGTCGAGCAGGGCGACATCGAGGCCCTGGCCCGCGCGCTCGGCGCCGGACCGGACGGCGGGGCGGCCGTCGACGCCCTGGCGCCCGCCCTGCCGCTGCTCGCCGCCTGGCGGCAGCGGCAGCGGACGCTGTCCGTGGTGGACGGCTGGCGGTACGTCATCGACTGGCAGCCGCTGCGCGAGCCGTCCGGGCCGGCCCTGTCCGGCACCTGGCTGGTGGTGGCCCCGGCCGGTGACACCGGCGACCCGTGGGCCGCCGAGGCCGAACGCGCCCTCGCCGAGCACGGCGCCCGGGTGCTGCGGATCGCGCTCGACCCGGCCGCGGACCGCGCCGGGCTGGCCGACCGGCTGCGCGAACTCGCGGGCGGGCCGGAGCCCTTGGCGGGCGTGCTGTCGCTGCTGGCGCCGGCCGGGCAGCCGCACCCCGAGCACCCCGCGCTGTCGGTGGGCCTGGTGCTCACGCTGACCCTGGTGCAGGCGCTCGGTGACGCCGGTGTCGCGGCCCCGCTCTGGTGCGCGACGCGCGGCGCGGTCACGGTCGGCGCCGCCGACCCGCTCGACAGCCCCGGCCAGGCCGCCCTCTGGGGCCTGGGCCGGACGGTCGCCCTGGAGCACCCCGACCGCTGGGGCGGCCTGGTCGACCTGCCCGGGCAGCCGGACGACCGGGCGCGCGCCCGGCTGTGCGGCGTGCTCGCCGGGATCGCCGACGAGGACCAGGTGGCCGTCCGGGCCGGCGGCCTGTACGCGCGCCGGCTGGTCCGCGCGTCGGCCCCGGCCTCCGGGGCGGAGGTCGCAGCGGGAGCCGGGGCCGAGCCGGGGACGGCGGCCGAACCGGCCGGCTGGCGGCCGCGCGGCACCGTCCTCCTCACCGGCGCCACCGGGGCGGTCGGCCCCTATCTCGCCCGCTGGCTGGCCCGCAGCGGGGCCGAGCACCTGGTGCTCACCAGCCGCTCCGCCGCCGGCGGTCCGGCCACCGACGTGCTGCGGGCCGAACTCGCTGCCACCGGTACCAGGTTGACGGTCACCGCGTGCGACGTCGCGGACCGGTCCGCGCTCGCCGCGCTGGTGGCCCGGCTGGCGGCGGACGGCACGCCGGTGCGGGCCGTCGTGCACGCGGCCGCCTTCATCCGGCTGAGTTCGCTGGACGCCACCACCCCGGCGGAGTTCGCCGAGGTGGTCGCGGCCAAGGCGGACGGCGCCCGCCACCTCGACGAGATCTTCGACCGGGACGACCTGGACGCCTTCGTGCTCTTCTCGTCCGTCGCAGGGGTCTGGGGCAGCGGCGACCACGGCGCCTATGCGGTGGCCAACGCCTACCTGGACGCCCTCGCGCAGCAGCGCCGGGCCCGCGGGCTGCGGGCGACCTCGGTCGCCTGGGGGCTCTGGAACACCCCGGACCGCTGGGGCCCCGAGGGCCCGTCGAAGGAGGCCGAGCGCCGGCTGTTCCGGCAGGGGCTGCCGCTGATGGACCCCGAACCGGCCGTCGCCGCCCTCCAGCAGGTGCTGGACCGCGACGAGACCTTCGTCGCCCTGGTCGACGTGGCCTGGGACCGCTTCGTGCCGACCTTCGCCTCCGCCCGGCCGCGGCCACTCCTGGACGCCATCCCCGAGGCCCGCCGGGGCCGCCGGAGCGAGCAGCCGGAGCCCGGGCACGCGGCGGACGCGCTCGCCCGGTGGCGCGACCGCCTGGCGGGTCGCCCGGCGGCGGAGGCCGACCAGAAGCTGCTGGAACTGGTCGCCGGGACGGTGGCGGCGGTGCTGGGCCACGACTCGCCCGAGGCGATCGCGACCGGGCGGCCCTTCCGCGAACTCGGCTTCGAGTCGCTGGCCTCGGTCGACCTGCGCAACCGGCTGAACGCCGCGACCGGCCTGCGGCTGCCGACCACCGTGGTCTTCGACCACCCGACGGTCCGGGCGCTCGCCGACCGGCTGCGGACCGAGATCCTGGGTAAGTCGCCCCAGGTGGCCGAGCACCCGGCGCCCGCCGGTGCCGCGGCCGGGGACGACCCCGTCGCGATCGTGGCGATGAGCTGCCGGCTGCCGGGTGGCGTCCGGACGCCCGAGGACCTCTGGCAGCTGCTCGACGCCGGTACGGACGCCGTCTCCGGGCTGCCCACCGAGCGCGGCTGGGACCTCGCGGGCCTCTACCACCCGCAGCCCGGACGCCCCGACACCACCTGCACGCGGGAGGGCGGATTCCTGCACGACGCCGCCGAGTTCGACCCCGGGTTCTTCGACATCGGCCCGAGCGAGGCGCTGGCGATGGACCCGCAGCAGCGGCTGCTGCTGGAGGCCTCCTGGGAGGCCGTCGAGCGGGCCGGCATCGACCCGCACGCCCTGCGCGGCAGCCGCACCGGCGTCTACATCGGCTCCCGCTACCAGGGCTACGGCGCCCGGGCCGAGGTCACCGACGAGCTGTCGGCGCACCTCGGTCTCGGCGACGTGATCAGCATCCTCTCCGGCCGGGTCTCCTACACCCTCGGCCTGGAGGGCCCGGCGGTCACCGTCGACACGGCGTGCTCGTCCTCGATGGTCGCCCTGCACCTGGCCGCCCAGGCGCTGCGCCAGGGCGACTGCTCGCTCGCCCTGGCGGGCGGGGTCACCGTGATGTCCTACCCCTCCGAACTGGTCGGGCTGAGCCGGCTGGGCGAGCTGTCGGCGGACGGCCGCTGCAAGTCCTTCTCGGCGGAGGCCGACGGCATGGGGATGGCCGAGGGCGTCGCCGTCGTCCTGCTGGAGCGGCTGTCGGACGCCCGCCGGCACGGGCACCCGGTGCTGGCCCTGGTCCGCGGCTCGGCCGTCAACCAGGACGGCGCGAGCAACGGGCTCACCGCGCCCAACGGTTCGGCGCAGCGGCGGGTGATCCAGCAGGCCCTGGCCAACGCCGACCTGACGCCCGATCAGGTCGACGCGGTGGAGGCGCACGGTACCGGTACGGCGCTGGGCGATCCGATCGAGGCCACCGCGCTGCTGGCCGCCTACGGCGCCGGCCGCTCGCCCGAACGGCCGCTCTGGCTGGGCACCATGAAGTCCAACATCGGCCACACCCAGTCGGCGTCCGGCGTGGCCGGAGTGATCAAGATGGTGCTGGCCATGCGGCACGGCGTGCTGCCCAGGACCTTGCACGCGGACCGGCCGTCACCGCAGGTGGACTGGGAGGCCGGCGCGGTCCGGCTGCTGACGCGGGCGCGGTCCTGGCCGGAGACCGGTCGGCCCAGGCGGGCCGGGGTGTCCTCGTTCGGGATGAGCGGCACCAACACCCATGTCGTGCTGGAACACGTGGCCGAGGACGCCCCGGACGCCGGGGGCTCTCCGGCTCGGCAGCACGGGCCGCTGCCCTGGGCACTGTCGGGCCGCACCGCGGCCGGGCTGGCCGCCCAGGCGGCGCGCCTCGCCGCCTTCCTGGAGTCCGGGGCCGAGCCGTCCGCCCTGGACGTCGCCTTCTCGCTGGCCACCGGCCGGGCGGGCCTGGAGCACCGCGCGGTGGTGTTCGCCGCCGACCGGGAGGGGTTCCTCGGCGGGCTCAAGGCGGTGGCCGAGGGGGCGCCGGCCGAGAACGTGATCGACGGCCGGCCGGAGGCGGACACCGCGGCCCCGGCGACCGGGACGGCCGGCGAACTGGAGGCGCTCGCCCGGCGGTGGGTGCGCGGCCAGGACGTCGACTGGCGGACCGCCCTGCCGGGCGGGCGGCGGGTGGACCTGCCCACCTACGCCTTCCAGCGCGAGGCCTTCTGGCTGACGCGCTGACGCGCTGACCCCCCGGCACCCGCGCGGGGGGGGGGGGGGGGGGGGGGCCCCGCGGCCGCCCCCCCCCCGGGGGGGGGGGGGGGGGGGGGGGCGCCGCCCCCCCCCCCCCCCCCCCCCCCCCCGGGGGCGCGGCGGCCCGGCCCCCCCCCCCCCCCCCCCCCCCCCCGCGCGGTTCGGCTCAGGTGCGGGCGGCCGTCTGCCGCTCGGCCCAGCCGGCCAGCTCCTCGCGCCCGATCTTCGCGTTGTGCCGGATGTCGACCGGGAACCCCGGGTGCCGCAGGAACTCGCGCAGCCCGGCCGTCAGCGGCCGGTCGGCGCCGAGCCGGCGCAGCTCGGTCAGCAGCTCCGGCCACTGCTCCTCGGAGACGCCGTCCTCGGTCTCCACACACACCACCGGGCGCTGGGCCCCGGGGGCCCCGATGCCGACCAGCGCGCTGCGCCGGACCAGCGGGTGCGCGTTGAAGACCCCCTCGCAGCGGACGGTGTGCAGGTCGCCCTCGGCGGTGCGCACCCGCTGGGCCCGGCGCCCGCAGAACCAGAGGCGCCCGGCGTCGTCCAGGTAGCCCAGGTCACCGGTCCGGTGCCAGGTCCGCTCGGGACCGTCGGCGGGCCGCTCGCGGATCTTGTACTGGGCGTTGGCGTCCGCGGTGGCGTGGTAGCGCGGGCTGACCACGTCCCCCGCCACCACGATCTCGCCGATCTCCCCCGCGGGGACCGCCAGGTCGTCCTCCCAGTCCGGCAGCGGGCCGTCGTCGACCCGCACCAGCCGCACCAGCGTCCCGTCGACCGGCCGGCCGACGCAGGTGCCGTCGCCCAGCGCGCCCCGGGCCGCCGTCTCGCCCAGGATCTCGGTGGACTCGATCGAGGAGATCGGCATCGCCTCGGTGGCGCCGTAGGCGACGTGGATCCCGGTCCGCTCGTCCAGCACCCGGCGCAGCGAGGCGACCAGGTCGGGCGGGACGGGTGCGCCGGCGGACACCACGCCGCGCAGCTCGGGCAGCGGGACGCGCTCGCGCTCCAGGTGGGCGGCGAGGACGCGGAACAGCGCCGGGGAGCCGAACACGGTGGACACCCGGAACCGGGTCAGGGCCGCCGTCAGCAGCTCCGGGTCCGCCTGCGCCACCTTGGCCGGCGCGATCGGCGCCAGCACCATGGTCGAGCCGTAGATGAGGTCGAACAGCCCCCAGATCGGGACGGTGACCAGGGATATGTCGTCACGGTCGCGCCCGTGCGCGGCGTGCATCTGGCGGGCCGTCGCGGTGGCCATCCGGTGGACGCTCTCGACGCCCTTGGCGGCCCCGGTGCTCCCGGTGGTGAAGGCGATCATCATCAGGTCCTCGCCGGTCACCGGCCGGGCCGGCGCCGAGCCGGAGCCGCCGAGCAGCCCGTCCAGGGTGTGGCCGCCCCAGAACCAGCGCCGGCCCAGCGTCACCTTGATCCGGACGGTCGCGAAGGTGCGGCGGCCGAGCACTCGGACGGCGTGCGCGACCGAGGGCCCGACGAAGGCCTCCGCGCCCACCGCGCGGTAGCAGTTGAGCATGCGCTTGATGCCCATGCCCGGGTCCACCACCACCGGTACCGCGCCGATCCGCAGCAGCGCGAAGACGAGGATGTACAGATCCGGTCCGGGCTTGGGCATCAGGATGGTCCGCATGCCCGAGGTGATCCCGATCCGGCTGAACCCAGCCGCCAACTCCTCGACCCGGCGTTGCAGTTCGCCGTAGCTGAGCTCGCGGTAGCGGATCGCGCCGTCCGGCTCCCGGCCGTCGGGGTGAATGATCGCGGTCTTCTCGGGGGAGGTGCGGGCGTGCCGTTCCAGGTAGTCGGCGAGACCGGCCTCGGCCTCGAAGGGGTGCCGGGGTGCGACGGTCATCGGCGGGCCGCCCGTCCGGCGGTGGCCTCGACTCCGCGGTGGCGCCTGGCAGTCATCACTGGTTCTCACTCCTCGGGGTCCACACGAAGGCGCGCTCCCCGTAGCGCCGCCCTGACATGTCGCACCGGGCGGCACACGGTGCCCGTGCGGCAGTCGGTGCCGGTGGGCCTCGGACGACAGGAGTGACGCTACCGGCCGGGCGATCATCGCGGTCGAGAACCGTCAAAAAGGGTCGTGCGCGGTGCAGATGGACCGCCCGGCCCGGATCACAGGCCGCATGCGAAGCCAATGAGACGATACGTCTCGTCTTGACGAGAAGCCGGAACGGGGGCGATAGTGGAGCTATCAAACGAGACGAACCGTCTCGTCTCTCGCAAGTGGAGGAGTACCGGGTATGCGCACCTCAGCCGCAAGCACCGACCGGGTCTGGTTCATCACGGGCGCCAGCCGGGGCCTCGGCCGTGCCTTCGCGGACGCGGCACTCGCCGCGGGGGACCGGGTCGCGGTCGCCGCGCGAACCACCGGGCCGCTGGAGGAGCTGGCGGCCGCCCACCCCGGGCGGGTGCTGCCCCTCGGGCTGGACGTGACCGACCGCGGCGCCGTCTTCGCGGCGGTCGCCGAGGCCGTCGGCCACTTCGGCCGGCTCGACATCGTCGTCAACAACGCCGGGATGCTCTCGATGGGCATGGTCGAGGAGTTCGGCGAGGCCGAGGCCCGGGCCCACCTCGACGTCAACTTCTTCGGCGCGCTCTGGGTGAGCCAGGCGGTGCTGCCCGTGCTGCGCGGGCAGGGCTCCGGGCACCTGGTGCAGATCTCCAGCGTCGCCGCGCTGGGCGGATTCCCGAGCACCGGGCTCTACAGCGCCGGCAAGTTCGCGCTGGAGGGCCTGAGCGAGGCGATCGCGAGGGAGGTGGCGGGCTTCGGCGTGAAGGTGAGCATCGTGCAGCCCGGTGGCTACTGGACCGACCTCTACACGGCGATGCACAGCACCGACACCCTCGACGCCTACGACCCGCTCCGGGCCGAACTGGCGAAGCAGTTCGCCGAGGGCTCGGTCGACAGCGACCCGAAGCTCGCCGCCGAGGCGCTGCTCCGGCTCGTCGACAGCGACGAGCCTCCGCTGCGCCTGCTGCTGGGGAGCATGGTCTACGACCTGGCGTTCGACATCGCGCGGACCAGGATGGAGACCTGGGCCGGCTGGGAGGAGGTCAGCCGTGCGGCGGAGCGCGCGGTGCCCGCGCCCGGCCCGGCCGCCGGGGTGCGGTGACCGCCGGGGCGGCCGCCGGCGCGCGGCGTCAGGCGTCGGTCGGCAGGACCGGGGTGAGGCGGCGCGGTGGCGCCGTGCGCGGCTGGGCGGGGAGCGGGAGGGCGAGGGCGTCGCGGCTGCCGGCCGGCAGCGCCAGCGCGGCCGCGACCTCGGCGGGCAGGTCGCGCAGGCCGAGCAGTCCGGTGCAGAGCCGGGCGGTGGCACGGTGCCAGTCACCGGAGCGCCGGAGGAGGGCGTGACCGCTGCCGACCACGGTGTAGCCGCAGACCCCGGCCCCGGCCGAGCGGGCGCGGGCGGCGAAGGCGCGGGTGTCGGCCGGGCCGGTGACCTTGTCGCGGTCGCCGTGCAGCATCAGGACGCTCCGGCCGGCGAGCTGTTCGCACGGATCCTCCGCCGGGCACCAGGGCGCCAGCGCGACCACGCCGGTGACGTTCGGGTGGCCCGCCGCGCGCAGCGCCGCCCGGCCGCCCATCGAGTGGCCGACCAGCAGGGTCGGCACGTGCCCCAGCTCCTCGGCCAGGTCGCCGAGCGCGGCCCGGGTGTCCCGGGCGGCGTCGGCGCGCTCGCCGTTCCAGCCCTGGTGGCGGTAGCGGACGGTGCCGATCGCGACCCCGGCCCCCGCCGTCTCCCGGCGCAGGGCCCGGACGAAGCCGGTCATCCGCAGACCGGGCAGGTTGACCGGGCCGGGCCGGCCGAGGCCCTGCTCCCGGCCGCCGTGCAGGACCAGCACCGCGGCCACCGGGCGCTCGGGCAGCTCCCGCCAGACCAGCGCCCGGTGGCCGGTCGCACCGCTCTCGCGACCCGCCCGGACCGTGCTCCCCGTGTCGCCGCTCACCCTGTACCGTCCCGCCCCCGCCGTCCGTCCGTTGGACCGCCACTGTACGCGTCGACCCGCCGGCGCCGGGCCCGCCCGGGAGGATCGCCCCGGCCGCGCCCGTCCTCAGCGGGTGAGCAGGCCCTGCTCGCGCACCAGCCAGCAGATCGCGGTCAGCCGGTGCACCGCGAAGTCGTACCCCACCGGCTCCCGCCAGCCGATGTCGATCAGCGCGTCGACGAACTCCGCCGCGTACTGCGACAGCTCCGCGCGGTCCAGCGCCAGGGGCAGCAGCGCCGGGCCCTGCGCGTAGAGCAGCTCGCGCAGCTGGGCGACGTGCTGGTCGACCGCGGCGACGAAGCCGGGCTCGAAGGCGAACTCGGCCAGCCGCGGCGTGAAGGCGGCGACGATCCCGGGCAGCGGGCAGCCGGCCGGCTGGTCGGGGGAGTCGCGGTGGGACTCGTCGGGCGTGGCGAACATCCGTCCAAGGTAGGCGAGCGGCGGCGGGGGAGCGGCCGCGCGGGCTGAGACCTTGGCCACCCCGCCGCCCGCGGCCCGGCCGGTCCCGCCGCCCGCCCCGCCGGGTGGCCGAAAGCGCGGATCGCCCGGAAGCACGGGGCGATCTGCCCCAGAATGGACCGCATGGATCTTCGAATCTTCACCGAGCCCCAGCAGGGCGCGAGCTACGACACGCTGCTCCGGGTAGCGCGGACCACCGAGGAGCTCGGCGCCTTCAGCGCCTTCTTCCGCTCCGACCACTACCTCAAGATGGGCGGGGTGAGCGGCCTGCCCGGCCCGACCGACGCCTGGATCACGCTGGCCGGCCTCGCCCGCGACACCAGCACCATCCGCCTGGGCACCCTGATGACCGCCGCCACCTTCCGGCTGCCCGGGGTGCTCGCCATCCAGGTCGCCCAGGTCGACGCGATGAGCGGCGGCCGGGTCGAGTTCGGCCTCGGCGCCGGCTGGTTCGAGGAGGAGCACACCGCCTACGGCATCCCGTTCCCCAAGGAGAAGTTCGGGCGGCTGGAGGAGCAGCTGGCGATCATCACCGGCCTCTGGAACACCAAGGTCGGCGACACCTTCGACTTCGCCGGCGAGTACTACCGGCTGACCGAGTCGCCGGCGCTGCCCAAGCCCGCCCAGGAGAAGATCCCGGTGCTGGTCGGCGGCACGGGCCCCACCCGGACGCCGGCGCTGGCCGCCCGCTTCGCCGACGAGTTCAACCTGCCCTTCGTCTCGGTCGAGCAGAGCGCCGCCCAGTTCGGCCGGGTCCGGGCCGCCGTCGAGCGGGCCGGGCGCCAGGCCGACGACCTGGTGTACTCCAACGCCCTGGTCGCCTGCGTGGGCCGGGACGACGCCGAGGTGGCCCGCCGGGCCGCCGCGATCGGCCGCGACGTGGACGAGCTGAAGGCCAACGGCCTGGCCGGCACCCCCGACGAGGTGGTGGCGACGATCGGCCGCTACGCCGCCGTCGGCTCCGAGCGCTTCTACCTCCAGATCCTCGACCTGGACGACCTCGACCACCTGGAGCTGATCGCCTCCCGGGTCGCTCCGCAGCTGGGCTGACCCGCCCCGCGACCGTCCGGCTCCCCTGCCCGCCCCTGCCCACCTCCGCCCGCCTGCGCCGCCGGGCGGGGGCGGGCGGGCGGGGGCGGCGCGCTCTGCCCCGGGCAGCCGGGCCGAAACAGCCGGTACGAACGGCCGGGGCGAATGCGTCGGTTCCGAGGGCGTGGCGCGAGGGCGTTGTGCGGGAGGCGCCGCCGCGGCGCGGGAGGGCTCGGCCGTACCGGCGCTGACCACTAGTCTTTACTCTCTCTTGAAGGGGGAAGGTTTCTTCGGGAGGCGGAGGCCGGGGAGCCGGGGCCGCGGAGTCAGGGGGAGTGCCGGTGGTTGAGGTCGGGGTGTCCGGGGCCAAGGTGCCCGTACCGAGATCGGCGTGCGCCGCCGAGGTCCGCCCGGCCGCGGCGGTGCTGCGCCCGCGCGGCCTGCACGACCTGCGCCGGGGGCCCGGCGCGGCCGGGTGCCCCGAGGCGGGGGCCGCCGCGGTGCCCGCGCAGGCGCTGCACTACCGCGCCGACGACCTGCTGGTCGTGTCGGGCCTGCCGGGCAGCGGCAAGAGCACCCTGATGCGCCGCTGCGTCCGCGCCCCGCTGGTCGACTCCCAGCAGGTGCGGGAGGAGTACGCGGCCCGGGTCCCCGGCTGGCTGCCCTATGCCGCCTACCGCCCGCTGGTGCGGGCCGCGCACTACCGGCGGCTGCGCCGCGCCGTCCTGGCCGGCGGCCCGCTCGCGGTGCACGACTGCGGCACGCTGCCCTGGGTGCGGTACTGGCTGGGCCGCGCGGCCGCCCGGCAGGGGCGCCGGGTGCACCTGATCCTGCTGGACGCGAGCGCGGAGGAGGCCCGGGACGGCCAGCACGCCCGGGGCCAGCGCGTCTCCGCGTACGCCTTCGCCCGGCACCGCGAGTCCGCCCGGCGGCTGCGCGGGCGGCTGGCCGGGACGGGCGAGCCACCGGCGGGCTGTGCGTCGGCGGTGGTACTCGACCGGGCCGGTGCGCGCGCCGTGCGGGAGATCGTCTTCGTGGCGTCGTAGTCTCGGCGAGGCGGTGCGGGGCCGCCCACCCGACCGGTCCGGTCGGCCTTCCGAGGCCTGTCCGGCGGACGGAGCGTCAACTTTCGGACAACCCGGGGGCGTTGCCCCGACCGTGCGGCACCGGAAATGCTCCACCTGTGACCGGGGTCACTCGATCGGGCTTCCGGGTTATGTCCGATATGTCGTCAGAACTTTGCGGCCGGAAGAAACCTGACGCGTACACGCGGCCCTGCGTAGCCTAGGCTCGGCGGCCCCCCTCCGCCACCCCCCACAACTCCCCCTCAGGAGCGCAGATGCGTCGTTCTGCCCGCGTGCCCTCGCGTGTCCCCCGCAGATTCCTCAGCGCCGCAGCCCTCGTCACGGCCCTCGGGCTCACCCAGTTCGCCGCCCCCTCGGCGTTCTCCACCGCCGCCGCGCAGGCCCCCGGCGCGGTCGCCGCCCCGTGCGTCGGCGGGGAGAGCCAGGACGCCGGGGCCCGCAAGCCCGCCGGCAGCCCGGGCGGCCAGGAGCCCAACGCCGTCACCGAGGCCCAGGCCCACGCGATGGACGCGGACCTCAGCGCCCGGGTCGCCCAACTGGCCCACTCCTCCCAGGGCAGCGCGCTGCTCGCCCCGGGGACGCTCGCCGCCACCACGACCATCCCGGTGTACGTCCACGTGGTCCACGCCGGATCGACGGGCAAGCTGACCGCGACGGACATCAGCCGGCAGATCTCCGTCCTCAACGCCGCCTACGGCGGCCAGGGCGCGGGCAACACCGCCAGCCAGTTCCAGTTCCAGCTGACCGGCACCGACTACACCGACAACTCGTCCTGGTACAACGGCATCACCCCGGGCTCCTCGGCCGAACGGTCGATGAAGAGCTCGCTGCGCAAGGGCGGTGCCAACGCCCTCAACCTCTACACCGCCAAGCTCGGCCAGTCGCTGCTCGGCTGGGCGACCTTCCCCAGCTCCTACCGGTCGAACCCGAGCGACGACGGCGTGGTCATCCTCGACAGCTCGTTCCCCGGCGGCTCGGCCACCAACTACAACGAGGGCGACACCGTCACCCACGAGGTCGGCCACTGGCTCGGGCTGTACCACACCTTCCAGGGCGGTTGCGGCGGCCAGGGCGACTACGTCTCGGACACCCCGGCCGAGAAGACCGCCGCGTACCAGTGCCCGGCCGGCCGCGACACCTGCACGGCCACCGGCGTCGACCCGATCCACAACTTCATGGACTACACCTACGACTCCTGCATGACCCAGTTCACCCCCGGCCAGGTCGCCAGGATGTCCAACTCCTGGGCTGCCTATCGGGCCTGACGGGCCGTCCGTCCAGAGACCCTGGCGGGTGCGCGGGCAACGGGGCCCGCGCACCCGCCAGTACCAGTCTCCGTCCCCGGGCCGCCCGTCCACCGGACCCGCGGGCGCGTCACGCTTCTTCGGTCTCGGGGCGGCACCGCACAGGGTTCGAAAGTGTTCGACGTCTTCGGCGTGGCAATTAGCGGCCATATGCCCGTATTAATCTATGTTTGCCTGGTCAGCGGCAGGTGAAGCCGAGATAGTCGAACAAGGAGCAGCGGCATGGCCGACAGCGCGGAACCCCTGATCGTCGTCGGCGTGGACGGCTCGCCCGCCTCGGAGCGGGCGCTGCGCTGGGCGATCGACTACGCCAGGCTGGCCGGCGGCGGCGTCCGGGCGATCGCCGCCTGGGAGTACCCGGCGTTCTACGGCTGGGCCGGGCTCGCGATGCCCCCGGCCGAGGGCTTCAACCCCGAGGAACTGGCCGGGCGGACGCTCTCCGAGACGGTCGCCAAGGTCGCCGGGGCCGACGCCGGGGTCCGGATCGCCGAGACGGTGATGCCCGGCAACGCCGCGCAGGCCCTGCTGGAGGCGGCCCAGGGCGCCGCCCTGCTGGTGGTCGGCAGCCGGGGCCTCGGCGGATTCTCCGGCGCCCTGCTCGGATCCGTCAGCCGCCACCTCACCGAACACGCCCCCTGCCCGGTCGTCGTGGTGCGCGAGAAGTAGGCCCCGCCGACCGTGTCGGCGCCGGTGGGCGGGGGAGGATGGGGGCATGCCTGAAGGTGACTCCGTCTACCGTGTGGCGGCCCGGTTGCACGAGGAACTGGCCGGCCGGGTGCTGACCGCGGCCGATCTGCGGGTGCCCGCGCACGCCACCGCCGATCTGACCGGGCGGCGGGTGCTGGAGGTCGCCCCGCGCGGCAAGCACCTGCTGACCCGGCTCGACGGCGGCCTCACCCTCCACACCCATCTGCGGATGGACGGCCGCTGGGCGGTCTACCGCCCCGGCGAGCGATGGTCGGGCGGACCCGCCTGGCAGATCCGGGCCGTCCTCGGCACCGAGCACAGCACGGCGGTCGGCTACCGGCTGCCCGTCGTCGAGCTGCTGCGCACCGCCGAGGAGGAGCGGGTCGTCGGCCACCTCGGGCCCGACCTGCTCGGCCCCGACTGGGACGCGGGCGAGGCCGTCCGCCGGCTCCTGGCCCAGCCCGGTCGGCCGCTCGCCGAGGCGCTGCTCGACCAGCGCAACCTGGCCGGCATCGGCAACGTCTACGCCAATGAGCTCTGCTTCCTCGCCGGGGTCACCCCGTGGACGCCGGTCGGCGAACTCCCGCGCCCCGAAAGGCTGGTGGAGCGCTCCCAGCAGATCCTCGACGCCAACCGGCTGCGCCCCGGGCACGTCACCACCGGCGACACCCGGCCGGGCCTCCGGCACTGGGTGTACGGCCGGGCCGGGCGGCCGTGCGCGCGCTGCGGCACGGTCGTCCGGACGGCGACCCAGGGCACGCCGCCGCAGGAGCGGGTGGCGTTCTGGTGCCCGCACTGCCAGCGCGGGCCGGCCCCCGGGACGCGGACCGCTACTCGACCAGGGCCGGGTGGCGCGGGTCGTCGACCCGGACGGTGAGGTCGGCCGCCTCGGCGGGGACGGTCTCGGCCGCGTAGCGGGCGAACGCGGGCAGCGTCCACTGCTCCTGGGCCGGTGTGCGGCGGGCCAGCGCGGCCGGGGTGAGCGCCAGATGGACGGTCAGCTCCAGCGGCAGCCAGCGGCCGAGCAGCAGCGCGCCGTCCAGCAGCAGCACGCCGCCGGGCGGCAGCGGCGTGTACGGCGCGCGGGTCGCCCGGTCGGTGACCGGGTCGCGCAGCGACGGCAGGACGAGGCCGGTGCCGCCGGGCTCCAGCGGGTCCAGCACCTCGCGCAGCAGGGCGCCGTCGTCCAGCCAGAGGTCGTGGTAGGCGTCCGGGTCCTGCTTGCCGTACTCCAGCCGGACCGAGGCCGGGCGGAGGAAGGCGGCCGCCGACACCCGCAGGGTGGGGCGGCCGCGCTCCCGCAGCGGCTCCACCAGCGCGTCGGCGAGTGCGTCGGGCCGGGCGGCCGGGGCGCCGTCCACGGCGACCCGCAGCCACCGCTCACCGGCTCCGGGCAGGGCGGTGACGCGGTCGGCGAGGCGCTCGGCGAGCCGGTCGGGCGAGATCGGGTGTACCTGCACGCCGCCATCCTCCTCCGTCGCCGGGGCGGCGGCGGGACCGGGGCCGCGCAGCGGTGACCGGGGGTCAGGCGAGCGGGAGCGCGTGCAGGACGTCGTCGTGGCCGGCGTACAGGCGGGTCGCGTCGTGGGAGAGCGACCAGACGTCCACTCCGGGGCCGGAGTCGCGGAAGGTCCAGCGCTCCTCGCCGGTGGCGGCGTCCAGGGCGCGGACGCCCGCGGCGGCCGGACCGGGCACGTAGAGGACCGGTCCGGCGAGCAGCGGGCTGCTGCGGCGGTCCAGCCGGAACGGCAGGCGGTGCTCCCAGACCTGGGCCCCGGTGTCCGCGGCGTGGGCGGTGACCAGGCCGTTGTCGCGGAACAGGTGGACCAGGGCGCCACCGGCGACCGGCGGCAGCAGCCGCCACTCGTCGGCCGGCCCCGGGACGACCGACCAGTGCGGGCCGCCGTCCGCCACCCGCAGGGCCCGCAGCCCGGCCGGGCCCTGCGGGGCGTAGACGTGCTCCGGGTCGGTGACCGCCCAGCCCGTGCCCCTGTCGGTGGGCACCGTCCAGAGCCGCTTGCCGGTGGCGGCCTCCAGCAGGCGCAGGCCGCCGGCCGAGCCGTCGAAGGCCGGCACCCGGCCCCCGGCCGCGGTGAGCGGGGAGAGCGGCCGCTCCCCCTCGGACGGACGGGACCAGAGCACCCGGCGGTCCGTGACGTGCACCGCGAAGAGCCGGCCGTCCCCGGTGAACGGCCGGGGCTGGACTTCGCCGTACACGACGTCGCCGGCGCAGCCGAACAGCGTGACGGTGCCGTTGCCCAGCTCCTCCGGCAGCGGCAGGCTCCACTCGGCGGCCGGGTCGGTGAGGTGGTGGCTGTCGAGGTGGCCGTTGGAGGTGGTGAACACCCGGTCGGGGCCGACCACCACATGGGCGCCCGGCTGCTGCACGTCGTTCGGCCAGTCCGCCTTGGCCGCGGCGAACGACAGCAGCCGCAGCGGCCTGCCGTCGGCCGGGTCGAGCACCTGGAGCCCCTCGCGGGTGAGGAAGACGGGGACGGCCGGGCGGCCGGTCAGCCGCTCGGCCGCCATCGCCTCCCGGCCCCGGTACGTCCAGAGCGGCTGCGGTCCGGCGACGCGGGTCGGCAGCGGCCGGGGCGGAGCGGGCGCCGGTTCGTCCGCCGAGCGGGCGAACGCCCAGACCGCGGCGCCCGCCGCGAGCACCCCGGCGCCGGCCAGCAGCCGCCGCCGGGTCAGCCGCGGCCCGCCGCCCGCCTCGGAGCCGCCGCTCAGCACGTCGGCCGGTTCGGCCGGCCGGTCGCCGCTCTCGCCGTCCCACTGCCAGGCGGCGCCGGCCTCCTCGGTCTGCGCCGTTCGGGCACGGTCGGACGGTGCCGGCTGCATGGACGTACTCGTTTCCCCGGGGCAGCCGCTGCGCTGCGCTGTCCGAGTGAGGATATCGAAGCGCGTCCGGACGGTTCGCGGGCGGCCGGTGCCGGGGGCGGTGCCCGGCCACCCGGACGAGGGCCGCCGGCCCCGGCGGGCCGCCTCAGCTGCCCTGGTCGGCCAGCTCGGCGAGCACCTGGGCGTGGCAGGCGAGCGGGACGCACCAGCAGCCGAGCCGGCGGCCGCGCAGCTCCGGCAGCAGGGCGAGCAGGTCCGGCCGGTCCAGCAGGTAGGCGCGGTACTCGGCGAGCATCCGCTCCCGGCTGAGGTCCGGTCCGGGCCGGTAGGGGCAGTGCAGCGGCGACTCGTCGAGGTGCCAGCCGCCGCGGTGCATCGCCCGCCCGACGTAGACGACGTCGGCGTAGTCGGGATCGTCGCGATGGCCCTTGAGGTTGACCACGGTGGTGCGGCCCGGATCGGTCGGCATGGTGACCATGCTGGCGCGGTCCGGCCCGGGCGGCACGCGGGGCTCGCCTTGACAGTCCCTTGACCCGGGCGTAGCAAGAGAAGATGCGCCAGGGTGTGCCGGCGGACCGGCCCGGTCCGCATGTGACCGGCGGGACTCGGGCGACGCGACCCGACGCGCGCCGCCCCCGGGAGCGCGATGCCGTGGCCGGGGCGACGCACGAGCGGGACGCGCTGCTCGCGACCGCCGTCCGCAGGGTGCTCGCCGAGACCGACGCGTACGGCGGGATGGTCTACCTGCGGGCCCGGGACCGGCGCTCACTGGTGCTCTGCACCATCGCGGGCGTGCCGCTGTCGATCATCGCCCAGTACCGGCGGATCGCCGCGGCCGGGCCGATGCCGGTGGCGGTCAGCTTCCGCACCGGCCGGGTGATCGCGCTGGCCGATACCGAGGACACCATGCGGCGCTTCCCGCAGATGGCCGTCGGCATGCCCTACGACTTCGCCTCCGCCTGCGTGCCCGTCAAGGCGGGCAAGGAGACGTACGGGGTGATCAGCGTGCTCTGGGCCGCCTCGGACGAAGGCGTGCCGGCGGGCGCGCAGCGGCACCTGCGGTCGGTGGCCGACGGGCTGGCCGCCGCGCTGGCGGCGCTGGACGGGAACGGGCGGCTGATCGAACCCAATGGCGAGACCGCCGTGGTCGAGCTGGCGCCACCGTCTCCGCCGACCACCAGGGTCGGCCTGTTCGACTGGAACCTGGCCACCGGGGCGCTCGCCGTCGACGAGCCGTTCTGCGAGATCTTCGGGATGTCGCCCGCCGAATTCGACGGCCGGGCGGCCACCCTGACCACCCGGATCGCCCCCGGCGACCTGCCGGAGTTCCGGGCCGCCGCCCGGGCCGCGCTGGACGAGGGCCGGATGCTGGCCGCCCGGGTCCGGGCGCTCGACCACGACGGCCACCCCTATCCGGTCGAGTTCTGGGGCAGGGTGCCCGAGACGGCCGGGCCGGACGGCCGCACCCACCTGGTCGGCGCCGTGCTGGACACCCGGACCGGCACCGCCGCGGCCGAAGCCGTCGAGCGGCTGCGCGACGGCGTCTTCTCGCTGGACCCGGACGGCCGGATCACCTACGCCAACCGCAGCGTCGAGCTGCTGCTGCACGCCCGCCGCGAGGACCTGGTCGGCCACCATCCGTGGGACGTGCTGCCCTGGCTCTCCGACCCGGTCTACGAGAACCGCTACCGCGCCGCGATGGTCTCCCAGCAGCCCACCGCCTTCCTCGCGGCCCGCCCGCCGGACGGCTGGCTGGCGTTCTCGCTCTACCCGGACACCCACGGCGTCACCGGTCGGGTGGTCGCCGCCGAGCCGCCCTCCGGCGCGCCGGAGCCGCCGGCCGAACCCCCGCCCGGCGCCCGGACCAGCGTCGGGGCTATGTACCACCTGCTCCAGCTGGCCAGCGCGCTGAGCGAGGCCGTCACCGTCCGGGAGGTCTGCCGGGCCGTCGCCGACCAGATCCTGCCGGCCTTCGGCGGCCAGGAGCTCGCCATCTACACCGTCCGCGACAAGCGCCTCCACCTGGTCTCCCAGAGCGGCTACCCGGACGGCTTCCTGGACCGCTTCGAGGGCACCCCGGTCGGCGCCCGGGTGCCCGGCGCCGAGGCGCTCAGCTCCGGCACACCGATCTTCTTCGAGTCCGTCCACGAACTCGCCGCCGCCTACCCCGGCATCGCCCTGGACGAGATGCGCGCCTGGGCGTTCCTCCCGCTGATCGCCTCCGGCCACCCGGTCGGCAGCTGCATCATCGGCTTCGACGAGTCCCGCTCCTTCACCCTGGAGGAACGCGGGCTGCTCACCGCCCTCGGCGGCTTCATCGCCCAGGCCCTGGAGCGGGCCCGGCTCTACGACGCCGAGTTCGCCCTCGCCCGCGGCCTCCAGCAGGCCCTGCTGCCGCACCGGCTGCCGCGCCTGGAGAACGTCCGGATCACCGCCCGCTACCTGCCCGGCACCCAGGGGATGGAGATCGGCGGCGACTGGTACGACGCCATCGTCACCGGCCACGACCTCAACCTGGTGATCGGCGACGTCGAGGGCCACAGCGTCGGCGCCGCCGCCACCATGGGTCAGCTGCGCAGCGCGGTCCGGGCCTTCGCCGCCAGCGGCCACCCGCCGGACCAGGTGCTCGCGCAGACCAACCGGCTGCTGCTCGATCTTGACCCCGGGCTGCTCGCCAGCTGCTGCCTGATCCGGCTCACCCCCGCCGACGGCACCGCCAGGATCGCCCGGGCCGGCCACCTCCCGCCGGTGCTGCGCCACCCGGACGGCAGCACCGAGGCGCTGTACGTGGCGGGCGGGCCGCTGCTCGGCGTCGACCACTGGGCCGAGTACCCGGTGAGCGAGTTCCGGATGGCGCCGGGCTCGCTGCTCGCGCTCTACACGGACGGGCTGGTCGAGGACCCCGCGGTGGAGATCGACCACGGCGTGGACCGGCTGCGCGACGCCCTCACCGGACCGGCCGGCGCGGCCGGCGACGCGGAGGACGGACTGGAACGGCTGGCGGAGCGACTGCTGCAGGAGGTCGGCTCCACCGACCGGGTGGACGACGTGGCGCTGATGCTCACCGCCTACGGGTGAGCCGGCCGCAGCCGCCGACGGAGCCCGCGACTTCCGTCGGGCCCGCGACTTTCGTCGGGGCGGGCAACGACGAACGGTGGCGGTGCCCGGGCGGGCCGCTTCGCTAACCTCGCGGCGTGGACGCGATAGCGAAGGCCTGGTCGAGGGCGGTACGAGCGGCGCTGCCCGGGCCCTGGCGGCCCTGGACGGTGGCCCGGGAGGCCGTCGGCGCGCTGCTGGTGGGCGCGCTCGCGGCGCTGATCGAAGTGGTCTCCCACACCTGCCTCTGGCCGGTCGTCGGCCTCGGGGCGGCCGTGCTCTTCCTGCTCCGGCGCGCCCTGCCCTCGACCGTGCTGCTGCTCGCGGCCGGCGCCTGCGGCTGGTTCGGCGGGACACTGCCGCTGCTGGTCTTCGCCGGCTGGTCGGCCGGCGCCCGGGTGAGGCGGGTCGGTGTGCTGGCCGGCTCGTTCGCCGGTGCCTTCCTGCTGACGACGGCCGTCAGCGTAGTGAAGGAGGCCGGGGCGACGCCGATCAAGCTGACGATCGGGCTCTCGCTGGGCGGGTTCCTGCTGATCGCCGTGCTGCCCGCGCTCTGGGGCCGCTACCGGGCCCAGCGCCGGGCACTGCTGGACGCTCTGCGCGAGCGCAACGAGCAGCTGCTGCGCGAGCGTGCCATGGTGGCGCACCAGGCCAGGCTGCGCGAGCGGCACCGGATAGCCCAGGACATGCACGACAGCCTGGGCCACCAGCTCGCCCTGATCTCCGTCCACTCCGGCGCGCTGGAGGTCGACCGCACCCTGTCCGACCGGCAGCGGGAGGCGGTCGGGGTGCTGCGGCTGGCCGCCGTCACCGCGATGCGCGAGCTGCGCGAGGTGGTCGGCGTGCTGCACGACGAGTCGAGCGCCCGGGAGCCGGCCCCGGTCGGCGGGCCGGCCGGCGCCACCGTGCGCACCGGTGGCACGGAGGGCATCGAGAAGCTGGTCGAGTCCTCCCGGGCGGCCGGGACGACGGTCTCCTTCGGCGAGGACGGCGAGCGCCGACCCGCGGCCGCCAGCGTCGGCCAGGCCGCGTACCGGATCGTCCAGGAGGCGCTCACCAACGCGCACAAGCACGCCCCCGGCGCGCCCATCTCGGTGGCGCTGCGCTACGAGCCGGACGCCCTGGTGGTCGAGGTGGCCAACCCCCGCGCCCCGGAGCCGGCCGAAGTGCCGGCGGGTGGCCGGGTCGCGCCGGTCAGCGGCGGTCAGGGGCTGACCGGACTGCGTGAGCGGGCCCGGCTGGTCGGCGGGATGGTGCACGCCGGGCCGACCGCCGAGGCCGGGTTCCGGCTCGCCGCGGTGCTCCCCTACGAGGGGGCCGGCGGCGATCCGGCCGCCGCCCCGGGCGCGGCCGGGGCGGAGGAGGCCTGGGTGCGGGACGTGCTGCCGGAGGTCGGGAGCGGGTCCGGCGACCGGCGGCGGCGCAGCCCGGCGATCGGCTGCGCGGTCGGCGGGGTGGTGGTGCTGCTCACCGTGCTCGGCCTGCTGGTCTGGGGTGTGATGGCCTTCATCGGCGCCGCGGGCGACGCGACCGTGCCGCGCGGGCTGTACGACTCGCTCCAGGAGGGCACTCCCGAGGCCGAGGTGGGGGGCCGCCTCCCGATCGGCAACAGCCTCTTCACCCAGGACTACGAGGGCAGCGGCCCGACCCCGCCGGCCGGTTCCTCCTGCCGCTACTTCGTCTACGGGACCACGGGCGGCCTGGGGAGCGAGGAGGAGGTGGCGCGGTTCTGCTTCAAGGACGGCGTGCTGCTGGAGAAGCAGCACTACCCGGCCCGGTCCTGACGCCTCGCCACCGGGGCCGCCCGGGCCGGTGACCGGTCGGCCCGCGAGATGTGAGGATGGTGGCGAGCAGCGCCACCCGCACCACATCGAGGGGATGACCAGCAGTGATCCGAGTCCTCGTCGCCGACGACGAGCCGCTCATCCGGGCCGGGATCAGGATGATCCTGTCCTCCGCCGACGACATCGACGTGGTCGCCGAGGCCGCGGACGGCCGGCAGGCCCTCGACCTCGCGCTGGCCCACCGGGTCGACGTCGTCCTGCTGGACATCCAGATGCCGGTCATGGACGGGCTGACCGCCCTCGGCGAGCTGCGCCGGGTGGTGCCCGGCGCGCGGGCGCTGATCCTCACCACCTTCGGGGAGCGCGACAACGTCCTGCGCGCCGTCACGGAGGGCGGGGCCGGGTTCCTGCTCAAGGACACCGCGCCGGCCGAGCTGATCCAGGCCGTCCGCGCCGCCGCCACCGGGAACGCCTTCCTCTCTCCCGCCGCGACCCGGTACATCGTGGACTCGCTGGCCGGCGCCCGCAGCGGCCCGGCCGCGGCCCGGGGCGCGTCCGCCCGGCAGCGGCTGGAGGTGCTGACCGCGCGCGAGCTGGAGGTGCTGGCCCTGCTGGGCGAGGGGCTCTCCAACGCCGACGCCGGCGCCCGGATCCACATGAGCGAGGCGACGGTGAAGACGTACGTCAGCCGGATCCTGGCCAAGCTGGGCTGCGAGAACCGGGTGCAGGCGGCGCTGCTGGCGCGCGACGCGGGGCTGGGTGGCGGGATCTGACCCGACCGGGTGCCCGGTGCCGGGTCCCCGGTCAGCGGGTGGCGATCCGCAGGGCGAGCCGGGTGTTGGAGTGGGCGACGCCCGCCTCGTGCTTCAGCCGGCGCAGCAGCTGGTCGAGTCCGGCGGCGTCGGCCACCCGGGCGCGCAGCAGGTAGTCGTACTCGCCGGTGACATGGGCGGCCTCGGTGACGCCGGGCAGTCGTAGCGCGGTGGTCTCGAAGGCGTCGCTGTCCGTCTCCGGCCGCAGCCGGACGTCGACGAAGACGGTCAGGCCCGGACGGGCGGTGTCGGCGGCCGGGTCGACCAGGGCGGTGAAGCCCCGGATCACACCGCTGCGGACCAGCCGGCGGACCCGGTCGGCCGTCGCGTTGGCACTCAGGCCCACCCGGGCGCCGAGGTCGCGGTAGGAGATCCGCGCGTCCGCGCGCAGTTCGCCGATGATTTCGCTGTCGAGGGCATCCATACCGCGATTGTCGCGGCCCTGGCCGGTTTCCGGCCGCCGTTGTCCCGGCGGGTGGGCCACGGTGGCGCCATGACTTTCGGGACGGCCCTCGGGGCCGGGGTGACGGCGACGGACCCGATCCAGGCCGTGGCGGCCGCGGCGGGGCCCGCGGCGGCGGCGCTGGCGGGCGTCGGGGCGGGGCTGGGCGTGGCGGTGCCGCTGGGGGCGGTCGGGGTGCTGCTGCTGGAGGAGGGGCGGCGCGGGCGCGCGGCCGCGGTGAGCGCGGCGTGCGCGGTGGCCTGCGTGGACGCGGCGTACGCGGCGCTCGCCACGGCGCTCGGCTCCCGATGGGCATCGACCTCCGCCGGCTGGGAGTCCTGGGCCCGGATCGGCTCGGCGGTGGTGCTGGTGGTGGTGGCGGTCCGGGGGCTGCTCGGGCTGCGGCGGGCACCGGGCGGGCCGGCGGGCCCGGGCAGGGCGGCCAGGGGCGGCAGGCCCTTCGTGGGCGCGGCGGGCGGGGGTGGGGCGGGGCCGGCGGGCCCTCCGGTCCGGGCCTTCCTGCGGTTCACCGCCCTGACCGCCGTGAATCCGACCACCGCGCTCTACTTCGCCGCCCTGGTCACGGGCGGTAGCGGCCCGCGGGGCGGCCCGGGTGGCGTGGCCTTCGTCGCCGGGGTTCTGGTGGCCTCGCTGCTCTGGCAGCAGGGGCTGGCGGCGGTGGGCGTCTCGGTGGGCGCGCGACTCTCGCCGCGGGCCCGGGCGCTCAGCTACTGCGTCGGGTACGGACTGGTCGTGTGCTACGCGCTGCGCATGGCGTGGCCACGCTGAGTGACAGGTGTGGGCGATGCCACGGGGGCGGCCCGCGGAACCGGGAACTCCGGTGGCGGTGGTGACGGTCCGTCGGCCCGCCATTGCTCTGTGTCGACGGTGTGGGGGGCCTCACAGATGGACAGGTGTGAGCGATGGCACGGAAATTGATCATTCGATCTTGAAAATGCGGTCAAACACGCAAATTTCGGGCACAGTTTCATGATCGATACCGCCGGTAACAGTCAACTGACCTGCGGCGTCCAAGAATTGCTTGAAGCCGCCCCGGGTGGGGCCGTAGCTTCATTGGCGGTGCAACGAGCACCACCCGGGTTCACCCCCGACGCACAGCCCGCCGACTGACCCCCGGCGCGAGGGCCGTGCCCGTTGACGCGATCGGCTCGAACAGGCCGTCGGCGAGCGAGGGTGGCCGGGGCGGCGCGGCACGTCCGACACGTGCCCGGCCGCCCGTCGAGTGAGGTGAGCGCGAAGGCCCTGCCAAGGGTCTGGTTCCGCCTGCCCGCCCGGGGCTTGTCGAGAGGACTTTCATGACGATCCGTAACGAGACCGCCGCTGCCACCACCAACACCACCACCGCCGGGAAGCGCCGCAGCCGTGCCCGTCTGGTGCTGGTCGGCGGGGCCGTCGCGGCCCTGCCGGTGGCCGGCCTCGTCACGGCCACCTCGGCCTCCGCCGCGTCCACCTCGACCTGGGACGCCGTCGCCCAGTGCGAGAGCGGTGGCAACTGGAGCATCAGCACCGGCAACGGCTTCTCCGGCGGACTGCAGTTCACCCCGTCCACCTGGGCCGCGTACGGCGGTACCGCCTACGCCTCGCAGGCCAACCAGGCCACCAAGGCGCAGCAGATCTCGGTCGCCGAGAAGGTGCTCGCCTCGCAGGGGCCCGGCGCCTGGCCGGTCTGCTCGGCGAAGGCCGGTCTGGCGAAGGGCGGCGCCCCGGCGGCCGTCGACACCGCCGCCGAGGCCGCCCCCAAGGCGCAGCAGCCGGCCAAGCCCGCCAAGCCTGCGCAGACCCCGCAGGCGAAGCAGGCCCCGGGCAAGGCCGCACAGGGCGACCAGGCCCAGAAGTCGCAGAAGACCCAGTCCTGGAAGTCCCAGGACACCGCCAAGCCGGCCAAGCCGGCCGCCGCCGACCGGAACGGCTCCGGCGGCAGCTACACCGTCAAGAGCGGCGACACCCTGAGCGACATCGCGGCCAAGTTCAGCACCGACACCGCGAGCCTGCACGCCAAGAACGTCAAGGCGATCGGCGGCAACCCGGACCTCATCTTCCCGGGTCAGACCCTCAGCGTCTGACGCCCGCCCCGCACCTCGCACCGAGCGGCCGCCCCGTCCAGGGGCGGCCGCTCGGGCGCGTCGGTAGGGTCGACGCCATGCCCCGACTGATCGGTGACGGCGAGTTGACCAGCTCGGACGTGGTCGCCAACAACACCATGAACCGCGAGCGAGGGCTCAGCGGCGTCAACAGCTACACCCGGGAGCTGGGCTTCGACCCGGCCGGGTGGCTGGGCGGCCGCTGCGGCGCCCCCAGCTGGCTGGACCTGTGCAGCGGGGAGGGGCGGGCGCTCGTCGAGGCCGCCCACCGGCTGCCGACCGCGAGCGTGCTGACCGGTGTCGACCTGGTGGGCCCGTCGGCCCCGCCGGCCGCCCTGCCGGCGGGTGCGGCGCGGCTGGAGCTGGTGACGGCGGCGGTTGCGGACTGGGTGCCGGAGCGCGCCTACGACCTGATCACCTGTGTGCACGGACTGCACTACCTCGGCGACCAGCTCGGTGCGATCGCCCGTGCGGCGGGCCGGCTGGTGCCGGACGGGCGGTTCGCCGCGCACTTCGACCCGGATTCGGTGCGCCGGGTGGACGGATCGAGCGCCGCGCGCGCCGTCCTGACGGCGTTGCGCGCGGCCGGGTTCGAGTACCGGGCCCGGCGGCACCTGCTGGTGCTGGACGGTGCGCGGACCGTGCGCCTGCCGTTCGGGTACCTGGGGGCGGACCCGGCGGCCGGTCCGAACTGGACCGGCCAGCCCGCGGTGGCCTCGTACTACCGGGAACAGGCGATTGTTGAAGATTGAACGCGACGTCCGAATACCGCCGGACTCGTGGGCGGCGCCGGTCGAGGATTGAGTCATGTCCGCGAACGAGTCAAGGAGTTCTGACGATATGACGATGACCCAGCTTGCGAAGCTCGACGGCAAGGTGGCCCTGGTGACCGGCGGCAGCCGGGGGATCGGGGAGGCGGTGGCCCTGCGGCTGGCCGAGGACGGCGCCGACGTCGTGGTCACCTACCAGGGCAGTGCGGAGCGGGCCGAGGCGGTCGCGGCCAAGATCACCGGCATGGGCCGGCGCGGCTGGGCCGTCCGGGCGGACAGTGCCGACCCGCAGGCCGTCCGGGCCGTGGTCGAGGCCGTGGCCGAGCGCTTCGGGCGGCTCGACATCCTGGTCAACAACGCCGGCGTCGGCGTGCTCGGCCCGATCGAAGAGCTCACGCTCGACGACGTGGACCGGGTGCTGGAGGTGAACGTCCGGGCGCCGTTCCTCTACGCCCAGGCGGCCTCGGCCCACCTGGCCGAGGGCGGGCGGATCGTCACGATCGGCAGCTGCGTCGCGAAGCACGTGGCCTTCCCCGGTGCCACGCTCTACGGGACGAGCAAGGCCGCCATGATCGGTCTCACCAAGGCGCTCTCGCGCGAGCTGGGCCCGCGGGGGATCACCGCGAACGTCGTCCACCCCGGCCCGATCGACACCGAGCTGAACCCGGCGGACGGTCCGTCGGCGGAGTTCCAGCGCGGGCTGACGGCACTCGGCAGTTACGGCCGGGTCGAGGACGTCGCGGCCACCATCGCGCACCTCGTCGGTGAGGACGGCCGGTACATCACCGGCGCCGAGATCGCCGTGGACGGCGGCCTCGCCGCCTGATCGGGCGTGGTCCGGCCTGATCGGGCCTGATCCGGCGTGGTCCGGCCCGTTCGGGTCGGCCGGCGGCCGGCGGTCGGCGGGCCGGTCGAACGGGGCGACGGCCGGCCCGGCGCGGTGTTGCGCCGGGCCGGTTGTCGGTCCCCCCGCTTACGATCGGCCGGTCCGACCGCCCGCCCCGAAGCGAAGAGGTGTGCCATGACCGCAACGGAAGACCCGATCGACCTGCTCGCCCGGGCCCTCGCCCAGACCGCCGGGCTGATCGACGGCATCGATGCCGAGCAGGGCATCCACCCGAGCACCTGCCGCTCCTGGGACGTCACCCAGCTCGTCAGCCACCTCCTGTTCGACCTGCGGCAGTTCACCCTCCGGGCCGAGGGCGGCGACCCGGACTGGTCACAGCCCTTCGACCGGGTCGAGGGCGACTGGCTGCACGCCTTCGAGGCCGGCGCCGAAGAGCTGGTGGCCGCCTGGCGCGCGGCCGGCGACCTGGACGGCGTCATCGAACTCCCCGGGGGGACGCACCTGCCCGCCCGTTTCCCGCTGGACCAGCAGATCGCCGAGTTCGCCGTGCACGGCTGGGACGTGGCCCGCTCCACCGGCCAGTCCACGGCCGGCCTGGACCAGGAGGTCGGGCGGGCCGCGCTCGACTGGGGGCGCGGCGCGCTGCGCCCCGAGTACCGGGGCAGCGAGGAGGAGCACCACTCCTTCGGCCCTGAGGTGGCCGCGCCCGAGGACGCTCCGGTCTACGACCGGTTGGCCGCCTTCTTCGGCCGGGACCCTGAGGCCCGCTGAGCCGCGGGCGGGGTGGCCGGTCGCCGGTGGCCGGCGCCCGGACCAACCGGCTCCGGCTCCCGCCCGTACGGAATCCGGCAGGATCCGCCGATGACCCGATCCGCGGTGACTTTGCGCAAGCCCGTGCTCGACGACTGGCAGGCCGTGCACTCCTGGGCCGGCCTTGAGGAGGCTTGTCGCTACCAGGCGTGGGGGCCGAACACCGAGGACCAGACGCGCGCGTTCGTGCAGACCGCCGTCGACGCCTGGTCGCACGCCCGTCAGCAGCGATACGTCTACGTCGCCCGCTTCGAGGGCGAACTCGTCGGCATGGGTGAGCTGCACATTCGCCATCGGCAGGGCGAAATCGCCTACATCGTGCACCCGAGGGCCTGGGGGCGTGGCGTGGGCACGGCGATCGGACGGGAGCTACTGTCGCGCGGGTTCGGGGAGTTGGGACTCCACCGGATCTACGCGACCTGTGACCCCCGCAACCTCGCGTCGGCCCGGTTGCTGGCCGGGCTCGGCATGACGTACGAAGGGCGGCATCGGCACACCGCGTTGATCCGGGACGGCTGGCGGGACTCCGAGATGTTCGGCATCCTCGAAGCGGAATGGCGGCCGAATCCCGGCGATGGACGGTGATCTCGCTGGTGCGGGCCCATTCGGGCAAGGGCGCGGCCACCGTTGTCGGCACGGGCCGGGCCGAGACGTTCCGGTTCGGCAAGGGTGTGGCCGGTCCGTCCCGGGCCGGGCTCAGGGTGTGGGGCGCGGTGCGGGCCCGGCCGTGGCCCGGGTGGTGAACACGGGTACGAGTCCGGGTGCGAAACCGGTCGTCGCCGTGGGTGCGGGGGCCGCCTGGGCGGCGGCGGCCTTCTTGATCGCCTCGCGGATCCGCGGGTAGGTGCCGCAGCGGCAGATGTTCTGGATCCCGTCGATGTCGGCGTCGGTCGGCGCCGGGGTGCGGCGCAGCAGGGCGACGGCCGTCATGATCTGGCCGGGCTGGCAGAAGCCGCACTGGGCGACGTCGCACTCCAGCCAGGCCTCCTGGACGGGATGCAGGACCTCGCCGTCGGCGAGGCCCTCGATGGTGGTGACCGTCCGTCCGGCGCAGTCCTTGACCGCCGCCGTGCACGGCTGGAACTCCTCGCCGTCCAGGTGGCTGGTGCAGGCGCGGCAGACACCGACCCCGCAGCCGTACTTGGGGCCGGTGACGCCGAGCTTGTCGCGCAGCACCCAGAGCAGTGGCATGTCGTCCGGCGCCTCGACGGTGACCGGCTGCCCGTTGAGGACGAAGGTGTGGCTGGGCATGGGGGTCGGGCCCTTCGAAGAGGTCGGTGGCGGCGGCGGACCGGAGCCACCGGGGGAGTGCGGGCGGCGGGTCAGAAGTCGAGCGGGAAGGAGCGCGGGGCGGTTCCGGTCGCGCGGGCGTAGGCGTTGGCGACCGCGGCCGAGGCCGCCGGGACGCCCAGCTCGCCCGCGCCGCCGGGTGGGCCGCTCGGCGGCAGCAGGTGGATCTCGACCGAGGGCGGGGTGTCCCGCTGCCGGGCGTAGCGGAAGTCCGAGAAGCTGCCCTCGCGGACGGCGCCGTGGTCGATGTGGTTGCCGGCCCGGAGGATCACCGAGATGCCGTCGATCAGCGCGCCCGTCAACTGGGCCTCCAGACCACTGGGGTTGATCACGCGGCCCACGTCGGCGGCGATCACCGCCCGGGTGACCCGCGGCCGGCGGGGGTCGGAGGCGTCCAGCTCGACCAGGTAGGCGACCCGGCCGCCGTTCTCGTCGTGGTAGCCGATGCCCTGGGCCTGGCCGGCGGGCATCGGGCGGCCCCACCGGCCGGCCTGGGCGACCTTGTCCAGGACGGCCCGGCCCTGGGCGTCGCGCAGCCGGGCCCGGCGGAAGGCGACCTGGTCCTGGCCGAGCCGCCGGGCCAGTTCGTCCATCATGATCTCGTCGGCGACCCGGACGGTGCCCGAGTAGACCGAGCGCCAGCTGCCGGTGGGCACCTCCAGCGGCACCTCGGAGAGCAACTGGGTCGGGACGCCGACGTTGTACGGGTTCTTCTCGCTGAGCAGGAAGAAGGCCTGGGCGAGGCTGATCCCGGCCACCGAGAGGTTGAACCCGGCGGCGGTGAGCGCCTCGCCGAGGCCGTGCCGGAAGTCGGTCCGCACGGTGGCGACCCGGTGTTCGTAGCTGAGCACCTGCCCCAGGCCGTAGGTGGCGCGCACCCGGTGGTGGCTGGCGGGGCGCATCCGGCCGTGGCGCATGTCGTCGTTGCGGGTCCACATCAGCTTGACCGGGCGGCCCGCCGCCCGGGAGATCTGGGCGGCCTCCAGTGCGGCGTCGAAGAACAGCCGCCGGCCGAACGAGCCGCCGCCGCGCACCACATGGACGGTGACGGCGTCCTGCGGCAGGCCGAGTTCGGCGGCGATGGTCTGCTGGGCCACGATCGGGGTCTGCGAGGCGAACCAGATCTCGGCCCGGTGGGGGCGCACGTCGGCGACGGCCGTCAGCACCTCCATGGGCGCGTGGTTGACGAAGGCGAAGTCGAACTCGCCGTCCACGTACTGGGTGAGCAGCGGCGGGACGAGGAACGGGGCGTGGGCGGCGCGGAGTCGGGCCCGGATGTCGGCGTCGGAGAGCGCCGCGACCGGACCGGGGTTCCAGGACGTGCGGAGCGCGTCGCGGGCCTTGAGCGCCTGGTCGAAGGTTTCTGCCAGGACGGCCACGCCGCTCGGGATCCGCACCACGCCGAGGACGCCGGGCATGGTGCGGGCGGCCGAGGCGTCCAGGGACCTGAGGGTGCCGTTGATGGTGGTCGGGCGGGCGACCACGGTCGGCACCGCGCCGGGGACGGCGAGGTCGCCGGCGTACTTCGCGCGGCCGGTGACGATGGACCGGGCGTCGATCCGCCCGGTCCGCCGGCCCACCAGGCGCTGCTGGTCGGCCGGCTTCGGGGTGGCGGGCACGGCCGGGACGGCCACGGCGGCGGCCTCGGCCGCGAGTTCGCCGTAACCGGCCCGACGGCCGTCGGGGGCGAGGACGGCGGAGTCGGCGGTGCGCAGCGTGTCGGCCGGCAGCGACCAGCGGCGGGCGGCGGCGGTGACCAGCCGGGCGCGGGCGGCGGCGGCCGCCGCGCGGACCGGGTCGTACAGCGAGCGGACCGAGTTGGAGGCGCCGGTGAGCTGGTTGAACAGCAGGTCGGGGCGGCCGTCGGAGAGCGGGACGTCGACATCGCCGAGCCGGGCGTCGAGTTCGTCGGCGACGAGCATCGCGATGGTGGTGGTGAGGCCCTGGCCGACCTCCAGCCGGGGGAGGTGGAGCGCGGCGCGGCCGTCGGGGGTGATCTCCAGGACCAGCAGGTGGGCGGTGGGCAGTCCGGCCACGATCAGCGCGTCGCCGAGGTCCAGGATGTCGGGGATGCCGGGCAGACCGAGCAACTGCGGTGCCTCGGCGGCCCGTTCGGCGGCGGCGTGGGCGGTGGCGGGTGCGGCGGCGTCGAGTCCGGCCCGGGCGGCGACGGTGAGGGTGGGGGCGGCCAGCAGATAGGTGAGGAAGCGGCGGCGGCCGGTGGGCCTGGCGGCACGGTCGGCGGCGGCCTGGGCGGCGGTGTCCCGCCCGCTGTCCGGGGATGCGACGGAGGTGCTGATGGCAGGAGCCCTTCGAGCCGGGGTCGGCTCCGGCCGGGCGGCCTCGGCGGCCCCGGCCCCGGTGCCGGATCACGAACGCGGTCGAGCATAGGAGGGGGTTACTGGCCGGTCAACACGGGCACTTCGGGCCGGAACGGGCATCTGCGGGGATGTCGGATGGGGCGGATACGGACGGCACCGCAGGGCGTGGCGGCGGCCGCGGTACCGCTGTCCGGGTGACGGCCGGGCCCTGCCCGTACGGGGGTTCGCCGCTCGGCCGCGGGTCCGGCCCGGGGTGTCCGCGGGCCCGCCGGCGAGCGGGACCGCAAAGCCGTAGGAGGAGCCCGTGCGGGTGGTCGGAGCGGACCGGGGCGGCCCGCTCCGACCACCCGCGGACGTCAGCCCTCCTCGGGCGCCGGGAACCCGAACCGCGCCAGCAGCTCGGCGGTGTCGAGCAGTTGGACACCGAGCCCGGCGACCTCGGCCAGCCCCTGCTCGCTTGTGCGGGAGATCGCGTCGGGCACGGCCACCACCCGGTAGTCCCGCTCGCTGGCCTGGATCAGGGTGGCCCGGGGGCAGTTCGGGAAGTTGCAGCCGACGAGGACGACGGTGTCCACGCCGTGCCCCTCCAGCAGCTCCTGCAGGGGCGTCCGGTAGAACGCGCCCCAGCGCGGTTTGAAGATCGCGTACTCGCTCGGACCCAACTCCTGGGCCCGCCCGGCCAGCAGGAGCCCGGGGTCGAGCGGGGGCGCGCCGAGCGGGGCGAGCGCCGGGGCGAGCCCGCTCCCCTCGGAGCCGGGCGAGACCAGGTCGGTGCCGGAGGCCAGCAGCGTCCGGCGGACCAGGTCGGCGTTGCCGCCGCCCTTCTCGTACAGCCGGACGACGTGGACCACCGGGCGGCCGGCGGCGCGGAAGGCCTCGACCGTCCGGCGCACCTGCGGCAGCACCTCGGTCGTGCCAGGGATGCCGTAGGGGCTCTCGGAGAGGAAGTCCCGCTGCAGGTCGATGGTGACCAGGGCGGAGGACGCCGGGTGCGGGGCGAGGTGCGGGTCGGCCGTCGTCATGCCGCCTCGATCAGGTCGGCGAGGAAGCGCTGCTCGATCCGCTCGACCGTGCGGAAGTCGTCGACGCTGACCTCCTGGAGGTCGATGGTGCGGCCGGAGATGCTCTCCAGCAGGTAGATGAACTCCAGGAAGTCCAGGGAGTCGATGAGGCGGCCCTCGATGAGGTCCTCCTCGCGGTCGATCTCCCGGTCCAGCTCGGGGTTCTTGGCGTTGATCCACTCGATGATCTGCTGCATGACAGCTCCTGGGAGGTTTCGAAGGTGTGCCGGCGACGCGTCCGTGACGGAGTCCGCGGGGACGGCGCCGGCCCGGCAGGCGGTAGGACGGGCGGGCGGTACGGGCGGCGCTCAGGCGGTGGTGCCCCCGGCGCGGCCCACCAGGAGGCGGGCCGACTGCTCGGCGGTGGGCAGCACCTCGATGTCCGACAGCCCGGCCGCCGTCATCAACTCCGCCATCTCGGCGGTGGTGTAGCTGCGGCCGCCGCTCCAGAGGGCGAGGGCGGAGAGGTTGTGCAGGGTGGTGAAGACCGGGGCGGTGCGGGACTCCTCCAGGAAGTGGCCGTGCACCAGGACCCGGCCGCCGGGGCGCAGCGCCGCCGCCGAACGCCGCAGGATGGAGAGGCAGTTCTCCGGGCTCTCCTGGTGCAGCACGTTGGAGAGCAGCACGACGTCGGCGTCGGTGCCGAAGGCGTCCCGGTAGTAGTCGCCGGTCCGGGCGGTGATCCGGTCGGCCAGACCGGCCTCGCCGATCACCTTGCCCGCCAGCTCGGCCACCGGCGCGAGATCGACCACCTCGGCCCGCAGCCCCTCCCAGACCCGGCAGAACGCGATGCTGTAGCTGCCCGCGCCGCCGCCGACATCGATCAGCCGCCGGGCGTCCTCGGGCGGCAGCGCCCGGGCGACGGCCTCCGCCGTCCGGGAGTTGTACTCGTGCATGCCGAGGATGAAGTCCTCGACGTACGCCGGGTCGTCGGTGAGCCGGCCGCTGCGGTCCTCGACCGCGCGGCCCTGCTCCAGGGCCTGGCCGAGCCGGCCCCAGGGCTGGTACCAGCGGCCCATCACCCGGACCCAGCGCACCAGCGACTCGGGCGAGCCGGTGGTGAGCAGGCGCTCGGCGGTGCGGGTGTTGCGGTACCCGCCGTCGGGGTCCCGGGTCAGCAGCCGCAGGGCGGTCGCGGCGTCGAGCAGCCGCAGCGCGGAGTCCGCGGGGACGGCGCATCGCTCGGCGACCTCGTCGACGCCCAGCGGGCCGTCGGCGAGTGCGTCGAACACCGCGAGCTCGACCGCGGCGATCAGTACCTGGGAGTGCCAGTAGCCGAACGCCAGCTGGCTGACCTGGGTCAGTCCGAGGTCCAGGGCCATGGGGTCACGTCCTTTCGGAGGGTCGGGGGGAGTCGGGGACCGCGTCGCCGGTGAGGGCGGCGTCGCCGGCGAGGGCGGTCCGGAACTCCTCGCGGAGCCGGGCGACCACCCGCCCGGCGGGCTCGACGGCCGTGATCCGCCCGCTGCCGAGGCCGGCGTAGCGGGCCATGGCGTCGATCCGGCCCTCGGCCTCGACGGTGGGGGCGGCCGCGGAGCCGCGCGGCACCGGACGGCGGACCCCCATCACGGTGGTCCAGGCGATCAGGGTGGCCGGCGGCGGCTCGGGCGAATCGGTGACCGGCCCGCGCAGCACCCGGTGCGGACGGCCGGGCCAGCCGATCGAGAAGCGGTCGGTGATCAGGGTGTCCGCGCCGGTCGCCGCGACGACGGCCGTCTTGTAGTCGTCGTGTGCGGCGGACTCCGCGGTGGTCACGAAGACCGTGCCGCACAGTGCGCCGCTCGCCCCGGCCCGGAGCGCGGCCAGCAGGCCGGCGCCGTCGGTGACGGCGCCGGCCACCAGCGCGGGCGGCTCCTGGTCGTAGGCGGCCAGCAGCTCGGCGAGCGGCCGGGTGCCGAGGTGGTGGCCGCCGGCCTCGGTGCCTTGCAGCACGACGGCGTGGGCGCCCAGCGCCGCGGCGGCGGCCGCGTCCTCGGGCGTGCCGACCTGGACGACCAGCCGGTGGCCGGCGTCGAGCACCCGGCGGGCCTCGGCCTCCGGCGGCAGGCCGTAGCTGTTGAGCACGAGCTGCCGGTCGGCCGCCTCGATCAGCGCGCCGATCTGCTCCGGGAGCAGCCGGCCCGACACCTCGGGGATCAGATTGACGCCGAAGGTGCGCGCCGTGCGGCGGGCGGTGTCGCCGATCAGCTCGACGGCCAGCGCCCGGTCGCCCTTGTAGAGCGCGACCGTGCCCAGCGCGCCCGCCTCGCTGACGGCGGCCGCCAGGGCCGGTCCGGCGATGCCGCCCATACCGGCCTGCACCAGGGGGAACTCCACGCCGAGGGCGGCGGCGCCGCGCTCGGCCGCGGCGAGCACCCGGGCCCGCTCCCCGGTGTCAGGCGCGGACATCGCGCACCCGGGCCAGTGCCTTCTCGGCGGTGCCGTGGGCGAGCAGCATCGCATGCACCCAGCGCTCGACGCCGAACGCGGTGCAGCTGCTGTGCGCGGTCGCGCCGCCCGAGGTGATGCCGAGCCGCTCGCCGAAGAAGTTGCGGTGGCGGTTGACCGAGGCGATCGCGGTGCCGTCGGTGGCGACGAACTCGTACTTCACCGGGTCCAGGGCCATCAGCTTCGCCCGGGAGCCGGTCCGGTCGTAGAACGGGTCGTTGGCGGGCTGGTACGACAGCTCGACGCCGAGGCGCCCGGCCAGCTCCTCGACGAAGACCCGGGAGGTGGCGAGGTGGTCGCGGGCACCGTCGGCCGAGCCGAAGTACACGACCTCGCGCATGTGGAAGCCCCAGAGCCGGCGCAGGCCGTCGTAGTGGTCCTCGTTGCGGAAGCAGCGGCCGACGGCGGTCAGCCGCAGCTCCTCGCCGACCTCCTGGCCCTCCAGCGAGAGCAACACGCCGTAGCAGGTGGCCGAGGGCAGCACGTAGCCGGTGGGCTCGACGGGCTGCCGGCCGGCCTCCGCACCGGCCGCCAGCTCGTCGACGGCCTGCTCGGACAGGCGGGCCGCGAGCACCCCGAGGTGGGGGAAGTTCCGGAAGTAGTCGAGCTTGGCCAGGCCCTCGACGGGCAGCAGCGGCGGGCCCACCACGGCGGGCGCGGCGACCTGGTCGGCCAGGCCGGTGAAGAGCGCGTCGAGCTCCAGCAGCAGCGCGGCCCGGTCGGGGTCGAGGGCGACCAGGCCGGGGCCGGGGTCGCGCAGCCGGACGGCGGCGGGCTCTACGGTCGATGTCATGCGAGCGGTACCTCGTTCTCGTGGATGGGGCCGGAGGGCTGGTGGTTCCGGTGGTTCCGGTGGGTCCGGTGGTTCTCGTGTGCCGGGGGTTCCGGTGGCCGGTGGTCCCGGCGGGGCCGAGGGCTCAGGCGGCCTTCGGTGCGAGCACGCCGATCCGGCGGTAGAAGGCGGTGGTGCGGCTGACGATCGCGTCGTGGACCGGCCCCCGGGCCGGGTCGGCCAGCAGCCGGGTGCGGAAGGCGAACGGGTCGGGGATGCCGGCGTCCCGGTAGACGTCCACGCTGTAGAGCTGCTGGATCGAGGCGTTGATGTACTTCTCGATGTACTGCCGGGCGGCGGTCAGCTCCTGCTCGTCGCCGGCCTCGCGCAGCCGGTCCCAGAGCGCGCGGACCAGCTGGGCGCCGAACGCGATGTGCCGGGACTCGTCCTGGTGGTGGACCCGGTTGATCGCCCGGATCGTCTCCGGCAGCGCGGTGTCACCGGCCATCTTGCTGTTGAAGTGGTCCACGATCTGCTCGAAGATCAGGATCCGGCTGAACACGATGAAGTTGTCGAACAGCGCGGAGTGCTTCTGGTCGCCGAAGCTCATCGCCCGGTTGGGGTAGAGCTTCCCGCCGTAGCGCAGGCAGAACTCGGCGAAGAACCACATGTGTTCGTTCTCCTCCCCCAGGAAGTGGTGGAAGAACGGCGTGGGGATCTCGTAGCCCGGGGCGTGGATGCGCGCCACGACCTCCTGCATCAGCTCGCGGATGCCGTGTACGTTCAGGCTGTAGAAGTTGACGCTCTCCCACTTGGCCAGCGTCAGGTACTGCTCGCGGGTGAGCTCGGCGGCCGCGTCGGTGCCGTGGACCGTCATCAGGTCCTCGCTCATCCACAGGGCGCCCTCGGGGATGCTCTCCGGCCAGTCGAAGGTCTGGTACGGGTTGTAGTACTCGTTCTCGGCGGCGGTGGTCAGGCGCTCGACGGCGGCGCTGACCTCCTCGTCCCAGATGGCGGGTGCGGTGCTGCTCATGGGTGCGTGCTCCTGTGCGACGGAGGGCTTCTGGGGGTACTTCGGGCGTACGTCGGGCGTACGTCGGGCGTACTTGGGCGAACGTCGGGCGCGCTCCGAGGTACGTGGACGTACTTCGGGCATGACCGGACCTACGCCGGGCGTACTTCGGCCGGGCGTACTTCGGTGGTGGGGGAGGGAGGTCGGGTCAGGAGCCGGCGACCGGGAGGGTGTCCAGGCCCGGCAGGCCGGCCGCGCTCTCCACGAGCAGCCGCTCGAAGGCGCGCAGCAGGCGCTCGATCTCCGGACGGGGGATCAGCGCGGTGTCGGCCATCAGGTACAGCAGGCAGGTGTCCGGCTCGTAGGTGGTGTGCACGAAGAAGTCGGCGTCCTGGCGCTCCCAGGTGCCGATCAGCGAGACCTCGGTCTTCTCGGTGAGCGCCCGCAGCTGCTCCGCGGAGCCGTCGGTGGCCGGCAGCCGCTCCCAACGGTCGTGCAGGCGGACGTCGTTGAAGAAGGACGCGAGCCGCAGGGTGCCGCCGCTCGCCTCCCGGGCCGCGTCGATCACCCCGTCGACCACCAGCGGGTCGTACTGCGCGAAGCGGTAGGCGTTCATGCCGGCGAGGAAGGTGGCGCGGATGACCTCCTCGAAGGTCGACCGGGCCACGTCCAGCGAGAACAGCGCGTTGGCGGTCATCGCGGCCACCAGGCGGCGGCTGCGCTCGTCGTGCCGGTTGACGGCGATCAGCTGCAGGACGGCGGTGCTGTTCCCGGTGTACGCGCCGAGCAGTGCGGCCGTCCCGGCGAGCAGGACGGTACCGGTGCTGACCCCGCAGCGGTCGGCGAGCGCGCTGGCGGCCACAGCGGTGGCGGGCGAGTCCATGCGCAGCCGGACGAACCGCTCGGCGGCGTCCGTGACCGGGGAGGCCTCGCCCGCGACCGGCGGGAACCGGGTGGCCGGGAACATCGTGGGCGGCAGGCCCGCGAGGCTCCGGCGCCAGTAGTCGACCGAGGCGGCGCCGCGGGCGGCGCCCGGGCCCTCGGTCTCGAATCCCGCCTGGTCCAGCGGCTGCCAGGCCGGCGGCTGCGGGTCCTGCCCGGCGAGCAGGTCGCGCAGGTCCTGCTCGACCTGCTGCACGCCCCAGAAGTCGACGCCCAGGTGCGAGAAGACCAGCGCGACCTGGACCGGCTCGCCCTGCTCCGTCACCACGGCGCAGCGGAACGGCCACTCCTCGCGGTGCCGGAAGGGTTCGGCCGCCAGCGCCCGGGACACCTCGTCGGCGACCGTCGCGCCCTCGCCCGGCGGGGCCTCGTGGACGGGGACGGCCAGCTCGCCGGAGGCCGACACGTGCTGCACCGGCCCCTGCCCGGTCTGCTCGAAGCGGGTGCGCAGTGCCTCGTGGCGCGAGATCAACCGGCCCAGTGCGTCTTCAATCTGATGGCTCGTCAAGCCTGGTGGTGCGGACACGACCCGGGGGATGTTGTAGTAGTGGGCGCCTTCGTCGAGCCACTGGATGGACTTCCAGATGGCGCGCTGACCCCAGGTCATCGGGGCGCTCCCGGTCCGGTCCCCATGGAACCGGAGGGAGCCGACACGACGTTGTTCCATGCCTATGCCTCTCGGGGCTGCGCCGCGTCAGCGGCGCGGTCGGTTGACGGCGTGGTGCGGTGCGGTGATGCGGTGGGGCTGCCGCGTCCTCGGCCGGGCGCCACGGCAGTGGGGCGCCTCGGGGGTGCGGTGCATCGCTCGGGGACGTGCGGGCGGGCCCGGTCGACCGCCGTACGCGGCCGGCCCGGCGGAACGCGAGGCGGGAGCGGTGCGGCGGGCGGCCGGCGGTCGCGGGGACGGTGCGGCGTGAAGTCCGGTGGAGGGTGGGACGCCGCGGAGGGTGGGGCTGGCTGTGGGCCTCGCCCTCGGTCCGGCTTCCAGAGGTGCGGGGCCACCGATCGGGCGGCGGCCCACGTCGACCCCGGTCCGAGGTGAAGGACGGAGACACCGACCCGGCCGGCCGGTTTGCTCCCTTCCGCTTCGGACCCTAGCGACCACCGCTTCGGGTTGTCCAGCACCTTCCGGCGGCCCGCGCCGCCCCTCGGCCGGGCGGGCCGAACCACCCGGCCCGCCCGGAACCGGCAGTTCCACGAATTCCTTGACGTGACCACTGGTCTAGTCCAAGCTGATCGCGGCGCACGATCATGAGCAGCAGCGGAACAAAATCGGTTGTCACCCACGCCCGCCCCTCCGCCGACCGCCCGGGTACCCCGTGGCTCCTGCTCGCGCCGAACCGCACAGCCGCCGGTCCTGCTTCGGGGTGTCTTCCAGCACCGGTACGAACGACCGCGGTCGACGACGCGTCACGCGTCCGCTCCCTTCCTCGCCGGCCCGGCAGTCCGCCGGTTCCGTCCGTCCGTCCTTCCGGTCCACGTCCTGTGGTTCGCCCTGCACGTCGTTCACCCGGCTCATCGTTCGCCCTGCACGTGGTTCACCCGGCTCATCGTTCGCCCTGCACGTCGTTCACCCGGCTCGTCGGGCCGGTGCCTCACCGGTCCGCCGGCTTCGTCAGCACACTTGTCCACGGGGGTTTCAAGGTGTCGTCATCCGTTCCGTCTGCCGACGCCGGCTGGCTCGGCAGCCGCGTCAGGCGCTGGCGCGCCGTCGTCGAGCTGCTGCGCCATGCCGGCGCCGGCCTGCTCGTGTCGGGCGCCGTGGTCCACCTCGTGGTCGGGCTGCTGCCGATCGCGTTCATCGCCTGGACCAGCCGGGTCATCGCGGACATCCCGGCCGCCGCGGCGGCCGGGGGCACCACGGGAGCGGACTGGGAGAAGGTCGCCGCGGCGCTCGGCATCGCCGTCGGGGCGTTCGTGCTGCAGCAGTTGCTGACCCCGTTCCAGACCGTGGTCAGCGAGGTGGTCACCCGCCGGGTGGACGGCGCCTGCATCGGCCGGCTGATGGACGGCGCGCTGAACGACCTGCCCGCGGCGGAGCTGGAGCGGCAGGACGTGCTCGACCTGCTCTCGGACGCCCGCAGCGCCTTCGACCGGGCCCGGCCCACCCCGGGCGACGCCGCCGCCGGAGCCCTGGCGCTGATCGCCCGCTACGCCCAACTGGCGGGCGCCGCCGTGATGGTGGCGGTCACGCTGGGTGTCCTCCCCGGGGTCATGGTGGCCCTCACCGCCCTGGTCATCCGCTTCGGTCAGCGCGGCTCGCTGGGCCGCTTCGCCACCCTGCTGGGCTCGCTGGCCGCCCCGCGCCGCCGGGTCGGCTATCTGCGGCGGGCCGCCGGCGGGCCCGAACTCGCCAAGGAGACCCGGATGCTGGGGCTGCTCCCCTGGCTGCTCGGCCGTCACGAGCGGGAGGCCCGCGAATACCTCGAACCGCTCTGGACCGGGCGCCGCCGGCTGCTCTTCTGGCCCTTCGTCGGCCTCGCGGTGGTCGGTCTGCTCGGCGGCGGCACCGCGCTCGTGGTCCTGGCCCGCAGCGGGGTCGACGGCACGCTGTCGCTGCTCCAGCTCTCGGTGGCGCTCCAGGCCGTGCTGATCCCGATGCGCTTCGGTGTCTACTTCCCGGAGAGCGACGTCCAGACCCAGTACGGGCTGGCGGCCTACGACTCCCTGGTCCGCTTCGAGGCCCTGGCCCGCGCTCGGGTGCCCGCGCGGCCCGGCGTCGGCCCCGCGCCGGACTCCGCCGCCGGGACCTCGCCCGCCGGTATGTCGCCCACCGGGACCTCGCCCGCGATCGACGGTCCGATCCGCTTCGAGAACGTCGCCTTCCGCTACCAGGAGGACGGCCCCGACGTGCTGCGCGGCCTGGAGCTGGAGCTGCGGCCGGGCCGGTCGACCGCGATCGTCGGCCTCAACGGCTCCGGCAAGACCACCCTGGTCAAGCTGCTGGCCGGGCTCCACGAGCCGACCGAGGGCCGGATCACCGCCGGCGGCACCGACCTCGCCGGGCTGCCCGCCGAGGCGTGGCAGCGCCGGATCGCCGTCATCTTCCAGGACTTCACGCGCTACCAGCTCACCGCCGCGGAGAACATCGGGATGGGCCGGCCGGAGCTGCTCGGCGACCGCGAGGCACTGCTCGCCGCCGCCGAACGGGCCGGAGCGGCCGAGATCGTCGCGCGGCTCCCGAAGGGCCTGGACACCGTCCTGTCCACCCAGTACGAGGGCGGCAGCGACCTCTCCGGCGGGCAGTGGCAGCGCATCGCGCTGTCCCGCGCCCTGCTCGCGGTGGACGCCGGCGCCTCGCTGCTGATCCTCGACGAGCCCACCGCGCAGCTCGACGTGCGGGCCGAAGCGGCCTTCTTCGACCGCTTCCTGGAGATGACCGAGGGCATCACCAGCGTGATCATCGCCCACCGGTTCTCCAGCGTGCGCCGCGCGGACCGGATCGTCGTGCTGGCCGACGGCGGCGTGGCGGAGAGCGGCACCCACGAGCAGCTGATGGAACTTGACGGCCGCTACGCCGAGCTGTTCAGGATCCAGGCGGAGCGGTTCGCGCGCGACGAGGAATCCGGCGACGGCCCGACCGGCGCGCAGGACCCGGACGGACAGGAAGAGGACCGCACCATGCGCCCGGTGGGTGCCCGATGACCACACTGTTCCACGCCGTGCGCCGGCTGCTGAGGCTCGCCGTGCACTGCGATTCCCGCCGGCTGACCCACGCCGTTCTGCTGATGACCGTCGGCTACCTGGCCACGCCGCTGATCGCGGTCAGCCTCAAGGAGCTGACCACGGCCGCCATCGACGGCACCGGCTCGGCCGCCACCTGGCTGGCGCTCACCACGGCGCTCCTTCTGGTCGTCGAACTGACGATGAATCACTTCGCCCACCTCTCCTACTTCGAGCTGGGTGAGCTGGAGGAGCTCAGCCTGCAGGCCGAGGTGATCTCGATCGCCCACGGCGACCGCGGCCTGGAGAAGCTGGACCGCGCCGATGTCGCCGACGCCCTGACCCTGATCCGCGAGGAGCTGCCGCGCACCCGCGCCGCGCTCGAAGCTGTCCTCCAACTCGGCGGCCTGGGGCTTCAGATGGCCGTCACCGCCGTCCTGCTCGGACTGCTCAACCCGTGGCTGCTGCTGCTCCCGCTGTTCGCCGTGGTGCCCGTGCTGGTCGGCAACCGGGCCCAACTCCTGGTCGATCGGGGCAAGGAGGCCACCGCGCCGGAGAACCGGCTGGGCCGGCACCTGCTCGAACTCGCCACCACCCACGCCTCCGTGAAGGAGGTGCGGCTGTCCGGCGCCGCGTCGGTGCTCATCGAGCGCCACGGCCGCGACTGGCGGCGCGCCACCGGCACTCTGGCCCGCGCCCACGCCAAGGCCGGACTGCTGCGCGCGGCAGGGCAGTTGGCCTTCGCCGCCGCGTACGGTGGTGCGATCTACCTGGTCGCCCGGCAGACCGTGAACAGCGGCGCCGGCGCCGGCATCGGCGACGTCATCCTGGTCATCACGCTGGCCGCGCAGGTCAGCCTTCAGGTCTCCAGCGCGCTCACGCTGCTCTCGGTGCTCCAGGGCGCCGGCCGCACCCTGCAGCGGCTGGACGGGCTCCGCGAGCCGCGCCGGGAGGAGGCGGCGGGCGGCGCCGTCCCCGAGGCCATGACGGTCGGCATCCGCCTGGAGGGCGTCACCTTCCGGTACCCCGGCCAGCAGCGGGCCGTCCTGGACGACGTCACCCTGGACATCCCGGCGGGCGCGGCGCTCGCCGTGGTCGGCGAGAACGGCGCCGGCAAGAGCACCCTGGTCAAGCTGCTGTGCGGGCTCTACCGGCCCACCTCCGGCCGGATCCTGATCGACGGCGTCGACCTGGAGGAGTGCGACCCGCAGCTCTGGCAGCGCCGGGTGGCCACGCTGTTCCAGGACTTCGCCCGGCTGGAGCTGAGGCTGCGGGACAACGTGGGCATCGGGGACCTGGAGCGGCTGGACGACGACGCGGCGCTCACCCGGGTTCTGGAGAGCGCCGACTGCGGCCCGGCGCTGGCCCGGGTCGACGGCGACCTCGACGGGCTGCTCGGCCGCGGCTACGGCGACGGGGCCGAACTCTCCGGCGGCCAGTGGCAGAAGCTCGGCCTGGCCCGGGCCCTGCTGCGCCGCCGCCCGCTGCTGGTGGCGCTCGACGAACCGGCCTCCGCCCTGGACGCCACCGCCGAGCACGTGCTGTTCGAGCACTTCGCCGACCTCGCGGCCCAGGCCCGGGCGGACACCGGAGCGGTCACCCTGCTGGTGTCGCACCGCTTCTCGACGGTGCGGATGGCGGACCTGATCGTGGTGCTGGAGGGCGGCCGGGTCTCGCAGGTCGGCAGCCATGCCGAACTCGCCGCCGCGGAGGGCCTGTACGCGGAGCTCTACCGTCTGCAGGCCCGCGTCTACCGCTGAGCTCTGCCGTCGGCGGGCCCGCGTTCGCCGCTGGGCCGACGGCCCGGTCCCGCCCCCTTCGTCGGGGCCGGGGCCGGACCGGGACCGGCCCGGCCCTGGCGGCGAAGTGGCCCACTCCGGTGCCACACCACTGGCCCTGTCGGCCGGTCCACCCGCTCCCTAGCATTGATCCTGTCAGTGCGACCGAGCGGCCGACGGCCGCCCGACCCGGGAGAGCTGTGTCGATTCGATCCGTCCCACCGGCCGGGGCCCGGCGGACCCTCGCCGCCGCCCAGTTGATCAGCTCGATCGGCGACGGCGCGTACTTCACCTGCTCGGCGCTGTACTTCACCCACGTCGTCGGCCTCTCGCCCGCCCGGCTCGGCCTCGGCCTGGCCGTCGCCTGGGCGATCGGCTCGCTGGCGGGAGTCCCGCTCGGCCACCTCGCCGACCGGCGTGGGCCGCGGGGCACGGCGGTGCTGCTGGCCCTGGCCACCGGTGCGGCCGTCGCCTCCTTCCTGGTCGTCCACTCCTTCGCGGCGTTCCTGCTCGCCGCCTCCGTGTACGCCACGACGCAGTCCGGGCTCACGGCCGCGCGCCAGGCGCTGGTCGGCGGCCTCGTTCCGCGCGAGGAGCGCACCGAACTGCTCGCCCGGCTGCAGTCCACCCTCAACGCGGGACTGGCGCTCGGCGCGGCCCTCGGCGGCGTCGTCCTGACCGTCGGCACGCGGACGGCCTTCCTCGCTGCCTTCCTGGTGACCGCGCTGGGCTTCCTGGGCGCCGGACTGACGCTGCTGCGACTGCCCGAGGTGGCGCCCGGCCGGGACCGGACCGGCGCCGCACCCCGGCTGGAGGTGCTCTCGGACCGGCCGTTCGCGGTGGTGACCCTGCTCAACACCGTCCTGCTGCTGCGGATGCCCCTGCTCAGCCTGGTGATCCCGCTCTGGATCGCCGAACGGGCGCCCGGGCTCGGCTGGTTGGGATCGGGCCTGTTCGTCCTCAACACGGTCGGGGTGATGCTCTTCCAGGTGCGGGTGGCCCGCCGGGTCACCGGACTGCGGACCGCCTCGCGGGCCGTGCGCGAGGCCGGCGTCGTCCTGCTCGTCTCCTGCGTGGTCTTCGGCGTGGCCGCCGCCGCGGGCCTGCCGCCCTGGGCGCTGGGCGGGCTGCTGGTCGCCGCCGCGGCGCTCCAGGTGGCCGGTGAGCTGCGGCAGTCGGCCGGCTCCTGGCAGATCGCCTTCGACCTGGCGCCGGCCCATCAGACCGGCCAGTACCAGGGGTTCTTCGGCTCGGGCGTGGCCGTGGCACGCACGGTCGGGCCGCTGCTGCTCACCACGCTGCTGCTGAGCTGGGGCACACCGGGCTGGTTGCTGCTGGGCGCACTGTTCGCGGCGGCCGGTTGGGCGATGGGGCCGGCGGTGCGTTGGGCGGAGCACCGCCGCCCGGGAGCGGTGGCGGAGCCACCGGCGGCGCAGGCGCTACCCGCGCGAATCTGACGGGCCATCACCAGTAGGCGGGCGCTGTCCGGATGGTGAGGGGGTGCGGACGGCCTGCGGCGGATTTTGCGCCAAATCCTGTTCCGATAACGGAAATTGTTGGACAGATGGCGTCGCACCAGAAGAATCCACGGCGGTACGTGGTCTTCCCCTCCCGAGGAGCGGCTGCCAGGCTGACCGGGTTTGCAGAACCGGAGGAGGTTACGTGTCCCGTATCACCAGTCTCGCGCTGGCGGTCGCCAGCGCGTTCGCGCTCGTCGCCGGCACCACCGCCGCCGCCTCGGCGGCCCCCGACCCGGGCGCGGCGGCCGCCGAGGCCCGGGTCGACCCGGTCGCCTGGGCACCGTGCAATCCCGACCCGTCCAAGCCGGACCCCGGGATATACGACTGCGCCGTCTACCCGGTGCCGCTGGACTACGCGCACCCGTCCGGCGAGAAGATCGGCATCGCCATGATGCGCCGGCGCGCGGGTGACCCGGCGAAGCGGATCGGCTCACTGTTCCTCAACCCCGGCGGCCCGGGCGGCAGCGGCTACCTCTGGGCGACCACGACCCGCTTCGAGCCCGAGGTCCAGGCCCGGTTCGACCTGGTCGGTTTCGATCCGCGCGGCGTCGGCCTGAGCAACCCGCTGAAGTGCTTCGGCACCGACGAGGAGGCCAATGGCGTCTTCGACCGGCTGACCGGGGTGCCCGTCACCAAGGCCGAGATCGACGGCACGCTGGCCGCCACCCGGGACTACACCGACGCCTGCGACCGCAACGCCGGCCCGCTGATCGAGCACATGTCGACCGAGAACGTGGTCCGTGACCTCGACCGGATGCGCCGCGGGGTCGGCGACCGCCAACTCTCCTTCGCCGGCTTCTCCTACGGCACGCTGATCGGCGCCACCTACGCCAACATGTATCCCGACAAGGTCCGCGCGGTGATCATCGACGGCAACGTCGACCCGAACCTGCGGCTGCACGACGGCCTGGAGTACGACCGGCAGCGCGCGAACGGCTTCGAACTCGCCCTGGACGAGTACCTGAAGCGCTGCGCGGCGGCCGGTGCGCCGCGCTGCGCCTTCGGCGCGGGCGACACCCGGGCGAAGTTCGACGCGATCCGCGACCACCTGCGCACCTCCCCGGTCACCCTGCCGAACGGTACCCAGGTGACGCTGTCCAGCTTCACCAGCCAGGTCGCCAACGCGCTCTACGCGCAGAGCCGGCAGGCCCCGCTGGCCACCTCGCTGCAGGCGCTGGACGACGTGCTCCGCCAGCAGAAGGCCCCGTCCCTGGCCGTCCCGAAGAACGCGGCCGACGCCGACCCGCTGGCGGTGACCGTGCCCGCCGCGCTGCGCGAGGCCCCGGCGGACACCCCGTACTCGGCGGACGACTCCTACTACGGCGTCAACTGCCAGGACAAGCCGTACCCGTCCAACCCGCGGGCCTTCGTCAACGCGGCCCGCTCCTGGGAGCGCGACGCGCCGACCTTCGGGCGCTACCAGGCCTTCGACGCGCCCGCCTGCGCGACCTGGCCGGCCCCCGCGCGTGACGTCGAGCGGTACACCGGCCCGTGGAACCGGCGCACCGCCACCCCGGTGATGGTGATCGGCAACCTCTACGACCCGGCCACCCAGTACACCTTCGCCAAGCGCATGCAGCGCCAGCTCGGCAGCGCCGTCCTGGTCAGCGTCGACGTGATCGAGCACTGCGCGGTCGGCCGGAGCAAGGAGCTGAACAAGCTGGTCACCTCCTACCTGGTGAGCCGGCAGGTGCCGGCTCCCGGCCAGCTCCTCAAGCCGGACGCCGAGGCCTTCCCGCCGGTGGCCTGACCCCGCCGGGTCGGCAGGCAGCCGACGGGCGACCGGCCCCCCGTCCGTGCGGCGGGGGGCCGGTGCGCGGGCCGGCCCCGGCTCGGGGGAGGGGCCGGTGCTCGGTCCGGCCCCGGCCCGGGGGAGGGGCCGGTGCGCGGTCCGGCCCCGGCCCGGGGGAGGGGCTGGTACTCGGTCCGGCTCGGGCTGGGGCCGGTGCTCGGGCCGGCTCGGGCATGGCGTAGGTTTCCCTTCGGAACTGAGTCAGTACTGAAAGGGAACTCGCGATGACCACGGAGACCGGCCGGCCGACCCCGCAGCAGACCTGGACCGCCGTCGACGACTACTTCAACGGCCTGCTGGTCGAGGAGGACGCCGCCCTGCTCGCCGCCGTCGCCGACAGCGAGGCGGCCGGGCTGCCCCCGCACCAGGTGGCACCCAACCAGGGCAAGCTGCTCGCCCTGCTGGCCCGCGTGCACGGCGCCCGCCGGGTGCTGGAGATCGGCACCCTCGGCGGCTACAGCACCATCTGGCTCGCCCGCGCGCTGCCCGAGGGCGGCCGGGTGGTCACCCTGGAGGCCGACCAGCGGTGCGCCGCCGTCGCCACCCGCAACCTCGAACGGGCTGGGCTCGCACCGGTCGTGGACCTGCGCACCGGCCCGGCGCTGGACACCCTGCCGCAACTGGAGCAGGAGGGCGCCGAGCCCTTCGACCTGGTCTTCATCGACGCCGACAAGCCCAGCAACCCCGACTACCTGGAGTGGGCGCTACGGCTCACCCGGCCCGGCAGCCTGATCATCGGCGACAACGTGGTCCGCGACGGCGCCGTCACCGACGAGACCAGCATGGACCCCCGCGTCCAGGGCGTGCGCCGCTTCACCGAGCTGATCGCCGCGCACCCCCGGCTGACCGCCACCGCCGTCCAGACCGTGGGGGAGAAGGGCTACGACGGCTTCGTCGTCGCGCTGGTCACCGCCTGACCGGCGGAGCCCGTCCCGACGCGCGGGGGTCTCCCCCGGCGGCCCGTGGTTTGACAAGGTGGGGTCGGCGCGGCCGCCGCCCGGGACCGGCCCGGACGGACCGGCCCCAGGAGAGGACGGCGACCGGTCATGACGGGGCAGCAGTTCGGGGACTACCAGAACGAGATCTACTTCGACGCGCTGTTCGGCAGGCAGCCGAAGCTCCCGATGGCCTTCGCCGAGCTGGCGGCGCGTGCCGAGGCCGCGCTGCCGCCGACGCTGCTGTCCTACGTGGCCGGCGGCGCCGGTGACGAGCGGACCCAGCGCGCCAACACGGCCGCCTTCGACCGGTGGGGCCTGGTGCCCCGGATGATGGTCGGCGCCGCGCGGCGCGACCTGTCGGTGGATCTCCTCGGAATGCGGTGGCCCGCACCGCTGTTCCTGGCGCCGATCGGCGTGATCGGCCTCTGCGCCCAGGACGGCCACGGCGACCTCGCCACCGCCCGGGCCGCCGCGCGCACCGGCGTGCCGATGGTGGCCTCCACCCTCTCGGTCGACCCGCTGGAGCAGGTCGCCGCCCAACTCGGCGACACCCCGGGCCTGTTCCAGCTCTACACCCCCACCGACCGGGCGCTCGCCGAGAGCCTGGTGCGCCGAGCCGAGGAGGCCGGCTACCGGGGCATCGTGGTCACCCTGGACACCTGGGTGACCGGCTGGCGCCCGCGCGACCTCGCCACCGGCAACTTCCCCCAGCTGCGCGGGCACTGCCTGGCCAACTACACCTCCGACCCGGTCTTCCGGGCCCGCCTCGCCAAGGCCCCGGAGGAGGACCCGGGCGCCGCCGTGCTGGAGTGGGCGAGTGTCTTCGGCAACCCGCTCACCTGGGCCGACCTGCCCTGGCTGCGCTCGCTCACCGAGCTGCCGCTGATCCTCAAGGGCCTCTGCCACCCGGAGGACGTCCGCCGCGCCCGGGACGGCGGCGTGGACGGCGTCTACTGCTCCAACCACGGTGGCCGGCAGGCCAACGGCGGCCTGCCGGCGCTGGACGCGCTGCCCGGCGTGGTCGAGGCCGCCGACGGCCTGCCCGTGCTCTTCGACTCCGGTGTGCGCAGCGGCGCCGACGTGGTCAAGGCACTCGCCCTCGGCGCCACAGCGGTCGGCGTCGGCCGCCCGTACGCCTACGGCCTGGCCCTCGGTGGCGAGGACGGCGTGGTGCACGTGCTGCGCTCGCTGCTCGCCGAGGCCGACCTGATCATGGCGGTGGACGGCTACCCGACGCTCGCCGACCTGCGTGCCGAGGACGCCCTGCGCCGGGGGTGGAGCTGACGACGGGCCGCCGGGCCGTGGAGGGGGCCAGGATCGGCAGGGCCCGCTGCTCGTCCTGGCGGACACGGTGGCGCTCGGCAAGGGAGTGCGGCCGGCGCAGGTGGTTCGAACCGGTGTGACGCGACGCGAATCGTGTACTATGTCATCCCTATGATGACAAGCATCCAGTCATCGAAAGGGTGACAACATGGACAGCCAGGACACCGGCGCGGCCGGGGTGGGGCCGGCCTCGTTCCTGGCCGCCGCCGCCGCGCTGGGCGCGATGGACGCCGCCGCCCGCACCGCCCGCCACGCACCCCCGGACGACACCGGACAAAACGATCCGCAGCAGGCCCTTTCCGCACTCCTGCTGCTGCGCCACCTGCGCGCGGAGCTCGCCGACTGGGAGACCGGCCTGATCGAGACCGCCCGCGACGCGGGCGCCACGTGGGCCGAGCTCGCCGAGCCGCTGGGCGTCCAGAGCCGCCAGGCCGCCGAACGCCGCTACCTGCGCCTGCGTCCCAACGCTGACGCCGGCACCGAGGCGGGCAGCACCGGCGAGCAGCGCGTCCAGGCCACGCGCAGCCAGCGCGCCGCCGACCGCGCGGTGGCCACCTGGGCCCGCGACAACGCCGCCGACCTGCGCCGCCTCGCCGGACAGATCGGCGCCCTGGACGGCCTCGGCCCCCAGGCAGCCCCCGCCGTCGAACGCCTCCTGGACGCACTGGGCCACCACGACCCTGCCCGTCTGCTCGCCCCGCTCGCCGAGACCCGGCCCCTCCTGGAGGCGGGCCACCCGAAGCTCACCGACCGCCTCGATCGGCTCACCGCCCGAGCCGACCAGCTGCGGGACGACCGCGCTCGGCAGCGCCGCACACCGCCAGCCGGCCCGTGACCGCGCCGGGCAGGCCGCTGCCGGTCCGCGACCCGCACGCCGGTGGCCCCGCGCCCACCGTCGCCACCGGCGACGGTGACGGCGGCGTGGGGGTGCCGGACCTGGCGGGCTCGTCGGTTCCGGTGGCCCTCGTCGAGCAGGCCCTGGTCGCCGCCGCCGTCGCGGCCGACGACGCGGTCGGCGGGATCGTGCGCGTCGACCGGTACAGCACGCGCCCGGACCCGCCCGCGGTCCGCTACGGCGCGACGCTGGAGTGCCGAGACGGCCGGAAGCCGTTCCTGTCCTGCTACGGCACCGCCCGGCCCGGCCACACCCGCCCCGAGCAGTCCTACCAGCCCCTCAGTCACATCTGAACACCTCCGGGGCCGGCCACGCGGTACACCCGCCGGCCCCAATGCCCTGACCGGATACGAACCCTTTCCATCACTCGAAGGAGAAGCCTCCCGTGGCCAGTCCGACCCAGACGCTGGAGTTCCAGGCGGAGACCCGCCAGCTGCTGCAGCTGGTGATCCACTCGATCTACTCCAACAAGGACATCTTCCTGCGCGAGCTGATCTCCAACGCCTCCGACGCCCTCGACAAGCTCCGCCTGGAATCCCTCACCGACTCCACCCTTGAGGCCTCCGACCCGCACATCGTCCTGGAGGTCGACAAGGACGCCCGCACCCTGACGGTGCGGGACAACGGCATCGGCATGACCCGCGACGACGTCGTCGACCTGATCGGCACCATCGCCAAGTCCGGCACCGCCGGCCTGCTGGCGAAGATCAAGGAGGCGAAGGACGCGGATGCCGCGCAGCACCTGATCGGCCAGTTCGGCGTCGGCTTCTACTCGGCGTTCATGGTCGCCGACAAGGTCACCCTCCACACGCGTCGCGCCGGCACCGAGCAGGGCACCGTGTGGGAGTCCGACGGCGAGGGCACCTACACGATCGCGGAAGTCGAAGGTCTGCCGGTGGGCACCTCGGTCACCCTGCACCTCAAGGCCGAGGACAGTGAGGACGGGCTGGGCGACTACCTGGCCCGGTGGAAGATCCGGCAGATCGTCAAGCAGTACTCGGACTTCATCCGCTGGCCGATCCGGATGGCCACCGAGCCCGGCCGTACCACTGCCGACGACAGCGCCGACGCCGACGCCGACGGTGCGGCTGCGGGCGAGCCGGAGACGCTGAACTCGATGAAGGCGCTGTGGGCCCGTCCTCGCAGCGAGGTGACCGAGGCCGAGTACAGCGAGTTCTACCAGCAGATCAGCCATGACTGGCAGGCCCCGGCCGAGACCGTTCACATGCGCGCCGAGGGTACCTTCGAGTACGAGGCGCTGCTGTTCATCCCCGCCCAAGCCCCGTTCGACCTGTTCTCCCGGGACACGAAGCGGGGCGTGCAGCTGTACGTCAAGCGGGTGTTCATCATGGACGACTGCGACGCGCTGATGCCGAACTACCTGCGGTTCGTCAAGGGCGTGGTGGACGCCCACGACCTGTCGCTGAACGTCTCCCGCGAGATCCTGCAGCACGACCGCCAGATCACCGCCGTGCGCCGGCGCCTCGTCAAGAAGGTCCTCGGCGCTCTCAAGGACATGCGGACCAAGAACGGCGAGACCTACGCGAAGGTGTGGGAGCAGTTCGGCCGGGTCCTCAAGGAGGGCCTGATCGAGGACCGCGACAACACCGACGCCCTGTTGGAACTGGTCAGCGCCGCCTCGACCTATGACGCGGAGAAGCCGACCACGCTGCGCGACTACGTCGCGCGGATGAAGGACGGCCAGGACACCATCTACTACCTGACCGGCGAGAACCGGGCGATGGTGGAGAACTCCCCGCACATGGAGGCCTTCACCGCCAAGGGCTACGAGGTCCTGATCCTCACCGACCCCGTCGACGAGGTCTGGACCGACCAGATCCCCGCCTTCGACGGCCACCGCTTCCAGTCCGTCGCCAAGGGCCAGGTCGACCTCGACGACAACGCCGACGGGGAAGGCAGTGACGAGGCGAAGGCGGAGAAGGCGCAGCGCGAAGAGGACTTCGCCGCCCTCCTCGCCTGGCTCCAGACCACGCTGGCCGAGCACGTCAAGCAGGTCCGACTCTCCACCCGCCTGACCACCTCCGCCGCCTGCCTGGTCGGCGACGCCCACGACCTGACCCCCACCCTGGAGAAGATGTACCGGGCCATGGGCCAGGAACTTCCCCAGGTCAAGCGCATCCTCGAACTCAACCCCAGCCACCCCCTCATCACCGCCCTGCACCAGGCCCACCAGGCCGGAGCGGACAACCCGGCGCTCGCCGAAACCGCCGAACTCGTCCACGGCAGCGCCCTGCTCGCCGAAGGCGGAGACCTGCCCGACCCGGCCCGCTTCACACGCCTGCTGGCCGACCGCCTCACCCACGCCCTGTAGCCCCCGCCGGGGCGCGGCCGGCCGGTCAACCGACCAGTCCGGCCGGCCGCGCCCCGCGCCGCGCTCGGCCGTCCCCGCCCGGCGCGCGCCGCTGGGAAGGGCCTTGGGGCGCTGCCGCGGCCGGGAACACCGAGGACGCGGACCGCATCGCCTCGCGCAGACGGCACCCCGTCGACCTGCTGCTGGACCGCTCCCGCGTGCCTGCCACGGCGGTCCAGGCCGGCCGGGTCACCGTCGTCGGGCTCTCCTGCCGGCTCGCCGACGGCACCGCCCACCTGGTCACCAGCCTGGCAGGAGTCACTCTGCCTGGGGGCCGGATGGGCGGGGGCGTGGAGGAAATCGCGCAGGGCGTACAGGTCGGCGATGGAGGCCGGTTCGGCGAAGCGGGCCAGCAGCCGGCGGATGGTTCGCCGCCGCCGCGGACAGCTTCGCCCGGTAGATGGTGCTGTACCCCTTCGGGGCCCCGGAGCCGCAACGGCACCGGGGCCCCTCGCCGCGTCCCCGAAGATCCATGAAGAGCTGCAGTGACCGCCCGTTGCACCCGTGTCCGCGTGTCCGCGACGACCAAGTCATGTGGCTGCGAGAAGAACGGCCGTGTAGTGCGCGCTGAAGGCGGCGACGGTGAGGGCGTGGAAGACCTCGTGAAAGCCGAACCAGGACGGTGACGGGTCTGGACGTTTGAGTCCGTAGACGACACCTCCCGCGGTGTAGAGCAGACCGCCGGCGATGACGAGGACGACGACCGCGGTGCCGCCGGTGCGTGCGAAGTCGGGCAGGTAGAGGACGGCTGCCCAGCCCAGGGCGATGTAGCACGGGGTGTACAGCCACCGGGGAGCCCCCATCCACAGCGTGCGGAAGGCGATGCCGGCCAGGGCGCCCGCCCACACCACGGTGAGCAGCACCGTCCGGCGCCGTCCGTGCAGCAGCAGCACCGCCAGCGGGGTGTAGGTGCCGGCGATGATCAGGAAGATGTTCGCGTGGTCGAGCCGCCGCAGGACCGCCTCCCCGCGCCGGCCCCATGTTCCCCGGTGGTAGACGGCGCTGGTACCGAACAGCAGCCAGGCCGACAGCGCGAACACCGAGCAGGCCGCCACCGCCGCGGCCGGGCGCGCAAGGGCGATCAGGACGACGCCGCCGGCCAGTGAGAGGGGAAAGATGCCGGCGTGCAGCCAACCCCGAAATCTCGGTTTCAGCGCTACCGCCGCGCACGGCGCGCCGCCGGCCGGGTCGGTGGCAGTCAGTCGGCCGGTCGGCCGGCCGGTCGTGCCGGCGGGCGCATCAAGCGCGGCGGTGTGGAGGGAGCCGGACGTGCTGCGGGGGCCGGGCCGGGACGTTCCTCCGTCTCCCGGCGGCTGGGTGTCTTCGGCGATCATGCGCTCATTTTAGGAAGGGCGGAGGACGTGCGGCCGACGCTCGCAGGAAGGCCCGGGTGCCGGCCCATCGGGCGCGGTGGGAGTGGCCGGCCGGCGGTCGGGGGCGACCGGGGCGGCCTGCGGTGAGCACCTGCCGCTCACCGCGGGCCGGTCTCGTCGGCGTGGTGGGTGGGTCAGGTGTCGGCTGCGGGTTCCTGTCCGGCGTCGCGGCGGAGCTGTTCGTTGATGCGCAGGGCTTCTTCGAGTTGGTCTTCGAGGATGATGATGCGGCAGGCGGCGTCGATGGGGGTGCCCTGGTCGACGAGGTCGCGGGCGCGCATGGCGATCCGTAGTTGATAGCGGGAGAAGCGGCGGTGGCCGCCGTCGGAGCGCAGGGGTGTGATGAGGCCCTGGTCGCCGAGGGCGCGTAGGAAGCCGGGGGTGGTGCCGGTCATCTCGGCGGCGCGGCCCATGGTGTAGGCGGGGTAGTCGTCGTCGTCGAGGGAGTCGGGGGTATGCGGTCGAATGGCTGTCGTGGTCACTGCACCTCTTCTTGTTGTTGTGCCCGGGGACGCGCTGAGGGGCCCCGGGGCCGTTGCGGCTCCCGGGGCCCCGAAGGGTTTTACACCATCTACCGGCTCTGGGGCCGGGGTCCTTGTGTCCGCACTGCCCCGGGGGAGGGGGTGTGCGGGGATCGCGTATGCGTGACCGGAAACCACCGTCCTTGCGTTGGGGTCTACGGAGTCCGCCCGGGCTGTTTCCTCACGGGCCGGGCGATCCTGATGGCGCGTTGTCCCTCCATTCATCCTCTGTACGGGCCGGTTACTGCGAACTGCGGTACTTCCCACTGCGTGGTAGTGCCAACTACCCGGTCCTGCTGCGGCGGTCCCTGGCGGTCCCGCCGACTCCGGCAGCCAGCCCCGTCGCCCGTCCTGCTCGGCTTGGAACCCCACTGCCGGACTCCCAGTGCGCGCGCCCGCAGCCTGGGCGCCTTCACCGGGATACCGCGTACTGCGACTGCCGGTACTGCCGAACTCAACTTCACCTACGAGTAGTGCACTTGCTGAACTGCGGTACCGCTCGGTGGTGGCCCCTGATACCCGCGGGCCACCCGGCCCGGCCGCCAGCCCCGTCGCCTACTGCACCATCCATGGCTTCAGAACCCTGCAACCGTGCCGACCTGCGCACTTCTGAACTGCTGCCCGCCAGTTCGTGTCTGGCGGGTACCGCTTGATCTCGGCTACGAGAGAAACACTAACCACGGTGCGCGGCAATGTCTACTCCAGCGGGCATAGATTTTCCGCGCCGGTCAGGGAGGCAGTCTTCGCCCCGCACGAGGCGGGGCGCCCCGCCTCGCCGCGGTCAGGCGGAGATGGCCTCGCGTTCGCCTTTCGCCGTGATGGCGATCTTGCGGGGGCGGGCCTTCTCGCTGATCGGCACGCGCACGCTCAGCACGCCCTGGTCGAAGTCGGCCTCGATCCGGTCGGTGTCCAATGCGTCGCCCAGGAACACCTGCCGGGAGAAACGGCCCAGCACCCGCTCGTCCGCCAGCACCTCCGCGCCCTGCGGCAGCCCGGACGCGCGCTCCGCGCGCACGGTCAGGACGTTGCGCTCCACGTCCAGGTCGATGGTCTTCGGGTCGATGCCCGGCAGGTCCAGGCGCAGCACGAACACCTCTCCGTCGCGGTAGGCGACCAGCGGCATCCCCGCCGGCTGGGAGGCGGTACCGACCAAGTGCTGGGTCAGCCGGTCCAGGTCGCGCATTCCGCGCAGGGAGTCGGTACGCATCAACAAAGGGATCAGCTCCTCACGGTCGTGAACGGTCACGGGTGCCCAGAGGCGCCATCGCGCCGGACCTGCCCGGCTCTGTCCTCCTGCCTGGGCACCTCGACGAGAAAGTTATAGCGACGCCAGAGCTTTCTTGACAAGCTGACGCTCAACTTTGGCGAGCTTGGTGCGCGCGACCTTCGGCGTGGCGAGGTCTGTGCGGCGAGCGTGTCGGACGTCGAGGACATCAGGGTGGGTGAGGCCCCGATCGAGGCGAGCGACATCGTCGCGGCCGAGATCGGGGCTACCGGCAGGCGATGACCTACATCCAGCGCCTCACCGAGGCCGGTGAGGATTTCGCCTACAGCCAGGAACTGCTCAACGCGCTGCACTTCATGAGGCGGGGCCACCACCTGCCCAAGCGCCGATGCCGCCGCCCACCAGGTCGAGCGGGGGGCGGACGAGGATGGCCGCTCGCCGCATGTGAGGGACGGACGCGTCCCGGTGCCGGCTGGGCCACCCCCCTTGTCGAGGGCGTTCACGCCCGCCGGGTGGAGCCCTGGCCACCGAGCCGGGTCCCGTTCGTCGCCCGCGGCGATTGATCGGGCGGCTTCTTGCCGGCCAGGGCTCTTGTTGTGCCTCAGAGCTCGCCGAGGGGGATCTTGGGATCCGTCAGGCGGTCGGCGTCCACCACGCGCTTGGAGGCGATCAGTTCGCGGATCGGGTCGGTGACGTCCCAGACGTTGACGTTCATCCCCGCGAGCACCCGGCCGTCGGCGAGCCAGAAGGCGATGAACTCGTTGGCCTTCACATCGCCGCGGAAGACCACCCGGTCGTAGCCGCCGGGCTCCACGTAGCCGGTGTACTCCATGCCGAGGTCGTACTGGTCGGTGAAGAAGTACGGCACCCGGTCGTAGGGCGTGTCCTGGCCGAGCATCGCGCGCGCGGCGGTCTGCGGTTGGTTGAGTGCGTTGGCCCAGTGCTCCACCCGGATGTGGCGGCCGTACAGCGGGTGGAAGGCGTTGGCGACGTCGCCCGCCGCGTGGATGTCCGGGTCGGAGGTGCGCAGGTACTCGTCGGTCTTCACGCCGTTGTCGAGCGCCAGCCCGGCCGACTCGGCCAGCGCGGTGTCGGGGGCGATGCCGATGCCGACGATCACCGCGTCCGCCGCCACCGTCGTGCCGTCGCCGAGCCGGACGCCGGTGACCGTGCCGCCCTCGCCCGTCAACTCCTCCACCTGGGCGCCGAACCGCAGCTCCACGCCGTGGTCGCGGTGCAGGTCGGCGAAGACCTGGGCGACCTCGCGGCCGAGCACCCGCAGCAGCGGGAGCTCGACCGCCTCCAGCACGGTGACCTCGGCACCCGCCGTCCGGGCCGCCGCCGCCGTCTCCAGGCCGATCCAGCCGGCCCCGATCACCACGACCCGGGCACCCGGTACCAGCGCCGCCCTGATCCGGTCGCTGTCCTCCACCCGGCGCAGGTAGTGCACGCCGTCCTGCTCCGCGCCGGGTACCGGCAGCCGGCGCGGCACCGAACCGGTGGTGAGCAGCAGCTTCGCGTACTCGATCCGGCCGTCGTCGGCGAGCGTGACGGTGTGCGCGACCGGGTCGACCGAGGTGACGGCGGTGCCGAGCCGCAGCGTGACGTCGTGGTCGGAGTACCACTGCGGCGGGTGGACGTAGATCTTCTCGCGCGGCGTCTTGCCGAGCAGATAGCCCTTGGAGAGCGGCGGCCGCTCGTACGGGCGCTCGTGCTCGGCGCCGATCAGGACGATGTCGCCCTGGTGGCCGGCCTCGCGCAGGGCCTCGGCCGCCTTCGCGCCGCCGAGGGAGGCGCCGACGATGACGTACGGGCGCCCGCGCCCGTCGGCCGTACCCGCTGTGTCCGTGCTCATGCTGAACTCCTCGCTCTCCGGCCGGAATCACGGACAGCCTGCCGCCGGCCGGAGGGCCTGTCGAGGCCACGCCAGGCGCGCCGCGACAGGCTCCCCCGAACGGGTGAAGCGAGGGCGTTCGGGGTTTGCGGCGGCCAGCAGGCGGACGTGAAGGCGCCCCGCGTCACGGCACCCGCGTCACGGCGTGTGCGTCATCGCCTCGCGGACCAGTGCGGTGTCGACGAACTGCTCGAAGCGGACGATCCGGCCGCCGCGCACCGTGAAGTGGTGGGCCACCCGGACGTCGAGCGGTCGGCGGGTGGCCCGGTTGACCGCGGTGTAGCGGGCCAGCACCACGACGTTCTCGCCGGCCACCACGTAGCTGTCGTCGTGGGCCGTCCAGTCCTCCCAGTCGGCGGCCAGCCGCTCCATCACGCCGCCGGTGACGCCCTTCGGTGTCCGGTAGGTGCCGCCCAGCGGGAAGCCGGCCATCTCCGTCCACTCGACGTCCTCGGCCAGGGTGGCCCGCAGCGCGGCCAGATCGCCGCGTGCCGAGGCCAGGTACTGGCGGCGCACCACGTCCGCGGGCGCGTCGGACTCGGCGAACGACATCTCGGACCTCGGGATCTCGATCATCGCGGCTCAGCCCCAGACCATCTCGCCCTTGGCGACCTTCGTACCGAGGTCGACCGCCAGTGCCATGCCCAGCCCCGGGTAGCGGTGCTCCAGCGCCTCCTTGGCGGCGGCCGCGTCGGGGGCCCGGCCGATCTCGGTCTCGAAGGAGCGCAGGTAGTCGCGGGTGTGCGCGATCGCCGTGGTGTCGGTGGGCGCGTCGGCGGTCCGGTGGCCCGCCACCACGAACTCCGGCTCCAGCGCCTCCATGCCGTCCAGCAGGTCGATCCAGGCACCCCGCTGCGCCGGGGTCGGGGTGTCGGCGGTCCAGACGTGCAGGCCCTCGAAGAGCAGGACCCCGCCGAGGAGCGCCCGGTGGTGGTGCTGCCAGAGGTAGTGCCGGTCCGGCAGGTGGAAGTCGGCGCCGCGCAGTTCGAACCGGTGTCCCTCGAAGACGAGTTCGTCACCGTGCAGCGGCTCCGGCCGCACCAGGCGGGTCGGCAGCTCCGGTCCGAGGTGCGCCCAGGCCTTGAGCTTGCCCTCGTAGGACTCCTGGATGTGCTCGACGGTGGACGCCGTGGCCAGGAACCGCGCCTGCGGGAAGGCGTCCTGCACCTCCTGCGCGCCGAAGTAGAAGTCCGGGTCGCCGTGGCTGACGAACACCGTGGTCAGCCGCTTGCCCGAGGCCCGGATCCGGTCGACCAGCCGGCGCCCGTCGGAGCGGGTGAACCCGGCGTCCACCAGCAGGGCGTCGTCGGGCCCGGTCACCAGCACGGAGGTCTTGTTGAGCGAGCTGTCGGGGCTGTCGATGACCTCGAAGTCGAGTGAGCTCATGCGGGTGTCCTTCCTCGGGCCGGGCCGGCCGCCGTGCAGCGCGCGCGTCGCCGCCCAGCATCGGCGACCGGAGCGCGGCCCGCACCTCGGGCGGGAGCCGGACCGCTCACCGGCCCCGCGGGTCGGGGCGGCTCCAGAGGGTGAGGTCGCTGCTGGTGGCCACGGCCAAGGTCCGCCCCGAGGGGGAGAACCCGGCGGCGCGGAAGGTCGACCAGGAGGAGTGGAACACCTGCCACCAGGTCTCGCCGTGGTCGCCGGTGTACGGTCCGCCGCCGGTGCAGAGCAGGACCCGCTCGTTGGGCCATTCCGGGACGAGCACCTCGACGTGCCAGCCGTCGTCGGTACCGGTGTGCAGGCCGCCGCCGTGGAGGCCGGCCACCCGGACGCGGACGTCGGCGACCGGGCCGATGCCGGGGCAGGCGAGGTCCGGACCGTCCGGCTCCTCCTCGGGGTCGTACACCCGGGCGATCTTCTCGCCGGTCGTCGCGTCGAAGAGGCCGTGCCCGGCGGTCGAGACCGCCAGGACGAGGTCGTGCCCGGTGGCCGGGTCGGTGGCGAAGCCGATCCCGAGCAGCCCGCCGACCGCGATCATGCCGGGACCGACGGGCTGCCAGGGCGCCGGCGGCGGCGTGACGGTGGCGGCGAGGAAGCGGTCGCGGAGCTGCTGCTGGAAGACGGTGACGGCCATGGGGGGATCCTCCCACCGCCGACCGGTCACCCCGGCGGAGCCAGCCTGGTCACCGCCCCGGCCGCGAGCAGGGTGGCGGCCGCCAGCGCGGGCCAGAGCACGCCCGGCCCGGCAGCCAGCAGCGCGGTCAGCACGGCCGGGGCCAGCGCGCGGCCGACGCCCGTCGACAGCTCCCAGCGGGCGAGCGCCCGCCCGAGCAGCCGGGGCGGCGCGACGGCGGCGACCAGGGCCGTCCCCGAGCCGCTGTAGAGGATCTCGCCCAGCGTGAACAGCACCGAGACGGCCGCCACGGTGGCCGCACCAGCGGTGCCGCCGATCGCCCACGCCGCCCAGAAGCCCAGGTAGGCGAGCGCCAGGACCGCTCCGGCGGAGGCCAGCACGGCCCGTCGCGAACGGCGGGCGAGCCGGAGCACGATCGCGAGCTGAAGCGTGATCACCAGCACGGTGTTGCCCACGAACACCCCGGAGGACCAGGCCGGGGACGCGTGCAGATGGAGGACCAGCAGCGCGGGCAGGGCGACCTCCAGGACGTCGAAGCAGAACGCGTAGGGGAGGGCGGCGATGCTGAGCAGGCCGATCCGGCGCAGCACCGGAGCGGCGGCGGAGCCGGCCGTCGGGTCGGGGGCCCGGTCGGCGGCCGGGGCCGGGTCCGGTGCGTCGGCCGGGTCCGGAACGGTGGCCGGGTCGGCGGCCGGTGCGGGGCTCGTGGCGGCCGCGGCGCCGGGGTCGGTGACCCGGAGCGAGTGCACCAGCGTCGCCGCGACCAGGCACGCGGCGGCCGTCGCCCCGGCCAGCAGCCGGATCGCGCCCGACCCGCCGGTCACCGCCAGGGTGGCGAGCAGCGCGCCCGCACCCAGACCCGCGTTGCGCAGCGTCCGCCCGGCGGCCAGCGCGGCGTCCCGGGTGCGCCCCTCGGTGAGGGTGCTGACCAGCGCCGCGTGGGTGGTCGGCCAGTTCTGGCCGCCGATGCCGAGCAGCACGGCGGCCGCCGTGAACCCGCCGAGGCCGTCCGCGCACAGCAGCACCACCGAGCCCACCGCCCTGATCAGCAGGGTCGCCGCCGCCGGGAGGCTGCGCGCGCCGCGGTCGATCCAGCGGCCGGTCAGCGGGAGCACCAGCAGGCCCGCCAGCAGACCGGCGGAGAGCGCGAGGCCGACCGTGCCCGCGCCGAGCCGCAGCACCCCGATGCCGTAGAGGAGCATGAACGGGCGGAGCAGACCGGTGCCGAGCGCGTCCACCAGCAGCGCGGTGGCGTAGCGGAGGCCACCGGCGGCGGTGAGCAGCGCGAGCAGGGCGGCCGGCCCGGGCCGGGCGGCGGTCGGGCTCGGCGGCCGGCCGGCCCGGGCGGAGGCCTCTGCGGAGCGGGACTTCTGTTGGAGCTGGTTCATGGCCGGTACCGTGCGGCCGCGCACCGCCCCGGAGCACGCCGATTGACGACTCCCGTCAATCGACGGCGCTGCCGTCGTGACGGGCTGGCAGGATCACCGGAGTGAGCCTCAGCATCGACATCACCGCGCTGTCCGACGACCGCGTCTTCTTCACCCCCTCGCCGCTGGCCGAGCTGAGCTCGATGCTGCACGTCCTCGCCGAGCCCGCGCACCACCCCGGGCTGCACGGCTGGGCGGCGAGCACGGCCGCCTCGCTCGCCCCGGAGCTGTCCGAACGCCTCTCCGAGGCCGACTTCCTCTGGCGCTCCTCTCGGGCCGACTTCCTCGTCCCCGGCCGGCCGGGGGCCACCCTGGCCGAGGAGCTGGACGCCGTCGACCGGATCGACGACGAGCTGTACGTCCGGGCGGCCTCCTTCATGACCTGCGGGACGTCCCGGCTCTCCGAGCGGCGCGACTCGCCGCTCAGCGACCCCGTGGCGCAGGAGCGGGCCCGGGAGCTCGCGATGGCCCGGGGCCCTCGCCAGGCGGCCTTCGCCGACCGGCTGTTCGCCGACCCGCCGGCCGTCCGGGCCCTGCTCCGCCGGCTGCTGGAGGACTGCGGGGAGGCGTTCTTCGCGGCTGCCTGGCGCCGGGTGCTGCCGGACCTCGCGGCCGACGCCCGGCACAAGGCGGACCGGCTGGCCCGGCACGGCCTCGGCAGCGCCCTGGCGGCGGTGTCCTCCTCGATCGCCCTGGAGGAGAGGGCGGACGGGCGGCGGCGGATCGTCATCGACAAGCTGCAGGACAGCGCCACCCGGTCCGACGCCGGGGGAGTGACCTTCGTGCCGACCGCCTTCGGGCACCCGCACCTGCTGGTGGTGCACGAGCCCGGGTGGCGGCCGGTGGTGCAGTACCCGATCGCGGAGGGCGGGCTGCCCGAGCCGGTCTCGCTCGCCGTGGTGCAGCAGCGGTTGGAGGCGCTGGCCCACCCGGTCCGGCTCCGGCTCGCCCGCACGATGGCGCGCGGTCCGCACACCACGGGGGAGCTGGCGGCGGCCTGGCAGCTCAGCGCGCCGGAGGTGTCGCGGCACCTGGCGGTGCTGCGCCGGGCCGGGCTGCTCACCACCCGGCGGCGCGGGCGGTACATGCTGTACCAGCTCGACCTGGCGGGCAGTGCCCGGCTGGGCTCGGACCTGCTGGAGGCGGTGCTGCGCTGACGGTGCGGTGCCGGTGCGGTGCCGGCGCGAGGGAGGGCTCCGGGACCGGACGGGACGGGACGGACCGGCGGGTCGTCGGCGGTGGTGCGTCGGGGGCGCGCGGGCCGGGAAGGGGCGTGCTACGTGCGCCGCACCACCGATCGGGGCCGGCGGGTGGGAACAGGCGGCCGAACGACGGCGTTCGACCGGGCATGATCACTGACGACGCGCCCGCGGCAGTTCCCCAGAGCGACGTCCTGCGCTACGCGGCCTTCTCCACCGACCCCGGCGGTGGCAACCCGGCCGGTGTGGTGCTCGACGCCTCCGGCCTGTCCGCGGAGCGGATGCTCGCCATAGCCGCCGAGCTCGGCTACTCCGAGACGGCCTTCCTGATACCGGACGCGGCCGGCTCCGTCGCGGGCCCGGCCGGGGCCGGTTACACCGTGCGGTACTTCAGCCCGCTGCTGGAGGTGCCGTTCTGCGGCCACGCCACCGTCGCCTCCGCCGTCGCGCTCGCCGAGCGGACGGGCCCGGGCCGGTTCGTCTTCGCCACGCAGGCCGGCGAGGTGCCGATCGAGGTGGACAAGGGCGCGGACGGCGTCCTGCGCGCCACGCTGACCAGCGTCGAGCCCCACGTCGAGGAGGTGAGCGGCGCGGATATCGAGGAGGCGCTCGCCCTGCTCGGCTGGTCGGCCGACGAGCTGGACGCGGCGCTGCCGCCCCGGATCGCCTACGCCGGCGCCCGGCACCTGGTGCTGGCCGCCGCCACCCGTGACCGGCTGGCCCGGCTGGACTACGACTTCGACGGCCTCGCCGCCTACATGACGGCCCGCGGGCTCACCACCGTGCAGCTGGTCTGGCGGGAGAGCGAGCACGTCTTCCACGCCCGTGACCCGTTCCCGGTCGGCGGCGTCGTGGAGGATCCGGCGACGGGCGCGGCGGCCGCCGCCTTCGGCGCCTACCTGCGGGAGCGGGGCGCGGTGACCGCACCGGCCATCCTGACGATCCACCAGGGCGAGGACCTCGGCCGCCCGGGCGTGCTGGGCGTCGAGCTGCGCGCGGACGACACCCGCGTCCGGGTCTCAGGTGCGGGGGTGGTGATCCCGTAGCGGCCGAGGGGCCCTCGGACCGTCGGCGGTGGCGCTCCGTCACCTCGGGTGCGCAGAGCACGCAGGGGCAGTGGGGGAGTCAGCCTGGTCGGTCGGTCGGTCGGTCGGTTCGGTGGCGCGGCCGAGGCGGAGGTGGTGGGCGGAGGCGGTGCGCGGAAAACCGATTGCGCACGTCGAACGGGTGGGGGACCCTGCGCGGATGGAACAGGCGAACGGTCGGACGGTCAGCATCCACGTCACCCACGGCAGTGAATACCTCGGCCCGGTAGGGCCGTTCGAGGTGGACGGGGCGTGGTGGTCGTCGGCCGGGCCGGTCGTCGAGCGGCTGTCCGAGGAGCTGGGGGTGCCCGTGCTGGTGCTCCGGCTCGCCGAGGTGGCGGCGGGTGGCGGCGGCAGCGGCGGGCACGTGGTCTACCACGCGGAGGCACTGGAGCGCCCGGCCGCCCTGGAGCCGCGTCAGGCGGGTGCCGAGGCGGCCGCCCTGCTCGGGCCGGCCGAGCGGCGGGCCGGTTGGGCCACCCAGGCCGGGCTGCGGGCCACCCTCGACTGGGCGGAGCGGACGCTGCACCGGGTGGGCCGTCCGGTGGCCGGCCCGGTGGAGCAGGTCCGGACGTGGAACCTGTCCGGACTCTTCCGCTACCGGACGGCGACCGGCGTCGACGCCTGGCTGAAGGTGACCAACCCGGCGTTCAACGCCGACGAGGGCGCGGTGATCGCGCTGCTCGGCAGCGTCGATCCCACCCTGGTGCCGCGGCTGCTCGGCACCGACCCGGTGCACGGGCGGCTGCTGCTCGACCACGTGCCCGGGGAGGACTGCTGGGGCCCGTCCGGGGAGGAGGTCGCTGCCGTGGTGCCTCGGCTGGTCGCCGCCCAGGCGGCGCTCGCCGCCGACGGCCGGGCCGCCGCGGCCGGCCTGCGGGACCGCACCCCGCGCACGCTGGTCGCCCGGGTGGGCGCGTTGCTCGACCGTCTGGAGCGGGAAGCGGAGGGCGCCGCGGAGCCGGCCGGCCCGGGAGCGTCCGGCGAGCCGCTGACGGCCGAGGAGTTCGCCGCCGCCCGGGCGCTCGCGGACCGGCTGCCCGCGCTGGTCGCGGAGCTGGCCGCCTGCGGGCTGCCCGAGACCCTGGTGCACGGGGACTTCCACCCCGGGAACTGGCGCTCCGACGGCACGCGGGCGGTAGTCGTCGACTACGCGGACTCCTGCTTCGGGCACCCGGCGCTGGACGGGCTGCGCCCCCGGCAGTACGTGTCCGACGAGCGCTGGGCGCAGGTCGCCGCGGTGTGGGCCGGTGCCTGGCGGGAGCACGCCCCCGGGTCGGATCCGGAGCGCGCCCTGGCGCTGGTCGAGCCGCTCTACCACCTCGCCTACGCGGTGCGGTACCAGGAGTTCCTGGACCACATCGAGACCAGTGAGCGGCCGTACCACGAGGGTGATCCGGTGAGCGAGCTCCGCGCCGCGCTGGCCTGCGCGGAAGCCGCCGCCCGGGCCTGAGCGGCCGTCCGGGGCGGTCGGCGCCGCCGCTCCCTGGGCCGGAGGGCGGCGCCGGCGGTCTCAGTCGGACGGCGCGACCCGGCGGCCGTCCCGTGCCGAGTGCAGGGCGAGCGCCTCGACCGGGCAGCAGTCGACGGCCTCGGCGAGTCGCGCCGTCAGCCGCTCGCCGGCCGGTCCGCCGTCGGGCGCGGGTCCCCGCAGGGGGTGGGCCACGCCGTCGGCGCCCAGCGCCAGCGAGCCGGGAGCGGTGTGCGCGCACATCCCCGAGCCGATGCAGCGGTCCCGGTCGACCCGGACCACCACCGGGTCGTCCTCCCCGGGCGGGCCTCCGGCCGCAGCCGCCGCAACCGCAGCCGCCGCAACCGCGGCCGCGGGAGCGGTCGGGGAGGACGACTGCCGGGAGCCCGCACGCCGGGTGTCCGACGCGGGCCCGGTCGAGTCCGGAGTCACCAGGCGACCTGGAGCGTGTTCGGACTGCGCGTCAGCAGCCCGCGCCGCCAGTCGATGGAGTCCGTCGGCCCGACGAGCCGCAGCGCAGGCAAGCGGCGGGCCAGCCGGTGCAGGGCCAGCTCCAGTTCCATCCGGGCGAGCCAGGCGCCCAGGCAGTGGTGCGGCCCGGCGCCGAAGGTGTACATCGGCGCGGCCAGCGGCGAGAAGAGCTCGGTCAGCAGATCGCCGGTGAAGACCTCGGGGTCGTGGTTGGCGGTCGTGGTGTCGGCGGCGACCACGCTGCCGGCCGGGATCACCACGCCGCCGATCTCCACCTCCTCGACGGCGCGCCGGAACAGACCGGGGAGTGCGTCGCCGTCCCCGAGCGGGACGCCGCGCAGCAGCTGCTCGGTGGCGGCGACCGCGCTCTGCTCGTCGGAGGCCAGCCGGTGCCAGGCCTCGCGGCCGTCACTCAGCAGATAGATCAGGGCGTTGCCGAGCATCGTCATGGTCGTCTCGTGCCCGGCCACCACGAGGCCGATCACCAGCGAGACCAGCTGCCGCTCGGTGATGCCCCCGCTCTCCCGGGCCGCTGCGAGCAGGCCGCTGACCAGGTCGTCACCGGGCGCGGCCCGGCGTTCGGCGATCAGGCCGGCCCCGAAACCGGCGAACTCCTCCATGGCCACCCGGACCGACTCGGTCGAGTGCGCGGTGGTGGAGAGCGCGTGGTCGCTCCAGTGGGCGAGGCGCTTGCCGTCCAGGCCGTCGAGGCCCATCAGCCTGCTGATCACGGCCACCGGCAGCGGGCGGGTGTAGGCGGCGATGATGTCGGCGGGGGAGCCCTGGTCGATCAGCTCGTCCAGCAGGGCCTCGACCACCGAGGCGACCCAGGGCCGCCAGCGGGCTATCGCGCGTGGGGTGAACGCCCGCTGCACCGTGCGGCGCAGCCGCTGGTGGTCGACGCCGTCGAGGTTCAGCATGCCCTCCGGGTTGTCCAGGAGGTTCGGGGTGAGCGTGAGCGGGGGTGCCTCGGGCGCGTAGAGCGGGGCGCGGCCCAGGCGCGGGTCGGTCAGCACCTGCCGCACGTCGGCGTGCCGGCTGACCAGCCAGACCGGGGTGCCGGTGGGCAGCGCCCCGAGGCGCGGCGGGCCCGGTTCGAGGCGCCGCAGGCAGTGCAGCGGCGGCAGCGCGGGCAGGGCAGGTGGGCCGGCCAGCGCGGGCGGCGCGGCCGGGTGGGACGCCGGGGCCGGACGGGGCGGGCCGGGCGCATGGGTCTCGGCGGGGCCGGTCGTGGCACGGGTGGCACTGTTCTCGGCGGACATCCGTACTCCAGACTCCAGGGCGGTGGG